>NZ_CP044011.1:725000-1325000 GCF_016864555.1 Sinorhizobium sp. BG8 | reverse complement strand
GGTCAGGCGTGAACTGGATTCGCGAAAGGCTGGCGTCGAGATTTTTCGCGAGGCTCTTGATGGCGCGGGTCTTGGCAAGACCCGGCAGGCCCTCCACCAGCAGGTGCCCGTTGCCGAGCAGGCCGAGCAATAATCGCTCGATCATTTCCTCCTGGCCGATAATCGACTGCCCAATGCGCTTGCCCAGCGCCTGGATATCTTCCCGATTGCCCATTGCACCCCCCGCATCAGGACTTTTACGGCGAACGTCGAATGCTGGAACGACAACGAAAAATTGCACGGCATATCTGCCGCGTGTAGAGGAAAATATCCGCTTGCTGCCGATCTTCAAGGGCAGGTCCGTTCAATGCGGCGCGAGTCCGCCAACGCCCAAGCAGTTTGCCCTTGCCCGACGTCCTATGACGCTGCGGGCAGACGAAGGGCGACATGCAGGCCGCGACTGCGGTTTCCGAGCACGATTTCGCCTCCGACCGTCTGCACGATGCTCTCGGCAATCGCCAGCCCGAGACCGGCACCGCCGCTCGTCGTATCCAGCCGCTCGCCGCGCCGCAGAACGTTCTTGAGCTTCTCTTCCTCGATGCCCGGTCCGTCGTCTTCGATTTCGACGGTGACCGCTCCGCCGGTGCGGGCCGCCCTAATCGACACTTCGGAGCGGCCATAACGCGCCGCGTTTTCCGTCAGGCTGCCGATGAGCTCGGACAGATCGTCGGGGTCCATCCGGACATCGACATCCGCGGGTATGTCGATCGCCCAGTCGATCTTCTGCCCTGCCGGAGTACGGCCGACGACGGCTACGACACTCGACACCACACGGCGAAGATCCGAGCGGGCCGAATGCCCCGGCCCGGCCATGCGGGCACGGGCCATCTCATGGTCGACCAGGCGACGCATGACCACGATCAGGGATTCGATTTCCTGTGCCGCTTCCACCTGCCCGGCCTCGCGCAGCCGGAGCACGTCGCCGGAGAGCGCCTGCAGGGGCGTCTTGAAGGCGTGGGCGAGCTCAGACGCTCGTTCCCGTGCCTTGCGCAGTTGCTCTTCGCGCGACTGGAGCAGTGCGTCCACTTCACTCGTCAGCGGCTGGACCTCGTCGGGAAAAGCGGTGCCAAGCCGTTGAGCATCTCCATTACGGATGCGCGCGATCCGCTCTCTCAGATCCGCCAGCGGGCGAAGCCCGATGACGATCTGTGCGAGGCTCGCAGCAACGAGCACCGCCGCCAGAAGGGCGATGAAGGGGAGCAGGTCGCGCCGGAACGCAGCGGTCGCACTGGTAATGTCAGCCCGGTCAATCGCCACTGCCGCCACGACGGGCTGGTCGCCAAGCCTGTCTTCGGTCACCACTTGCCGCGCCATGACGAGAAGTTCAGCATGGTCGGGACCGGAAACCGACAGTTCCTGCAGGCCCGTGCCGGCAAGCTCCGGCAGGTCGATCGCCTCATCCCAGAGCGAGCGCGACCGGCGCTCGAGATCCTGTCCCTCGATCTGCCAGTAGAGACCGGAGAGCGGCCGCTGGAACCGGGGATCGACGGGAGGCCGGAATACATCGAGCTTCCCGGCTGAATCGAGCCCTAAACCGGCTATGACCTGGTCGAGATGAAGCTTGAGCTCACCCGCGACGCGGCGCTCCACATGCCGCTCGAAGAGGAAGGAGAGACCGAAGAAGGCGACGACAAGCGCGACGCCGATCGAGGCGGTGCCGGCCAGCGCCAGGCGCAGGCGAAGCGACCTGCGCGAGATCACGTGTCGTCACCCATCAGGTAGCCGAACCCCCTTCGGGTGGTGATCGCCGTGCTTCCAAGCTTTTTCCTCAGCCGGGCAATCATCGCTTCGAGCGCGTTGGCATCACGCGAGTAGTCGTCGCCATAGACATGATCCTGCAGCTCGGATGCCGGCACGACGCGGCCGCGGTGATGTGCCAGATAGCTGACCAGCCGGTATTCGAAGGGCGTGAGGTTGAGCGGCATGCCGGAGATGCTGACGCGCATCATGCGCGTGTCGATGAGCAGTTCGCCGACTTCGATCGTCGCCGCGCCATGCCCGACCGAGCGCCTGATGAGCGCGCGGACGCGCGCCAGCAGTTCCTCGAACTGGAACGGCTTGGGCAGGTAATCGTCCGCACCGGCGTCAATGCCCTCGACCCGTTCCGCCCAGCTGCCGCGGGCCGTCAGGACGAGCACCGGCGTGTGGCGTCCGCTTGCGCGCCACTGCCTCAGCACGCTGATGCCATCCATCCCGGGCAGGCCGAGGTCGAGAACGATGAGGCCATAGTCCTCCGTATCGCCCCTGAACCAGGCATCCTTCCCATTGTGCAGGAGGTCGACCGCATAGCCGGCAGAGGTCAGAACACTCCTGATGTCCTCGCCTATCCTGTGGTCGTCTTCCACAACCAGAAGCCGCACTAGTCTTCCTCGCGCTTCAGAATTTGCATCGTGCTGGCGTCGACGTCGACTTCGACGATCTGTCCGGACGGCTGGATGATCTCGAGCTCGTAGATATAACGCCCGTCTTCGCGCTCGAACTCGATCTCGATGATGTCACCGGCAATCTCCTTGCGCACGGTGGCGATGATCTCCTCCAGTGGACGAATCTGCCCGAGACGCAAGGCCTCGCGGGCCTCGTAGTGCTCGCGCGCGTCGTTCGCGTCGTCATCATCGTCCGCCGTCTCGCTCAAGGCAACGACGGGATAGAGGAAAAAGCAGGCTGCCAGGATTCGCAGCAGCATTCGGCGATGGTGGGGTCTTGAGGTCATGCCCCATCCCTACCGGATTCAAACTGACATTTCGCTGACAATCGTTGTCAGGGTGCCGAAAGCCCGGACCGTACAGACTGGTCGAAGCGTAAAAGACGCACCCGGCTGCATCCGGCGCCGGGCTGTTCGTCGCACAGACCAGAAAGGAAGTTCAAATGGCAAAGCTCAGGGGCACGACGGCGGCCGATCTCTTGAAGGGCACGAGCAAGATCGACGACATCTACGGCCTGGCCGGCAACGACAAGCTCTACGGCTATGCAGGCAACGACGACCTGGATGGCGGCTCGGGGAACGATTACCTGAACGGCGGGTCCGGCAATGACGAGCTCGAGGGCGGCAGCGGCAACGACACGCTGATCGGCGGCACCGGCAATGACGAACTGGAAGGCGGCGCCGGCAGGGACCTGTTCGTCTTCTCCTCCGGCCGGGACGAGATCGACGATTTCAACACCACGGATGATACGATCAGCATCGACACGTCGCTCGGCATCGACAGCTTTGCAGAACTGATGAGCAAGGCGCGCACTGTCGATGATGGCGAGGACGTTCTCTTCGACTTCGGCGGTGGCAACACGCTGCGCCTCGAAGACACCAGGATCGACAGCCTCAAGGCATCGCATTTCGGCTTCGCGACCAGCTCGCAGCCGGTTGCCGCGGCCTCGAGCGGGAATGACCGGCTTGTCGGCACCAGCGGCAAGGACACGCTGGATGGCGGCTCCGGCAACGACAAGCTCTTCGGCTATGGCCGCAACGATATGCTCAAGGGCGGCTCGGGCCACGATGACGTCATCGGCGGCAGCGGCAACGATCGTCTTTATGGCAACAGCGGAATCGACGACCTCGAGGGCGGTTCCGGCAATGACACGCTCTTCGGCGGCAGCGGCAATGACGACCTGGAAGGCGGTTCCGGCAACGATCGCCTCGATGGCGGCAGCGGCCGCAACGAACTCGAAGGCGGCGCCGGCGCCGACACCTTCGTGTTCTCGATTGGCATCACCGAGATCGAAGACTTCCAGGCAGGCGTCGACACCGTCGTGATCGATACGTCGCTCGGCGTCGCAAACTTCAGGGAGTTGCGAGGACTTGCCAAGTCCATAGACAATGGCGAGGACACCTACATCGACTTCGGCGGTGCGTCCCTGACCTTCGAGGACGTCACGATTGCGGAACTGAAGGCGAGCGACTTCCTGTTCGTATGATCGACCGGATGCCGCCGGGCACGCATCGGCGGCATCCCGCCTCCTTGGCCTGGCGGCATGCCTCCCCCCGTCGCACGGTGCCGACATGAACACCGCCTTCCGCTCCTATATCCGGTGGGATTGCCTTGACAAAGTTCCGGCAGCCCCGGAAATTCGCCCTTCCACAGCGTCGCGAGACAATCATTCACAAGCCTGGCCCCCGGGGTCCGAGACGGAGCAGACATGGCACTCAGGAATGCCCGGATGCCCGGCATGGGGAGTGCGGCATTCGCGGTTCTCGTGTCGCTGTCTTCAGGTTCATCCGCAGCCGAAAAGACGGAGATCATCAGGTTCGATCCGGGTGCCAGCTCCAAGTCGATAAAGGGATCGGTGAAGGGCGATGACGGCCACAGATACGTGGTCGGCGCGAATGGCGGGCAGGCCATTTCCATACTCTTCGTGCCTGATAACGACAGTTGCTACTTCAACCTGCTTCCGCCCGTCGGCGACGCCGCCATCTTCATCGGTTCGGCGGAGGGAAACGAGTATGCCAACGTGCTTCCGGCAACCGGCAACTACACGGTCGACGTCTATCTGATGCGCAATGCAGCGCGGCGGGCAGAAAGCTGCGACTACACCCTCACCGTCGAGATTTCCGACTGATTCTCCCGCATCGGGCCGGCAAAGAAGGGACAGAATTTCCGAAACTGCCCATTTCTTGTCCCGCTTACGAGACAAAGAGAAGTTGACCAGAGCGCGCAAGCTGGGCATCCTGCACGCGTCAAACCGACCAGCATGAAGCATTTTGCAGTTAGCGATCATTCTAGAACGATCCCATCAAAGGGAGCGTTTGTTTGGGGGAAATCGTGAAACGACATGCAAGGTTCATCGCGATGGCGCTCGCCACGGCGGTCGCTTTCGCCGGTACGCTTCCCGCCATGGGTGCGGATCTCGTCATCGCCATGCCAAACTGGCCATCCGGTCAGGCCACGGCAAACATCCTGAAACTCGCTATCGCCAAGGAGTTCGCCCTCAACGCGGACGTCAAGGAGATGGGCACGCTCACCGCCTTCAACGGACTCGAGTCCGGCGCCGTGGACGTCCACCCAGAGGTGTGGCGGCCTAACTTCGACGACGTGATCCAGAAATTCGTCGTGCAGAAGCGCGCCGTCGTGCTCAGCGACCACAGCGTAACCGCCTGGCAGGGGATCTGCGCGACACCGGACGCAGCTGAAACCTACGGGATAAGAAGCGTCGCCGATCTCAGCAACCCCGCGAAGACGAAGGCGCTCGACACGGATGGGGACGGACGCGGCGAGATGTGGATCGGCGCGCAGACGTGGTCCTCGACCGGGATCGAACGGGTGCGCGCCAACAGCTACGGATACGCCAACAACCTGACGCTCGTGGAAGCTGAGGAAGAGGTCGCCATGGCGGCCATAGACGCGGCGGTCGCCACCGGCCGGCCGATGGTGTTCTACTGCTATGCTCCCCACCATGTCTTCGAACTGCACAAGATCGTCCGGCTGACCGAGACGCCCTATGACCCGGCGAAGTGGAAGATCGTTCCCGCCAGTGATCCGCTCTGGATCACCAAGTCGAGCGCTCCGGTCGCCTGGGGACCGGCAAATTTCCACATTGCCTATGCCTCCGCCTTCAAAACGAAGCACCCCGACATCGCCAAGTTCCTTGAGGCGGTCGACCTGACGCCCGAGGAGGTCACGCAGATGAGCTACGCCCTCGAGGTCGAGCGCCAGTCACCTCCCGACTATGCCAGGAAATGGGTCGAGGATAACGCAGCTCGCATCGACGGATGGGCAAAGCAATGATGACGACATTCTTCGAGCGCCGCCGGAAGGACACCGCATCCAGCAGGAAAAGAACCGCCGGCGTCATTCTGCTCGCTGCCGGAATGCTGATCGCGGGCCTGGGAGCCGTGGCAGCGCAAACGCAGATCTTCGATTCCAAGACCCGCAAATGGGTCGACTACGACAAGAAGAAGGCGCGGCAGTACTTTGCCCGCAACAAGCAATTGCCGGAAGCGTTTCGCAGGCAGGTCGTGCGGTTCCGCACCGCCGAGCCGCCGGGCACCATCATCATCGACGGCAACCAGCACTTTCTCTATCTGGTTCAGCCCGGCGGGCAGGCGATACGCTACGGCATCGGCGTCGGACGGGAAGGATTTGGCTGGGCCGGCATCGTCAGGGTAGGCAGAACCGCGGAATGGCCGACATGGACTCCGCCCGCCGAGATGGTCGCCCGCGACGCGAATGCGGCAAAATGGGCGGCCGGCATGCCTGGCGGCCCCGACAATCCGCTGGGAGCCCGCGCTCTCTACCTCTACGAGGGAGACAACGACACGATTTACCGCATCCACGGCACCGTGGAGCCTTGGACCATCGGCCTGGACGTTTCTTCGGGCTGCATACGCATGAACAACGACGACATCATCGACCTGCACTCCCGCGTGAAGATTGGAGCCAAGGTCATCGTGCTGATGCAGGGGGCCGCCCTTTACAAGGGCGTATGAAAAACGGCGACATCTGGAGGGCTTTTGCGTGTCGACGACGAGATCGAACGGACGTGGAATGGCATTGCATGTTCTCGTGGTGGGCTGCGCCGCCGCCCTTGCCGGCTGCGTCTCGCCGCCGCCGCCCGAGGAAATGGCCCGTACGACACTGCAGACGGCGCCGGCTGATCTGCAGCTCATCTGCGCCAACGCAGTCGCAGGCTCCGCCAAGACGGAGAGCACGAAGGTGCTTCCGATGAACTCGCGCCAGATCGACGCGCAGACCTACAGCGTCGAACTGGATGCCGGCGGGCGGAGGTTCGACTGCGTCGTGGACAACAACGGCAGCGTGAAGTCGGTCCAGCCCGTGTGAAGCGAACCCGGGGCTGACCGCTTGCGGTAGACGAGAAGTCTCGGCTGGTTGCGGATCAGTGCTTGCCGCGCTGTTCGAGCAGTTCGATCTGAATTTGCTGGAGTTCTGCCAGCCTCTCCCATTGATGGGCCATCTGGTGGTCGATTTTCTCGTGCAGCTGGCGGATTTCCAGCTCGGCGCGCAGATTCACCATGTAGTCGTTCTCTGCGCGCTGCCTGTCTTTCTCCTCCTGCCGCTTCTGGCTCATCATGATCACCGGCGCCTGAAGGGCAGCGACGCAGGAGAGAACCAGGTTGAGCAGAATGAAGGGATAGGGATCGAAGTTGTTGGAGAGAATCCCGGTGACGTTGATCGCCATCCAGGAAACGAGCACCGAAACAAAGAGGATGATGAACGTCCAGGAGCCACCGAAGGAGGCGACACGATCGGCAAGCCGCTGACCGAGCGTTGACCTCTCCTCGAAAGGGGTCGCCGTGCCGAGCACCGTGGATTGCCCCCTCTCGAAACTCTCCAGCACTTCCTTGTCCAGCGCGGAGAGCTCGCCCCGTTCCTCCTCCAGCAGTCTTTCGACGTAGATGCGACGAAACCGCGTCAGGTCTTCGCTGCAGATGAGACTGCTGTCGTTCCAGCCCGAAGTCTCCCGGGCGATCGCCTCGTTCAACCTCGGCCGAAGATGCTGCGCCCGATAGAGCCGGCCGAGCGGAAAGGTCCTCCCGCAAACGGCGCAGCATCCGGTCCGCGTTCTGGTGGCGGCTGAAGAATCGTTTGCCATGGGATCCGCCCTGGATTCGAAGCAATGCTGGGGCCCGCATTATGGTCCAACAGAATCTCCGAATGCAACCAGAGCCCGAGCCGCCTTCAGAGCGGCTTGGGTCCACCTGCACGGATCATGGAGAAGTAGTCGTCGTGACCAACCTGACCGCCCTTCAGCGCTACCTCCATGCCGTCGATCCTGGCATCTCCGCCATGCGCGGTGCAGAGCGGCGATCCGGGCGTCTGGGGCAGCGGAAGGCGCAGCGTCAGTGCCGAGATCCCGAGTTCCGCCAGTGCGTGGCTCGAGGTGTCTCCGCCGGCGATCACGGCACGGCGCAGCCCTGCCTCGCAGACGAGCGCCCGAAGGATCCGGCCGAGGTTCTGGCCGAGGCGATGCCTTGAGCCATCCTCGAATGAGATCGCGGCGCCCTTGTCCGCGGAGGGGCCGAGCGCGGTGTAGAGGATGACGCTTTTTCCAGCGGCGAGCGACTTCAAACCGTCTTGGACGGCCTTGGTGACGGCGGCCTCTGCATCGTCCGCCGAGATTGCCAGCGGATCGAGCGCGACGCCCTCGAAGCCGTTGTCGATCGCGTGGCGGATCTGGCGCTCGGTGGTGGGTGAAACGCTACCGGAAACGACGGCGATCCGATCAACCGCGCCCGGATGCTCGAATGTCGGGGCCTCTCCGACGAGACCGAGGCGCTGCCACTCGGGAACCAGCGCATATTCGACGCCCGAGGAACCGCAGACGAACTGCCCGCCGTCCCGACGCTTGCGCCAGAGCTGAGCGCCTGCCGCACGCTGCGTCTCGGCATCGGCAACATCAAGCAGGACGAGTTCGCCGCCGGCGCCATAGGCGCGATCGACGATCCCGTCGGCGTCTGCCGCACGCAACTGGACGAGGTCGACGAGGCTGCCCGAAAGCGCGGTCTGCCGGGAGAGGTGGAGACGGATATCCGCCTCGTCCATCGGCGTCACGGGATGCCGGCTCATCACCGGGTGCCGGTCGATGCGGAAAGTTTCACCCTGGTATGCAGCGAAAAGGTTGCCGAATGCAGTGTAGCGGCGGATCTGCGGCGCGCCGACGATGAGCGGCACGGTGGCGTCCCCGAACACACGGCGGCCGATTTCGATCGCCCTGCCGATGTTGCCGATCGCGGGGCTCGAATCGAAGGTCGAGCAGACCTTGTAGTGCGCTATCGCCGCGTTGAGCGACTTCAGCCATTCGAAGGCCGGCGTCAGGTTCTCGTCCATCCAGGCGGGAGACTGGCTCCGGCTGGTGCCGGCAAGACCGATGGCGCGGTAGTCCGAGAAGCGTGCACTGAACTCCGGGTCGGGAACCTTCAGGAAAAGAACGGTGTCAACGCCCTGCGAGGCCAGCGCCTCCATGACGTCGGTTGAGCCGGTGAAATCGTCACCGTAGTAGCTGAGTAGTGCTGTCTGCATAAGGACCTCCCGGCCATGTCTTTCTATGTTGGGCTCAGGCGCCCTTGCCGTCGGCGAATTTTTCGAGCGACTGCGCAAGTTCCGGATGGTCCTTCGCATAGGTCTCGAGATCGATGCCTGCGACCGCGGCCTCCCAGGCCTGCCGAACGGCGCGAACGCCGGCACCCGCTCCACCCGGATGGCTGACGATACCGCCGCCGCAGAGATAGAGCAGGTCCGTCGATTGGCCGGTGCGCCTGTAGGTATCCGGCGCCTGGCCGCCCCACTGGCCGGACCCGACCACTGGCATCGGACAATCGGCGGGCGAAAACAGCGGCGTGCTGACCGCCTCGAAGGATTTCACGA
Organism: Sinorhizobium sp. BG8; assembly: GCF_016864555.1. Classification (NCBI taxonomy): domain Bacteria; kingdom Pseudomonadati; phylum Pseudomonadota; class Alphaproteobacteria; order Hyphomicrobiales; family Rhizobiaceae; genus Sinorhizobium; species Sinorhizobium sp. BG8. The sequence continues at coordinate 1,315,647 of NZ_CP044011.1, read as the reverse complement.
AGCTCTCGTCGGGTTCCCAGTATTTCACCCTGATGCCGTTGATCTGGAACTGGTCGACGCCGAGAAGCCGCCAGATCTGCTGCCAGACCGAGAACTCCATGCCGAGAGAAGGATGCCGGGTCAGGATGTCCCAGCCGTTGCGGTGGGCGTGAAGCGCGATGCCGGAGCGCTTGCGCAGGAAGGAAACACCACCCATGCCGATCGAATTGATGTTGACCACGCCGGCGTTGCCGCCCGCCTTCAGCACGATATCGTGGTTGCGCATCATCTGGTCGGGATCGGCGTGGGAGATTCCGAAGGCGTACATCACCTTCTTGCCGGTCTTCTGCTCGTGGTCGAGGATCCGTGGCATGATCGCGGCCACCCTCTCCTCGAGCGGAGAATAGGCGGGGCTCATCAGCTTTTCGTCGTCCTTGATGAAGTCGACGCCTGAGGTGAGGAGATCACCGACCAGTTCCGCCGTCTCATGCGGCCTCAGCCCGAGCGCCGGCTTCACGATGGTTCCGATCACGGGGCGGCCCTCGACGCCGGTCAGGCGACGGGTTCCAGGCACGCCGAACTGCGGTCCCGGATGGGCGGCGGCGAATTCCGGCGGCAGTTTCATGTCCACGACGCGGATGCCCGTCATGCCCTTGATCGAATAGACACCGCCGACGGCGATGGTCATCAGCGCGGAAAGATCGGTTCCGACCGCGTCGAGCGGAAAGTCGATATCGGCTTCGCCGCGGTTGAAGACGGTGGCGCCGCCGCCCTCGTCCGGAAAGGACGGCCGATCGGTCGGCGGAAGATGGCGGATCGCCACCACCCGCGCGGCGACCCGCGCCTTCAACTCTTCCGTTTCGCCAGGCACGGCAACAAAGGTGCCTGTCGACTGGTCGCTTGCGATCTTTGCCGCCATGGCTTCGACGTTGCCGGGCGTTTCAATTCGGTAGGTCAGACGTATCACGGGGCTTCTCCCAAATTCCTGCCTTGCAAACGGGCTGGCGTTCTTCTACCAATGACTGGTATAATGAGTATCTGAGTTGTGCAAGGAGTTTGTGAACGCCTTTGCTGCCAACGGCATTCACGCGACCGGGAATCGTGCATATAGAAGAACTCCGCCAAGTGCGGAGCGAGGGGTCCAAATGGTCATGCAATCCGAACCGATCGTTCGCAGAAAATTGTCAGACGAGGTTTTCGAGCGCCTTAAACGGTTGATCGAGACAGGAGAATTGCGCCCGGGCGACGAAATGCCCTCCGAGCGCACCCTCATGGAGCGTTTCCAGGTCGGCCGACCAGCCATACGCGAGGCCATGCAGGCGCTGTCCAACATGGGTCTTCTGGAAATATCGCACGGCGAGCGCGCCAAGGTGCTCAAGCCCACCGCCCAGTCGCTGTTCCGCCAGATGGATGTCGCCGCCAAGATCATGCTGTCGGCCTCATCCGATTCGCTCGAGCATCTGAAGAATGCCCGTATCTTCTTCGAGCGAGGCATGGTGCGAGAGGCGGCGGTGCGGGCCAAGCCGGCCGACATCGCCAGGCTGGAGGAAACGCTTGCGCGGCAGAAATCCCTGCTCGGCGATTCCGACGCCTTCATCGGCGCCGATATGGAATTCCACACCTGCATCGCGCGCATCTCCGGCAATCCGATCTATACCGCTGTCAGCGAGGCCATGCTCGGCTGGCTCAAGGCCTATCATACCGAGATGCTCATCTGGACGGGACGCGAGAACTTCACGCTTTCGGAACATGAAGAAATCATCGACTGTATTCGCTCGGGCGACCCTGAGGCGGCGGAACGGGCCATGATCAAGCACCTCGAACGCTCCCGCGCGCTCTACACCCTGAAGACCAAGGCCGACGGTTGAAAAACCCCGGTAAATAAGGCTTGCACCGTTTCTGGGAAGGGACAGCTGCGGCACGGTTTCCCACCTTCTTTCGTCCCATTCAGGGACGTTTTTGACGTCGGCCTGCACGCGTTAACCATCCCTTAAGCATTCGATTGCAGGCGCCACCGCATAGGGCACTATGCGTGCATGAGCGACGTTCCTTCACCCAGGCATGGCGTAGACGATCCGGACCGGTCTTCCGAGGCAAGGACGATCTTCGAGAACGCCCTGCGCAGCCTCGTGAAAGACGCCGTCATCGCCGGTTGGCGTGAATCCGAGGTCGCCATGCTTCTTGCGGACGCCGCCGAAAACTACATCATGTACCTGGCAGCCAAGCCGGATCACGCCCGTTTCGCCGCCAACAGCAATCGCATTTCGCCCCTGAAACCAATGTCCTCGTAGCTCAATCTGGATAGAGCGACGGTTTTGCCGCTGGTCCAGGTTCGAATCCTGGCGAGGACACCATTCGCCTGCCGTGTATTCTAGCGCGACACCACCCGCGCCACGGCATAGGGCGGCAGCGTGATGGTCGCGCCGCTCTGCTCAACCGCCCGTGGCGCACCGTCCGCCGCAAGTCCCTTCTCGTCCAGGATCGACAGTTCGGCGCCTTCGATGCCGTCGCAGCGGACGGCTTGCGTCTCGGCTGTAATGTTCGCCAGAAGAACGACAGTCCGCCCGTCGTGCCTTGCGCCAAGCGCCAGCACCCGGTCGGGCGCCGAGGAGAGGGCTGCGAGCCGCTGCCCGCCCGAAAGGCCGGCGAGCCATCGCAAGACGTGGAAGAGCGGCCTCACGCCGCCAGCCGCAACTGGCTCGCCCTCCCCCGCCACAAGGCCGAAGGGTCCCGCAAGCGTCGAAAGGGAGAGCACCTCCAGATTGGCGTCCGAGACTGTCGCCGCATAGGCAAGCGTCCAGGCGGCGCCGAACAGAGCGTTGTGACGCGGATCGACGTTGGCCATGGGAACGCGCTTGCGGGACGGATTGTCCTTGGTGGCGCTTCCATAGGGATTCTGCCGCATGGCGATGGTGGACGGCCCGATCCGGTAGGGCCTGTCGCCATAGATGGCACGCACCGACCGCGTGACGTAGCAAAGGGCCTCGAAGGTCTGCATGACGCTCTGATCGTCGGCCGCATGCACGATCGGGTTCGTGCAGTGGGTGACGTAGGCGAGACCTTCCGCCGGCACTCGCTTGCGATTGAGTTCGGTGAAATAGCTGAACATGCCTGCACCGAGCGGCACGCCCGGAAAAGCACGCCGCGCCGCCGCGTAGACGTCCTCCAGTGGCGGGCACTCCGGCCAGATGCTGCCGGGGGGCGTCGATTGCCTGTCGACCGAAGGAGATACCGCGAGCGAGGCGAGTTCGAGACCGCTCGCGCGCACCATCTCCGCGATGCCGGAAAGCTCAACGTCGAGATCGGCCTTGCAAGGCACGAAGCATTCGAGCGTCACCGGCAGTCCGGATGCCGCCGCCACCGATCGGAAACCCGTCAGTGCGTCGATTCCATGTCCGGCATCCGGGTCGAAATGGCAGATCAATTGGCGCGCGCCCAGTTCGGCGAGCAAGTGCGCATTGGCCTGCTCCATGCCCTGGCATTCCGGCCTCAACCCTACGCCGATTGCCGGGAGCGTTCCCTGCGCATCATCAAGCGTGATTTCGACCGCTTGACCGTCCTTGCGGCCGGTGACCGGTGTTTCGCTCTTCGCACGCAAAGTCACCGTAACGGACTGGCGCACCGTTTCGCCGGCCTCGAGGCGATAGGGCCAGGGCCGCGCGAGCGGCCGCACGTAGGTCTTGTAGGAGCCATCGGTCCAGTTGCGCTGGTCCTCCATCTCGAAGACGTCGCCCGCCATCCGGCACTCGGCGGAGATTCCCGGCAAAGGCTCATGGGTGATGGCCACAATGTCCATGAACGGCTGCCACGGTTCGATCAGGTCGGGAAATACTGCGTCTTCCACCGATCCGTCGCTGTGCTCGACGGCGACCGGCCCGCCTGCAACGCCGACAACCGGATGAAGGGTTACGAAGCCTGCGCGCGCGGTCTCGAAATCGGCATCAGGCGTGAACGAGGCAGCAAAGGACAGGCTCCGTGCCGTACCCTCGATCCCGGCTTTGCAGACGAGACGCGCGCCGTCCGGTGCCAGAAAGGTGGCATCATAGGACACCGTGAAGCGATCAGGGCCTTCGTCGACCGCAAGGTTCGAGACCGTTGCCTCGCAGGTGCCCCAGTCACGGTCGCGAACCAGAAACGAGACCGCGCGCAACACTTCGGTTCCGGCGAAGCGGATAGCCCCGAGATTTCCGCCGATGAGCTCTGCCGACAACTCTCCAGCCGTAAGCTTCCTTGCTTCCGGCTCCTTCTCGTCAGTACCGAACAGCAGGAAAGCCGTAGACTGCGTCATCCGAGAAACTCCGCCAGCTGTACCGTCCGCCCTTCTTCAGCACTCCTGTAGGAGGCTTCCACGAGCGCAAATGTCTTCAGATTGTCCGCGCCGGATGTCTCGGGTTCCCGCTTTTCCTTCAGGCAATCGACCCAGTGCTGCTCGATAAGGGCAACGCTTTTCTGGATGTTGTGCCATGGGCGCGATGCCCAGACGAGGAGCGGCGGCTGCACGTCCGATACCTGAGTGCCATCGGGCGAATGCACCGTCAGCCGGTATCCCTGCGACAGCCGCAATGTGCCCTTGCTGCCATCGATCTCGAGAAGCGTCTCAGGGAAGGGCTCGACGGGGAGTTTCGTGGCATAGCTGCAATCCACGACCGACGTGATCCCGTTTTCGTGGTCCAGCATCATGGTGGCGACGTCCTCGCCGGCAATCTTCGGATTGACCCGTCGCGTACGCGCCGTGACCGCAGAGGCATCGCCAAAGAGATAGCGGGCCACATCGAGGGCGTGGATACCCAGATCCTCGATGATGAAACGCTTTCCCGTCGCCAGGTAGGGCTGTCCGGAGAAGACGTCATAGCCGGAGCGAAAGCTGACGCGGCCCCAGAAGACTTCGCCGATGGCTCCCGATTCGATTGCCGCCTTTGCCGCCCGGATCGGAGACTGCCAGCGAAAATTCTCGTGCACCATCAGCGGAACGCCCGCTACGTCGCAGGCGGCAACCATCGCCTTGGCATCGTCCATCGTGAGTGCGAAAGGCTTCTGGCAGATGACCGGCACGCCATGCTTCGCCGCCATTTCCACCAGCGGGCGGTGGCTCGGGACGGTGGTCGCGATGTCGACAAAATGGAAGCCGCCATCCGCGAACATCTCTGCGGCGTCACTATAGCGCCGCTCGATGCCGAACTGGTCACCGACGATCTTCAGCCGCTCCGGGTCGCGATCGCAGATCGCGACGATAGAGACATTCGAGGCGTCGGCCCAGCCATGCATCTGGTTGACCGCGAAGAAGCCGCAGCCGATTACGGCACCCTTGAGGTCAGTCATATCGGATTATCCCTTCTTTGCGAGCTGCATCAGGCTGACCTGCTGCTGGAGCCGGCGCTGCGCCTGATCCACCACCACGGCGACGATGATGACAATACCCTTGATCACCATCTGCCAGAAGGAGGAAACGCCCATCATCACAAGTCCGTCCGACAGGATGCCGATCACGAAGGCGCCGATAATGGTGCCGCCGATCGTCCCGCGTCCGCCCGACATCGACGTCCCGCCGAGAACGGCAGCGGCGATGGCATTCAGTTCGAACGAATTGCCGGTCGCAGGGTGCGAAGCCATCAGCTCCGACGAGATAACCAGGCCGACGATCGCAGCGCAGAAGCCGGAGAACATGTAGACGAACATCTTGACGCGATCGACGCGGATGCCGGACATGCGGGCAGCACGCTCGTTTCCGCCGACGGCGAAGATGTGACGGCCTATCGGCGTGTACTTGGCAACGTAGGCAGCCGCAAGTGCCACGACGATGAGGATCCAGATCGATACAGGCAGGCCGACGATGCGGCCGGAGCCAAGGAAGCCGAAGCCTGTCGTGCCGAGGTCCGGCTTTCCTACAAGATTCGGGAAGGTCTGACCGTCGGAGGAGAGCAACGCGAAGCCGCGGGCCACGTAGAGCGTACCGAGCGTGGCGATGAAGGGTGCAACGTTGAGCTTGGTGATGAGCAAGCCGTTGATGGCGCCGATAACGATGCCCACGAGCAGCGTCAAAAGCGCCACCTCGAAGACGTTGAAATAGATCGTGTAGCCGATCTGCAGGTCGATACCGTGAAGGATGAGACCACCGGCGACCATGCCGCAAAGACCGACGATCGACCCGACCGACAGGTCGATGCCGCCGGTTACGATGACGAAGGTCATGCCCATAGCCAGGAAGGCGTTGAGCGCGACGTGCTTCGACATCAGGATGATGTTCGCGGTCGAAAGGAAGTTCGGCGCGAAGATGGAGAAGAAGGCGATCACCGCGAAGAGTGCGATGAAGGTCCTGAGCTTCATCAGGGTGAGAAGTACGGAGCCGGTGGACGTGTCCGCAGGTGCGGTTGAGGTGGTAGCCGTGGTCATCACGCGTGTTCCCTTGCCGTATTATGGGCGGTCTTGTGGCCTTCTGCCGAGGCCTTGACGATCATTTCTTCGGTGGCGTCCGCCCGGTCGATGACGGTGACCAGCTTGCCGTTGCTCATGACGGCAATGCGGTCGGAAAGCGCCATGACTTCTTCGAGGTCGGACGTGGAAAAGAGGATTGCCAGCCCCTCGCCCGCCAGCCGGCGCATGGTGCGGAACACGTCCGCCTTGGCGCCGACGTCAATGCCCCGGCTCGGCTCGTCCATGAGCAGAACTTTCGGATTGGTCATCAGCGCCTTGCCGATCACCACCTTCTGCTGGTTGCCACCGGACATCGATGTGACGTCGAACTCGGGGTTCGGTGCCTTGATCGATAGATTGCGGATCGCTTCCTTGATCGCGGATTGCTCGCGGTCACCCTTGATATGAAAGCCAAGACTTACGAACTTCTCGAGGCTCGCCAGCGTCAGGTTGCTCGCGATCGACAGCACCTGCACGAGTCCTTCGCGCTGCCGATCTTCCGGAATGAGCGCCAGGCCCTGCTTGATGCGGGTGGACGTGTCTCGTGCCACGACTTCTTTGCCGTCGACGAAGACTTTTCCCGTCGAGTGCGGATGCTGTCCCATGACGCATTCGAAGAATTCGCTGCGCCCCGCGCCCATCAGGCCGTAGATGCCGAGGACTTCACCGGCGCGCACCGAAATCGAGAGATGATCGACGGCGAGCCCGCCCGTCTTGCGCGGCAAGCTGATGTCCTCCGCGCGGAAGGCTTCGGCACCGAGCTTGTGATCGACGGACTTCGCGAAGTCCTTGGCATCGGATCCGATCATGGAGCGGACGATCCACTTGGTATCGATGTCCTTGACCATGGCCTGGCCGGTGATCTGGCCATCACGCAGAACTGTGATGTAGTCGCCGATGCGCATCAGCTCTTCGAGCCGGTGCGAGATGTAGACGATGGCGACGCCCTGCGCCTTCAGCTCCCTGATCACCTTGAACAGGATATCGACTTCCGCCGCCGACAGCGCGGAGGTCGGTTCGTCGAGGATCAGGATGCGGGTGTCGAGGGATATCGCCTTGGCGATCTCGACCAGCTGCTGCTGGCCGATCGGCAGGTCTTCCACCATGGTCGCGGCGTTGATGCCAGCGTCGAGCCGATCGAGGAAATGGTTCGCCCGCTCGATCTGAGCCTTGTGGTCGATGCCGCGCAATCCCTTGGTGATCTCGCGGGTGGCAAAGATGTTTTCGGCCACGGAGAGATTGCCAAAGAGGTTGAGCTCCTGGAACACCATGCCGATGCCGTTCGCCTGTGCGTCGGCCGGAGAATGGAACTCCACTTCCTTGCCGTCGAGCAGGATGCGTCCCATGGTCGGCCGCTCGACGCCGGCGATGATCCGCATCAGCGTCGATTTACCGGCGCCGTTTTCGCCGACGAGGACGTTGACGGAACCGCGACGCAAGATGAGGTTGGCGTGCTTGACCGCGACGATGCCCGAATAAACCTTGGTGACGTCTTCGAGCTTCAGAATGCAATCGTCAATCTCGATGTCCGCCATCTCAGCCACCGATCGTGATCGTTGCGGGGACGAACAGCGGGAGCTGTCCCTTGGCTGGCAGCGGATAGGCTCCGACGGCCTGCACTTTCTTGCCGACTAGGTTTTCGCGCGGCAGTTTCTCCAGCACCAGCTTGTTCAGGTGCGTGTTGAATGACTTGCCGTACTGCGCCCACTCGATCTGGTTCTTGAACTCGTTGAAATTGACGAAGTCGAGACTGTCGCGGATCGCCGTGCCGCGGACGGCAGGGCCGATCTGTACGCGCACGTCCGCCTTGGCGTCGCCGTCTACGTCGACGTCCACATAGGCCGAGCGGGACTTGAGCTCTTCGGCGACGATGGTGCCGTCGATCCGGGTTGCAAAAGTCCAGGGCGCGCTGCCCTGCTTTTCCTTGTGGCCATACTTCGCGCCTGCCGCTTCGACATCGCTCGCCGCAAGGGTAGCGACCTCCGGGAAGGGACCCGCTTTCTTGTCGAGATATGGAACGACCTTCGCATCCCAGATTTCACCGACCATGGTGTCGGGATTGAAGCCGCCGGATGCTTCGTTCGCAGCTTCCTCGGCAGTGGGCGTCTTAATAATCTTGCATCCCGGCAGGACGATCGCGCACGCTAGGGCGATCACGGCCGCGGCCTTGAAATTCGGCATAAAAATGGCTCCGTCACATGGAAACAGACGCGCAGGGCGGAAAACTTCCGCCCCGCGCGCATCCTTGGGAGGATTAGTCCTGGAGTGCGAAGGTTTCGAGCTGGTCGGCGTTTTCGGCGTTGATCAGCACGCAATCCATCAGCTGCTTTTCTTCGGCCGGGCCCTTGCCCGTCTTGATGTAGGCATCCGCCTGCTCGACAGCCATCTGGGCCTGAGCATAGGCCGGCTGCAGCACGGTCGCCTTGATGCCGCCCGACTTGATCGAGTCGCGCACGTCGTTGGAACCGTCGAAGCCGACGACGATGACATCCTTGCGACCTGCAGCCTGGAGCGCCGCAATTGCGCCCATGGCCATCGTGTCGTTGCCCGAGATGACACCCTTGATGTCCGGGTTGGCCTGAAGGATGGTCTCCATCTTGGAGTAGCCTTCCGTCTGGCTCCAGTTGGCCGACTGCTGTGCGACCATCTTCATGTCAGGATATTCGTCGATGACGTCGTGGTAGCCCTTCGAGCGGATGCCGGCGTTGAGATCGGCTTCGCGGCCGAGAAGCTCGACGTAGTTGCCGCTTTCGCCCATCAGCTTGACGAACTCTTCGGCACCGAGCTGCGCGCCCTGATAGTTGTTGGAAACGATCTGCGAGACGGCAATTCCGGTCGCATTGATCTCGCGGTCGATCAGGAAGGACGGGACACCCGCATCCTTGGCCTTCTGGACAGCGGCGATCGAGGCTTCGGAGCCTGCGTTGTCGAGGATGATCGCCTTGGCGCCACGGCCGATTGCCGTATCTATAAGCTGCGACTGCTTGTTGGCGTCGTCATCGTGCACCAGAACGAGGGTCTCATAACCCAGTTCCTTGGCCTTGGCTTCCGCGCCCACCGCTTCAGCCTTGAAGAACGGGTTGTCGTGCGAAGGCGTGATGATCGCGATGAGGTCGGCCGCATAGGCCGGCATGGAAACGCCGGCGGCGAGAACGGCGGCCATGGCCGCCATGGTCATTCTGCGTGTTAGTTTCATAGTACTCCTCCCAAGGTTAGACCGGTCCCTTCCCATCGGGACCGGCGATCAGGCAAAATGCCCGTTTGATCAGGTGATGCGACGAATGCTGTCGGCAATCTCCTGTGGTTCGAAGACGCGCTTCCAGTCGTCGCGCATCAGCATCGGCTTACCGAATTCGATTGCCTTGTTGCAGGCGTCAGAGAAGACACCCTCGACTTCTTCGAAAATGACCGCGCCGAGCACGTTCATGTGACCGAGCAGGAAGTCGCGGGCCGCCTCCTTGGCCACGCCACGCTTGACGCACTCGTCCATCGCTTCACGCATGACGACCAGCAGCGAGGCGCAGACGGTCTCGGAAAGACCCGGCTCGAGAAGAGCCATCTGCTCGACGGTGACGCGATGCGAGCGCATGACCGGCGCCCAGACGACCTTGGCGATCTCTTCGCCGACGGCATAGGCCTCTTCCGGGCCCTGCATCAAAGCGGAAACGATGTGCTGCTTGGCATGAATGCCACCGAAGTGATCCTTCTTCGCAGCCATGTCCGTCTCGTCATTGAAGATCGGCGGATGGCAGGGATGCGTGACGAAATAGGTAAGGTCCGGACGCTCCGGGAAGTGGCCGGCGAACGGAGCAGCAGCATCAAGCGCCACGACCATCGTGCCCGCCTTCAGCTTGCCCTCGATCGAGGCAGCGACCTTGCCGATTGCAGTGTCCGGCACTGCGAGAATGACGACGTCCACGCCGTTCAGTGCTTCATCCACGGAAACCGTGGAGAGGCCAAGTTCGTTGGCGAGGCGGGCCTTGCCGGCGTCGCTTACTTCAACGTGACGCACGTCGAATTTCGAACCCTTGAGGTTCTTGGCCAGCCGGCAACCCATCTTGCCGCCTGCGCCGAAAAGGGCAATCGAAGTCATTGGATGTCTCCTCAAGAATTTTGTTGGGAGAGGATTACTGCAAACTGGTATGATGAGTCAATGAGTATATCATTGCTCCTGGTCATTTTTGATCGCCGAGAACCCAAAACGCAGATGGCGCGGACAGAGCCGCGCCATCAAGCCATTGCAATTTCACACATTTGGTTCAAGAACGCGACGCTGTGGATTGTTCTCAGCCCGCGTGCGGCGTGCTCTGCGCGCCGCGCAAGAGATCAAACGGTCGCGCCTTTTGTCCGCGTCTGATGGATTTCGATGAGCGAAGGACCGGTCCGGTCGTTCGCTTCGGCGAGTGCTCCGGGGAGTTCGTAGACGTTCGCAAGGCGGCTTGCCGGGATACCGTAGGCCCCCGCAATCGCGACGAAATCGGGCGCGGACGGCTTCACACCTTCCGGAACTATGCTCGCATCGAGCATGAAGTTTTCGATTTCCTGGTATCCGTCGTTGTTCCACACCAGGAAGATGACCTTCACGCCGGAATCGACCGCCGCGCCAATTTCCGAAAGCGAGAACTGGAATCCTCCGTCGCCGGCGAGGCAGACGACTGGAGCTCCCGGCTGCGCGAGGGCCGCCCCCGTCGCGGCCGGCGGCGCATAGCCGAGCGTGCCGTAACCGGTCGCGGAATTGAACCAGCTCCGCGGGCGTGGCGCATCGCAGTAGAGGTTGCCGGCATAGACTGCCTGGGTCGAGTCGCCGACAATCGTCACGCCCGGGAGCGTGCGATAGATCGTGTCGATGACGGCAAGCTCCGCCAGCATCTTCGGCGACAGCTCATGCTGTGCCGCACGGCGTGCCGCCGCAGCGCGGTCCGGTCCGCCGCTGCCGTTCGCCTTCTGCCCCTGGAGAAAGCTCACCATGCCCGCAGTCGCGGTCTTGGCGCTCGACAGCAATGCAAGCGACGCGTGGGGACCGCGCGCAAGCTGCGCTGCGTCGATGTCAATGCGGATGAGGTTCTTCAGATTGGGGAACCCGTTGTCCACATTCATGTCGTAGTCGGTCGGACCGAACTCCGTGCCGATGGCGAGCACGAGATCGGCACTCGCAAGGAGCTTGCGTACCGCCTTAAGGCTCGGACTTGCGGGCACGCGCAGCGGACTTCCGGCAAGCATTCCGCGCGCATTGGTCGTCATCACCACCGGCGCGCCGAGCGCTTCCGCAAGTGCCCGGATCTCCTCCTCGGCGGTAATTGCACCGCCACCAAGAAGAATCACGGGGCTGACGGCGTTCGCGCAAAGGATCGCGGCCTTCTGAAGCGTTTCGGAATCCGCACGGGGTCGCGTTCCGACAGCCGCGCGGAGCTGCCCGACATCGATCGGCAGGGCCATCACGTCGGTCGGAATCTCGATATGAACGGGCCCCGGGCGCCCTGAGAGAAGGACCGCAAAGGCACGCTCCATCACCGATGGCAGATCGGCCGGGTTCAAGAGCGTCTGGGAATAGAGCGCGAGGGTCTTCATCATGCCCTGCTGGTCCGGCAGTTCGTGCAGCAGTCCGCGCCCATGGCCCAGCGAGTCGCGCCGGTTTACACCGGAGATCACGAGCATCGGGATCGAATCCTGGCGCGCCTGCGCCATGGCGGTGATGATGTTGGTGAGACCCGGGCCGGTGATGACGAGGGCCACGCCCGGCTTGCCGGAAACGCGGGCGTATCCATCGGCCATGAAACCGGCGCCCTGTTCGTGTCGCGGTGTGATGTGGCGGATCTTCGAGGCGGCAAGCCCCCGATAGAGCTCGACCGTATGCACGCCAGGGATCCCGAAGACAACGTCGACCCCGTTGGCCTCCAGCAGATCGACAAGGGCTTCTCCAACGGTTTTCGTCGTCATGCGCGGCGTTCCTTCCTCAGGCCCGAACGCGCGGCAAGCGCGGTTATGCGACGGCAGGCCTCGTCTATTGCATCATTGGGGACGGTCAGGCTGAGCCTGATGTAGCTTTCGGCTTCGCTGCCGAAGGAGGAGCCGGGCATGACGGCGACCCGTTCCTCGCGCAGCAGTGCCCAGGCGAATTCCTCACCGGTCATGCCGGTGGCGGAGACATCGACCACGATGAACATCCCCGCTTCCGGCGGAAGCGGCACCAGCGCCGATGCGCCGGAGAGCGCCGCGCAGATCCGATCCGCACGCTGTTTGTAGGAAAGCCGCATCGCGGCGGACGTGCCGATGGGGTTATCCAATGCATGAGCAGTCATGTCGGCGATGAAAGGCTGACCGCCGAAGAGCATTGTCTCGGAGACGGAGAGCAGCCGGGAAGCGAACTCCGCGGGTCCGATCGCCCAGCCGCTGCGAAAACCCGGCGCGGCGTGAGACTTCGAGATCGACGAGACGACGATGGTGCGCTCGGCCAGATCCGGATTGTCGAAGGGTGAGGCGAAGGTCGCATCGAAGACAAGCTCCTCATAGACCTCGTCGCAGACGATCCAAAGGTCGTGCTTGCGGCAGATCGCGCCGATCTCGGCTAGCTCGTCGGCGCTAAGCACAGCGCCGGTCGGATTGTGCGGGGTATTGAGCAGCAGCACACGGCAGGCCGGGGTGATCGCCGCCTCCACGTCCTCCGCCTTCATTCTGAAGCCATTTTCAGGCTTCAGCGGCACCAGAATCCGTTCCGCGCCCGTCGCCCGGATCACGCCCTCGTAGGTAGCGTAGAGCGGATCTCCGACCAGCACGGCGTCGCCGTGCTCCACCAGTCCCAGCATCACCGCGAAGAGCGCCGTCTGCGTTCCCGGGAAACACAGGACGTTCGCTTCCGTCACCGAAGGGCGGCGCCTGCGGTACTTGCGCACCAGTGCGGCGACAACCGAGGGCTCGCCGCGGCCGTTCGAATAGCGGTAGCGCCCGGAATGCATGGAGCGGGTCGCTTCGGCGAGCAGGCTCGCATCGGTCGGTATGTCCGGCTCGCCGATCGTCAGTTCGATGACCGGTTCGCCGCTCGCCTTCATGCGGCGAGCCTCCGCGTGGATCGCCCACTTTTCCGATCCAAGGCTCGCGAGCCGCTCTGTTATGGATGCGTAGCGCATCGTTGCCTCCCAACTCCTAGAATGAAAACTGTCACGCCATGAGAGCGCCGGCCATCCGGCCCTCTCCGATCGGAACGCCCAGCAGGGCCTCGACAGACGAAAGCGCAATCGAAACGAGTTCGCTTTCGCCGAAGAGTTCTCCGGCCAGGCAGCCCTCCAGCCAAAGCCCGTCGAGCAGGCCGTTGATGGCAATTGCCAGCGCCCTGCAGCGGGCGGGCGAGGCATTCTCGCCCTTTTCCGCAAGGAAATCCGCGAGTAACCCCTCCAGAGCGTCGCGGAACCCGATGTATCCCTCCCTGTGGATGGCGGCCAGCGACGGGTCGACCCCCACCTGGCTGATGAAGGCGGCCCAGAGCGCAAGGCTACGGCTGTTCGCCACCGGCTCCGTGAGGTTGATCACGATGAAGTCCCTGAGCCGCGTTTGCGGATCGCCCGTGACCCGCTCGGCCTTTTCCGTCAGCCGCGCGATCAACACGCGGTAGGCTTCCTCAATGATGTGTTCCTTCGACACGAAGTAGTGGCGGATCAACCCCGCCGTAACCCCGGCCCGGATCGCGATCTGGCGGACCGTCGCACCCTGGAGGCCCTGGTCGGCGATGCAATCGAGGGTCGCCTCGATCAGGTCATGCCGTCGCTCGGCTTCCGGGGCGCGGTGGAAGGTCCGTCGCGTCATGCCGCCCGCCTGAGAACCGGCCGCGTCAGGCAGGTCGGCCCGCCCTCGCAGGCAATGCACAGCGCGTCCGCCTCGAAGGTCTGGACGGTGCAGCCCGCCGCTTCCATGGCCGCCTTGGTCTCGGGGAAGCCGGCGACCATGATGACCTCGTTCGGCCGGGTCGGAAGCACGTTGAGGCTGAGCCCGTTGCTGGCGTAGAACTCGTCAGCCGGCGCCTCGATCAACCGGATGCCGCGCTTCTTCATCAGCTGGTAGAAAGCGGCCGGAAGAAGGGGAGCGAAGACCAGCGCGAGATCGCCGGAAAGCGGGCTCATGACCGACATCAGGTGAAGGCAGGCTTCCTCGCCCTGCCAGAGCGGCAGGTCGAAGGCCAGCACGGAGATACCGTGCGGCGCCAGCAGCTGTGTCAGCTGGTCGATGCCGTCCTGATTGGTCCGTACGCCGCGTCCCACGACCAGGGTTCTCGCGTCGAGCCAGATGCAATCGCCGCCTTCGACCGTACCCGGCGCCTCGATACGTCCGAGAATCGGAATCTGTCGCTCGGCATAGGCCTTCTCGTGCAATGCCGTCTCGTTGGCCCTCAGCGGCTTCCCCATGCGCAGGATGATCGCGCCGTGATCCGACATCAGCGACGGATCGTGGGTGAACATGGCATCGGCCAGGCCGTCGCCTTCGTCCTCGAGCCAGAGGATCTCGGTTCCGGACTTCTCCACCAGCCTTGCAAATTCGGCATACTGGCGCACTGCCCGCGCGCCATCGAAGCTCGGCCCATAGTGCCACTTGCCGGGATCGGCGGCCTCCAGGCTCGGTCCGGGGCGTCGCATGAGGACGCGCAACAGGGGGCGGACATTTCCTGGGAACCAAAAGCGGTCATCAACAACTCCTGCGGGATTATGGGCAATGTGGCGGGACTGCCGGAAAAAGGCAGCGATGCAATTATTATACGCTTGAATAATTTCTCCACAAGTGCCACGATACGAAAACTGGAAGGACGCAGCAGGCCAAAGACGCCGCGCGTAGACAAGAAAAACAGGGGAATACTTGGCATGAAGAATGCATTTACCTGTCGCCAGCAGGACTCCGTCCGCCGATGACGGAAACCGCCCAGGCCATTGCAGTCACCAATCTGCACAAGCGTTTCGGGCCGCTCGAAGTACTCAAGGGGGTTTCCCTTACAGCCAATGAGGGCGACGTCATCGCCATCATCGGGGGGTCCGGCTCAGGCAAGTCGACGTTTCTGCGCTGCATCAACATGCTGGAGCTTCCGAGCGCCGGGACCGTGACCATCCATGGCGAGACGATCGCCATGAAGAAGGATGGGCATGGCGGGATGATACCTGCCGACCGCAAGCAGGTTCAGCGCATCCGCTCCCGCCTTGGCATGGTGTTCCAGAACTTCAACCTGTGGCAGCACATGACAATTCTCGAAAACGTCATCGAGGCCCCGGTTCACGTTCTGGGCGTACCGAAGGCCGAGGCAGTGGATCGCGCAGAGACGATCCTGCGCCGCGTCGGCCTGTTCGAGAAACGCGATGCCTATCCAGCCTTCCTTTCCGGCGGACAGCAGCAGCGCGCTGCCATCGCCCGCGCTCTCGCAATCCAGCCGCATGTCATGCTCTTCGACGAGCCGACGTCCGCGCTTGATCCGGAATTGGTCGGAGAGGTGCTCACCGTCATTGGAGACCTCGCAAAAGAGAAGCGAACGATGATCCTCGTTACCCACGAGATGAAATTCGCACGCAACGTCGCCAATCACATCGTCTTTCTGGCAAACGGCGTCATCGAGGAACAGGGGCCGCCGGACGCCATCTTCGGATCCCCGAAATCGGAGCGGCTGAAGAAGTTTATCAGCTCGATCCACTAGAGAAGCCCAAATAACCAAAAGAGGGAAACGCATGAAAACTGCATTGAAGACTATCGCACTCGCAGTCACCATTGGTCTTGCCGGCGTTTCGGGCGCCATGGCGGAACAGGTCAAGGTCGGTTTCGCTGCCGAGCCCTATCCGCCCTTCACCTCACCGGACGCCTCCGGCAACTGGGAAGGCTGGGAAGTGGACTTCATGAAGGCGCTATGCGCCCAGGCCAAGCTCGACTGCGTGATCACGCCCGTGGCATGGGACGGTATCATTCCCGCCCTGACCTCGAACAAGATCGACATGATCATCGGCTCGATGTCGATCACGGCGGAGCGCCTCCAGACGATCGACTTCTCCGACAAGTACTACAACACGCCGACCGGCGTGATCGGACCCAAGGGCGTGGCATTCGAGCCGACGCCGGAAGGCATGTCGGGCAAGACGGTCGGCGTACAGGTCGCGACCATCCACCAGGTCTACGCCAACAAGTACTTCGGCGAAAACGGCGCAACCATCAAGGAATACCAAACCCAGGACGAGGCGAACAACGACCTGGCCGCTGGACGCATCGATGCCGTGCAGGCGGATTCCATCGCGCTCGGCGCATTCCTGAAGAGCGACCAGGGCCAGGACTGCTGCGAACTCAAGGGCATGGTCAAGGATGATCCGGAGATCCTCGGTGCCGGCGTGGGCGTAGGCCTTCGCAAGGGCGAGACCGAACTCAAGGACAAGATCAACGCGGCGATCAAGGCGATCCGCGCCAACGGCACCTACGACGCCTTCTCGAAGAAGTATTTCGACTTCGACATCTACGGCGGCTGATGCCGACACATCTTTCCGGCGGCTTCGGCCGCCGGTCCTCTTTCAACGGACCTCGTAATCCATGGCTGCCGATCCCGGATCGCTGATCAACTGGAGCCTGCTGGCGCTCTCTCCGCCCGGCTGGGGCGGGGTACTTCTCGCCGGCTTCGTCAATTCTCTCAAGATCGCAGTCGGCGGATATGCGCTCGGCCTCGTACTCGGCACGGGCGGCGCCTTCGGAAAGCTCTATGGCAGCCCCGTCATCAAGGATCTTCTGGAAGTCTACACGACGCTCGTGCGCGCCATTCCGGAACTGGTCCTGATCCTGCTTCTCTATTATGCCGGAACGGACCTGCTCAACCAGTTGCTGACTGCTCTGGGCTTTGGTGCTGCCGACGTCAGCGGGCTTGCAGCGGGCATCTTCGTCATCGGCGTCGTACAGGGCGCCTACTCCACCGAGGTTCTCCGAGGGGCGATCAAGGCCGTCCCCGCCGGGCAGATCGAGGCGGCGCGCGCCTTCGGCATGTCGCCGACGCAGATCATGCGGCGCGTCACGCTGCCGGCCATGCTGCCGCACGCGATCCCGGGCCTGTCCAATCTCTGGCTCATCGCCACCAAGGACACTGCGCTTCTCGCCGTCGTTGGCTTCAGCGAACTCACGCTCGTCACGCGCCAGGCGGCCGGGAGCACGAAAGCCTATATCCTGTTCTTCTGCGCGGCCGGCGTCCTCTATCTGCTGCTGACGCTCGCCTCCAATATCGCCATCCGGCTCATCGAGACCCGCGCACGACGCGGCATGGCGGAGCCTGCCTGATGACCGACCAGACCGTCGCCGCCGTAGCGCTCACCGAACTCCCGACCAGGCAGAGCTTCCTCAAGCCGCACCGCATCGTGCTGATGACAATCGCCGCGGTTCTTCTCGGCTGCATCGTCGTCTACATGCGCTGGGACTGGGTGCCGAAATATTCCGGCAAGCTCGCCTGGGGCGTGGTCGTAACACTCGCCATGCTCGCCAGCACCTCGATCCTGGGATTCCTCCTTGCCGTACCGATCGGGCTCGTGCAGGTCACTGGCCCCCGTCCGCTCAAGTGGCTCGCGAACGGCTTCTGCACGATCGTGCGCGGCACGCCGCTGCTCCTGCAGCTCTGGTTGCTCTACTACGGTCTCGGGTCGCTCTTCCCGCAATTCCCCTGGATCCGTACATCCTTCCTGTGGCCCTACCTCAGAGAGGCATGGCCCTACGGCGTCACGGCCCTGACGATCTCGTTCGCAGCCTACGAGGGAGAAGTAATGCGCGGAGCCTTCGCGGGCGTGCCGCCGGGGGAACTCGAGGCCGCAAGAGCCTACGGCATGGGCCGCTGGACACTCTTCCGCCGGATCTGGCTGCCGCGGGCCATCCACCGGGCACTCCCCACGCTCAACGGCGAGACCGTGCTGCAGTTGAAGGCGACGCCGCTTGTCGCCACCATCACGGTGATCGACGTCTATGCCGTCATCTCCAAGGTACGGCAGGAAACCTACATTACCTACGAGCCTCTGCTCCTGCTCGCTCTGATCTATCTCTGCCTGACTGCCATTCTGGTGGTGGGTTTCCGCTATTTCGAGAACCGAATCCCGACGCGTGGTGCCTGACATGACGATCCATCCGAACCTGATCAACTCCATGCCCGAACTGGTGGCAATCCGTCGCGACCTTCATGCTCATCCCGAACTCGGCCTTCAGGAGTTCCGCACCTCGGATCTCGTCGCGCGGCATCTCGAATCCTACGGCTACAAGGTGACGCGCGGTCTCGGTACGACCGGTGTGGTGGCGACGCTTTCCAACGGCAGCAGCAAGCGGTCGATCGGCATCCGGGCGGATATGGACGCGCTCCCTATCCTCGAGGAAACCGGGCTCGACTATGCCAGCAAGACCCCGGGGCTAATGCATGCCTGCGGTCACGACGGTCATACCACCATGCTGCTGGGCGCCGCACGCTCGATCGCCGAGCGGCGCAACTTCGACGGAACGGTCCACCTGATCTTCCAGCCTGCCGAGGAAAACTTCGGCGGTGCCCGGCTGATGATGGACGACGGGCTCTTCGAGAGATTTCCCTGCGATGCGGTCTTCGCACTCCACAATGAGCCGGGCCTGCCGTTCGGCCAGTTCGCGCTACGCGAGGGGCCGATCATGGCGGCGGTGGACGAGGCGCGCATCACAGTGAACGGGCTTGGCGGTCACGGCGCGGAGCCGCAGGAGACCGCCGACCCCATCGTGTGTGGCGCCTCGATCGTCATGGCGTTGCAGACCATCGTCTCGCGCAACATCCACCCGCTCGATCCGACGGTCGTCACAGTGGGCTCCTTCCACAGCGGGTCCGCCAGCAACATCATTCCCGAGCGCGCGGAAATCGTCGTCGGTATCCGATCATTCGATCCCGAGGTCCGCGACGAACTCGAGCGCCGTATCCGGCTGATCGCCGAACGGCAGGCGGAAAGCTACGGCATGACGGCGACGGTCGATTACCAGCGAAGCTATGACGCCACGATCAATCACAAGGCGGAGACGGACTTCCTGCGCGAGGTCGCGACCCGGTTTGCCGGCGAGGACAAGGTCGTCGATCTCCCCCGCCCCTTCATGGGCAGCGAGGACTTCGCCTACATGCTGAAGGACCGGCCGGGCAGCTACTTCTTCCTCGGAGGCAAGGTTTCGGACGACGACAAGTCGCTCCACCACCCCGGCTTCAACTTCAACGACGACCTTCTTCCGGTCGGCGTAGCGTTCTGGACCGAACTGGCCGAAACCTATCTGCGTCCGGCCTGACCCGGCGCAAGGTCACGATCATTCGTCCCCGAGTGACGGGGATCACTCCTCCGATAGGCGTAGCAGCGACACTCGTGGTGCCGCGGTACCGGTTGTGCTAGTGTGCAACTGGAAGAAACGGGCGCGCCTTGCCGGCACTTTTCTCGCGTAGGGCGAGTGCGCACCTGAGGGCAGAATCGACCTGGGGGTATTTAGTCGTCGCGTCTGCCCGTGGCCCGCCATGGCGGCAGTGGCGGTGAATTCCAGAGCATGCATTTCACGAGGAACTCCCGACGGCCCAGGGTACCGACCCGGGTTCGCGGATTATTCAACGTGGGCGAAGCCGGACGCGATCGGACCTCGGTTGCGATGGCCGCGCGCCAGAGCGAGCGAGGAAACCGCGATGAAAACAATCCTGATTGCAACGGCAATCGTCGCATTTTGGGCGGGAACGGCGCTGGCCTTTTCCCTGAGCTTCGGCCTTCCGAATTCGGTCGATACGAGCATGTTGCGCGGCAGGGCCGCGGTCGACGATACGGTCACCGGCTCCGTACCGGGCAAGAAGCGGCTGCCTGCCAAGCCACAGCATTCTTCCAGCGATCCGTCCGACTGCCTGGGCAGGGCCGACCGCTGACCACCTCCCGCGCTCGTCGACCGGGCGGCGCGGGTCCTTTTTGCCGAAGGTCGCGATCACCGCGCCGATCCGGAAACTGACCGGGGGTCCCCGTGGCCTCAACGCGCTGGTGCATCAAGCGGTGAAGGTGGCACCAATTGGGGCGGCTGCAGAGTGATTCCAACTGCGCATCACTCATGATGTTCGGCGTCCCGAACGCCACCAACAAGCATGTCGACGAAGCGATCAGGTACATCGCCTTTGTGGTTGTCTGTTGTCCCGCCAACGATGCCGGGACCTTCAGGCGCGTTCACCACACTCCTGGCTTTCCTCAACAAAATGGCCCTCGGCACACAACCTCACCTAGGGTAAGCAACATTATTTGGTACAACTTTTAAGGGCTAATCGGTTTAAGCCTCACTCCAGCTTCACAAATTAGTTTCCTCTTGGCCAGCATGCGGGCTCAGCGAAAAGGGAGACAGGACCGCACCCTCCTCCGCTTTCGCAAGAGCCCGCATGTGGCCGAAAACAGCGCTGTTTTCTCATGCCCCGCCCACTCCGGACTTTCCCGAACATCCCGCCTTTGTTACACCGACCACCTTCGAAGCAGGTGGAGACCGGAATGGTAACGACAGCGGCCGAATGCAGGACGATGGAAGAGATCCGTGAGAACATCGACCGGATCGACATCGCGCTGATGCAGCTCTTCGCGGAGCGCTGGAGCTTCATCGGCAGAGCTGCGGAGATAAAGTCGACACTCGGGCTCAAGGCCGATATCCCGGCCCGCGTTGACGAGGTTCGCGCCAATGCCCGCCGGAATGCCGGAGCGCTGGGCCTCGACGCCGCCTTCTACGACGACCTCTGGGCCCGGCTCATCCAGCATTCCATCGAACACGAGGCCCGCGTTCTCGGCGAGAACTGAGGCCTGGCGCGAATCAGATCTGATTGCGCTTGGCGAGATGGTCTTCCCAATCGAGCGCGGTGCGCACGATGAAGGAGAGATCGTCGTGCTTCGGTGTCCAGCCGAATTCCCGCATGGCGACAGCCGGATTGGCGACGATGGACACGGCATCACCCGGCCGGCGTCCGGAAATGCGAACCGGGAAGTCGACCCCGGAAACCGCTTTCACCCGATCGAGCACCTCGAGCACCGAGAAGCCGCGGCCATAGCCGCAATTGGCGACCAGCGAAGTGCCGCCAGCGCGCATGCGCTGCAGGGCCTTCAGGTGTGCGTCGGCGAGATCGCTCACGTGGATGTAGTCGCGCACGCAGGTGCCGTCCGGGGTCGGATAGTCGGTCCCGAAGACGTCCATGCCGTTGCGCTTGCCGAGTGCCGCTTCCGACGCAACCTTGATGAGGTGCGTGGCGCCCGCCGTCGACTGGCCGGTGCGTCCGCGCGGATCGGCGCCGGCCACGTTGAAATAGCGCAGTGCGGTGTAGGTGAAATCGTGGGCCTGCGCCGTATCGCGCAGCATGATCTCGGTCATCAGCTTGGAGGAACCGTAGGGCGATTCGGGCCGCAGAGCCGCGCTCTCCAGAACCGGCTCGGCGCTGTCCGGAGTCCCGTAGACGGCGGCGGTCGAGGAAAACACGAAGTGCTTCACGCCCGCCTCAACGGCCGCAGCAATCAGCGCGCGCGATTTGACCGTGTTGTTCTCGTAGTAGGCGAGAGGATCAGCGACCGATTCGGGCACGATGATCGAGCCCGCGAAGTGGATGATCGAGTCGATGGCGTTCTCCGCGAAGATCGTACGGAGCAGATCGCGGTCTGCAATATCGCCTTCATAAAATCGGGCTTCGGGTGCGATCGCCCAGCGAAATCCGGTAGATAGGCGGTCGATGACCACGACCTGCTCGCCCGCATCGATGAGCGACCAGACCATGTGGCTGCCGATGTAGCCGCCACCACCCGTTACGAGAACTGTCATATGCTCTTTCCTGAACTATTGTCGTCGCTGCGGATAACACCCCGACAGCGCCCAATATGCAATCCAGGAATTTTCAGAGCGCGGCTATATACCGGGACAACCGGTCTGCGGCCTCGGCGACCTGCGCGGTATCGCGCAGGAAGCAGGCGCGCATGAAGAGCGAACCGCCCGGGCCGAATGCGGTGCCCGGCGCCAGGCCGACGCCGGTCTTGTCGACGATGTCGAGCGCGGCCACGCGCGAATCCTTGACGCCGTCAATCTTCAGGAACGCATAGATGGCGCCATCCGGCTTCAGCGTTTCAACCCTGTTGGTGGCGATCAGCGCGTCACAAAGAAGATCGCGCGACTTCGTCGCCTTGGCGATGTTCTCTCGGACGAAATCGTCGCCGTGGTCGAGCGCCGCGACCGCCCCCTTCTGCATGAACTGGGCGACCCCCGATGTGGAATACTGGACGAGGTTTTCGAGGACCTGCCCCATTTGCGGCGGCGCGACGATCCAGCCGACCCGCCAGCCGGTCATCGACCAGTTCTTCGAGAAGGAATTGACGAAGACGACACGGTCGCCTTCCTCCATAATATCGAGGAACGAAGGCGCCCTGCCGCCGCCATAGTGGTAGAGCGCATAGATCTCGTCCGCCATGATCCATAGCCCATGCTTGCGCGCAAGCGAGAGAAGGGCGCGCAGGTCGTCATGGGTCGCGGTCCAACCGGTCGGATTCGACGGCGTGTTGACGAAGAGCGCTTTCGTGCGCGGCGTGATTGCGGCTTCCAGCCGTTCGAGGTCCAGCTGCCAGCGGCCGTCGCGAAACTCGAGAGGGACAGAGATCGGCCGGACGCCGGAGAGTTCGGCCGCCGCGGCAAAATTTGGCCAGGCGGGCGTCAGGAGGACCATGTCGTCGCCCGGCGACGTCAGTGCCTCGATTGTGAGCTTGATTGCCTGCATGCCGGAGCCGACGACATAGAAATGCTCGGCCGAAAGAGACTTGCCAAACTGGCGCCGGTAGTAGTCGGAAAGCGCCCTGCGCAGCTCCGGGGTGCCACGTTGCCAGGTATAAAATGTCTCGCCGGCCGCCAAAGCGGATGTGGCAGCCTCCGAGATGAAGGCGGGCGTCGGCAGGTCCCCCTCGCCGACCCACAGCGGTATCAGGTTGTCCCGCCCGCGCGCGTAGTTGACGAGTTCGACGATTCCACTTTCCGGAGCTTCCAGCGAACGCGGGCTGAGGCTGGCTGCGATGTTCATGCTGGCGGTTCTCCGGAATTGGATTGCAACGGACGGGTCTCTCATAACCTCATTCGTCGATGGGTTCACGCCAGTTTATCTGACGATCCGATCTATTCCGGTGATGAAATTTGCGATCGCGGGCACCGTCTGCCTCAACCAGCGCCCGCGAAACGTCCAGTCAGACCGCCGGTCTGGTCTTCAGGAGATCACGGATTTCCGTCAGCAGCTGTACGTCGGCCGGAGGCGGAGCCGCTTCTTCCGCCTTCTGCTTCTCGACGCTTGCGCGAAGGCGGTTCACGCCCTTGATCATCAGGAAGATGATCCAGGCGAGGATCAGGAAATTGATGAGGACGGTGATGAAATTGCCGTAGGCGAAGACCGCGCCCTGCTCGCGCGCGGCCGCGAGCGACGGGGCGGTGACGTTGCTCGAAAGCGGGAGGAAGTAGTTGGAGAAATCGAAGCCGCCACCGGTGAGAGCGCCCACGATCGGCATGACAAGATCGTTGACCACGGAATCGACGATCCTGCTGAAGGCCGCACCGATGATCACGCCGACGGCAAGATCCATGACATTGCCACGGGCGATAAATGCTTTGAATTCATTGAGCATAAACATCTCCTCTTGCTTCCATTCGAAGCAACCTAGTCCAGAAGCCGGTTTGATGGAAGCTTCAGCGTGCATCGATTTGGCGGCCTCCCGCGCAAGACG
Organism: Sinorhizobium sp. BG8; assembly: GCF_016864555.1. Lineage (NCBI taxonomy): Bacteria > Pseudomonadati > Pseudomonadota > Alphaproteobacteria > Hyphomicrobiales > Rhizobiaceae > Sinorhizobium > Sinorhizobium sp. BG8. The sequence goes on along the minus strand of NZ_CP044011.1, from coordinate 1,291,549 downwards.
CAGATGCGAAAAGGAAGTCCGGCAACCAAGACCTAAGGCTAAGACGCCTGCGATTTCCTTGCTTTCGGGAATGGCCTATTGTGTCCCTCCGTCCGGCACGCCGGATCGTGCAGAGGAGGACGCATGCTGCCGGGTTGGACTACCGTCGTCTCGGCCCTCGCCTATCTGCTGCTGCTCTTCGCGGTGGCAAGCTATGGCGACAGGAAGTCAAGAACCGCGAGCGTCGGCCCTCGCGGGAGGCCGCTCGTCTATGCGCTGAGCCTGGCAATCTACTGCACATCCTGGACCTATTTCGGCGGCGTCGGGCTTGCGACGACGCATGGCCTCGAATTCGCAGGGATCTACATCGGTCCGATCCTGATGTTCACGCTCGGGATGCCGCTGATCAGGCGCATCGTGGCGCTGGCGAAATCCGAGCGCCTTACCTCCATCGCCGACTTCGTGGCGGCGCGCTACGGCAAGAATCCAGGTGTCGCGGCGATCGTCGCGCTGATCTCGCTGATAGGAGCCGTGCCCTACATCGCCCTGCAGCTAAAGGCGGTCTCCAGTTCGGTCAGCGTCCTGGTGGACACGTCCGGCTACGGCATTGCCGCTTCGGGCGGCCTCATCGATCTTCCACTTGTCGTCACCCTGGTGCTTGCCTGCTTTGCCATCGTGTTCGGCACGCGCCACACCGACGCGACGGAGCACCAGGACGGGCTGATCCTCGCGATCTCCATGGAATCGCTGGTCAAGCTGCTCGCTTTCGCCACCATCGGCTTCTACGTCGTCTACTTCATGTATGACGGCCTCGGTGACCTCTGGCAAAAGGCCGCCGCAAGCCAACGGGTGATGTCGGCCCTCGAGCACGAGACGCCGATTGCCCGCTGGATCCTGCTGATCGTCCTTTCCTCCTTCGCGATCATCATGCTGCCGCGCCAGTTCCACGTCGCCGTGGTAGAAAACCGTACGGAACAGGAACTGCGGATGGCGGGCGTGCTGCTGCCGCTCTATCTCGTCGCCATCAATCTCTTCGTGCTGCCGATCGCCGTCGGCGGTGTCCTGACATTCGACGGCACAGGCAATCCCGACCTCTACGTTCTTGCCTTGCCGCATGCAGGCGGACAGTCGATGCTTGCGCTCGTCGCCTTCATCGGCGGCTTTTCGGCCGCGACCGCCATGGTCATCGTCGCATCGGTGGCGCTCTCGATCATGGTCTCGAACGATATCGTCATCCCGGTCGTGCTGAGGCGCAGCCTCATTGGCGGCGGACGAGAGCAGGAAGACCTCTCGCGCATGCTGCTGCGCATCCGCCGGCTCGCGATCTTCTTCGTGCTCCTGGTCGGATATGCGTACTATCGCGCGGCGACAGCGAATGCCGGGCTTGCCTCCATCGGCCTGCTCGCCTTTGCTGCTATCGCCCAGATCGCGCCGGCCATGTTCGGCGGCCTCGTCTGGCGCCAGGCGAATGCACGCGGCGCCATGGCCGGCATGCTCTCCGGCCTCGTGGTTTGGGCTTACCTGCTGTTTCTTCCCAGCCTCGGGGTCGCGGACAACGCGGTGGTCGCAGAAACCGTACTCGGCTTCCTCTTTCCGGGATCGACCATCTTCACGGGCGAGAATGCAGACCCGCTCGTCAATGCCACGCTGCTGGCGATGATGATCAACATCGGCGCCTATGTCGTCGGTTCGCTCACCCGCAACCCGACGACGCTGGAACGGCTTCAGGCCGGCGTGTTCATCCGATCCAGGCCCCGGCTGGAGCGTGCCTTCCGCGGACGTCGGACCAAGGTGACGGTCAAGGACCTCAAGACCACGATCGGAAAGTACCTCGGCGAGGAGCGCATGCAGCGCTCGTTCCACAGCTACGAACAGCAGGCCGGACGCTGGCTGGAGGACAATGCGCCCGCAGACATGGCGCTCGTCTATTTCTCCGAGCAGCTACTCGGCAGTGCGATCGGCTCGTCGTCCGCGCGCCTCGTCCTGTCCCTCGTCCTGCAACGGATCGACGACACGCCTTCGGACACCGAATGGCTGCTCGACCAGGCAAGCGAAGCGCTTCAATACAATCAGGACATGTTGCAGACGGCGTTGAACCAGATGGACCAGGGGATCGCCGTCTTCGACCGCGAGGCCAACCTGACCGTCTGGAACCGGCGCTTCCGGCAGTTGCTGGACCTTCCGGAGGCGGTCGGGCAGGTCGGATTTCCGCTTTCCCGGATCGTTGCCATGCTTGCCGAACGCGGTGACCTCGCCGAGGATGACGTCGAAGCCGTCACCACCAAGTTCATGACCTTCGATCTGCCCTTCGCGCTCGTCCTGTCGGGGGGTGAGCGCATCCTCGAAGTGCGCGCGAACGCCATGCCGGACAAGGGCTTCGTGACGACCTACACCGACATCACGGAACGGGTTGAAGCAGATCGCGCGCTCAAACGAGTGAACGAGACGCTGGAACAGCGCGTGGCTGAGCGCACCGCGGAACTGACACTGGTCAACACCGCGCTTGCCGAAGCGCGCGCCGCCGCCGAGGAGGCCAATATCGGCAAGACACGCTTCTTCGCCGCTGCCGGCCACGACATTCTCCAGCCGCTGAACGCGGCGCGGCTTTATTCGTCGTCGCTCGTCGAACGGCTCGGCGAGTCCGATGACCGGCTCCTCGTTCATCACATCGATTCGTCGCTGGAATCGGTGGAAACCATCCTCGGCGCGGTGCTGGACATTTCGAGGCTCGACACGGGCGCGATGAAGCCGCGTCTTCAAACGGTGCCGCTCAACGATCTCCTCAGGCGCATCGAGACGGACTTCGCGCCGATGGCACGCGCCAAGAACCTGCAGCTGAAGGTCATGCCGACCTCGCTCTCGGTGCGCACCGACCCCAATCTCTTGCGCCGCCTCGTGCAGAACCTCGTCTCCAATGCCATCAAATACACGCGCAGCGGCAAGGTGCTCGTCGGCGTCCGGCGCCAGGGCAGCCACGCCTACATCCAGATCGCCGATTCCGGCATCGGCATTCCCTCCTCCAAGTTCCGCACCGTCTTCAAGGAGTTCGCACGACTGGACGAGGGGGCCCGCACAGCCCCCGGCCTCGGACTGGGCCTGTCGATTGTCGACCGCATCTCCCGAGTTCTCGGCCACCCCGTGGACCTGCAATCGACGCAAGGCAGGGGCACGAGTTTCAAGGTGCGCGTTCCCATCGAGGCCGCGGCCAAGCCGCATGCCCCGAGCGTGCGGGCGTCCGCTCCGACAACGGACGAACCGCTGCGCGGCCTCAGGGTTCTGTGCATCGACAACGAGCCCCGCATCCTGGACGGCATGTGCCTGCTCCTGTCCGGCTGGGGCTGCGAGCCGTTGCAGGCAGAATCAAACGCAGCGGTGGACGCACTTGTAGCGGAAGGATTGCGGACACCCGACGCCATCATCGCCGACTATCACCTCAACGACGGAACCGGCATCGAGGCGATCGACAGGCTCCGCACGGCGTGCAACGCCCGAATTCCGGCCTTGCTCGTGACAGCCGACCGCACGCCTGAAGTCAGGGCAGAAGCGGAGAAACTTGGAATTCTGATCCAGAACAAGCCCGTGCGCCCTGCCTCGATGCGGGCCTGGCTGACGCAGCTCCCGAACGTTGCCCGGGCAGCAGCCGAATAGAGATCAGGCGGCGGCCTGCGCAGATCCGATGCGAGCAAGCTGGATGACCGCCTGCGTGCGGCTGTCGACGTTCAGCTTGAGCAAGATTGCCGAGACATGCGCCTTGATCGTTGCCTCGGACACGCCGAGTTCGTAGGCGATCTGCTTGTTCAGAAGACCTTCCGCGAGCATGCCGAGCACGCGCGACTGCTGCGGCGTAAGCGTCCGCAAGCGGTTGATGAGATCGGCGATCTCCGCGTCCTGCTCCATTCCGCGCTCATAACCATCCGGCGTGTAGATGCCGCCGGCAAGCACGGCGGATATCGCTTCGCGAATGCCGTCAATGGTGGCTGATTTCGAGATGAAGCCCGACGCGCCGAGATCGATTGCCCGCCGGATCGTCGCACCATCATCGCTGGCTGAGACGATCACCACGGGAAGCCCCTGGAATTCCGCGCGAAGCGAGATCAGTCCCGAAAGGCCGCTCGCCCCGGGCATGGAGATATCGAGAAGAAGCAGATCGGCATCCGGATTGGCGGCGGCCGCAGTGCGCGCGGATTCGAAATCACCTGCCTCGACGATGGCCGGATCGCCCTCCATGCCGAGCACTGCCTGGCGCAGCGCACCCCGGAAAAGGGGATGATCGTCCGCAATGATGATGGTCATGTCTGATGTCATGAGGCTCCCTCCCAAGAGCTTTCATACGGCAAACCACGGGCTCATTGGCCCGCTTTTCCCCGAGCGATACGCGACCACCCCCCGCTCAGGTCTTCTGCGGCACGATCTCATCGCCGGAACCGGGCTCCTCCGAGCCGCCTTCGAGGTCTTTGACGATACCCATGAACCGCTGCATCATTCTTTCCATGACACTCATGGTGCGGTCAATCTCCTCATCGGTCGGCAACTGCGGTTTGACACCGGTAACACCGGAGTTGGCCTGCTTTTCCAAGGTTTCGACGCGCTTGCTGAGCAGGTCCAGCTCCTGTTCGAAGGCCTCTCTCTCGTCCGCGGCCATGCGGCAGGCCATCTGGCCGTTGCTCTCCTTGCACAGGGAAACCTCGCCCGTCACCGTATCGAGGCGGACGAAGCCGCTGTCGGTCCGCTCCATCTGATAGCGCCCCTCGCCTTCCGCCGCCGCCCCGGAGGCCGACAGGAGAAGTGGCAGGGCGAGCAATGCCAGGTTTTTCATGTGGTTTCCTCCGGAAAAAGAGCGACGATACGGTTCCGCCGTGGACAATTCGTCCGCATTGTTGCAAGCGCTACTCGTACCGGAACGACACTAACGCAGGCGGACGAGGAACAGGCGCTATGACAAGAATAGTTTACAAGATTGTTCCGGCAAGTCTGTGGCGCAGCGCGCGTGAGAGCGGTGTGTTCGAGGGCGCTCCCGTGGACCTCGCAGACGGCTACATCCACTTTTCCACCGCGAACCAGGTCAAGGAAACTGCGGCCCGGCATTTCGGAGGCCAGACGGACCTCCTGCTCGTCGCCGTGGACGCGGACTCACTCGGCGAAAAGCTGCTCTTCGAAGCCTCGCGCGGCGGCGACCTGTTTCCGCATCTTTACGCCCCCCTGGCGGTTTCCGCCGTCATCTGGGAAAAGCCGCTGCCGCTCGGTGCTGATGGCGCGCACGTCTTTCCGGAGCTCGAGGCATGATTTCCGCGCTCTCCGATATCGCCCGCAAGGGGCTTTTCCTCTTCGACCCTGAAGCGGCGCACGGCTTTTCGATTGCAGCGCTGAAGAGCGGGCTCGTTCCCGCCTGCGCCGCGTCTGCCGATCCGCGCCTCGCGCAAACGGTGGCGGGACTTCGCTTTACCAATCCCCTCGGCATGGCCGCGGGCTACGACAAGAATGCCGAAGTGCCGGAAGCGCTGCTTCGCCTCGGCTTCGGTTTCACCGAGATCGGCACCGTCACGCCCAAGCCGCAGCCGGGCAATCCCAAACCGCGGATTTTCCGCCTTACTGCGGACGAGGCCGTCATCAATCGCCTCGGCTTCAACAACGAGGGTCATGCGGCCGCGCTTCGCCGTCTCAGGGCCTGCTCGGCAGATGCCCTGATCGGCGTCAACATCGGCGCGAACAAGGACAGCGCCGACCGTATCGCCGACTACGTCGCCGGCGTCCGAACCTTCTACGACGTCGCCCGCTACTTCACCGTCAACATCTCCTCGCCGAATACGCCAGGTCTTCGCGACCTGCAGGCGCGCGAAAGCCTTGCAGCACTCCTGTCGGCAACGCTTTCCTGCCGCGACGAACTCGCCGAACAGACCGGAACGCGGGTGCCGGTGTTCCTGAAGATCGCGCCCGACCTCCCGGAGGAAGGGCTGGACGATATCGCGGCCGAGGCGCTCGCGCATGACCTGGACGGGTTGATCGTTTCGAACACGACGCTTTCGCGCGATGGCCTCACGGACCGCACCCATGCCAGCGAGGCCGGCGGGCTCTCCGGCAAGCCGCTCTTCGACAAGTCCACCACGGTGCTCGCCAAGATGCGCCGCCGCGTCGGCAGGGACATGCCGATCATCGGTGTCGGCGGCGTCAACTCGGCGGAGACTGCAGCGGAAAAGATCCGTGCGGGCGCCGACCTAGTTCAGCTCTACTCATGCATGGTCTATGCCGGTCCGGGCCTGCCATCGGCGATCGTCAAGGGGCTTTCCCGGATCTGCGACCGCGAGAGGCTCGGCTCGATCCGCGATATCCGCGACAGCCGCGTGGAGGCCTGGGCAAGCCGGCTTCTCTGAATCACCCGCCCGGAAGGCGGGAACCCCTACGGGATTTCAGGAAAATACCCGCGCCGCAAGGACGCGCACGCGGGAGGCGAGGAACAGCCCGCGCAGGGCCAGAAAGACATTCAGCGACAGCCACAGGCCGTGGTTGCCGAGAAGCGGCACGAAGATGGCAAGGGCCGCGAGATAGCCGGCGAATGCGGCGAGCATCATGTTGCGCATCGCGCTTGACCAGGTTGCGCCGATGAACACGCCGTCCATCTGGAAGGCAAGCGCGCCGGTCGTGGCGGTCAGCGCCGCCCAGGGCAGGTAGATTGCGGCCTCGTCGCGGACCGATTGTGTGGTCGTCAGCCAGCCGATGACGGTTTCCCCGAAGACGAGGAAAAGTAGGGTGGTCAGGGCGCCAAGGCCGATGGACCAAAGGAAGGTAAGCTTGACGGCGCGGTCGAAGGCCGGGCGCCAGGCAGCACCGAAGGCCCTGCCGACGAGCTGTTCTGCAGCATTGGCAAGCCCGTCGAGGTAGTATCCGGCAACAAGGAAGATGTTCATCAGCACCGCGTTGGCGGCGAGAGCAACCGGTCCGAAGGATGTACCGATCCGCGTCATCAGGGTAAAGGCCGCCAGCAGCACGAAGGTGCGGATCATGATGTCACGGTTGAGGGAGAAGAGCGCCTTCAGACGCTCGAGCGCGAAGACATGGGCAAAGCTCGGCCTCGAGGCTCCGCGTGCACGCATGACGACAAGACAGAGACCGAAGATCGTTCCCGCCGCTTCCCCCGCGACCGTACCCCAGGCGATGCCCGCCACTCCCCAGCCCAACCCGAGCCCGAGCAGGATTGAAAGCACGATGTTGACGCCATTGATGATCGCCTGCAGGAAAAGGCCGGTCACACCCTGCCCGCGTCCAAGCACGAAGCCGAGCAGGGCATAGTTCGAAAGCGCCATCGGCGCTGCGAGGATGCGGATCGAGAAATACTCTGAAGTCACCGCGCCAACGCTGGCCGGCGGTGACATCAGCGCGAGCCCGGCGGCAAGCAGGAGCGGCGCGGCCAGCGCGATCACCAGACCGCAGGCAATCGCGATCGCAAGCGATCGCCACAGAACCGCATACTCCTCGGCGCGATCGCCGCGTCCGAAAGACTGGGCGACAAGCCCGGTCGTCGAGGCCCGCAGGAAATTGAAGCTTCCGAGTATGAGGTCGAAGAGAACGGCACCGACCGCCAGGCCCGCGAGCGCATCGGCGGAACCGAGCCGACCCGCCACGGCCGTATCTGTGAGGCCCAGCAGAGGCGTCGTCAGGAAACCGAGTGTCATCGGAATGGCGATCGAAAGGACGAGACGGTGCGTCACCTCGAAGGCGCCGGCTCTGTTTCGGTCCGTTCTAGTGGCCTGGTCCATACACACTCTTCCCCGCGCGAGGCATTCCCGTTTCCGCGGGAATGAGGTCAGCTCGACAGCACCATGGACCAATAGGGCCTGTTGCCGGAAGCCGGATTCGTCACCATCGCCACGCCAAGGCCGCGATAGCTCGACCCTAGCATGTTGGTCAGATGCTTGGGCGAATTGTACCAGGCATCGAAAGCCCTTTCGGCCGTCTCCTGCCCCTCGGCAATGTTTTCGGCGGCCGGCAATGCGACCTCCATGCCCTTCATCCGCTTCAGGAAATTCGCGCCCAGCCCGATGTTGTGTTCCATCTTGCCGGCCTTAGCCATGCGTGCGGCCTGATCCATCGCGGCATTGGCGGCAGCGGGATCGCGCGCGAGCTGCGGCAGTCCGCGGTCGGTTCGCAGCTTGTTGATCATCCCGAGCGTCGCGTCGGTTTCGTCGCTACCGTTGCCGGAAGAAGGCTTCAGGTCCTCGACGGTCGAACAGCCGGTTGCAAGAGCGGCAAGGCCCGTCGCACCTGCCAGCAGAACGGCCCTTCGGCCCATTGGTTCAATGAGAGCGGATTTCATATTCAGCGTCGGAAGCTCAGGATACGGATGAGGATGAAGACAGGAATGACGATCACGGCGCCAAGCACCAGGTAGTCGCCCACGCGACCGAGCGCGGCGAAGCCGGTGTTCCAGAGATCGACCACGAAGTTGCGTACCGCCAGGATGATGTCGTCGGGATAGAGGCCGAAGACCGACATCAGGAAGCCAGCCGCGATCGAGAGGATCACGAGCTTGACAAGGACCCGCAGTGGGCTATCGCCGAGAAACCGGTTGAAGCCTTCCGACATCCTGATTCTCCTGTTGTTTCGTCTTCACTCAGATAAACGCCGCGCGTGCATGCCGCAAGCGTCAGCGTATCGCCAGTTTTCGCTTGCCTTTTGGCTCGTCGTCGCCAAGAAGCATCGCCATTCTTCCTGACGCCGGCGGTAACCATGACCTCGACCCAGCTTTCCTCCGGTGACCTGATCGCGGACCGGCGCGCAGACTATGCCCACATGCTCGCCGAGGGTGGCGAGTATGTCGAGGCGGCCGAATTGATGGAGCAGGCGCTCGAACAGGCCCCGGGCTGGGCCGCGGGATGGTTCCTGCTGGCGGAATATGCCGAGAAATCGGGCCGCAAAGAGGCAGCGGCGGCCGCACTTTCCAAAGTTCTTGTGCTCGATCCGGGCGATCTCTTCGGTGCGCGGCTGAAGCTCGCGGTTCTCGGGCAGGCATCCGTTCCCGACCAACCTTCCAGCCGCTATGTCGAACGGCTCTTCGACGACTACGCCGAGCGTTTCGACGAGGCTCTCGTCGAGAAGCTCGCCTATAGCGTACCGGAAAAGCTCGCGCGGCTCGTCATCGAGCGGGCTGACGGCAAGCCACGCTACGAACGGCTGATCGACATCGGCTGCGGCACGGGTCTTTTCGGCGAGCGATTTCGTGATCACGCCGCATATCTCGAAGGTTTCGACCTTTCCGCCAACATGCTGGCCAAGGCCGCGCAAAAGGGCGTCTACGGCCACCTTGGGCAGGCGGACCTCCTGCTTTCGCCCGAGGCTTGCGGTGTGTTCGGCGAGGGGCGGCCGGAGCACCGCGCCGATATCGTCAGCGCCGCCGACGTGCTGATGTATCTCGGCGATCTCTCTCCGGCCTTCGCCATTGCCGCGCATGCCCTTTGCGGCGGCGGTCTCTTCGCCTTCTCGGTCGAAGACGGCGGGACGGATAGCGGCGACGGCTACGTCATCAGGCCATCCCTGCGCTATGCGCATACCGAGGCCTTCGTACGGCAATGCGCGCTGAAAGCCGGATTCTCCATGCTGGCCGCGGAGCGGACGGTCATCCGGATGGACGCAGGCGAAGCTGTGCATGGCCTGCTTTTCCTCGCGCGGGCGAACGCATAGGCGCTTGCCCGCAGGTGGCATGCCTGCAATGCTGCAATGCATCATTACGGGGAGCACTACGGATGAGCAGCGACAGGCGGCGATTTGGCTTCTGGAATCCGGTGCCGACGCGCCATTCGCCGCTTGAGGACGCACAGGGGATCTTCACGGGGAGCATGGTCGCGGCGCTCGGACTTTCCCTGCTGGGCAGCGCCGGTCTGGTCGCAAGCGGCGTCGCGGGCCTCGCCTTCGTACTGCACTATCTGACCGGTCACAGCTTCGGGCTCTACTATACCGTCATAAATCTCCCCTTCTATGCACTGTCGCTTTCCCGGCTCGGCATCGGCTTCACCATCAAGACCTTTATCGCCGTAGGGCTCACTTCGCTGATCACCGAGATCCAGCCCCGCTTTCTCGAAATCGAGAGCCTCAATCCGATCTGGACGGCCGTCCTTGCGGGAATTCTGCTCGGATACGGACTGCTCGCGCTCTACCGCCACAGGGCGAGCCTCGGCGGCCTCGGCATCCTGGCCGTCTACCTGCAGGATCGCTTCGGCGGGCGGGCGGGACTGGTGCAGCTTTCCTTCGACGTCTTCGTGCTTGCCGCTGCCTTCGCGGTCGCCGCTCCCTTCATGGTGCTGTGCTCGGTGATCGGGGCGCTGATCCTCAACATCTTCCTGACCATCAATCACCGATCGGACCGCTACGTGGCGATGTGAGCGGTTGCCGGCGGCCGGGATGTACCGAGAGGCGAGGAGCGCACTTCCGCCGACACGGACCTCCCGAGGCCGGCCTTTTCTTTCCCTGATTTTTCTCTAGCTTCACCCGGGTGGCCACGATCGTTTCCTTCGCGTCCGGGCTCGAAAGCCTTCCGAAACCCTTCGCAGACTGGTTCGCGTCCAAGGGCTGGCGTCCCCGCGCCCACCAGCTCGAACTGCTCGACCGGGCCCGGGCCGGCGAAAGTCTGCTGCTGATCGCTCCGACCGGCGCCGGCAAGACGCTCGCAGGCTTCCTGCCATCGCTCACTGATCTGTACGCCCGCGGCAGGGTGCCGCCTGGATCGGGTTTCACCGGCATCCACACGCTCTACATCTCTCCGCTGAAGGCGCTCGCCGTCGATATCGAGCGCAACCTGACCAAGCCCGTCGAGGACATGAACCTGCCGGTTTCGATCGAGACCCGGACGGGCGACACGCCACAATCGAAACGGCAGCGCCAGCGGCTCAACCCGCCCGACATCCTGCTGACGACTCCGGAACAACTGGCCCTGCTGCTCGCGAACGGCGAGGCGCCACGCTTCTTCAAGGATTTGAAATTCGTGGTGTTCGACGAGCTCCACTCGCTGGTCACGTCCAAGCGCGGTCACCTCCTTTCGCTCGGACTTGCGCGCCTGCGCAGGCTTGCACCGGATCTAAGAACGATCGGGCTCTCCGCGACAGTCGCCGAGCCGGTGGATCTGCGCCGTTGGCTCGTCGGCCAGCAGGACGGCGGGGACAACCATGCGGGCCTCGTCACGGCGCCGGCGGGTGCGCGGCCGATCATCACCATCCTCAAGAGCGAGCAGCGCGTCCCGTGGTCGGGTCATTCCGCACGCTATGCGATGGCCGAGGTCTACGACGCGATACGCGAGCACGGCACGACCCTCCTCTTCGTCAATACGAGGAGCCAGGCGGAGCTGCTTTTCCAGGAACTGTGGAATATCAATGAGGAAACGCTTCCCATCGCCCTTCACCATGGCTCGCTCGACGTCGCCCAGCGGCGGCGTGTGGAAGCTGCCATGGCCGAAAACCGTCTGCGAGCGGTCGTCGCCACCTCGACGCTCGACCTCGGCATCGACTGGGGCGACGTCGATCTCGTCGTCCATGTCGGGGCCCCGAAGGGGGCGAGCCGGCTCGCGCAGCGCATCGGCAGGGCAAACCACCGGATGGACGAGCCCAGCCGGGCAATCCTCGTTCCGGCCAATCGCTTCGAGGTGCTCGAATGCCAGGCGGCGCTGGATGCGAACTACGTCGGCGCACAGGATACACCACCGACCGGCGACGGCGCACTCGACGTGCTCGCCCAGCATGTGCTCGGCATGGCTTGCGCCGCCCCCTTCGACGAGGACGCACTTCATGCGGAAGTCATCTCGGCGGCACCCTATGCGTATCTTTCGCGGGACAAATTCCACCGCATCGTCGAGTTCGTCGCGACCGGTGGCTACGCTCTGAAGACCTACGAGCGCTATGCCCGGATCCGCCATACCGCGGACGGGTTGTGGCGTGTCTCAAACCCGCAGGTCGCGCAGCAATATCGCCTCAATCTCGGGACAATCGTCGAGATGCCCATGCTCAACGTGCGCATGGTGAAGCGCAACGCACGCGGCTCCGTCGGGCGCGGCGGCGCGCCCCTCGGCAAGGTGGAGGAGTACTTCCTCGAGATGCTGGCGCCGGGCGACACCTTCCTGTTTTCCGGGAAGGTACTGCGCTTCGAGGGCATCCGCGAGAACGAGTGTCTCGTCTCCCAGGCCTTCTCGCTCGACCCGAAGGTCCCGGCCTATGCGGGCGGCAAGTTTCCGCTCTCGACCTATCTGGCAGAACAGGTTCGGCTCATGCTTTCCGATCGTGACCGCTGGGGCGCGCTCCCGGAGCAGGTCCGGGACTGGCTGAGTATCCAGCGCGACGTATCCGCGCTTCCTAAGCGCGACGAGCTCATGATCGAGACCTTCCCGCGGGGCAACCGGCACTACATGGTCGCCTACGCCTTCGAGGGACGCCTCGCCCATCAAACGCTAGGGATGCTGCTGACACGACGGCTCGAACGGGCGGGTCTCAAGCCTTCTGGATTCGTGGCGACGGACTATTCGCTCGCCATCTGGGCACTCGATGACCTCGGAGCCGCGTTCAGCGCGAGACGACCCTCGCTCGCTGCACTCTTTGACGAGGACATGCTGGGCGACGATCTGGAGGCCTGGCTCGATGAATCGTGGATGCTGAAACGGACTTTCCGCAATTGCGCGGTGATTGCCGGACTTATCGAACAGCGGCACCCCGGCAAGGAGAAGACCGGGCGTCAGGTGACCGTATCGGCCGATCTCATTTATGACGTACTTCGCACCCATGAGCCGGATCACATCCTGCTCGAAGCGACCCGCAACGACGCATCGTCCGGCCTTTTGGACATTCAACGCCTCGGGTCTATGCTTCAGCGAATCAAGGGTCACATCACGCACCTGGCCCTGGACCGTATCTCGCCGCTCGCCGTACCGATCATGCTGGAGATCGGCCGGGAGCCGATCGTAGGCGAGGCACAGGATGCGGTGCTGGCGGAAGCCGCAGAGGACCTGATCGCCGAAGCGATGGGTGATCAGGTGGTTTGACGAGAGTATTTGAGTGGCAATGAACAGGCTGGCACTGGCATCGACGGACATACAGGACTTTGGTGCGCTGACCGCCCGCACCGTCATCGCCGGCGTCGAGGCGATCTGCGATCCGTTCGGCGCGCTCTACCTGCCGGAGACACGGCTTCTTGTCGTTTCCGACCTGCATCTCGAAAAGGGTGCCGCATTTGCGCGCCGCGGCATGCTCCTGCCACCCTACGACACGCTGGCGACCCTGAAGATACTGGAAGCGGTCGTGCTTCGGCACGACCCGAAGATCGTCGTCAGCCTGGGCGACAATTTTCATGACCGCGTCGGCTCGGCCCAGCTGCCGGCGATCTATCGCCACCGGATCGAATCGATTGCCCGCGGGCGAGACTGGATCTGGATCAACGGCAACCACGACCCGGAAGGGACGACCGACCTTCCGGGCCAGTCAGCGGACGAACTGTGTTTCGCCGGGCTTTCCTTCCGCCACGAGCCGCAGGCGGGTGCTGCCCGCGGCGAGATCGCTGGGCATCTCCACCCGTCCGCGACCGTCAAACGGCGTGAGAAATCGGTGCGCCGCCCGTGCTTCGCGACCGATGGCAGGCGCTTGCTGATGCCGGCCTTCGGGGTCATGACCGGAGGTCTCGACCTCCGGCACCGCGCGATGGCCGGGCTCTTCGACCGGACGAACCTCATCGCCCACCTGCTCGGGCGCGACCGCATCTATTCCGTACGGTTCGCCAATCTGATGGGGTAGAGCAGCAAGCCAGTCACGCAGCGAGCGGCTGGTAGCGCAGGATCACGGTACCGTTTTTCAGCGGCCGGGCCTCGACCAGACTGAAACGCCTTTCAACGCCGCCCTCCTTGAAAAAGTGCGTTCCCTTTCCGAGGAGCACCGGCACGACACCGATCATCAACTCGTCGACGAGGCCCTCCTTCAAAAGGGTCCGGGTGAGTTCGGCGCTTCCGAAGATATAGATGTCCTTGCCCGGCTCAGCTTTAAGGCGCCTCAATTCGCCGACGACATCGTCGGTCATCCGCGTATTGTTCCAGTCAGAGGCTTTCAGCGTGCGCGATGCCACCAGCTTCGGCAGCGCGTTCATGTAGGCCTTTACCTCCGTTTCCTCCTCGGTCGTCGTCCAGTAGGATTTCATGCCTTCGTAGGTAATGCGGCCAAAGACCAGCAGCCGGGTTCTCGAGCCGAAATCCTTGCTCAGATTCTCGAGATCCTCGCCCCAGGCGTAGTTGTGAAACCCCAGGTCCCACTTGGTCTCGCCCTCGAAATAGCCGTCGAGGGTCACCAGGTTCCAGACGATTACCTTGCTCATCGCTGCCTCCTCCGAGAAAACCAGTTTCATTATGCAAGCAGTTGAAAGCTATGTAAACCGATGGCAAAATGCAAGCAGATTCTCTGGAGACTGCAATGAAGGACGAGCACCGCTCGGGTTGCCCCATCAATCTGACGCTGGAAATTCTGGGCGACCGCTGGAGCCTGATCGTCATTCGCGACATGATGTTCGGCAACCGCCGCCATTTCCGCGAGCTCTTGACCAAATCGGAGGAAGGCATCGCCTCCAACATCCTGGCCGACCGGTTGAAGCGCCTGACCGAAAAGGGGCTGATCACCAAGGCGGACGATCCAAGCCACAAGCAGAAGGCGCTCTACAGCCTGACGGAGATGGCGATCTCGCTCGTCCCGCTCTTTGCCCACATGGGCGCCTGGGGCCGCAGATATCTTGACGTCAGCGAGGAACTCAGCATCCGGGCCCAACTTCTCGAGGAGGGAGGAACTGACATGTGGGACGCCTTCATGGAGGAATTGCGCGCGATTCATCTCGCAGCGCCTCGGCCGGCACGCTCGGTGTTTGCGGAACTGCGTGCCGCCTACGAGGCTGTCGTGGCGCGCAAGCTCAGCGAAACGGCCTGACGGCCAGGGACCACCCTATTCCTTGCGGAAGACGATACTGGCGATCCAGCCTGTGAGAATGGCGAGCAGAACCGACAGCAGACCGTAGGGAATGGGATTGTTGAAGGCGGCATTCCAGATCATCTGCTCGACGCCCGTCTTCATGACCTGCAGCGGCAGGGCCTTCTCGCTGACGAAGACGCCATCGCGGAAGAGATGGGCGCGGACCACATGCGTGCCGTTCGGCACGTTCGCCGGCAGCCGCACGGTCGCCTTGAAGAGGCTTGCGCTGATGAACTGCACGCCGCCCGGATCGCGCTGGTAGAAGCCGCCACTTTCCTTCAGGCGGCGGAACGCATCGCGAAATTCGGTCAGGTTGCTGCCATCGCCGATGTATCCGGTCGGCACCAGCTTGATGTGCTGGATGCCCACCCCGATGCCGTTGAGCTCGGCTGCGGGAGCGATCGTTTCGAGGTCGCGCGTGCTCGAAAGGGAATAGGATTCCGGAACGAGTTCGAACGTCATCGAACGCCGGTTGACCCAGATCCCGAACACGCGCTCCTTGACGCGTACGGTCGCGTCGTCCTTCGGGCCCTCGAGCGCGACGACGATGTCGTATTTTCCCTGCGCCAGGAGGCTCGGATCATAGCCCTCGATCGCACCGAAGATGGTGAGATCCGCCCCGCGGAAATCGGACGATATGGAGATCTGATCGGTCGAGATCCCGATCTCCAGCCTCTCGGTGAATTCGGGGCGCGTATCCTCCTGGGCGGAGGCGGTCGAAGCCAACCCAAGGAAAAGCGGCAGCAGGAGGCGGGCGAGCCGGATCATCGGTAGATCCTCTCGCTTACCACCGAATAGAGATCCTCCGGGGTGATGACCAGATCCACCGCGAGGCGCATGCCGACGGCGAGCACGAGCAGCCCGAGGAGCGCGCGGAGCTGTTCGCCGCGCAACCTCTGACCGACGCGGACGCCGTACTGGGCCCCGATCACGCCCGCGACCATCAGGATGAAGGCGAGGACGATATCGACCGACTGGTTGGCCGCGGCCTGGACGATCGTCGTATAGGCGGTAACGAAGACGATCTGGAACAGCGACGTCCCGACGACGACATTCGTCGGAATGCGCAGCAGGTAGATCATCGCCGGCACCATGATGAAGCCGCCGCCGACACCCATGACCGAGGTGAGGATGCCGATGGTGAAGCCGAGCACCACCACGGGAATGACGCTGAGGTAGATCTTCGACTTCTTGAACCGCATCTTCAGCGGCAGCCTGTGCACCCAGCTGTGCTGGCCGGGCTTGCGCAGTGTCGCGGGCTGGTTCTTGGATGCGCGGCGAAGTGCGTTGAGGCTTTCCCACAGCATCAGGCAGCCGACCACCCCGAGCAGCACGACGTACATGAGCGAGATCACCAGATCGAGCTGGCCGACGCTTCTGAGCAGGGAGAACAGCCATATGCCGACCGTCGCTCCGCAAAGGCCTCCGATCAGAAGCACGGTGCCGAGCTTGATATCGAGTGAACCGCGCCGGAAATGGGTGATAGCGCCGGAAATGGAGGAGGCGACGACCTGGTTCGCTCCGGTCGCCACGGCGACCACGGGCGGGATGTTGTAGAAGATCAGGAGTGGCGTGATGAGGAAGCCGCCGCCCACGCCGAACATGCCCGAGAGAAAGCCTACGGCCGCGCCCATGCCGAGAATGATGAAGATGTTCACCGATAGCTCTGCAATGGGCAGATAGACTGTCACAACTTTACCCCGATAGGCCGT
Source organism: Sinorhizobium sp. BG8 (assembly GCF_016864555.1). NCBI lineage: Bacteria > Pseudomonadati > Pseudomonadota > Alphaproteobacteria > Hyphomicrobiales > Rhizobiaceae > Sinorhizobium > Sinorhizobium sp. BG8. The sequence goes on along the minus strand of NZ_CP044011.1, from coordinate 1,274,892 downwards.
TCAAGCGGACAGCGATTGCGCAAAGGATCATCGCCCGCCCCATTTCGCGAAGTGGTTCCGTATCACGCCGTGATATCGGGATATGCTCAAGCTGCGGCCGGAGAAAGCCAGTCCGCGGGCCGCGGCCCTCTTTCCCGTTCGCACGACCGGGGCCGAAAAGGCTCCGCCGTCCGAATGCCTGCCGCCAGCCGGAAACAGCACCTGACTGATCCCGGTACGCGGGTTGGCATTCGCCCGTATCATGTTGGTTCGACATGTGGTTTTTCTATGTTCCGTCATGCCTGCGGGGCAAGACGGAGTCAACCGGAGGCCCTGGTCGCGGGCCACTCCGATGAGGAGCGCCAAGCGGTCGGCTGGAGGTCAGGTACAGCCGACATCATGCCCTATTTCGCTGATTTTACAGCTGAATTCCTGGCATGACCAGAAACGGCCCAAAGATGTCCGGCTTCGGGCGCGCTTCAGCCAGCAATCATCCCTCGGACTTGTTGCGTTTCAGCAACTCTCTCACCAGCTGATCGTCGATCTCGCCCGTCTCCGGCTGACCGATGGACTTCTGGAAAGCCTTGATGGCCAGCACGGTACGCTTGCCCATTTCTCCGTCCGGCGTACCCGCGTAGAAACCGTTGTTGTTGAGGATCGCCTGGATATTGCGTATCGCCCTCTTCATATCCACGGATGCGGTCTTGGTGGGCGCGCCGACCCATTCGTCGGGAAGCATGACAGAGTTGGCCTTTTCGTCCACGGCCTGCGGCTTCCACAGGTCGAACTTGGCCTTGGCGCTCGAGAGCTGCTCCGGCTTCATCGCATTGGCCACTTCGTCGCGCTTCTGGGCGGCATCGGTGTCGCCGTCGCGGGCCGCGACCGCAAACCATTTGTAGGATTCCTCGATATCCTGCGTCACGCCGTTGCCGCGTGCATAGAGGATCGCGAGATTGAACTGGCTGTCGCGTACGCCCCGTTCGGCCGCCTGCTGGAACCATTTAGCGGCACCCGACATGTCCGGCGCATCCTTGCCGGCGCCGCTTGCGAGCAGCACTGCGAGATTGTGCATGGCGCTGACGTTGCCCTGCTCGGCGGCCTTCGCGTAAAGGGCATGCGCCTTCACGAGGTCGCGCTCGACGCCCTGGCCCTTTTCCAGAAGGTTGGCGAGGCGGTACTGCGCGGGCGCGAAGCCACGGTCGGCCGAAAGGCCGTACCACTTCGCCGCCTCGGTATTGTCGCTCTTCACTCCGTTTCCGTCCGTGTAGCGCACTCCGATCTCGAAGAGCGCAAGACTGTCGCCCTCGCCCGCGGCCTTGGCGAGCGAAGCCGGTGCTATTTCCGAAGGTATAGCGATGGTCGCCTTTGCGGCGGACGCAGGATCGATGGATGCGGTCTCGCTGTCACCGTCGGCGGGAGCGCCCACGTCTTCCGACCCGGCGCTATCGAGCGGCTCGAAGCCTGCCGTTGCCTGGCTATCGATCGCTGCGACCGGACGGGTCATCTGCGCCGCACCGCTTGCTGCATCGGTGGTCCCGGCCACTGCGGCAGTCTGGCCGCTCGCTGGTCCGGAAATGGTATTGCTGTTGCTGCCGGAGGTGTCCGCCTTCGAAGCGGCCGCCATGCGCACATCGGCCGAGACGTCCGCCTGCGCCTTTTCCGTGACTGCGGGACGCTTTTCGGAGACTGCTGCAGGCTCGTCCGCCTTCTTGTCGCCGGTTGCCGTCGGCTGTTGCAGGATCGCCTGCTGCGGGGCCTTCTCGCCCTTGGCGAGCGTGCTCACCAGCGGATAAGCCATGACGGCAAGCAACACGGCACCGACGGCCATGAGGATCGGACGGCGGTGGCGTGCGAGCGCCGAGCCCGAGTCCTTGCCCGAAGGCTTCTTTTCCGGAGCGACATGCTGGATGGCTTCGGCTTCCTCGGCTGCCATCTTTGCGGCGCGCCGGGCAGCGGCGATGAAATCGGCTTTTTCGGCATCCCCCGGCTGCGTGGCGGTACGGCTAGAGGCGTTCTGGCCGGCGCGTACGCGCTCCAGAATCCGGCGGACATCCGGAGCACCGGAGCCCGGCTCGAGAAGCTGGTTCGCCTCTTCCGGCGCAATCTCGTCAACCGGATCGATGGACGGCGTCGGGACGACCTGGGTGCGCTCCGGTTCGGCTTCGGGTTCGCGACGACCGGGAACCAGACGCTTGGCGATGCCGGCGATCAGGCCGGTCTTGACGGCGGCTTTCTTCTGGCGCGGCTCGGCGAGGCTGAGCTCGGCTGCCTCAACCTCCGCGGGCGCATCAGCTGCAAACTCCTGCACCTCCTCGACGCTGTGGCTTGCGGCGGTCCAGGACGGCTGTTCATAGGATGAATGGCTTGCCGAAGCTTCGGGGTATTCACGCTGACCGAAAGCGACTGCTTCCTCGCGCATGGGCGGCACGTCCGCCCGCGGCATGGCCGGCGCGCTTTCACGCAGGCCGAATTGCGGCTGGCGCGCCGTATCCAGCTGCTCCAGGCGACCGGCAATCTGCACCAGCGTGTCGTGAAGCGCATCGAAGGTCCGGGCCGTGCGCTCCTCGCTGGAGCGGGTCAGGTCCTCCAGCGCACGCAGATCCTCGGCAAGCGCGGAAATGGCGGCCATGTCAGATGCAAGCGGCGAGGCCCCGCCCAGGCTGGCCCGCTGGTAGGCTTCCATCACCGTTTCGGCCGCATGCCGTGCGGCCTCGATGATGTATTCGTCGTTGGTCGCCATGTACTCTTCGAGGCTGGCCATCCTGTCTTCGAATTCCGAAGGCAGGGCCGCGGCGTTCTGGGATTGCGGCGCACTGATGAGCGCAGAGAGATTGGCGATCTGAGCTTCGAGGCCACGCAGTGCCTCTCCGTCGTCGCGCGGCGATGCGCTCGCCTCGTCCAGGCGCTCGGCGATCGCCGAAAGTCGGCCCTCGAGCATGGAGAACTGCGTGTCCGCGAACGGATTTGCACGCGGCGCTTCCATTCCCTCGATGCGGCGCGCCAGATAGTCGAGCCGGGTGGCCAGGTCCTCGTTGACCGATCCCTGGTCGAGGGCATCGATCTTGCGTGAAATGTCGGAAAGGTAGCTGGCTATTTCCGGGCTGGCGAGGGGAGCGGTTGCCTGCTCCAGATGGCGAGACAGCTGCTCCAGTCGCTCCTCGAGGCGCAGGGCCGCTTCCTCGTTCGCGAGATCCTCTACCCGGGCTGCAAGCGCTTCCAGGCGCACGCCGAGCCCCGTCTCCGGTTCCGGACGCTGGACGACCATGTCGAACTGATCCGACAGGTCGGCGATACGGTGCTCCAACCGCTGCACCATCGCGGCATCGGCCGCCTTCGCCTGCGCGTGGCCGCTGACGGCGATGGCGCGGCTGATCTCGTCGAGGCGATCGTCGAGGGTGTCGAAGCGGGGGGCGAACCGGCGATCATCGGGCTGCAGGTTGCGGCCGAGCCCTTCGACGGCATCGGCGACGGCATTCACCTTGGACTCAAGATCGCGAATCGCTGGAACGGCGCTCGCCGAGTTGATCTGAACCTTCAGCTCGTCGAGACGGTAGGCGAGCGCCACCAGCTCGTCGTCGCGGGTCTGGTCGAAAGTGGCGATACGAGACTCGACGCCATTCCAGCGGCTCTCCATGCGGCGGATGGAATCCTCGCGGGCGAGCGCGTCCAGGACGGAGCGCAGCTCGTCGAATTCGGCGCGCAGATTGCGGGCGCCGGCAGCGTCCGACTGATGGGCAAGCTGGTTGATCGAGAGGGCGATGCGCTGCAGGTCGTCACGCATGTCCTCAGCTGGAACGCTGCGTTCGGCTGCCTGCCTGATGCCGCGGATCTCGGCGCGCAAGGCACTCATCTCGCGGTCGAAGCCGTCGGAGATATCCTTCCGGAGTTCCTGCCTGAGGTTGACCAGAGCCTCGGCGATCTCGGCCGCCGTGTCCTGGCGGGCCGCCGCTATCGGGTAACCCGGAGCGATCGAGGCATGCGGAGCCGGGACCTGCTGCGCTGCCGGCTGGCGTTCCATTGCCTGGCGATCCAACGCCTGACGTTCGAACGCCTGGCGACGCTCGAGCCGGGCGGCGGCAGTGCGTTCGCGAGTGGCATCGAGGACGCGCTGGCGCTGGACGATTTCGGAGACCGGATCTTCCCGGAGCGGCTGGGACCGTTGCTGATCGAAGCGGGTCTGCTCGGGTCGCGCATAGCGCTCCTGATTGAGGGCGCGCGCCTCCCGTCCGCTCGCCATCAGACCCTCGATGCGTGCCTCCAGCCCCTCGATCGTGCGGTTGAGTGCATCGAGAGACGCCCTTTCGACGGGACGTGGAGGATTCTGTCGCGATCCGTTCATCTTCTTCGCCTCGCTTGGGAGCCCGTCGGCTCTCCTGAGTTACCTTGCACCGCGGTCGCCCCCCTGGCCCGCATGGCACCGTTACCCAAATTCGCCCGGCTCGAAGGGAATGGTCTTTCTCTGAGCCGGTAGACAGGACTATCGCGTCGAGGCAGGGGGCAGCGGTGTCGGTCGTGCCCTTCCCGGATCTGTCGCGCATGACGGGCGCAACGCGAAAGACCGATTGTGGTTTCTGCGTCGTACCCTTGACTGCACAATTCACGAAACGTGGTAAATAAGCGGTTAACTGCGAGAAACTTTTTTTAACGATTTGCTCATATATTCCCCGTCGAAGATTGCGCCACGCTTGCGCCGCCGAGCACGGCAGGATTGTATGAAGCCCTCCCACCGCCTCCCCGGCGCACCCTCTGTGAAATTTTCACGATCGCGATTTTTTGACGTTTACGCGCACGTCAATAATTTGTAGTGTCGAAACCGCAATCGAAACTTGCGTCCGGACTTTGGTGAGGAACCTGGAATGCCCGTCTATAAAGCGCCTGTGAACGACACGCTTTTCATCCTGAACGATGTCCTCGGCATCGAGAAGTACAACAATCTTCCGGGTTTTTCCGACGCAACGCCCGACACGATCGAGGCGATCCTCGTCGAAGCAGCCAAAATGGCGGAGGAAGTGCTCTTCCCTCTCAACCATAGCGGAGACCGGGACGGATGCGTGCGCAACGAGGATGCCACCGTCACGACGCCCCGCGGGTTCAAGGAGGCCTACAAGGCCTATTGCGAAGGCGGATGGATCGGGCTCGCGGTGCCGGAAGAATTCGGCGGACAGGGTCTTCCCTACACGCTGCATGCCGCCGTTGGGGACTATACCTCGGCCGCCAACATGTCGCTGATGATGTATCCCGGCCTCACACAGGGTGCGATCGCCGCGATCCTCGCGCACGGGACCGAAGAGCAGAAGCAGACCTACCTGCCGAAGATGGTCGACGGCAGCTGGTCCGGCACGATGAACCTGACCGAGCCGCATTGCGGCACCGACCTGGGGCTGCTGCGCACAAAGGCTGTTCCGCAGGCTGACGGCAGCTACCGCATCTCGGGCCAGAAGATCTTCATCTCCGCCGGCGAGCATGACATGACGGACAACATCGTCCATCTCGTTCTCGCCCGCATCGAGGGAGCGCCGGAGGGGACCAAGGGGATTTCACTTTTCATCGTGCCCAAGTTCCTCGTCGACGAAGGCGGCGCGGCGGGGTCGCGCAACGGCGTCTCCTGCGGCGCGATCGAGCACAAGATGGGCATCCACGGCAACGCCACCTGCGTGATGAACTACGACAGCGCGACCGGCTACCTGCTCGGCACGGCGAACAAGGGCCTCAACGCCATGTTCGTCATGATGAACGAGGCTCGCCTCGGTGTCGGCCTGCAAGGCGTCTCGATCGCCGAGGTCGCCTACCAGAACGCAGCCAGCTACGCCCGCGAGCGCATGCAGGGACGTTCGCTTTCGGGACCGAAGGCGCCGGACAAGATGGCGGACCCGATCATCGTTCATCCCGATATCCGCCGCACGCTGATGACAATCCGCGCCTTCAACGAAGCGGGACGGGCCTTCCTGCTGTGGACGGCGCTCAAGTCCGACGTCGCCCACCGTTCGGCCGACGAGCAGGAACGCCAGACCGCAGACGACGTCCTCGGTCTCGTAACACCCATTCTCAAGGGCGTGATGACCGACAAGGGCTTCGAGCATGCCGTCATGGCGCAACAGGTCTTCGGCGGCCACGGCTACATCGAAGAGCACGGGATGAGCCAATACGTGCGCGATTCGCGCATCGCCATGATCTACGAGGGTGCCAACGGCATCCAGGCGCTCGACCTGGTGGGGCGCAAGCTGGCGCTGAACGGCGGACGTGCCGTCATGGCCCTCTTCAAGGAGATCGGAGATTTCTGCGAGGACAATCGCAACGACGAGACGATGACCTTCTTCACCAAGCACCTGAAGAAGGGGCTCAACGATGCGCAGGCGGCCACCATGTGGTTCATGCAACATGCCATGGCCAAGCCCGACAACGCCGGAGCAGGCTCCACAGACTACATGCATCTCTTCGGTCTCGTCGTGCTCGGTTACATGTGGGCGAAGATCGCAAAGGCCGCCAACCAGGGCCTTGCCTCGGGCGGAGGCGATCGGGAGGACTATCTCAGGAACAAGCTGATCACCGCCCGATTCTTCATGGAGCGGATCATGCCGGAAACGGCACTCCGCAAGTCACGCATCGAAACCGGCGCGGAGACGATGATGGCGCTTTCCGCCGAGGCGTTTTGAAGTTGCTCGCCGTCCCGATCGGGGAGAAGGTGACCCGAAGGATTCGATGACGCGCCAGCTGTCCATGACGAACAGCTACGCCGCATCGTCTTGTCGTGTTCGGAACGTCTCCCCGCAGGGATAAAGCAACGAGACCAACGGAGCGCCGATCCGAAATTGCAGTCATGGGGCGCGAACTGACCAATGCGCGTCCAAGGGAGAAGATACCGATGACCGACGTATTCATCTACGACCACGTGCGTACCCCGCGCGGACGCGGGAAGAAGGATGGCGCACTGCACGAGGTGCCGTCCGTCCGCCTGGCCGCCAAGGTACTGGAAGCGATCCGCGACCGCAGCGGACTGGATACGGAGAAGGTCGATGACATCATCATGGGCTGCGTCGATCCGGTGATGGACGCAGGCTCGGTTATTCCAAAGGCTGCGGCCTTCGAAGCGGGATACTCGACGCGCGCGCCCGGCATGCAGATCTCCCGCTTCTGCGCGTCCGGCCTGGATGCCGTGAACTTCGGCGCCGCCAAGATCGCGCAAGGGGCGGACGACATCGTCATCGCCGGCGGGGTCGAGAGCATGTCGCGCGTCGGCCTCGGCATGTCCGGCGGCTCCTGGTTCATGGATCCGTCCGTCAACTTCCCGGCCTATTTCATGCCTCAGGGCGTATCGGCCGATCTGATCGCCACCAAGTACGGGTTTTCCCGCGATGACGTCGACGCCTATGCGGTGGAAAGCCAGAAGCGCGCGGCGAATGCCTGGGACAAAGGCTATTTCGCCAATGCCGTGATCCCGGTGAAGGACATCAACGGGCTGACGATCCTCGACCGCGACGAGCACATGCGGCCAGGCACCGACATGCAGGCACTGGCCGCCCTCACCCCCTCCTTCCAGATGCCGGGCGAGATGGGCGGCTTCGAAGCCGTCGCGATCCAGGCGCATCCGGAGATCGAGGCAATCAACTACGTCCACCACGCCGGCAACTCCTCCGGCATCGTCGACGGCTCCGCGGCCGTCCTGCTCGGATCCAGGGCGGGAGGCGAGATCATCGGCCGAAAGCCCCGCGCACGCATCAAGGCCTTCGCGAACATCGGTTCCGATCCGGCTCTCATGCTCACCGGCCCGGTCGACGTGACCGAGAAGCTACTTTCGCGCACCGGCATGACGCTCTCCGACATCGATCTTTTCGAGCTGAACGAAGCCTTCGCCGCCGTGGTCCTGCGCTACTGCCAGGCCTTCGAGATCCCGCACGACAGGATCAACGTCAATGGCGGGGCGATCGCCATGGGGCATCCGCTGGGCGCCACCGGCGCGATGATCCTCGGCACGGTGCTCGATGAACTGGAACGCCGCGACCTGAATACCGCGCTCGTGACACTGTGCATCGGCGCCGGCATGGGTACCGCCACGATCATCGAACGCGTCTGACGGGTTCCGGGAGAGAGAAAATGACCTACAAGAACTTCACGATCGAAACCGACGCCGACGGCATCGCGCTCGTCACCTGGGACATGCCCGACAAGTCGATGAACGTCATCACCGTCGAGGTGATGAACGAACTCGAGGCGATCATCGACCAGACTGTGGCAGACGCCGCCGTCAAGGGCGTCGTCATCACCTCCGGCAAGTCGTCCTTTTCCGGCGGCGCCGACCTTTCGATGATCAAGTCGATGTTCTCCCTCCAGCAGGAGGAGAAGGCGAAGGACCCTGCACATGCGGTCGAGAAACTCTTTGCGCTGACCGGCCGCATGAGCGCGCTGTACCGTAAGCTCGAGACCTGCGGGAAGCCATGGGTGTCGGCGATCAACGGTACGTGCATGGGGGGCGCCTTCGAGCTGTCGCTTGCCTGCCACGGCCGGGTCGCCTCCAGCGCCAAGTCGGTGAAGATCGCCCTCCCCGAGGTCAAGGTCGGCATTTTCCCGGGCGCCGGCGGCACGCAGCGCGTACCGCGGCTCGCGAATACGCAGGATGCCCTGCAGATGATGACTTCAGGCTCCTCACTCACCGCCGCGCGCGCCAAGGCGATGAACCTGGTTCATCAGGTCGTCGCACCGGAAGAGCTGGTTCCGGCAGCCAAGCAGATGATAAAGGACGGGCTGAAGCCGGTCGCCCCATGGGACGAGAAGGGCTTCAAGGTCCCCGGCGGCGGCATCTGGACGCCAGCATCGGCGCAGCTCTGGCCGGCAGCGCCCGCCATCTTGCGGCGTGAAACCGCGGGCAACTATCCCGCAGCGCTTGCGATCCTCAAATGCGTCTACGAGGGCCTGCAAGTGCCCTTCGATACGGGCCTGAAGATCGAGCAGCGCTACTTCACCTACATCCTGCAGACGACCGAAGCCTTCTCGATGATCCGGTCGCTCTTCATCTCGATGCAGGAGCTCGGCAAGGGCGCACGCCGTCCGGCGGGCATACCGAAGAGCGAGTTCAAGAAGGTCGGGATCGTCGGCGCGGGCTTCATGGGCGCCTCCATCGCCTATGTCACCGCAGCGGCCGGCATCCCGGTGGTTCTCATCGACCGCGACCAGGAGGCGGCCGACAAGGGCAAGTCCGTCTGCGAGGGTCTTGCCGGCGGCAGCGTCTCCAAGGGCCGGCTGAGCAAGGAGGAAGGCGAGAAGCTCCTGTCGCTGATCTCCCCGACCGCCGACTACGCGGCCCTATCGGATGCCGACCTCGTCATCGAGGCCGTCTTCGAGGACCGTGACGTCAAGAAGGCCGTTACCGAGAAGGTTGAGGCGGTCCTGCCGGAGGGCGCGATCTTCGCCTCCAACACCTCGACGCTGCCGATCACCGGGCTCGCAAAGAATTCGAAGCACCCCGACCAGTTCATTGGCGTCCATTTCTTCTCGCCCGTCGAGAAGATGATGCTGACCGAAGTGATCCTGGGCAAGGAAACGGGCGACAGGGCGCTTGCCGTGGCGCTCGACTATGTCGCGGCGATCAGGAAGACACCGATCGTCGTCAACGACACGCGCGGCTTCTATGTCAACCGCTGCGTCTTCCGCTATATCGCCGAGGCCTACGACATGCTGATCGAAGGCGTGCCGGCGGCGATGATCGAGAATGCCGCAAAGATGGCGGGCATGCCGGTCGGGCCGCTGTCGCTCAATGACGAGGTCGCGGTCGACCTCTCCTACAAGATCTTCAAGGCATCCATCGCCGATCTCGGCCCTCAGTCGGTCGACCCCCGGCACATGGATCTCGTCGCGAAGATGGTGGAGAACGAGGGCCGCCTGGGCCGCAAGAGCCAGAAGGGCTTCTACGACTATCCCGCGAAGCCGGCGAAGAAGCGCCTCTGGAGCGGTCTGAAGCACCTCTATCCGCAGCAGCGGCCCGAGAACGTGGACATCGCCACGCTGAAGGACCGCTTGCTGGTGACGATCGCGCTCGAAGCCTCCCGCACGGTGGAGGAAGGCATCGTCACCGATCCGCGCGAGGCCGACGTCGGCTCCATCCTCGGCTTTGGTTTCGCCCCCTACACCGGCGGCACGCTCTCATACATCGACGGCATGGGCGTAAAGGCTTTCGTGGACCTGTGCGAGACGCTTGCTGCCGAATTTGGCGACCGCTTCAAGCCAACGCCGCTGCTGCTCGATATGGCCGCCAAGGGAGAAACCTTCTACGGCCGCTTCGACCCTTACGCCAGGAAGGCGGCAGCCTAAGCCGGCGGTCCGCTCCGCTGACGGCCGCGACGGCGGCCGCAACGCTCGCCGAAGTTGGGCGGCGGACAGCTATTGCCGGAACGCCTTCCAATGCTCTTCCGCCTTGCGGAGATGGGTCGCGACATCCTGCTGGAATTCGGCAACTCCCCGACTGTCGCTGTTCAGGTACAGCTTTCCGTCGATGATCGCCCAAGCCACGGGATTGGGGAAGTGCAACGGCGGCGGACAGATTCGACAGAGCGCGCGCGAGGGTTATACTTCCGATGCTGTTTGTTGGGGGCGAAACTTGACGTCGGAGAACCTCCCCCGAAGGGAGTTCATCGCAATCGTAGCCGCTCTCATGGCTATCGAGGCGCTGGCGCTCGACATCATGTTACCGGCGCTGCCCGACATTGGCGCCGCGTTCCAGGTGGCCGATCCGAATGATCGCTCGCTTGTCCTGACCGTGTTTCTAATCGGCTTCGGCCTGCCGCAGGTGGTGTTCGGGCCGTTGTCTGATCGCTTCGGGCGACGTCAGCCGATATTGATCGGCCTCGCCGTCTACATCGCCTGCGCACTGGCCTCCCCCGCCGTCGGGGCCTTCTCGGCGCTGCTCCTGCTTCGTTTCGCCCAGGGCGTGGCCGCAGCGGCGATCCGCGTCGGAATTCTGTCGGCTGTCCGCGACCGATACAAGGGTGCCGCGATGTCCGAGGTCATGTCGGTCGCCATGTCGATTTTCCTGCTCGTCCCACTTCTCATGCCCGGGGTCGGGCAGATCATCCTTCTCGCGGGCCCGTGGCAACTCATCTTCATCGCCATGGGTGCCCTTGCGGCGATCGTCGGTGTGTGGACCTTCCTCCGGCTGCCCGAACCCCTCGCGGCCGCGAACCGCCGTCCCCTCGACTTGAGGAGCGTTGCAGACGGGTTCGCAATCGTGATCCGCAACCGGGTTGCGTTCAGCTATGGGCTATCGGGCGCATTCCTGCTCGGCATCATCCTCGCGCTCATCAATACGTCGCAGCAGGTATACGTCGATATCTATGGGCTGGGCCCGTATTACCCGCTTGCCTTTGCTGCGATGCCGGCGGCCGCAATCATCGGGTTCTTCGTCAATTCACGTCTGGTGGCGAAATTCGGAATGCGCCGACTTTCGCATGGCGCGATGCTGCTCTTTCTCGCGGGGAGCATCGCATGGTTTGTCATGGTCCAACTTGCGACACCGCCGCTCTGGCTGTTCCTGCTCATGGTCATCCTGGTCACCCCGATGGTCGCATTCGGTTTCCCGAACACGGGTGCTCTCGCCATGGAACCGCTCGGAGAAGTCGCGGGAACCGCGTCCGCAGTCTTCGGCGCAGTCCAGACCGTGGGTGGGGCGATTCTCGGCTGGGCGGTGGCGCAGACCTTCGACGGAACACTGAGGCCGGTGATGGCGAGCCTCTGCATCTTCGGCACCTGCGTGCTCGCGTGCCTCCTCGTCGCCGAGAAGGGACGCCTTTTCAGCGACGGAGTGGCGACGACCGCCCCCGCAGTGGACACCTGACCCAGCCCCGCGCTGCCACACTCTTGGAGGTGGATTCCTCCAAACGGCCGCGTCGGGCCGCACAGCAGCGGCCCGTTGCGCGCGAGACGTTTTCGCGGGCGGCGGAAATTGTTCCGCAACGTCTTGATTTTGCCTGCTCGCCGGGGCGGAGACCTGCGTCCCGCCCCGGCTGTTGGCTTCTCGCCAGGCGCGGGGTGCTACGCGGCCTCTACGCCCTGGATTGCCGAGACCTGCCAGTCCGCCCCGGGTTTGCGAACGAAGGTCCAGACCTCCACAGCCTCGGTGAGCGTGTCCGGGTCGCCGCTGATCACGCGACCGGTGTTGCGGTCGCGCATGACGTCGATGCTCTCATAGCGCATGGCGACAGTCGCATAGTCCGTATCGCCTTCCCGCCAGGCTTCCGCGACATCTCCCTGCACAAGGTGCACGTCCCGTACATCATTCTTTACGCCGCTCGTGGCGTTTTCGCTGAGTTCCTCGGCGAGGTAGGACATGGCTTCCGGCGTCGTGAGGCGGCGAAGAGCAGAATAGTCCTCGGCACCATAGGCGGCCTGAACGTCCTTCAGCATGGTCTCGAAATGATCGAGATCGTCCTGCCCCACGCCGATCTCGTCTGCGGGACCGGCGGACGCCTTCTGTGCTGTCGCATAGTTACCGCCCTGCCCGCCGCCGATGCGCGGAATCTGAAATGCGGGACCGGAAGAGGCCTCACGCGCGGCATTCGAAGACGGCATCGGAGCCGACGCACCGGGACCAGCATAAGCCGTCTGGCGGCCGCGGCCGAAGAAGCGCATGGCAAGCATGATGGCACCGAAGACAAGCGCGACCTGGAGGATCAGACCGAGGAAGCCTGCGCCCCCTCCAAGACCATTGCCAAGCATCATTCCGATGAGACCGCCCATCATCAGGCCGCCCAGCATCGATCCGCCGAAGCCGCTGAAGAACCCGCCAGGGCGCTGCGCCGCCGGACGGTTCTGACCAAGGCCGGGCTGGCTCGAGGGCGTGTTGATCTGATCATTCGACCGCGGGGTCATCGTGCGATTGATGGAATCAGCCCCGGTCGGGGCCGTGCGTGTCACGGGCGGAGTGGAAAATGTCCGGGTACCCCGGCTGCCCAAGCCTCCTCCGGCCCGACGTGCCTCGGCCAGATCGACCACCGTCAGCGTTGTGCCGAGCGCAACCGCCAGCATCGCCAGAATTCGTCCAAAACGTCGCATCCAATGAAATCCTTACGTCTTCTCCCGACGCATCGAGGCGTCCACGTCGCCATATGGGTGTTGCGAGTGCCAAGCGGAAGGCTCCGGGGACTCTTTTTTGGCATGAGCCGCAGGAAACCGCGCATCGAATGGGAGGTTTCCGTTCGATGCGTGCAAGATTTTCACGGAGGTCCGCTAGGAGTTGTCATGATGGCTGCGCAGTTGTACGATGCTTTTCCGTTGGTCCTCGGTCAACGGACACAGCGCTCTTGTGCGTATATGAGGCGCCGATTGTAGAATACGCTTAGTTCAGCGATCGCCTGCCGATAGAACCAAGCAATAGTTTCATTGCCAATCACAGGAAAACTTCAGGCTCTCTTACTCCTATCGGATCGCGGAATGATTGCGTCGACTGAGTCATTTGTGACAGGACGGTAAACACTGGAGGGTAGCATGAAAAGAAGTACAGTGACCTTCGTTCTGGCTGGCGGCCTGGCCTTATCCGCCTGCCAATCCGCCCCGGTATCGCAGAGCGTTGTTGATCGGAATGCAGAATTCGGCTGCATCGCCGGTACAGTGGGCGGCGCCATCGTCGGCGGCCTCATCGGCAGCACGATCGGCGCAGGAACCGGCCAGATCGCGGCCATCGGCGGCGGTATCGGTGTCGGCGGCGTGCTCGGCAACCGGCTTGCTTGCACGTAATATTGGGGGAGGTTTAGAACGATGAAGAAAGCAATTCTTATCTCGGCGGTCCTGTTGTGCCAATGCTCGCTGGCATTCGCCCAGAGCCAAGCCGCCATGTACCAGGGCCACAAGGACAAGCTTGACGCCAATTCCAACGGCACAGTCACCCGTTCGGAATATCAGGCATTCATGGCGACGGCGTTCACCAACCTCGACAAGAACAGCAATGGCAGCCTGAGCCCCGCGGAAGTGGGTACTTTGCTGACTACGGCACAGTTCAGTTCGACGGACGCGAACGGTGACGGCAAGCTCGAACAGACCGAGTTCATGAACCGCGTCATGGCCGACTTCAAGGCGGCGGACAAGAGCGGGGACGGCAGTCTCCAGTAAACGGTTTTGCCGGCGGCGCTGCGTGCGTCGCCGGCATCCCCCCACCCGTTGAAGACCGGCGGGTTTACCCCCTCCAGGCGCTCAACTGTTCCTGATACTCCAGGCGAGATAGAACAGGGCCGCGCCGACACTTATCAATTCTATACCGAGCAGGAGCCCGATCAGCCAGACGGCCGTGACCGGAAGGCTCGCCCACAGCAGCGCAGCGAGCAGGACCCCGACACAACCACTCGCAAGCACCCAGCCCCAATTCGGGAAGGGGCGGATCGTCAGCGCAAACACGATCTTCGAAATGCCTTCCATCATGAAGAAGACGAGCAGAAGCATGGTGATCGTCAGGAGGCCGTCGCCGGGATCGCGCAGGAAGAGCGTACCAATCAGGACAGCCAGGATGACGGAGATCAGCTGAAGCCAGAAGTGCGGCACCTGCCTTGCGCCGAGAAGGCTGAACCCCTGCACGACGCCGCTGATGATAAGAAGCCAGCCCAGCATGACGACGCTTGCCACCGACGAGACGAGCGGAAAGAGGACCGCGAGGATCCCCGCGACGACCATCAGGCCGCCCTGGACCAGATACCAGAATGAGTGTTTCCTGACGGTTTCCCGCATCGCTTCGCGGAAGACTTCCGCAGCCGCTTCCAAGGACAGTGACATGGCCGTTTCCCCGTGGTTCGGAGAGGCCTCGCGTTCGATGCCGTCGGCGCTTTACGGAGACCCCATCGTTTCCCGCCCGTGCAGGATCCGGTCCGGCAAAGCGTCCCGGTCCCCACAAGGCGTTGCACACCGGCCAGCTAATACCAGCGCGCGCCGCAATGCAACCATGACGCCGATCCGGCGCATCGCCCCCCTCCCCGCTGGTTGCGCGGGACACCTCTCCCGGACTTGTGCGTTGAAAGCGGCTGCTCCTGCTCCAGATGAGGGTCTAGAGCGCGTTGGGCTAATCAGCCTCAACGCGCTCTGAGCTCCAAGGAGCGAAGAAAGGACATGCCATGGATCACATTCCGCCACAGCCCCGCGACACACTGAAGCGCCTTCGCGCCGAACTTCCGGTCAACGTCACGCTGCACATCTGGCTCAAGGCGGTGGTGGAAGGGACTCCCGGAGCGCTTTCCATCAGCAATGCCAACGGCAAGTTCGCTGAAGTGAACGCGGTCAACGCCGAGGAGAACAGCTTCCGTATCTGCCAGATCTTCGCAGGCGGCCTCGTGGACTTCGAATACGACACGTCCACGACTTCCGTTTCCGTACTCTACTGGTTCACCCAGCCGGAAGTGATGGAAAAGGGCATCACCGTCGTACACACCAATCCCGCCAATGCGCCGCCCCACCTGCCGGACAGCTACCATTTCCGTCCGCCCTTCGGCTGGATGAACGATCCGAACGGATTCGGCCGGTTTCATGGGCGTCCGCATCTCTTCTATCAGCACTACTCCCATGGGCTCCGGTGGAACACGATGCATTGGGGGCACGCGGTCTCGGACGACTACCTGCGCTGGCGGCATTTGCCGATCTTCCTCTTTCCATCAGAAGACCTGCTGACGCGGCCTGACAAACGCGGCGGCGCGTTTTCCGGATCGGCCATCCCGCTCGCAGACGGCCCGGGCATCCGCGTCTTTTTCACAGAGCAGGTGGCCGACCGTGTACCCGAGACACAAATCCAGCTCACTGCCACCTCAACCGACCTCACTATCGCAGGGCAGGCCGAGACGATCCTGGGCGAGCGTCCCGCCGGTCAGGGACTGACGATGGACTTCCGCGACCCCTATGTCTTTCGCGGGCCGGACGGACTGTGGAAGATGCTGCTCGGCAGCCAGAGCGCCGAGGGCGGCGTGATCCTGCTCTATGAGACGGACGATCGCACGGGGGCTTCCGGGTGGCGGTTCATCGGCAAGCTGCTGGTCGAGACACGCATGAAGACATCCGCGATCGAATGCCCATGCCTTGTCCCGCTCGACGGCCCGGCAACCAATCCCGCGACGCGCTGGGCGCTCGTCTTCGGGCTCATGCACAGCGAGGATCTGGCCACCGGCCGCCGGAACCTGACGGCCGCACAGGTCGGCTGGTTCGACGGCAAGGCATTCGTGAAGGAATTCGAACAGGAACTCGACTTCGCGGCCGATTGCTATGCCTTCCAGGCCTTCGACGATGGCGGCACGGCGATCGGCATAGGCTGGCTCGCAAACTGGGCCGATGCCTCGCCGGAGATCGACTTTCCTTCCGCCATGACCTTGCCGCGCGAACTCCATCTCTCGGGCGGGGCACTGTGCACACCGCCGGCGGCCGGCGTGGAGAGTCTACGCGCCGCACTCATCAACGACTGCCGTATTTCCACAGGCGAGACCGTCTCTCTGGAACACGGAGCGGCCGAAATCCTGATCGAATTTGCCGAGGCTGGAACCCCTTTCGCGCTGGAGCTTTCCCATCCGTCGCTGACCCTTGCCGTTGTGGCGGACGCCGAGGGACTTTTCATCCGCTACGAGACCGGCGGTGCGGAGAGTGCCATCAGCTACATCGCCGCCGGCGCCCGGCCCAAGACCGTCAGGGTGTTTCTGGACTACGGCTCCATCGAGGTCTTTGCGGATGATGGTCGCTGGACGGGAACCAAGCGCATCGACGGTTTCGAGCCGGTCAGGGCGGTACGCCTTGTCGCGCCTGAAGGCGCGGTCGCACGTTCGTCCATATGGGCGTTGCGGTTGTAAGCGGGATCAGGCAGACGGTGCGGCGGTGGCGATGCGCATTTCGACGCGGGTTCCTCTTTCGCGCGCAGGATAGGTGAGCGTCGCCCCGAGGCTGGCGACCATGGCTCCGATGATCTTTCCGCCGAGGCCCGTGCCCTTCGCGGCGCCTTCGCCGCGCCAGCCGATCCCGTCGTCCTCGACTGAAAGCAGGGCATGCTCGCCATCCCGGGAAAACTCGACGCGGATCTCTCCTCCTGCAGGCCCATAGGCATACTTGAGGGCGTTGGTGACGAGTTCGGTGACGATCACGCCGATCGACACCGCCTGGTCGGTCGAAACGGATACCGGCGCGATATTCGGCAAGACCTGGAGATTGCCACTGTCACCGCCGATCGAGGCTGAAAGTTCGGACAGAAGGGTCGAGAGATAGGCTCCCATGTCGACGCTGCGCACGTCTTCGGAGGTGTAGAGCCTGCGGTGTATGCCGGCTATCGCGGTGATGCGGGCCTGGGTCTCGGCAAGAGCATCCTTCACCCGATCGTCGTCGGCGGTCGACATCTGGAGGCGGATGAGCGCTGCGGCCAATGCCAACGAGTTTCCCACGCGATGGTTGACTTCGGCGAGCAGCAATTCCGCGCGCTCCTTGGCAAGCCTGACTTCCAGCTCCGCCTGCACCTTGGCGCGTTTCAGCTGCGCGTTCTCAAGGGCCTGGCCGAGTGCCGAAGCCAGCAGCGGCAGGAATTCCTCACCCACCGTCTTGATCACATAATCGGCCGCGCCCGCCTTCAACGCCTCGACCGCGAGGCGCGCCTCGCTCGAGCCGGTCACATAGACCACGGGCATCGCCTCCGGGGCCTTCTCCATCGCCTTCAGAAAATCGAGGCCCGTCCCGGTCTTCAGGAAATGGTCGAGAACGACGGCATCGAACTCGCTCTCGCCGAGGTGCCGCATGCCGCTTTCAGCATCCTCCGCATGGACGACATCGTAACCCAGGCGTCCCAGCACCTTTTCCGCAAGGCGCACGAGAATGGGATCGTCATCAATGTAGAGAACGCGAATTCTGTCGGTCATCTAGTGGGACTCTGGGACCTGCATGACGGAGAAGAACAGCCCGAGCTGGCGGATCGCATGGGCAAAGTTCTCATAGTCCACCGGCTTGGTGATGTAGACGTTGGCGCCGAGATCGTAGCACCGCTGAATCTCGCGCTCATCGTCGGTGGTGGTCAGCACGACGATCGGCTGCCGCTTCGTGTGGGTGTTCGACTTTATCCTCTCGAGGATATCGATCCCCGACATGTCGGGGAGGTTGAGGTCGAGCAGGATCAGGAGAAAGCGACCCTTGCTGTCGAGGCCCGATCGGTCCTTGCCCAGCACATAATCCAGCGCCGCCGTCCCATTGGTGAAGGGCATGACCTCATTGTTGACGCCTGCACGACGTATGTTCTTCTCGATCAGCCGCGCATGACCTTCGTCGTCCTCGATCATGACGATGGTAACTTCCTTTGCCGCACCGTTCATGCCTGCATTCTCCTTACCACTTTGCCGAGGTCCTGAGGCAGCCGTATCACAAAGGTCGTGCCGACACCAACTTCCGATCGGACCGATATGTCCCCGCCCAGATTGCGCACCATCGACCGGACATGAGCAAGGCCAATGCCCTCGCCGGGCATGTCCTGTTGGCCGGAGCGCCTGAACAGTTCGAATATGCGCTCATGGTCTTCCGCCGCGATGCCACGCCCGTTGTCCGAGAATTCGACAACGATGCCGGACCGCCCCTCGTTCCGCGAGCGGACCGAAATCCGCGGGGCACGTCCGGGGTGCTGGTACTTGACCGCGTTGTCGAAGAGGTTTCCGAAAACCTGTTCCAGCGACAACCGATCCGTGACGATGGCAGGCAGGTCGCCCGCGATATGGACGTCGCCATTGGCCTCGGTGACCTGATGATTGATGCTCGCAGCGGCCGCATCGAGAAGCGGTTTCAGTTCTACGCGCTCGATCTTCAATTCGCGGCGGCCGTCGCGCGAGATCTTGAGGATGGCGTTGATCAGCGCGTCCATCTTGCGCGTCGAGGAACGGATGAAGCCGATCGCCTCCGGAAGGTCGTCCGTGGCGACGCGTCTGGCGTCGAGGATATCGACCTCGGACGGCGTCTTCTCGTCGGCCAGCACGTAGGCCTGGATAGACTTGAGCGACTCCTCGAGCTCACTGGTGAAGCCCATGATGTTGACGAGCGGCGCGCGCAAATCGTGGGTGACGATGTAGGCGAAGCGCTGGATTTCCTGATTGGCACGGATGAGTTCCTCGGTCCGCTCGTTCACCCGCAGCTCGAGGCCGCTGTTGAGCGACTCGACTTCGCGCCGCGCCGCGTTCAGATCGCGCACATGTTGCAGGATCACTGCGACAGCGCCGCCCAGCACACCCACGATAACGATCGCTCCGATCACTGTCGTCCACTGGAGGGCGCGAGAGGCGCTGGTGGTCTCGTCCACGCGGATGCGCAACTGCTCGTCGGCATCGGCGATAATGGCACCCAGCCTGTTGCGGATGTCGTCCATCGTTGTGCGCCCCCGGTCACTGCGCACGACCTGAACGGCGCCCGCGGTATTGCCGGATGCGACCATGTTGATGGTCTCCCGCAGTTCGGCTGCCTTTTCGGCGATCAGAGCATTGAGCTGCGGAATTGAACGTTCGTATTGAGGAAAGGGTGCAGCCTGCTGCTGAAAGTCCCGCTGGCGTTCCGCCAGGGCGGCGAGGGCGTCCTCATAGGGGCGGAGATAGGCTTCTTCGCCGGTGATTACATAGCCACGCTGTCCGGTTTCCGCGTCCTGCAGCGCGGAGAGCAGGTCGGCAGCCGCACTGCGCGCGCTGCGGATCTGGACAAGATCGGTGAAGTACGTCTGCACCGAATTCGAAAGCCACAGCGACATGGCGACGATGCCGATCAGCGCGATCGCGCCGGTGAAAAGCATGATCAGCGTCGACCGCACGAAAGCGATGTTCGATATCGGCATAGGCATTCCTTCCCGTCGGCAAGCGCGCCGGCAGCACTGCCCCGGCGGCCCCGCGCGGGGCCGAATCTGCAACCCGGCGGCACTATGAGTATCATCGTCGTCACAAAAAGAGACGGGAAGAACGTCGGCCGTCGGGAATTTTCTCCCGGATCCAAGGAACAACGCGCCGATCGGATCAGACACGCCGTCGCATTCGCCTCACGTCGCCCGTCAGGCGTTCGCGTTAAGCCTGCGCGACCACCGCTCGGCGGCAATGATGATCATGCCAGCGGAGAAGATAAGGGCTGCTCCCAGGAACACGTTCGCCGCGGGCACGTCTCCCCAGATGAGGAAGCCGAGCGCAAAGGCCCAGACGAGCGAGGAGTATTCAAAGGGTGCGAGCATGGAGACCGGCGCGCGGCGCATGCCTTCGAACAGGGCGAACTGGGCGATGCCGGCGAGAGCGCCTGTCGCCGCCATGAGCGCGAGGTCGCCGAGCGCCACCTCCGTCCACGCAAAGGGAACGACCGTTCCCGTGAACACGATGAAGAAGCCGCTCGATATGGTCATCTGAACAAGGGTCGTCTCCTGAAGCGCGGTCTTGCGCAACAGCACAGTCGCCACGGCCCAGAACACCGCGGCCTGAAGCGCCAGGTAGACGGGGAAGGATAGCGACAGGCCGGTTCCGAAGATGTTGCAGGCGATCAGGACGCCGACGAACCCCGTGAGCACGGCCACCCAGCGGTTCAGCGGCACCACTTCGCGCAGAACCGGCACCGACAGCAGCGTCATGACGATCGGCGAGGCGTAGTAGAGTGTCGTCAATTCTGCGAGACCCAGGTCCCGTGCGGCATTGTAGTAGGAGAGCCATGCGGCGAGCAGAAGGACATTTCGGAGAAACATCGGCTTCAGAACAGGGGAACGCACTGCCTTGCGCACCAGCTCGCCGCGCCCGATCGCAAGACAGAGGCCGAAGATGGTGACGCTGCGCACGAACAGAATCTGCCAGACCGGCAGGGCCACGACCAGCCACTTGACCGATGCGTCCTGGAGCGAGAACAGGAAATAGGAGAAACTCGTCAGCAGGATGCCGGAGATTGCGGTCTTTTGCACGGGAAGGTTCCAGGACGGCGCACGTTTCGCGCCACGTCTCTGATAGCGCGTCATCGGTCCGTTTGGAAGGGAGGCGGCCGCCCGCCCGGACGTCATTTTTCCGTGACCACCATCCCAATCGCGCGAACGCGATCTCGCCCCATCCCTCATCTCCCCTGTTCCGCGCGAAACAGCGGCGCCTCTCCTTTCATGGGACATTAGGCACATGGGATGGACGTCTCCATCCTCGAAACGCCCCAGAGGAGAACACCATGCGCAAGATCATCCTGTCCGCCGTCGTCGCCATCGCCGCAGCCACATCCTTTGCCGCTCCCTCGCAGGCGGCCCGCATCTACATCGGCCACGGCGGTCATCATCATCACCACCATCATCATCACCATCACCACGGCGGATACATCCAGATCTACGACAGCTACAGCACCTGCCTCTGGAAGAAGGTCCGTCGCTACGACGCCTGGGGCAACCTCGTAATCAAGCGCGTGCGCATCTGCGGGTGAGGCTTTCCGGAAGGACATTCCCGTCGCAATGCCGCCAGCCGGTCTCCTGGCGGGCATTGCGGGGAAAACCCGGACGGGGGACGTCCGGGTTTTCCCTCTTTCGTCAGGATTATCGAAATGAAACCAAAACGCACCGAATAGGAAAGCATTACGAAACGTGGAGTGGGAACAACACCACAGTACAAAAAAACGGAATGCTAGCGAAAACGCTCGGCAAGCGCGGGGTTTTTGCGGCGCCAGGAGAGAAAGATGCCCAGCCAATACGTTCGATTCGTGAAGGCCCCAGTCATCGCCGGCCTTCTTCTTGCAGCCATTGCCACCGTCAGCGGCGGCTTCACGATCCTTTCCGCTCGTCCGCTTCCGATCGGCGACACCACCACCGCGAGCAAGACGAGCCTCGGCGAAATCTACCGCGAGGCTTACTGCGTCTACGCCGTCCGGCGTCTCTCCTCCAATGCCGGCGAGGTCCGTCTCGTCAAGAGCCCAGATGCCAACACGCGCATCATGAGCTTCGGGCCGGAGGGCCGGAACATTGCGCGCTGCGAATTCCTGCCGATCGACCAGACCGGGGACGTCCGCATCTCCAAACTCTCGGTCAACCAGAAGCGCCTCCATCCGCAGATCGTCGATGCGATCAACATGCGTATCGATGTGCTGGAGTATCGCCGCGGCTGACCCCGTGGCCAGGTGACGGCCGCCGCCGTTTCGTCCCGCCAACGCCGCTACCCTGCAACGGTCAGCTAATCTGCTGCCCGGGCGAAGTTTTCGCGTGCAATGCAGCATTGCGGGGTATATGCGCAGCGGCATGAACGACAGAAAGAACGGCTACGTCTACACCCTCCTGGCGATAACGATTTTCGCGATTCAGGACGGCATTTCGAAGCATCTCGGCGGTGCATATCCGCCGGTTTTCATCTCGATGATCCGCTTCTGGGCCTTCGCCGCCTTCGTCGTAGTCATGGCCACCCGCTCCAAGGGCGGACTGCGGGCGGCGGTACGCACCAAGCGACCCGTCATACAGATCCTGCGCGGCGTGGGACTTGCAGTGCAGATCGTCATCGTGATCACCTCCTTCAGCACGGTCGGGCTTGCCCATTCGCAGGCGATCCTGTCGGCCGGCCCGCTCTTCGTGGCGCTCCTGTCGATGCCGTTGCTCGGAGAGCGCGTCGGTTGGAGACGGTGGACGGCGATCGCCGTCGGATTTGCCGGCGTTCTCCTCATCCTCAAGCCGGAGAGAGGCTCGTTCGAGCCGAGCCTGCTGCTGCCACTCTCGGGTGCGGCGATGTTTGCGCTCTATGTCATCGGCACCCGTCTCGCGAACCGGGACGATTCTTCCACCACGAGTTTCTTCTACACCGGTGTTGCCGGTGCGGTCGCCATTACTTTCGTCGGCCCCTTCTACTGGACCCAACTGGCCCCCGTCGACTGGATCTGGATGCTGGCGCTGTGCATGACCGGGATCGCCAGCCATTACTGCCTGATCCGCGCCTACGACCTGCTCGACGCCGCATCGGTGCAACCGCTTACCTATCTCCAGCTCGTAATGTCGGCGATCATCGCGGTTGTGATATTCGGCGAGACCCTCAATCTCAACATGATCGCGGGGTCAGTCATCGTCGTGGGTGCCGGTATATTCACGATCTGGCGGGAAAGTGTCGTCGCACGGCGAAACAGGGAACAAACGTGATCGCGAGGCGACAGGATTATATTCCTTTTTGCTTTACTCCCGAAATGCCATTCGCTATTGTTTTCGCTAACCCGGATCCGGCTGCGCGGGTCCGTCGAGCTGGCAGGATGTGCGAAGATGTTTTCCCATGACAGGATCTGGGCCGCGATCGACGCCTTGGCCGAACGCCATCGGCTTACTCCCTCCGGCCTTGCACGGAGGGCTGGTCTCGATCCCACCTCCTTCAACAAGTCCAAGCGCCTCGGCTCCGACGGACGGCTTCGCTGGCCATCGACAGAATCCATCGCCAAGGTTCTCGACGCGACGGGCGCAACGATCGACGAGTTCATCGGCCTGCAGGCACGGGAGCGCGGCGTGGCTGGTCTGCCCCAGGGTGCGTTCCCTCCGCAGTCGGGAACCATCCCGCTTCTCGGCTTCGCGCAGGCCGGTGCCGGCGGCTTCTTCGACGATGGCGGCTTTCCCGCCGGACAGGGATGGGATGTCGTTGACTTTCCTGCGTCACCCGGCCGGAAACAGGGTGTCTACGCGCTCGAGGTCCAGGGCGACAGCATGATGCCGCTCTATCGCGACGGCGATGTCCTGATCGTGGAGCCCGGCGCACAGGTCAGGCGCGGTGATCGCGTGGTGGTCAAGAGCAAGGAGGGCGAGGTCATGGCGAAGATCCTTCACCGCCAGAGCCCGCGGGCCATCGAGCTCCTTTCGCTCAATCCCGAGCATCCGAACCGCAGCTTCGACATAGACGAAATCGAGTGGATCGCCCGGATCATCTGGGCGAGCCAGTAGGCAGAGACACGATGGCAAAGACCGCTTTTTCCTCCTTCGCCAAGACGACTGCCGGCGGTGTTCTCTGCCTGGCGATGACTGTCGGCATACTCGCTTCCGGCGCCGCCACGATCCGCGGCCGCGAGGAAGGTGCGGCAGGCAGCTTCACACTCGACGTGCCCTCGCCCGAAGAAAGCGGAGAAGCGGTTGCAGAGGATGATTTTCCCATTGACCCGGCCGTGACGTCACCAGAGGCGGCAACGGAGCAAGGCGTGCAGCAGGAGGCCCTGCCGGACCTTACCGCAGAAGCCGGAAGCGAAACGACAAGCGCGCCCCAGCAAACAGGCACGACGGGCGTCGTTCTTTCCCTGCCCTCCGTGCTTGGCGCCGGAAGGCTTGCCTTCGGGCAGCGCACGCTGGAGCTCGAAGGCATCGTTCCCGTCGACCTCGACAAACAATGCACGACCGCGGGCGGCGACACATGGCCCTGCGGGGAGATGGCGCGAACCGAGTTCGCGGAATATCTGCGCGGGCGTACGCTCGACTGCGGACTTGCTTCCGCCGAGTGGACCGGAACCACGACGGCACACTGCACCGTCGCCGGCAAGGACCTCTCGCTGTGGCTCGTCGAAAACGGCTGGGCGGAAGCTGTACCGGGATCGGAATTCGAGACGGCAGCGAAACAGGCACGGGAAGCGGGCCTTGGACTCTACGGTCCCGACCCGCGTGCAGCCGGCTCCGACGGACTTTGAGGTCAAGGCCCGAGAGCAACAGATCAAGCATAGGAACGACAAATGAACGACAGACTCGGCCACCAGGACGCACTCGTCTATGTCATGGTAATGATGTCGGCGGTGGACAAGGTGATCTCGGACAAGGAGCTCGCGCGCATCGGGCGGCTCGTCCGGTTCCTGCCCATTTTTGACGGTTTCGACGAGGAAAAGCTCATTCCTCTTTCACGCGAATGCGGCGCGCTGATCGCCGGAGCGGAAGGTCTCGACATCACACTCGAAGTCATCCGGGAAGCGCTGCCGGCCGAGCTTCACGATACGGCCTACGCACTTGCGGTCGAGATTGCCGCCGCGGATCACCGCATTCGGAACGAGGAGATCCGCCTTCTCCAGCTGCTGCGCGATCGGCTTGGGCTCGACAAGCTTACCTGCGCGGCAATCGAGCGCGGCGCGATCGCCCGCTTCAGGAAGATCTGAGGCCCTTTAGAACAGGCCGTTCGGGAAATAGCGCAGATAGATTTCCGCCAGGCGGCCGTTTCGCGAAAGGGCCAGCAATGCGTGGTCGATCGCGGCGACGATCGTCGCCTCGTCATCCTTACGCGCCATGATCGTCAGCCCTTCGCCGAGATACCGCTCTGAGAAATAGGGGCCGGCGAACAAGCGGCAGCAGGCGCTCGAATCCGCACCCGCGGTCCAGAAGGCGAGTTGCATGCCATCCGCGAACACCGCCTCCACCTTTCCGTCCTTGAATGCGGACAGCATCGCACCACGATCGGCAAAGGGCGCAGGCTTGACGTCCGGGAAGTAGGCCTTCAGCATTTCCTCATGAACCGTGCCCGAGACGACGCCAACCGAGCGGCCTTTCAGCGCGGCAGCGGTGTCGCCGGACAGCTCCGCCTTCCGCCCGACGGCGAAACGGGCAGGAAGTCGCATGAACGGCCGCGAGAAGGCGAACCGCCGGCGCAGATCGGTCGTGACAGCCATGCCGGCAATAACCGCTTCGCCGTTTCCGTTCTCCAGTGCGTCGCTCAGCTCGGGAAAGGTGACTGCCTGCACCTGGCAGCGCGCCGCGATGTCCAGTTCCTTGCAGATTTCCCGGATCAGGTCGACATGCAGGCCGGACAATTTCCCGGTCTGATCGATGAAGTTGAAAGGCGGAAAATCCACCGTCGTCAGGAATCTCAGCCGCTGGATCCCCGAGAGATCGGGCTTGGCGATCCTCTCTCGGGCATCGAACAGGATCGGGAAAGTATCGCTCGCGGCATCCTCTGCCTTCGTTCCGATGGCGGAAGAGAGAAAAAGCCAGGCTGCGACCGAGAGGAACCCATAGAATTTTAAGAGTGTAACAACCGCTGGCCGCATTATTATCAACTTGGGGTTTAGAGGGGACGGCGCCATGACCTGGCGGCGGATTGCTGCATGCGCATCGCAGACTATCCCGAAGACAGGCCATTGGCTACCGCGAAGGACATCGCGACGGCACGTCCACACATGCGGGAAAGCCGGCAAGCGCGGCACCTGCCGCCCGCCCTGCTTGAGGAAGCACAATTTCTCAGGCGCATGGGTATTTCCAAACCGGCAATCTCGGCAGCGGTGATCTCAGCCGTCCGCAACGGGACTACCGCGGAGACGGAGCTTCTGGCGGGCGGCACCGTGAACGAGGCGATCTACTACGAAGCGCTCGCCGAATTGCTCGGCCTGCCTTATCTACCGGAAATCGACCCGGAGCAGGTGGTCGACATCGAAGGCGCGGATACGCAGCTTGTCACCCCGCGCGCAATACGGTTGACCTTTCCCGCGCGACCGCCGCAGATTGCGATGGTGCCCGCAGCTTCGCGGATCACCGAGATCAAGGATGCGCTCGAGCAATCGCCTTCACTGCGAGCGATGCTTGCCGTGACCACGCCATACGGCGCGCGCGCAGCAATCTGGCGCTCCGGGCAGCTGAGGCGTGTCCGCGAGACGACGGCGCGACTTTTCGAGGAGACACCGGAGTTCAGCGCCCGCGTCACGCTCTGGGGCAGGCAGGGTTTCTACACCGGGCTGACGCTCGCGAGCCTTCTCTCGCTCGCCGTCCTGGCCCTCTGGCGGCACTCCTTCTGCTGCACGTGATCGTCACCGTTCTGTTTCTGCTCGCCTTCCTCGTACGCCTCGTCGCGCTTGGCCGACATGGGCAGCCGGCACGCTTCGTTCCGCTCGCCGAGATAGACCTGCCCCGCCCTGTCTACTCGGTCTTCGTGGCGCTCTATCGCGAGGCGGATGTCGTCTCACAACTCGTCCGGGTCCTGGATCGCCTCGAATGGCCGCGCTCGCGACTGGATATCAAGCTGATCTGCGAAGCCGACGACGAGACAACCATCAATGCGCTTAGAGCCATGAAGCTTGGCCCCGAATACGAAATCGTCGAAGTGCCTCCCTCGCTTCCCCGCACGAAACCCAAGGCGCTCTCCTATGCACTGCCGGCCGCGGCCGGCGAGTTTCTGGTGATCTATGACGCCGAAGACCGTCCTCATCCCCGCCAGATCGAGGAGGCGTGGCAGAGGTTTCGGCATTCCCCCGACGACCTTGCCTGTCTCCAGGCCCCGCTCGTCGTCACCAATGGCAGCGAGACCTGGCTGAGCGCGCTGTTCGCGCTCGAATACGCGGCCCTGTTTCGCGGCCTCCTGCCCCTGCTGGGACAGAGCCGGCTGCCAATGCCGCTTGGCGGAACGTCGAACCACTTTCGAACGAGCGTCCTCAGGCGCTCCGGTGGGTGGGATCCACACAACGTCACCGAGGACGCCGATCTCGGAATGCGGCTCTACCGCCTCAAATACAGCTGCGACGTGCTGACCCGCCCGACGCTCGAGGAAGCACCGACGGACGTGCCGAGCTGGATCGGCCAGAGGACGCGCTGGTTCAAGGGATGGCTTCAGACGTGGCTGGTCATGATGCGGCGCCCGGGCCGGCTGATCGGCGAGATGGGCTTGATGCCCTTCGTGGTCTTCCAGGTGCTGATCGGCGGCCTGATCCTCTCCTCGCTGCTGCATCCTCTGGTGCTCACCTATGTCGTGACGCTCACCTGGCAGATGATGATGGACGGACGATACAGCCCCGGGATCCTGGCCCTCGTGCTCTTCGTCATCGACATGGTCAACATATTCGGCAGCTATGCCGTCTTCCTCGCACTCGGCTTGGCACCGCTGACGCGCGGCGAACGGGCGGCGATCGGCTACAGATGGATCTGTACGATCCCCTACTGGCTCCTGATGTCAGTCGCCGCATGGCGTGCGGTGGCGGAACTGAGGTCACGTCCCTTCTTCTGGAACAAGACGGCGCACCGGCCCGCCGGCGGCCGACCGGTCAATGCGGCGCTTGACCGGGTCCGATCATCCGCGCCGGCGCAGGAGGAGCATCAGGAAGGGAGCGCCAACGAGCGCGGAAACGAGGCCGGCGGAAATCTGGTAGGGAAAGAACAGCATCCTGCCGAGCCAGTCGGCGATGACCAGCAGCGCTCCGCCGCACGCCGCCGCCACGACGAGCTGTGGCAAAGCGCGATGGAACCCCAGCTCGCGAGCGAGATGTGGCGCCATCAGGCCGGCGAAACTGACTGGACCGGCGGCGATGGTCGCAACGGCCGCGAGTAGCGCCGAGAGCAGGAAAAGTGCGGAGCGGGCAAGGCGCACGGGCACGCCGACCGACGCCGCCGGCACAGGCCCGAGGGGCAGGAGATCGAGCCAGCGCCAAGCCGCCGCCGCAAGCGGCACCAGGCATGCGGTGGCGAGCACGAGCGCCATCGCGGTTGTCGTATCGATTCCGTAGGTCGAGCCGCTCATCCAGCGCATCAGGATCAGGGCACGCGGGTCTCCGGTCGCGCCGAGGATGCCCGTCAAAGCATCGGTCATTGCGCCGAGCGCAATGCCGACGAGCAGCACGCGTTCCGGCGCCATACCCGATTTGAGGCCGAGCGCGAAGATGGCAAGGAGCACCACAAGCGCGCCGCCGGCGGCCGAGACCGCGAGGAAACCCTGACCAGGTGCGACAGTGACGAAGAGCGCGACTGCGACGCCGAGCGTTGCGCCAGCGCTGATCCCGACAACTTCGGGACTGGCCATCTCGTTTCCGGTCAGTCTCTGCAGAAGGGTTCCCGAGACCGCGAGCATGGTGCCCGCGGCAAGCGCGGCGAGAACGCGCGGAAAGCGGAAGGGCAGGATCGTCTGCCACTCCGAGAACGGCAGAAGCGCGAAGCCGCCCGTTGGCGACCGCCCCACAAACAATGCGGCGATCAGCAGTACCGGCAACAGAAGCCCGACGAAAAGAAGTGCCTCGCGGCGGCCCGGGCGACCAAACCTGTTCTGCAGGGGCGGTCTAGGCATCACCCGGTGTCGGGTCTTCAGGCGCGGCAGCAGAAGGAGCAGCAGCGGCGAGCCGAAGATCGCCGTGACTGCACCTGTCGGCAGGAACTCCGACATCGCTCCAGCCAGCCACTGTACCGCCTCGTCGGTCAGGAAGAGCAGTGCGGCGCCAAGCAGCGGCGACCACAGCAGCTGCTGGCGCAGGGTCCGCGCGCCGAGAAGGCGGGCCAGAATGGGTGCGATCAGTCCGACGAAGCCGATGACGCCGACGGCACTGGTGACAAACGCGGCGAGCGCCACCGCGACGCCAACGGCCGCGACCCTCAGCGTACCAACCGACACGCCGATCGACGATGCCGAGGTTTCCCCGAGATCCAGCATCGCGAGCGGTCGCACAAGGAGTGCCGCGGCAACGAACAAAATGGCGAGGCGTGGCAAGAGCGAGAAGACGATCTGCCAGCTCTGCTGCGAGAGCGAGCCGCTGCCCCATATGAAGAGGCTCACCAGATAGCGCTCGTTCATGAGAACGAGGATCGCTGAAAGCGCGCCGCACCACAGGCTGATCACCATGCCCGAAAGCACGAGCGAGAAAGGCGAGAACCCCCTGCGCGCGCCGAGGAAGAAGACAAGGCCGGCGACGATGGCACTGCCGCCAAGCGCGACAAGATCACGCCCGACACCAATCAGGCCAGGCATCAAGAGACCGGCGATCGCGAGCGCAAGGCTTGCGCCGGACGAGATACCGAGGGTGGTAGGCGAAGCAAGCGGGTTCAGCAGCACCTGCTGGAACAGCGTACCCGAGAGCGCGAGCGCGGCCCCGCACAAGAGTGCCGTGACGAGACGCGGCAGAACGGCATAGAGCAGGGTCATGCGCGCGGGATCGTAGCCCACCGCGGTTTCGGCCAACCGGGACAATTCGGGCCCGGCGCGCAACCCGAACATCACCGTGGCGGCCGCGAACATGACAAAGCAAACAAGGGCGGCGCCGAAAGCAGGACTGCGTGCGGAGATCATGAGAGGCTTTCCAGATGATCCGTCAGCAGCTCGGCAAAGCGCAGCGCGGAGGGAAGCATTCCAAACATCAGGACGCCGGGCAGAACGGAAACCCGTCCTGCCGCGACGAAGGGAAGGTTCTGCCACAGCGGGCTCGTCGCCTTCATGTTCGCGATGTCAGGGGGAAGCGGTTCGAAGGAGATCAGGCGCGCATCGTCTGCCACTGCCGAGAGCGTCTCGAGCCCGATGGTTTCAAATCCCCAAAAGTTGCTCGTCCCGGTCCAGGCATTGCGCACCCCAATCTTCTGCAGGACGTTGTCATAGAGACTGTGGCCCCCGTAGACGCGGGCATGCCTGTCATCGAGATGTGTGACGAGGGCGACCGGGGGCGGCGAGATCCGGGCGATGCGAACGGCGAACGCCTCGAAGGCCGCCTCGGCTTCCGCGAGAAAGCGCTCGGCTTCGACCTGCCGGCCCAGCCGGTCGCCGATCGCGCGGGTGGCAGCGACCGACCGCATCAGGGGATCGCCATCGGGCGCGTAGATGGTGAGCGTCACCACCGGGGCGATATTCTCGAGAGCTGCCTTCTGCGGTTCGAGATAGGGCGTGGAGAAGATCAGATCGGGCTTTAGCCTCACAAGCGCCTCGAAGTTCACCTCGAGGTCGTCGCCGACATCGGCAACGGACGCGGGCAGGTCCGGTTGCACCATCCAGATCTTCCAGTCCTCTGCGTCGGCGATGCCGACCGGCACGACGCCGATCGCAAGAAGCGTCGAGGCGATGCCATAGTCGAGCGAGACGATCCGCGAGGGAAAGCCCGAAGCGCTCGCGGATACGCCGGGAACGAGCGCGGCAAGCGCCGCGGCAAGGACCGTGCGCCGAGAGAGCGCCGTCCGGGCAGCAACCGGCTCAGACAACATAGGCAATGGGCGCCCCGGAGCCCGGGTGCGGAACGACATCCATGTCGATACCGTAGATATGGGCAAGCGTCGCCGCGTTCATCAGTTCGCCTGGTTCGCCCTCAGCGATGAACCTTCCCCCCTTCAGCGCGAAAATGCGGTCGCAGAAACGTGCGGCCATGTTGATGTCGTGAAGCACCACAACCACGCTCAGCCCCTTGGCATGGGAGAGGCTGCGGACAAGACCCAGGACCTCGATCTGGTGGGCGACGTCGAGGGCGGAAGTGGGTTCGTCGAGCAGCAGGCAGCGGCTGTCCTGCGCGACAAGCATGGCAATCCAGACGCGCTGCCGCTCGCCACCGGAGAGCGTATCGACGAGCCGGTCCGCGAGGTGCTCGACATGGGTCAGGCGCAGCGCCTCCTCGACCTTCTCCCGATCCTTCTCGGTAAAGCGCCCGAGCGCGCCATGCCAGGGATAGCGACCGCAGGCGACAAGCTCGCGGGCCGTCATGCCGGGTGCCGCGGGCGCGTCCTGCGGCAGATAGGCGACGGCGCGGGCGAAGGCCCGGGCGTTCCATCGGCCGGCCGGCTCACCGGCGAAGCGCACGGTCCCGGTCTCTGGTTCAAGCTGCCGGGCGAGCAGCTTCAGCAGTGTCGACTTGCCGGAGCCATTGTGCCCGACGAGCGCCGACACCTCACCCGGCTTGAAACTGATATCAGCCGGATGGAGCAGTACCTTGCCACCTGCCGAGAAGCTCACGCCTTCGGTCGAAAAGGTAAGTTTCAAATCGGCGCCGTGGTCCACGCCGGTTTTCGCGAGCACCGTCATCTGTCAGCAGCCATAGGTGTTGACGTTGGTGCCGGCGGCATGGCTCGTCGCTTCCGATACGACCCGCGGCATCTGGTTTCCCATCCAGTCGTGTGTGCTGACGGACATTGCCTGTGGAATGCGGATAACGAACGGATATTGCAAGGCAAACTCCTGAATGAATACGGCACGGAGAACACCAGGGAACGGCCCGGCGCCAGAGTTTGACCATGCTATAAACATGATTTTCCTGCTCAACAATAAGTCGAGCAGAAAAATCGGGGATTAGTTTGCCGTATTCTGCCTGAAATTCACGGTTGCACGAACCCGCGCAGGTTGCTTTGGCTTTTGCACACACCCCGTGAGCGGATCGCGGCTGTCGCCATCAAGCCCAGGTGTTTGATTTTCGCCGTTCCACCAGATCCAGAACCGCACGCGCCGCATCGAGAACGTTCGTTCCCGGCCCGAAGACGGCCGAGACACCGTGATCGAGGAGGAACTGGTAGTCCTGGCGCGGAACGACACCGCCGACGACGACGATGATATCTTCGGCTCCCTTGGCCTTCAGCGCCTCGACGAGCTGTGGGGCCAGCGTCTTGTGTCCCGCGGCGAGGGACGACATCCCGATCACGTTGACCTCACTTGCAATCGCCAGATCGGCCGCCTCGTTCGGAGTCTGGAAGAGTGGTCCCGCCAGCACCTCGAAACCGATGTCTCCGAAGGCCGACGCGATAACCTTGGCACCCCGATCGTGGCCATCCTGCCCGAGCTTGGCGACCATGATGCGCGGGATTCTGCCTGCTTCCTGCGAATAGTGCGCCAGTCGCTCGGCAAGAACCTTCATTTCCGGTTCGTCTTCGTAGGCCTTTCCGTAGATATTCGTGACCACCTCCGGGGTTGCCGCATGGTCTCCGAAGGCACGGCGCAAGGCATCGGAGATCTCGCCGACGGTCGCGCGCGCCCTTGCGGCCTCGACTGCGGCGGCAAGGATGTTGCCCTTGCCCGAGGACGCCACCTCGACAAGGGCACGGAGCGTTTCCTCGACGGAGACGGAATCGCGTCGGCGCTTTGTCTCCTCGATCCGCCGGATCTGTGCAGCGCGCACGGCGGTGTTATCGATGGCGAGGATGTCGATAGTATCCTCGGTCTCGAGCCGATACTTGTTGACGCCGACGATGACCTCTTCTCCCTTGTCCACCGCGGCCTGGCGACGCGTTGCGGCCTCCTCGATCAACCGCTTTGGAAGCCCTTCCGTGACGGCCTTCGTCATGCCGCCCAGCGCCTCCACCTCTTCGATCAGCGCCCAGGCCTTCTCCGCGAGTTCATGGGTAAGGCTCTCCACATAGTAGGAACCGGCCAACGGATCGACGACCTTCGTCACACCGGTTTCATGCTGGAGGATCAGCTGTGTGTTGCGGGCAATGCGGGCGGAGAATTCCGTCGGCAGCGCGATCGCCTCGTCAAAGGAATTGGTATGGAGCGACTGGGTGCCGCCGAGCGCCGCCGACATTGCCTCGAAAGCAGTGCGGATGACGTTGTTGTAGGGATCCTGTTCCTGCAGCGAGACGCCTGACGTCTGGCAATGGGTGCGCAGCATCAGGGAGGATGCCTTCTTGGGTTGGAACTCCTCCATGATGCGGGTCCACAGCAACCGCGCAGCGCGCAGCTTCGCGGCCTCCATGAAGAAGTTCATGCCGATCGCGAAAAAGAAGGAGAGGCGACCGGCGAAATCGTCGACGTTCAATCCCTTGGCGAGAGCCGCGCGCACATATTCCCGCCCGTCGGCAAGCGTGAAGGCGAGCTCTTGCACCAGCGTCGCACCCGCCTCCTGCATGTGGTAGCCGGAGATCGAGATCGAGTTGAACTTCGGCATCTCCTTCGCCGTGTACTCGATGATGTCAGCAACGATGCGCATCGAGGGTTCCGGCGGATAGATGTAGGTGTTGCGAACCATGAACTCCTTGAGGATATCGTTCTGGATGGTGCCGGAGAGATCCGCCCGAGGCACGCCCTGCTCCTCGCCCGCGACGATGAAGTTCGCCAGGATAGGGATGACGGCACCGTTCATGGTCATGGAGACGGACATGTCCTGAAGCGGGATGCCGTCGAAGAGGATCTTCATGTCCTCGACGCTGTCGATCGCCACGCCCGCCTTGCCGACATCTCCCTCTACACGCGGGTGGTCGCTGTCGTAGCCACGATGCGTGGCAAGATCGAAGGCGACCGACAGTCCCTTCTGTCCGGCAGCGAGCGCCTTGCGGTAGAAAGCATTGGACGCCTCCGCGGTGGAGAAGCCGGCGTACTGGCGGATCGTCCAGGGGCGACCGGCATACATCGTGGCACGCGGGCCCCGGGTGAAGGGCGCGAAGCCGGGGAGCGATCCGAGGTGTTCGAAGCCGGCAAGATCGTCTTCGGTGTAGAGCGGCTTGACGTCGATGCCTTCCGGCGTGTGCCAGACAAGATCACCCGCCGGGGACTTCAGTTCCTTCTCGGCGAGGACCTCCCAATCCTTCAGAGTCTTCTCGGCCATCATTCGAACTCCATGATCAGCTCGTCGACCGCCAGGCTTGCGCCCTCGGTGGCGGCAACACGTATGACGGTGGCGCGCTTCTCAGCGCGAAGAATGTTCTCCATCTTCATCGCCTCGATGGTGGCGAGTGCCTGTCCGGCTTCGACGACGTCGCCTTCCTTGACGTTGACCGCCGTGACTACGCCCGGCATCGGGCAGAGCAGCATCTTCGACGTGTCAGGCGGGAGCTTCTTCGGCATCAGGCGGGCGAGTTCCGCCACGCGCGGGGTTCGTACGCGCGCGACAGTATCGATGCCGCGCCAGCGCAGCCTGATCGCAGCCCCCTGGATGTCCACCTTAACACTCATCGGCTGATTGCCGATGCTGAAAGACGCGATCGTCCGTCCGGGCATCCAGTTGCCGGCAAGCGAAAGGCTGGTTCCGTCGGCGAAGACCGCTTGGGTGCCATCGACCGAAACGCGGCTTTCCACCTCGAGTTCGCGCCCGGAGAGGGTGACGACCCAACGGTGCCCGACGACGCGGCGATGATTTCCGATGGTGCCGGAAATCTGCACGGCGCGCTCCTGCAGTGTCTGCTGAATGAAAACGGCCACGGCGGCAAGATTCTTGGCATCGGCCTCGCCCGGTTCGACGCCGTGAAAGCCGTCGGGGAACTCCTCGGCGATATAGGCCGTGGTAAGCCGTCCCTCACGAAAGCGCTGCTGACGCATGACGGCCGAGAGGAACGGCAGATTGTGACCGATACCCTCGACCTGGAAATCGTCCAGTGCCGCGCTCATGGCATCGATCGCGCCGAGGCGATCCGCAGCGTGCGTGCAAAGCTTGGCGATCATCGGATCGTAGTACATCGAGATTTCGCCACCCTCGAAGACGCCCGTGTCGTTGCGCAGCGTCGTGCCATCGCTTCGCTTTCCTTCCTGTGGCGGGCGATAGCGCGTCAGACGGCCGATGGAGGGCAGGAAATTGCGGAAGGGATCCTCTGCGTAGAGCCGGCTTTCGATCGCCCAGCCGTCGAGCTTGACGTCCTCCTGTCCGAAGGACAGTTTCTCGCCGGCGGCTACGCGGATCATCTGCTCTACGAGATCGATGCCGGTGATCAGCTCCGTGACGGGGTGCTCGACCTGCAGGCGGGTGTTCATTTCCAGGAAGTAGAAATTGCGGTCGCCGTCGACGATGAACTCGACCGTTCCCGCCGAATGGTAGCCGACGGCTTTCGAAAGCGCGACCGCCTGCTCTCCCATGGCCCGCCGCGTCGCTTCGTCGAGGAAGGGCGAAGGCGCCTCCTCGATAACCTTCTGGTTCCGGCGCTGGATGGAGCATTCGCGCTCGCCGAGATAGAGCACCGTACCATGCTTGTCGCCGAGCACCTGGATCTCGATGTGGCGCGGCTGGGTAACGAACTTTTCGATGAAGATGCGGTCGTCGCCGAAGGAGGATTTCGCCTCGTTCTTCGAGGACCGGAAGCCCTCGCGTGCCTCGTCGTCGTTCCAGGCGATGCGCATGCCCTTGCCGCCGCCGCCGGCGGACGCCTTGATCATGACGGGATAGCCGATCGACGACGCGATCGCGACGGCCTGTGCCGCGTCCTCGATCAGGCCCATGTGGCCGGGCACGGTGGACACGCCAGCTTCCGCCGCCAGCTTCTTCGAAGTGATCTTGTCGCCCATCGCCTCGATCGCACCGACCGGCGGACCGATGAAGGTGACGCCTTCGTTCCTGAGCGCCTCGGCGAAGGCGGCATTTTCCGACAGGAAGCCGTAGCCGGGATGCACCGCATCCGCACCGGTCTCCCGGATGGCATCCATGATCTTCTCAATGACGATATAGGACTGGCTCGATGGAGCCGGGCCGATATGAACGGCTTCGTCAGCCATCTTCACATGCAGCGCATCGGCATCGGCATCGGAATAGACGGCGACGGTGGCGATACCGAGCTTCTTCGCGGTCTTGATGACGCGGCAGGCGATTTCACCACGATTGGCGATGAGGATTTTCTTGATTGTCACCGTCACACCTCGAATACGTCTTCAAATGATTCCGGGAAGTTCTGCCTGGCGACCTTTTCGTCGATCACCAGCATGGACTCGTAGGAAAGCGGATCGAAATCCTTGTCCGCCGCGATGACTTCACGGCCGAAAAGAAGGTTAAGTCTGGCGGCATCCAGGTTACCGCGCTCGAACGGCTCGGTCCTGAAATAGTGCCAGAGGGCGTGCAGGAAGGCCGCATCG
Organism: Sinorhizobium sp. BG8; assembly: GCF_016864555.1. Taxonomy (NCBI): domain Bacteria; kingdom Pseudomonadati; phylum Pseudomonadota; class Alphaproteobacteria; order Hyphomicrobiales; family Rhizobiaceae; genus Sinorhizobium; species Sinorhizobium sp. BG8. The sequence goes on along the minus strand of NZ_CP044011.1, from coordinate 1,238,572 downwards.
ATGCGGTGTTCCTTGGTGCCCGGACGGGCCTTGCGGGGCAGGGCCTTGAGGGCGGTCACGCCCTTCGGATTGGCGCGACGAATGGTGAACTGCACGCCGGTGCCGGGCATCCCGGACGGGAAGCCCTTGTGTTTGGTCATATCGGGAAGGTCAGCCATGAGCCAGCTCCCTTACAGCGGGATCGTATCGTGCTTGCGCCACAGCTGCTCCTGCCGCTTGTTGCGGAGCGAGGCGAAGGCACGGGCGATGCGTCGACGGGACGAATGCGGCATGATCACTTCGTCGATGAAGCCGCGTTCGGCGGCGACGAAGGGATTGGCGAAGCGCTCCTCATATTCCTTCGTGCGCGCAGCGATCTTTTCCGCGTCGCCGAGTTCTGAGCGATAGAGGATCTCAGTCGCGCCCTTCGCCCCCATCACCGCAATTTCGGCGCTGGGCCAGGCGTAGTTGACGTCGGCGCCGATGTGCTTGGAGGCCATCACGTCATAGGCGCCGCCATAGGCCTTGCGGGTGATGAGCGTCACCATCGGCACGGTCGCCTGGCTGTAGGCGAAGAGAAGCTTCGCGCCATGCTTGATGACGCCGCCGTATTCCTGGCTGGTGCCAGGCAGGAAGCCGGGCACATCGACCAGGGTAAGAAGGGGAATATTGAAAGCATCGCAGAAGCGCACGAAGCGTGCGGCCTTGCGGGAGGAGTCGATGTCGAGGCAGCCGGCAAGCACCATCGGCTGGTTAGCGACGACGCCGACAGACTGGCCCTCGATGCGGATGAAGCCGGTGACGATGTTACGGGCGAAGCTTTCCTGCAGCTCGAAGAAATCGCCCTCGTCGCCAATCGCGTAGATCAGCTCCTTCATGTCGTAGGGCTTGTTGGAACTGGTGGGGATCAGCGTATCGAGGCGAGCCTCGAGCCGCGCGGGATCATCGTGGAACGGGCGGACGGGCGGCTTCTCGCGATTGTTGAGAGGCAGGAAATCGAACAGGAGACGGACCTGCTCCAACGTTTCGACGTCATTCTCGTAGGCCGCATCGGCAACGGAGGACTTGTGGGTATGGGTTCGGGCCCCACCCAGTTCCTCGGCGGTTACGATCTCGTTGGTGACCGTTTTCACGACGTCCGGACCGGTCACGAACATGTAGGAGCTGTCACGCACCATGAAGATGAAATCTGTCATGGCGGGCGAGTAGACTGCGCCACCTGCGCAGGGCCCATAATGACCGAGATCTGCGGGATAACGCCCGACGCCTCGGCGTTGCGCCGGAACACTTCCGCATAGCCTGCAAGCGATGCGACGCCCTCCTGGATGCGGGCACCACCGCTATCGTTCAGACCGATCACCGGAGCGCCATTTCTGACCGCCATGTCCATGATCTTGCAGATCTTCTGGGCATGGGTTTCCGAAAGGGATCCGCCGAGGACTGTAAAGTCCTGGGAAAAGACATAGACCTGCCGGCCGTTTATGGTGCCCCAGCCGGTCACCACGCCATCTCCCGCCACCTTCTGCTCCGCCATGCCGAAGTCGACGGCACGGTGGGTGACGTACATGTCGTATTCCTCGAACGAACCCTCATCGAGCAGGACCTCGATGCGCTCGCGGGCCGTGAGCTTGCCCTTGCCATGCTGCGCTTCGATGCGCCGCTTCCCCCCACCAAGGCGCGCTTCGGCGCGGCGGGCTTCGAGTTGTTCCAGTACTTGGCGCATGTTTCCTCCCCTGCCGTCAGGCAGACGCATCATAACTCTGCCCTCCCCTAGCCTGCCAGTCGCTGCGAGAAAATGGTTGAACGTGCGCAAATGTGGATTTATAAAATTGCTAACTGAATATTGCGAAATTGCAAATGGCTATCGGAAAGCTCTTCATCGGCAGGAAGGTCCGGGACCTGCGGCTTGCCAACCAGGCGACGCAGAGTCAGTTCGCCGAGCGCATCGGCATATCGACCAGCTACCTCAACCAGATCGAAAACAATCAGCGGCCCGTTTCCGCGTCCGTCCTGCTGGCGCTTGCGGAAAAGTTCCAGATGGATATCGCGGACCTATCCACCGGTGAGGTGGATCGCCTCCTCTCCGCACTTTCCGAGGCCCTGTCCGACCCGCTGTTCGACGCCTATTCGCCGAGCCTGCAGGAGCTGAAGCTGATCACGCAGAATGCGCCGGGCATCGCCCATGCGCTGATCCTCTGCCACCAGGCCTATCGCCGCAACAGCGAGCAGCTCGCGAGCCTCGACACCACGATCGGTCGATCGACGGAAATGACGGAGCGCACCCCATACGAGGAAGTGCGCGACTTCTTCCATTTCGTCGACAACTACATCCACGAGCTCGACGTGACCGCCGAACGGCTGTCCGCCGAACTCTCGATCGGAGACGGCGGTGCGCATGCCGCGCTCTCCTCCTACCTCGAGGAACGCCACGGGGTACGCATTGTTCGCCCTTCCGTGAATGACGATGCGGTCCGCCGTTTCGACCCCGAAAACCGCCTGCTGACCATCAACCCCTATCTGCCCGCATCGACGCGCGACTTCCAGCTCGCCCTGCAGATCGCCCAGCTCCACGCCGGACCTCAGATCGACGCGATCGCGAACGGAGCCGGCTTCCGCACCGCCGAGGCGCTCGACATCTGTCGTATCGGCCTGCAGAACTATTTTGCCGGGGCGCTGATCCTGCCATACCAGGTCTTTCTGCGGACGGCCCGCGACCTGCGCCACGACATCGAGCTGCTTGCCGCTCGCTTCGGCGCTTCGCTCGAACAGGTGTGCCACCGCCTGTCGACGCTGCAGCGGCCGGGCCAGAAAGGCGTTCCCATGTTCTTCGCGCGGATCGACAGGGCGGGAAACATCACCAAGCGCCACAGCGCTGCCAAGCTGCAGTTCGCCCGCTTCGGCGCGGCCTGTCCCCTCTGGAACGTGCACCAGGCATTCGAAACGCCGGGCCGGATCATACGGCAGCTGGCGGAAACGCCCGATGGCGCGCGCTACCTCTGCCTTGCCACGCAGATCAACAAGGGGGCGGCGGGCTTTCGCGCCGCACATCCGAGTTTCGCCCTCTCTCTCGGCTGCGAGATCTCCTACGCCGACCAGTTCGTCTATGCCGACGACCTCGACCTCACAAACCGTTCCGCCTTCGACCCGATCGGCATTTCCTGCCGGATCTGCGAACGCCCGAACTGCGCAAGCCGCGCCGTTCCGCCTTTCCGGCGCAAGCTCACGATCGACCACAATGTCAGGGAAGCAACACCATACCGGCTGGTATAGGCACAGGGGAAAGTGGAGCGGGTAGCGGGAATCGAACCCGCGCGTTCAGCTTGGGAAGCTGACAGGCTACCATTACATCATACCCGCGAATGGCCTGGCGCAGTCATCTGCGAGTTTGAGAAGCATGTCAAGTCAGCTGCGGCCGACCGCGACGGCTGCAAGCCAGTCGATGTCCTGCGACCTCGCACAGCCACGCCTCTCCTCGACGGCGCCCAGCGCATTGACGGCGCGCGCGGGTACCCGAAGCCTCACAATAGCTCGGCGGCCAGAGGGCGGCACCCGAAACATTGCGTTTGGCATTTTTCTGTAATCGTGAGTGTCGTTGCTTAAATGCGGCCCGCCAATAGATGGGCACGACAGCTAGAACAGCCTACGTCCGAACATAAGTTCGGAGAATACGGGCGTTATGCGATTATGTCGAAGTCATTGGCTGTCAAAGCAAGGTTCTTGCCGATCAGAGCGACCTGCTTGGCCGCCGCCGATCCGGTTCCATCAGCGTCGTACCAAAGCTTGCCAGAAGATTTGTCGTAAATAATCCGGTCGCTTGCATCGTGCGCCTTCTTCCCGATCCAAAAGGCGGAAGAAGCCAGATCTCCGACCTTCCCGATCCTCGTAAAGACATCATCGTCCAGCCAGATCGTGTCATTCGCGACCGAGAAGTCACTTATCCTGTCGACGTTCGCCGACCCGATCTTCGTGTTAAAGACAAAGACATCATTCCCGCTGCCGCCGGTGAACAAATCGGAATGAAGACCACCATATAGAATGTCATTTCCTTGGCCGCCTTTCAGGGTATCCTTCCCGTCCCCTCCAGCGAGAACATCGTTTCCGACACCGCCGTTCAGCGTGTCTGCGCCTGCCTTGCCGCTGATCACATCTTCCTCTCCGCCTCCGCTCAAGGTATCGGCGCCTGACGTTCCGTTGATCGTGAGGCCGGCAACATTGGTAACACTGATCTTCAGCGTTTGGGTATCGTAGAGTTCGCCGTCGCTTGCTCTGACGATCACGTCGTAAACGTTGTTCTTCCCTACGTCCTTTGCAGCTTCAAAATCGGGAGCGGCCTTAAATGCAAGGGCACCTGTCGTCGAGTTGATCGCGAAGAGCGCCGCATCGGCGCCACCAGAAAGCGAATAGATGATGGCCGTCTGTTCGGCATCCGTCGCCTTCACGATGCTTACTGCGGTCCTTGTCTCGGCGATCTTGACGGCCGCAGTCGAGCCGCCGCCGTTCGAGGATATTACGGGTCGCGTGTTCGAACTCGTAAGATCGACTACGGCATCGCCGAATTGCAGCTTCTCGACAGAAGTGAGTACATCGACACCATCGCTTGCGCCACTGCGCTTGTCGGTGACGGTCCAGGTACCATCGGGGCTCTTCACGTAACTATAGTTGGCTTTGACACCCGAGAAAACAGCCGTGTCCGTTCCGGCGCCACCATCGAGATTATCTGCGCCGCCTCCACCGGTCAGGGTGTCGTTTCCCGCGCCGCCTTCAAAGACGTTGTTACCGGCGTTACCGGTCATGATGTTATCGAGCAGGTTACCTCTAACGGTTCGCCCTGGGGCCGCGCCCTGAAGGACGACGTTTTCGACATTGTCGACTAGCTGGATGTCTGTGACCGCGCTTTCGAGAAACTCCGCTGTAACTATTAGACTGTCGGTTCCCTCACCAGCCTTCTCAACGATGCTAAAGTTTCCTGGCAAATAGCCAGCTAGTCCGCGCACTTCGCCCCGGTCAAAGATGAAGGTGTCATCCCCCGCCCCTCCGAAGACGGTCGCCCCCATATAACCGCCATCGTTGTTGAAGGTATCATTGCCGCCACCAAGTAGAACGTCCGCCGAAATGGAAGATAGATTTACAATGGTTTCCGAAAATGCGCTGCCTTCGAAAGCATTTAATACTTGCAACGATCCAGAATTATTAAGGCCGCCCCACTCCCCGGCATTTACGACAGTCGTCGCGTTATTGGTTCGAAAAAACTCATCTCGCACCACGACAACGCCCATCTGCCCTTCGTTGTACACGCTCATCTCAGTGGAAATTTCCAGTCTAGAAAGCATGCCGTAGTTATTTACTTGGCTTCCGGGTCCGCTCACGCGGATGTCTTCTCTATAATCCAGTGTGGAGCGATTGTTTATTGTGTTGTTCTTTCCTTGAATGAACATCGCTCCCGTTTCCACGTAAGGATTGTCTTCCGAAAATTGGAATGAAATCGCGATGTTGAACGTATTCCCGTCTCCTGACGCGGTGACGCCATACGATCTCGCGTAGGTATCATTGATCGTTATGCTTCCGCTCAGATTGAAAATCGAATTGTTGACGCCGCTTGCCGATATGCCCGCTCCGCGCGAGACGATAATACTGGCTGCAGAAACGAAGTTTATCGTTTGATAGTTCGCGTCCCTCAAAATATAGGTCGTTGTTTTGGCACCAGTTATTTCGATGGTCATCGAACGCCCCTATTCTTACTGAAAATTTCTTTTCCTGTGCCGAACAAACGTCTATTCGGCGCACAGGCCGACTTAAATCAAGCGTCGGCAGATCAGAACTAGCGCGGCTCCTAAAGCGCGACATCACCCAAGTTGGTGAGGTCGCTGAAAATCTCCAAGCCTATGGCTGCGTTCGCTTCGCTTTCCATCGACTTGCCCATCATTTTCGTGGGGGTGATTGGACTTGAAGCCATTTTTCACTTGATGGCTTCCCAGATCTGAGCGTCCCGGGATGAATACATCTCATCTATCTCGCAGAGCGTTTTGCCTACAATCTCTTCGTGGAAGCATTCATCCTTCAGGGCCTTACAAGCGGCCACGGGCAACCGCTACGGAGGCAAGCTCATTTGAGCTCTAGGCGGACACCGGCAAGGCTAAACCCGCAACAAAGACGAGAGTGCAAGTTGAAAGGAGCGACGGTTAGTTTCGTACCGCGCCGAATTCCCCTCCGGATCAACCGAACGCGCCACATCATGTGACGGGCAACGCAAGCGACTGAGTTCAGTCTACTTCATCCTGCCAGACACGTGGCCGGGGTGCTCCGCGCGCGCTCACCCTGCGCGAAAATGCTTGGAAAGCTTCAGGCCTTGTGCCTGATAGTTCGAGCCGAGGCCGCTGCCGTAGAGGCCTTCCGGGGCATCCAGCATGTGTTCGTAGACGAGGCGACCCACGATCTGGCCGTGTTCGAGAATGAAGGGCACTTCGTGGCTGCGAACTTCCAGCACCGCACGGCTTCCGGAACCGCCGGCCGGGGCGTGGCCGAAACCCGGATCGAAGAAGCCGGCATAGTGGACACGGAACTCACCGACCAGCGGATCGAACGGCGTCATCTCGGCGGCGTAGAGCGGCGGAACGTGGACAGCCTCGCGAGAGACCAGGATGTAGAACTCATCCGGGTCAAGAATGAGCTCGTTGCGGCCGCGACTGAACAGCGGCTCCCAGAAATCGAAGATATCGTGCTGGTTCTTGCGATCCACGTCGACGACGGAGGTGTGGTGCTTGCCGCGATAGCCGACAAGGCCGTCCGCCCCGGTCCCCTTGAGGTCGATCGACAGCGCGATGCCGCCACCCGAAACGTTCGGCGTCTCGCTGGCGACGAGCACGTCGCTCCCGTGAAGGGCGAGCAGCTCGGCGTCGCCCAGGAGCGCATTGCCCTTACGGAAACGGATCTGCGACAGCCGCGATCCGCGGCGCACGACGATCGGGAAGGTTCGCGGCGAGATCTCGAGATACAGCGGCCCCTTATAGCCGGCCGGAATCTTGTCGAACTCCTGCGCCCGATCGGTGATGACGCGGGTGAAAATGTCCAGACGCCCCGTCGAGCTCTTCGGATTTGCCGAGGCCGCCAGTTCTTCCGGAAGGTCGAGGCTTTCCATCAGCGGCACAATGTAGACGCAGCCGGTCTCGAGCACCGCGCCCTCGGAAAGGTCGATGACATGCAGCTGGAGACGGTCAAGCTTGTCCGAGACGAGGCTTCCGGGCCTGGCAGGAAGCTGGCGCGAACCCTGAACGCCTTCGAACCGAGGCGCAGGTCGAGGCTTGCCGGCTGGATCTGATCGGAGTCCAGCGCCGCCTCGCTTCTCAAACGATCCGCGTCGAACAATGCCTGAATGGCGCGGTCCGCCAGAATCCCAGTAATGCGTGCCATTTTCCATACCTCACTCGAACGCCAGACAAAACCAAATGCCGGGAATTGACGCAAGCGCAAGCAAGCAGTATTGACCCATTATCCCGTGGTGATTTGGCCGGTCGGCTTGCAGCCACGTTAAACAAATAGCTAAAAAGGCCGGGTGTTGAACCGGCCTGCTTTTGCGGCCGGTTTTTTTGTATTGGAAGGCGATGATCACATGACCAAGTCCTGGCGCCCGGCAACCCAACTCGTTCATGGCGGGACGACCCGTTCGCAGCATGCGGAAACCTCGGAAGCGATTTTCCTGACACAGGGTTTCGTCTACGACACGGCCGAAGCGGCCGAGGCGCGCTTCAAGGGCGAGACCGAGGGGTTCATCTACGCGCGCTACGGCAGCCCGACCAACGACATGTTCGAAAAGCGCATGTGCATGCTGGAAGGCGCCGAGGACGCCCGCGCCACGGCGTCGGGGATGGCTGCCGTGGCGGCCGCGATCCTGTGCCAGGTGAAGGCCGGCGACCACATCGTCGCCGCCCGCGCACTCTTCGGCTCGTGCCGCTGGGTGGTCGAGACTCTTGCTCCGAAGTACGGCATCGAGTGCACCATCGTTGATGGTCGCGATCTCGCGAACTGGGAGAAGGCAGTCCAGAAGAACACCAAGGTCTTCTTCCTCGAAAGCCCGACCAATCCGACGCTCGAAGTGATCGACATTGCCGGCGTTGCGAAGCTTGCCAACCAGGTCGGCGCAAAGGTCGTGGTCGACAACGTGTTCGCCACCCCCCTATTTCAGAAGCCGCTCGAACTCGGCGCCCACATCGTCGTCTATTCCGCCACCAAGCATATCGACGGCCAGGGCCGTTGCCTCGGCGGCGTGATCCTGTCCGACAAGGCCTGGATCGACGAGAACCTTCACGACTACTTCCGCCATACCGGCCCGGCCATGTCGCCGTTCAATGCCTGGACGCTCCTTAAGGGCATCGAGACCCTGCCTCTGCGCGTCAAGCAGCAGACGGAGAACGCGAGCCGGATCGCCGACTTCCTGGCGGGCCAGGACAAGATTGCGCGCGTGATCTACCCGGGCCGCAAGGACCATCCGCAGGCCGACATCATTGCGCGGCAGATGAAGGGCGGCTCGACGCTCGTCTGCATCGAGCTCAAGGGGGCAAGGAGGCGGCCTTCGAGTTGCAGAATGCGCTCGATATCGTCAAGATCTCCAACAACCTTGGCGACGCGAAGAGCCTGATCACCCACCCGGCAACGACCACGCACAAGAACCTCTCGGAGGAGGCTCGGGCCGAACTCGGGATTTCCGGCGGCACGGTGCGCCTTTCGGCCGGTATCGAGGACGGCGACGACCTTCTCGCCGACTTTGCCCAGGCGCTGGAAAAAGTGCGCGCCTGATCGGCACATCATTGCGAAAGGCCGCGCTGCAACGCGGCCTTTCGTTCACAGCATCGATGCGGCGAAACACTCGACAAAATGGGGAACGCGCTCCCACTTTGCCGCATGCCGGCTAACCGGCTTTGTATCACAAACACCTGAATTGCTTATTCTTGACGAAATTAGATTCCTATAGAATAGAGACACTGCATTCGGCCAAGGTTAATTGCATGTATCGAGCGCTCACCCGCGACATCGAAGTGACTGTCGAGCCTTATTATCTGGAGGAGCAATCCGATCCGGCGGACAGCCGCTATGTGTGGGGCTACCGCATCGTGATTTCCAACCACTCCGACAACGTCATCCGCCTGATGACGCGTTACTGGAACATTACGGACCAGAACGGCCAGGTCGATGAGGTCAACGGCCCGGGAGTCATCGGAGAGCAGCCGGTGCTCAGGCCCGGAGACACTTACGAGTACTCTTCGGGATGCCCACTCGACACGCCCTCAGGCGTAATGTTCGGCCACTACGAGATGGAAACCGACGGCGGAGAGACCTTCAACGTGGCCATTCCCGCCTTCTCGCTCGATACCCCCGGCCAGATTCGCGTCCTGAACTGAGAATTGCGCAACCCGGAGGGAGAGCCAGCTTCGACCCGCTCATATCTCCGGATCGCATCAGGCCTCGGATCCCCCAAGGCACAAGCATGTAGCCACCCCAAGGATGGGCTGCCCGTATCCGGGCAGCACCCCACCCCTATTGCGGCAGCACCTCGGCAGCTTCAAACCGGTAGGTCGTCGAGCAGAACTCGCAGGTGACGGCGATTTCGCCATCGACTGCGCTGTGCTCGATCTCGTCGCGGCTGAGACCGGCAAGAACTCCCTTCAGCTTTTCGCGCGAGCAGGAGCAGCGATCGAACACCTGCTGAGGCGGGTAGACCCTCACGCCGCGCTCGTGGAAAAGACGGAAAAGCAGCCGCTCGGTGCCGACGGTCGGATCGGTCAGTTCGTCGGGATCGATCGTCTCGACCATCGTCTTGGCTTCCGCCCAGTTGTCGTCGTCGTCGATCTTGTGGCCGACTTCCTCTCCGTCGCCACCGGGCAGGTCTGCCTGTCGCATGCGCTCGGGCGCCTGGGGCAGGAACTGCGCTACCATGCCGCCGGCCCGCCAGCGATGTCGCGGCCTGCCTTGCTCGTCGCGATCGAGTAGCTCGCCGACGCCGAGCCGTACCTTGGTCGGGATCTGTTCCGACTGCCGGAAGTACACCCCCGCGATCTCCTCGAGCGTGTGGCCGTCGAGCGGAACGATACCCTGATAGCGCTGCATGTGTGCGCCCTGGTCGATGGTAAAGGCGAGCACGCCCTTGCCGAGGAGCTGGTGCGGTTCGGTCTCTCCCGCCTTCACTGCAGCGTCCAGAGCGTCGGTATCGAAGCGGGCATAGGCACGCACATTCTCCGGGCTCGAGAAATCGGCGACAAGCAGGTCGACAGGTCCGTCGCCCTTGGTCTGGACGATCAGTTTGCCCTCGAACTTCAGCGATGTGCCAAGGAGAACAGTGAGCACGATCGCTTCGGCGAGAAGCCGGGCGACCGGAGCAGGGTAATTGTGACGCGCCAGGATCGTGTCGAGCATCGGTCCGAGCTGCACCGCCCGTCCGCGGACATCGAGGCCTTCAATCTGAAAAGGGACGACGTGGTCGTCGCCGGCAAAACCGAGTTCGCCAAGTCTGGGGGCTGGCTGGGTCATCATTCCGCTCCTTGCATGCCGCGGGCCACAGTGCAAAGCCATTGGCCTGCAGCCCGCCACCCGCGAGATTTGTCTGATTCCGCGCCTTTCGTCCCGCCGATAATTTCATACCGGGACGGCAAGCACCATAGATGGCGCCCCAACGGCGCCGTTCGTGGCTGTTAGATCGTTTCTCGAACCGGCAATTTCAATGGCCGGCAGAGGGCGCTTTCAGATGACGCCGAGGCACCAGGCGAGGATCGACTTCTGCGCATGGAGCCTGTTCTCGGCTTCGTCGAAGACCACCGACTGCGGGCCGTCGATGACCTCGTTCGTTACCTCTTCACCGCGGTGGGCGGGCAGGCAATGCATGAAGAGAGCATCCTTGTTGGCCTTCGCCATCAGGGCCTCATTGACCTGGAAGGGCTGGAAGACATTGTGGCCGCGCGCGCGGTGTTCCTGGTTCATGGAGACCCAGGTGTCCGTCACGACGCAATCCGCACCGACAACCGCATTGTCGGCATCATGGCACAGCATGATCTCGCCGCCATTGTTGCGGGCCCAGTTCAGGATCCTGTCATCCGGCTCAGAGCCAAGGGGCACCGCCATGTTCATGCGGTAGCCGAAGCGAGCCGAGCCTTCCACGAAGGAGTGGAGCACGTTGTTGCCGTCCCCTGTCCAGGCGATCGTTCGCCCCTGCACCGGCCCAAGATGCTCCTCGAAGGTAAGGATATCGGCCATGATCTGGCAGGGGTGGGTGCTGTCTGTGAGGCCGTTTATGACCGGCACGGTCGCATGTTCGGCAAGTTCCAGCAGACGGGTATGATCGGTGGTCCGGATCATGATCGCATCGACGTAGCGCGAAAGCACCTTGGCGGTGTCTCCAATGGTTTCGGCGCGGCCGAGCTGCATCTCGGTTCCCGAGAGGAAAAGCGTCTCACCGCCGAGCTGGCGCATGCCGACGTCGAACGAAACACGGGTACGCGTCGACGGCTTCTCGAAGATCATGGCAAGCATCTTGCCGGCGAGCGGCTTCTCCGCCGTTCCGGCCTTCGTCGCAACCTTTCGCAGGCGCGCATCATCGATGATGACGCGCAGGTCGCCGGCCGTCATGGCTGAAAGGTCGAGAAAATGCTTTGTGCCTGCCATTTCACTGTCCTGTCATTTCATCGGCCGGAGGTTCCGGCACAAGTCATGCCGCGCTGAGGTGTTCTGCCGCCCGTTCGATCCGCGCGAGACCTTCGCGTGCCTCTTCCGCGGTCGTAACCAGCGGCGGAAGCAGGCGAAGCACGTTGTCGCCTGCCGGCACCGCAAGGAGGTGCTCCGCGCGGACTGCCTTCAAGAGATCACCCGCGGGGATCTTGGCCTTGATGCCGAGCATCAGCCCCTCGCCACGGATTTCCTCGATAACGTTCGGGAAGCGGTCCTTGAGCGAAGCAAGTCCCTGGCGGAACACCAGGGCGACGTCACGGACCTGTTCGAGGAAGCCCTCGGCGAGAACGACATCGAGAACCGCATTACCGACGGCCATCGCGAGCGGGTTTCCGCCATAGGTGGAACCGTGAGTGCCGGCAATCATACCAGAAGCAGCCTCGGACGTCGCGAGGCAAGCGCCGAGCGGGAAACCACCGCCGATACCCTTTGCGACCGCCATGATATCAGGCGTGATGCCTGCCCACTCGTGAGCGAAGAGCTTACCCGTGCGACCGACGCCACACTGGACTTCGTCGAGGATCAGCAGCAGGCCGTATTCGTCGCACAGAGCGCGCAGCTCCTGCAGGAACTCCTTGGGCACCGTGCGAATGCCGCCCTCGCCCTGGACGGGCTCAATAAGGATTGCAGCCGTCTCTTCCGTGATAGCGCTCTTGAGCGCAGAAAGATCGCCGAAGGGAACCTGATAGAAGCCGGGCGCCTTGGGCCCGAAGCCCTCAAGATACTTTTCCTGTCCGCCGGCTGCGATGGTGGCAAGCGTACGGCCGTGGAACGCCCCTTCAAAGGTGATGATGTGGAACTTCCCGGGATGCCCCTTGGAAAAATGGTAGCGCCGCGCGGTCTTGATCGCGCATTCCAGCGCCTCTGCGCCCGAATTGGTGAAGAACACCTTGTCGGCGAAGGTCGCTTCCGTCAGGCGCGTACCGAGGGTTTCCTGACCGGGAACCTCATAAAGGTTGGAAAGATGCCAGACCTTGTCGGCCTGCGACTTGAGGGCATCCACCAGATGAGGATGTGCGTGACCCAGTGAATTGACCGCGACGCCTGCAGCAAAATCGAGATAGCGCGTGCCATCTTCCGCGATCAGCCACACCCCCTCGCCGCGCACGAACCTCAAGGGTGCACGCGAATAGGTGTCATAAAGCGGCGTGGCCTCTGCCATGGCGCGTGTCTCCTGCACAATCGGCGAAAATCATATATATGGTGCTTGACGTTCCCCGGCCCGGAAACTCAAGGCCCGGAAAAATCAAAACGCCGCCTCGCGGCGGCGGGGCGCACTATCGACATTTCAAACCTTCATGTCAACAAAACGCACGCCCTAAATCTCGCTGAACATGCCGCAACGTGAGGATTCACGGAGCTCCTAACAGGTGTCGCAAGTGAGTCACACTCGACCAGCAAGTTGGGGAAAACCCAGAAATCGATTCGGCTGGATTCCCGCGACTCTTGTCACAGAGTCCCCCTACCTTTAGTTTGTTAATCAATTGCTAGACTGCATGCGGCGGAACTAGTCACCAACAGTGTTAACGCGCCCATGTTCCGGATTCGTCCGGAGCAGCGGGGAGGGATTCTTCACTCACCGGCGCCGAAACGGAGACGAGACCATGAATTGGACAGACGAGAGGGTCGAGAGACTCAAGAAGCTATGGTCGGAGGGGCTGAGCGCGAGCCAGATCGCCGCACAGCTCGGCGGGGTCAGCCGCAATGCCGTCATCGGCAAGGTCCATCGGCTCAATCTCCCGGGCCGGGCGAAATCGGGCGGCACGCCGACCGCGGCACGGCCGAAGCGTCCGACATCCGCCCCGCGGGCACCGAACTATGCGGCACGCGTGACGACGCGCACGGTTGCCCGCCCGGCAGGCGCCACCGTCATCAAGGAAGAGATCGAGGTCGACTTCGACATCGAGCAGGAAATCGTTCCGGCCGGCAACGTCGTGGTGCCGATGTCCCGGCGCCTCGAACTGACGGAACTCACCGAGCGCACCTGCAAGTGGCCGATCGGCGATCCGCTGAAGGAGGAGTTCCACTTCTGCGGCAACGACTCCCCGGACAACTCGCCCTATTGCAACTACCATCAGCGGCTGGCCTACCAGCCTTCGGCAGATCGCCGCAGAGCGCGCTGAGTTCCTTCCGCATCAAACGAAAAACGGGCCCGATCGGGCCCGTTTTTCATTTCAGATGACGAAATCCTCGTTCTCAATCGGAACCGGGCAGTGCTCCTGCCGCATTCAGGCCTCGAGCGAATATCCCGCGCCGCGGACAGTCCGGATTACGTCCTGCATGTTGGAGAAGTTCAGTGCCTTGCGCAGGCGGCCGACGTGGACGTCGACGGTGCGCTCATCGACATAGATGTCGTGGCCCCAGACGCCGTCGAGGAGCTGGGAACGGGAGAACACGCGCCCTGGCGCCACCATCAGGAACTCCAGAAGACGGAATTCGGTCGGGCCGAGCCGCACCTCCCGTGCCTTTCGATGCACGCGATGGGTTTCCCTGTCGAGCTCGATATCCCCGCAGCGCAGGAGCGTCGAGACGACCTCCGGGCGCGCGCGCCGCAGCATCGCCTTGACCCGGGCCATCAGTTCCGGCGTCGAGAAGGGCTTGACCACGTAGTCGTCGGCGCCGGTGGCGAGGCCACGCACGCGTTCGCTTTCCTCGCCGCGTGCCGTCAGCATGATGATCGGCAGCCGTTCGGTTTCCGACCGCTGGCGCAGGCGCCGGCACAGCTCGATGCCTGAAACCCCGGGCAGCATCCAATCGAGGATGAGGAGGTCGGGCTGACGTTCCTGAAGGCGGATTTCCGCCTCGTCCCCGCGAAGGATCGTATCAACCTCGAAGCCCTCGGCCTCGAGATTGTAGCGCAGCAGGACGCTCAGCGCCTCCTCGTCTTCAACAACTGCAATTCTGGGTATCATTCAGCAATCCTTCCTGCCTTTCCGGGCTTGGCCCGGGAGACCAGAATGGTCATTCGTTGATCGCCCCAACCGAGGCGGTATGGTCATCCTTCGGACGTTCGCCTTCCGGCTGGGATCCGGTCGTCATGTAGTAGATCGTCTCGGCGATGTTGGTCGCGTGGTCGCCGATGCGCTCGATGTTCTTCGCGCAGAACAGGAGGTGCGTGCACGGCGTGATGTTGCGCGGATCTTCCATCATGTAGGTCAGGAGCTCGCGGAAGAGCGACGTGTAGATCGCGTCGATTTCCTCGTCACGTTCCCGGATGCTTCTCGCCTTTTCCGGCGAGCGGGAGGCGTAGACGTCGAGGACCTCCTTGAGCTGCACCAGGGCAAGTTCCGCCAGATGCTCGAGACCACGCGCGAGCTTGCGCGGGATGCCGGAGCCGGCGACGGCGATAACGCGCTTGGCGTTGTTCTTGCCTAGATCGCCCACGCGCTCGAGATCGGCGGCGATCCGGATGGATCCCATGATCTCGCGGAGGTCGGCGGCAACCGGCTGCCGACGGGCGATCGTGACGATTGCCTTCTCGCCGATCTGGCGCTCGGCATCATCGAGGACGATATCGTCCGAGATGACCTTCTGTGCCAGGGCCAGATCCGAATTGACCAGGGCGCGGACCGAGTCCGCGACCATCTGTTCGGCAAGACCGCCCATTTCCGAAATTCGGCGCGCCAGGTATTTCAGCTCTTCGTCGAAGGCTGTCACGATATGGGTATGAGACATGTTCGGTTCCTCGAGGGCAAATGTTCTGCTCGGATGATCCGCCGGTTAGCCGAAACGGCCCATGATGTAGTCCTGGGTGCGCTGGTCATCGGGATTGGTGAACATCTTGTCGGTGTCGTTCTCCTCGACGAGATTGCCGAGGTGGAACATTGCAGTGCGCTGGGAGACGCGGGCGGCCTGCTGCATCGAATGGGTAACGATGACGATGGTGAAGTTCGCCCGAAGCTCGTGGATCAGTTCCTCGACCTTTGCCGTGGCGATCGGGTCGAGCGCCGAGCACGGTTCGTCCATCAGGATCACTTCCGGGCTGACGGCGACGGCGCGCGCGATGCAGAGGCGCTGCTGCTGGCCACCGGAAAGACCGGTGCCAGGCTCATGGAGACGGTCCTTGACCTCGTTCCAGAGACCCGCCTTCTGCAGGCTGGTCTCGACGATGTGATCCATGTCCGCCTTGTTGCGGGCGAGACCATGGATGCGGGGACCGTAGGAGACGTTCTCGTAGATCGACTTCGGGAACGGGTTCGGCTTCTGGAACACCATGCCGACACGGGCACGCAGTTCCACCACGTCGATCGCGGGATCGTAGATATCGTCGGTGTCGAGAGTGATCCTGCCGGTGACGCGGCAGTTGTCGATCGTGTCGTTCATGCGGTTCAGGGTCCGCAGGAAGGTCGACTTGCCGCAGCCCGACGGACCGATCAACGCCGTGACCGTATTCTCGCGGATGTTCAGGTTGACGTCGAACAGCGCGCGCTTGTCGCCGTAGTAGACCGATACGTCCTTGCCGACCATCTTGTAGGGCACAGCATTCATCTTCGCTTCCAATACCTGTTCCACTGCAGCTTCCGTCATCATATTCATGTTGGCCATCCTACTACCAGCGGCGTTCAAAGCGGCGGCGCAGGAGAATTGCGCCGAGGTTCATTACGACGAGGAACAGCAGGAGCACGATGATGGCACCCGAAGTCCGCTCTACGAAGGCACGTTCGGCCTCGTTGGCCCACATGTAGATCTGCACCGGCAGGGCCGTCGAAGGATCGAGCGGCGTCGTCGGAACGTTGGCAACGAAAGCCACCATGCCGATGAGGAGGAGCGGTGCAGTTTCACCCAGGGCGTGGGCGAGACCGATGATCGTTCCCGTCAGAACGCCAGGCATGGCGAGCGGCAGGACGTGATGGAACACCGTCTGCATCTTCGATGCGCCGAGCCCCAGAGCCGCGGCGCGGATCGAAGGCGGAACCGCGCGAAGGGCCGCACGGGTGGCGATGATGATGGTGGGGAGCGTCATCAGCGTGAGGACCAGCCCCCCGACGAGCGGTGCGGAACGCGGCAGGCCGGCGAAATTGATAAACACCGCGAGGCCCAGGAGACCGTAGACGATCGAGGGAACGGCCGCGAGATTGTTGATGTTCACCTCGATGAGATCAGTAAGCCGGTTCTTGGGAGCGAACTCTTCGAGGTAGATGGAAGCGGCGACACCGATCGGCAGGGACAGCACCAGCACGATGCCCATGAGATACAGCGACCCTACGAGCGCCACACCGAGACCGGCCGCCTCAGGACGGCTGGAGTTACCGGAGGTGAAGAGGCCCGTATTGAAGCCCTTGGACAGAACACCGTCGGCTGCAAGCTGGTTTATCCAGGTGACCTGCTGGTCGGAAACCTTGCGATTGGACTCGGCAACGCCAAGATCAATCTGACCCTTGAAGGCGGAGTCGATGTTCGCACTGGCCAGAACGGTGACGTCCACCGTCTTGCCGATGATCGAAGGATCGGCCACCACCATGTCGCGAAGCCGGACGCGAGCGGAGTCGGACACCATGCCGCTCACCTGTTTCGCGAGCGCCCTGTTCTTCGGATCGACACCCAGTTTCTCGATCAGGGCGTCACGGACGAGAACGGGATAGTTCGCGGTCACGAGGACCTTCGGATCCGTCGTGCGCTTGCCGCTCGGATCGATCACCTTCTCGGAGAACTCGACGGGCAAGGTCAGTTCGGTCTGCAGGAACGCGGTGTAGCCCTTGCTCACCACCGTCCAGAGCAACACGAAGAGGAACACGATTCCGAAGCAGGTGGCAGCGAGACCATAGAAACGGAACCGGCGTTCGGCGGCATAGCGGCGCTTGATCCCGATATCCCGACGCTCCGGTGCCGTCGAGAGGATGCCATCCGTTGCGGGAGAAACAAGGTTCGTCATTCGTATTGCTCCCGATATTTGCGGACGATGTAGAGCGCGTAGATGTTGAGCGCCAGCGTGATGCAAAACAGCGTGATGCCGAGCGCAAATGCCACCAGCGTCTGGGGAGAGGTGAACTCCAGGTCGCCTGTCAACTGGTTGACGATCTTCACGGTGACGGTCGTCATCGGCTCGAAGGGATTGATCTGGATACGTGCGGCGACACCCGCGGCCAGAACGACGATCATCGTCTCGCCGATGGCGCGCGATGCCGTCATGAGGACGGCGCCGACGATGCCGGGAAGTGCCGCCGGCAGGATCACGCGCTTGATGGTTTCGGACCGCGTTGCGCCAAGGCCGAGGGAACCGTCGCGAAGCGAACGCGGGACAGCGGTGATGATGTCGTCCGACAGCGAAGAGACGTAGGGGATCAGCATGATGCCCATCACGATGCCCGCCGTCAGGACGCTCTGCGCCTGGATGAAGTTGACGTAGTTGCCGGTGACGAGGCCATTGAGGCTTGCGGAGATGTCACGCAGGAAGGGGCCAACGGTGACGAGCGCGAAGAAGCCGTAGACGATCGTCGGAATGCCCGCGAGAACTTCGAGAAGCGGCTTTGCCAGTGAGCGGACGCGCGGCGCGGCATACTCTGCCATGTAGATTGCGGCAAAGAGACCGATCGGCACCGCCACCAGCATGGCGACGAAACCGATGTAGAGCGTGCCGGCAAGCAGCGGGATCAGGCCGAATTCACCCGACGAGGTGGAGCCTGCTCCGCCGAACCGGGGATCCCACACCGTTCCGAAGAAGAATTCCCAGGCGGGCACCATGGAGAAGAAGCGGGTTGCCTCCGACAACATCGATACCGCAATCCCGATGGTCGTGAGGATGGCGATGGAGGAGGCCGCGATCAAGGTTCCGAGCATCACGCGCTCGACCTTGTTGCGGGCGCGGAAGCGTGGCTCTATCGCCCGGACAGCAAAGAACGCACCGACCAGCGAGAGCGCGATCGCGATGACGGCGAGCACCGACTGGCTCGTCTGTCGCAGCGCATTCAACTGCTGAGCCGATGCGATCATGTAGGGAGATACCTCGGCGCCGAGCGGAACACCCTTCTCTGCGAGCTTGGCCTGCAGCTCGGCCGGGTTGGCCGTGACAGTGGATGTCTCTTCCGCGGTCAGCAGCGGGAGGCCGCGCGCAATTGCCGAGACGACGCCGAAACTCAACGTCTGGGTGGCTGCGGGCTGGGCCTGCACATCCTGCGGAAAGGAAGAGCGAACCGTGGAATTGATGATCGAAGGGCTGATGGCCAGCCACAGGCAGAGCACGACAATAGACGGCAGGAAAGCCCAGATCGCCGCATAGGAGCCGTAGTGATAGGGTCGGGAGTGAAGCGTGGCGGACTTTCCACCCGCAAGGGCATTTGCCCGCAACCGCCCGAGATAATATGCAACTGCTGAAATAACCAAAATGGTGGCAACGATTAACGTCGTGCTCATGTGCTTTCCTCGGGCGCGCGGTTCCGGAAACGGGCCGAAGCCGACGGGTTTCCTGACGACCCTTGTTACACTTTTCGATTTGGCACCCGACAATGCTCGGGACCCATGGCGCGGCACCGCCCGATCCCGGGCGAAGTCACGCCCGGCCGGCGCAGACGAGCTGCGCCGGCCGGCATGAAATTACATCGTCTTGCCGGCTTCTACCGAGTTGCGGATCTCTTCGCGCTCGGCATCGGGAGCAGGAACCAGACCGTATTCAGCGAGCGGGCCGTCAGGGCCGATCATCTGGTCGGAAACGAAGAACTCGACATACTCCTTGAGGCCCGGGATAACGCCGAGGTGCGCCTTCTTGACGTAGAAGTACAGCGGGCGCGAAACCGGGTATTCGCCGGAGGCAATGGTCTCAACCGAAGGAACGATGCCGTTGACGGTTGCGACCTTCAGCTTGTCAGCGTTGTTTTCGTAGAAGGAAAGGCCGAACACGCCGATACCGGTCTTGTTGGCGGCGATGCGTGCGAGGGTTTCCGAATAGTCGCCGTCGATGTCGACAGCCAGGCCGTCCTTACGGACAGCAACGCACTTCTTGGCGGCTTCCTTCTCGTCGGAGATCGCGGCCTTGATCACGTCGAGAGCACCGACGTCCTTGCAGCCTGCGGCCAGTACCTTCTCTTCGAAGACTTCGCGCGTACCGTGCTTTTCGCCGGGGATATAGGCTGCGATGTCGAAGTCCGGCAGGGCCGGGTTCACTTCGGACCACTTCTTGTAGGGGTTGGCAACGAGCTTGCCGTCGACGACGACTTCTGCTGCGAGACCCTTGTAGAGATCGGCCGGAACGAGAACGAGATCGGGATTGCCGGCGTCCGTGGCGAACACGATGCCGTCATAGCCAATCTTGACTTCCTGGACGTCCGTCACGCCGGCTGCCTTGCAGGCTTCCAGCTCGCTGTCCTTGATGTGGCGCGAAGAGTTGGCGATATCGATCGTGTCCTCGCCTACACCCTTGCAGAATTCCTTGAGGCCGGCGCCAGAGCCGCCGGACTCGACAACCGGGGTCTTGAAGTCGCCATAGGTTTCGCCGAAGGTTTCAGCGACGATCTTGGTATAGGGCAGCACGGTCGAGGAACCAGCGATCTGGACCTGGTCGCGCGCAACGGCAGCGCCGGCAAATGCAGCCGATGCAACCAGCGCTGCGATAGTAAACTTAAGAGCTCTCATTTCAGTTCTCCCGTTATGGGCTTGTGTGACGCGCTGGAGACAGCGCCCGGTTGCCGAGTTCCGGCCGCCCTTCCTAGCGCCGGTTCGCCCATGCTTTTATGACGGTTCCACGAAACATTTATGACAGTCTAGATGACTGAAATATCTACGTTTTCTCGGAGATAGCCCAGAACCGTCCGAGTTTTATGTCAAAAACGGACTGTAAACACGGTTCCCTTGCCCAGCTCGGAGCGAACCGTCAGCCGGGCGCGGTGGCGGGTAAGGATGTGCTTGACGATCGCAAGCCCCAATCCGGTCCCCTTCTTGGATCGGCTGGCCTCGACGTTCACCCGGTAGAAACGTTCCGTGATGCGCGGGACATGTTCCGGCGCAATGCCCGGCCCGTGATCGATGACGCTGACCTCGACCGGCTCTCCGCCTCCGCCCGTGACCCGAACCTCCACCCGCTTGCCCTCCTGCCCGTACTTGCAGGCATTTTCGACAAGATTTTCAAATACCTCGGTCAGCTCGTCCCTGTCCCCGGAGACGACCACGGGACTGTCCGGAATTTCGAGAACGACTTCGACCCCGAGCTCTTCGGCAAGCGGCTGAAGACTGTCGCGGACGTGCCCGAGCAAAGGCTTCAGATCAACTTTCTCATCGGGCGGAATGTTCGCCTTGATCTCCAGTCGCGAGAGCGAAAGGAGGTCGTCGACAAGGCGGCTCATGCGGGTCGCCTGTTCGTGCATGATCGCCAGGAATTTCTCGTGGGCCCTGGAGTCATCCTTCGCGGGACCTTGCAGCGTCTCCACGAAGCCGCGCAGGGACGCAAGCGGCGTGCGCAACTCATGGCTCGCATTGGCGACGAAATCCGAACGCATCCTGTCGATCCGGCGGGCATGCGAGACATCGCGGAACACGATGAGAAAGAGCCTTGGCTTCTCGTCGGGTGCGGTCGGCGCGCGCACCGGCGTCACCCGGACAATGTAGACGGATTCAGAGGGCAGGCGCTCCGCATGCTCGATTTCCCGGGGCTGGACGCTCGAGATCGCCTCACGGACCATGTCGAGGATACCGGGAGAACGAATGCGCCCGGCGAGATCGGAATCGCGGGGAATGATGCCGAAGAGCGCCTCGGCGGCACGATTCTGCAGCTTGACGGTCTCATCGCTCGTCACCAGCAGAGCTGGCATGTCGAGCGCGTCGAGCACAGTGGCGATCTCAGCAAGAGGGTCAGCAACGACGGGGAGTTCGGCGGGCGCGGACGCGGCAGCCGCAACGCGCGGACGCGAAGAGCGCTCTTCCATGCGCTCCACCCTTGCAAGGCCGGCAAGAACGAGCAGGGCAACGGCGAAGAAGGTCCATCCAAGATGAAAGCCGCCTGCCCACATCATGAAGCCGACGAAAACGGCGGCCGAGATCAGAACGCGCTCCGCCCATAGCTGAGCCAAGATCCAGTCCCACGGCCGTCCCCTACCCTCCACTGCGATGCCTTCCCTTGCCACTCGTCGCTCCCTCGCGATTCGCTCCAATCGCTCAGGTCTATCTTGCATTTATGACATGTGTTTCATGGCACACTTGAATTCGCAACGGAGATATGGCCTGCTCACCCGTCAGTTGCGGTGCCCGGCCGCCGTACAAGGAGGCTAGCATGGCGGACAAACCCGGAACCAGGGCCGTCGAACTCGATTTCGACGGTCGGAAGCGGACCTACGACGTCGACGATCCGAACCTGCCGAAGTGGGTGGACGAAAAGGCGCTGAGTTCCGGCGGATATCCCTACGACAAGAAGATGCCGCGCGAAGAGTACGAGCAACAGCTGCGGCTGCTGCAGATCGAACTCGTGAAGGTGCAATTCTGGCTCCAGGCCACCCGCAAGCGCGTGATGGTGGTGTTCGAAGGGCGAGACGCCGCCGGCAAGGGCGGAACCATCCACGAAACGATCGCCTACATAAACCCGCGCTATGCGCGCGTCGTCGCCCTTACCAAGCCGACCGAGACGGAACAGGGGCAATGGTACTACCAGCGCTACGTCTACACTTTTCCCACCGCCGGCGAGTTCGTGGTCTATGACCGTTCCTGGTACAACCGCGCCGGCGTGGAACCGGTCATGGGATTCTGCACGGACGCGCAGTACGAAAAGTTCCTGAAGGAGACGCCGCGCTTCGAGAAGATGATCGTTTCGGAAGGCATCCACCTGTTCAAGTTCTGGCTGAACATCGGTCGCGAGATGCAGCTGAAACGCTTCCACGACCGGCGCCATGATCCCCTGAAGGTCTGGAAGCTGTCTTCCATGGACATCGCCGCCCTGCACAAATGGGACGACTACACGCAGAAACGCGACCGGATGCTGCAGGAGACACACACCCACAACGCGCCTTGGACGGTGGTGCGTGCCAACGACAAGCGTCGCGCGCGGATCAACGTCCTGCGACACATCCTCACCACCCTCGACTACGACGGCAAGGACAAGAAGGCGATCGGCGATGTGGACGACGCGATCCTCGGCTTCGGACCGCACTTCCTGAAATAGGCCGGTATTCCGGCCCCGCGCAGATCCCTGCCCTAGCTACGTGTTACTCGCCGGGAAGGATGCGCACGGCATAGAGATTGAGACTTGTACCCGTGCCGGTCAGATCGCTGTTGAGGTAGAGATGGCCCGCCCCGCTCGGCGATGCGGATCCTTTGAACGTCACCTGAAACAGGACGTCCGTCCGCTCGGACACGGTGTAGCGGTGGCGCCCGCATTCGCCGAGACCCGGGAACTCGCACTCGATGGAGATCTGGGCAGGCTTGCCATTGCCGGCCTCCACCGCGAGCGCGATCGTCGAGGACTTTCCGGCCATCTCGGCGAGGACATCGGGGGCGACCTCGATACGGACAGCGCCTTCGCGCTCCGGGTCGGAGGAGGTTACCCGCGTCGCCGGTCCCTCGTTGGTGGTGATCACCTCGAAGCGGCCTTGGGGTTCCGCTGAAAGCAGTTCGTTTTGGCCAGGCATGAACACGGTCCGCCAGGCATCCGAGAACCGGCTCTGGGTATCGAGTGCGCGCTTCAGGGGATCCTCGCCAGTGAAATCCTCACCGGAGACGGTCGCCGGCGGATTGGCCACGCTGCTGTCGCGCTCCTGCGGCGACAGAAGCAGCCCACTGCTCTCAATCCACCACGCGGCAGCGCCGATTGCGGCGACCAGCGTCGAAACGACGAGCAGGAACGAGAAGACGCGGCTGCGCCGGCGCCGACCCTTGGCAGCGCGCTCAGGCCTGAAATCCGCATTCCCGCTCGGCTGACCCTCTGCGGCCGATGGTTTTGCGCCGGAGACCGGTCCTTCCGCTCGAAGCAGGCCCTCATCACGGCTTGGCCTGATGCCACCAATGTCCTGGACACTATCGGCATCTCTGCCGGCCGGGCGCTGCGCGGCGGCACCGAGGCGGCCATCGCCGCCGGCGACGGCCGAAAGGTCGCCGTCTGAAGTTCCGTTGCGGGCGGCAGGCGTGTCGCCACGGGTGGCGGGTGAGACCCGGGTGCGCAGGGCTTCCCGCTCCTCGGTCTCGATCTGGTGGATGGTGCTTTCCAGCCGGTGCCTCTGGGCGGCGACCGTTTCCGGATCGCTGATCTCCTGCTTTCTCAGCCCGGCCTCCAGGGCATTGCGCGCCGACTGATAGATGCGGGCCCGGATTTCCGGATTGCTCCGCTCCGAGCGTGCCAGCGCACTCCTGATTGCATTTTCCAGTCCGCTCACAACCGATCCTTCTAGTGTCGCAGGGCCGAACGGCCCGCCCGGCGCGCAACGCGCGGGAAAGACGTTATGTTTCCGGCGCTTGTTAGCAATTGCGTAACCCCTGGGAACGCAAACCGCAAGACCGGCACGGCCAATTGGACGGGGACCAACCCCTCAATATCCACGGGTTCACGGCATTTCCATCCACCCCGTTGGAGCAGAAGTGCGGGATGGGACATCGTGCTTGGCCCGCGCACCGGACGCGAGAAGTACCGGGCTCAGGGCCCTTGCCACCATCGCCGACGATCGTACTTTACCTCGCACACCCAAAGCTGCTAACTGTCTTACGTTTCCGTAAACGTCAACAATCGAGAGCCTGCGATGCCCCTTCCCGCGATCCTCAAAGAGAAACTGCGCCTGCCCGTCGTCGCTGCACCGCTCTTCATCGTCTCTCACCCCACCCTTACTTTGGCACAATGCAAAGCCGGCGTCATCGGCGCCTTCCCGGCCCTCAATGCCCGTCCTGAATCGCAGCTGGACGAGTGGCTGGCCGAAATAACCGAGACGCTTGCGGTCCATGACCGACGCAATCCGGACCGGCCGGCGGCCCCGTTCGCCGTCAACCAGATCGTGCACAAATCGAACCGGAGGCTCGAACACGACCTCCAGATGTGCGTGAAGTACAAGGTTCCGGTCGTCATCTCCTCGCTCGGCGCCGTGCCTGAGGTCAACGACGCGATCCATTCCTATGGCGGCATCGTGCTTCACGACATCATCAACAACCGTCACGCCAACTCCGCGATCCGCAAGGGAGCCGACGGGCTTATCGCGGTGGCTGCCGGCGCCGGCGGGCATGCGGGAACGCTCTCACCCTTCGCGCTGGTCCAGGAAATCCGCGAGTGGTTCGACGGGCCTCTGCTGCTTTCAGGCGCGATCGCCACCGGCGGCGCCGTCCTCGCCGCCCAGGCCATGGGCGCCGACATCGCCTATATCGGCTCTCCCTTCATCGCCACGACGGAGGCGCGCGCCCCGGACGCCTACAAGGAGATGATCGTCGGGGGCAGTGCCTCCGACATCGTCTATTCCAATTATTTTACCGGAATTCACGGCAACTACCTGAAGGGTTCGATTGAGGCTGCGGGTCTCGACCCCGACCGATTGCCTGAGGCTGATCCCTCGAAAATGGATTTCGACAGGGCAACGTCCGGCGCGAAGGCCTGGAAGGACATCTGGGGCTCGGGCCAGGGGATCGGGGCCGTCAAGTCCGTCGGATCGGCAGAAAGCGTGGTGAGCCGGCTCGAAAGCGAATATCGGGCTGCGCGAGAAAGGCTGGGCCTTGCGGGATAGACACCGCTTGCGCGGGGCAATTTCCAGCCGATCAACAGAAATTTGCCGATCCTGGAACTGACGGCTTGAAATTCCCCCGCTTTGCGGCTATCAGCCCCTCACATCAGGTCCTGCATTGCTTCGGGACCATCCGGGCCGCTTTAGCTCAGTCGGTAGAGCACATCATTCGTAATGATGGGGTCACGTGTTCGAGTCACGTAAGCGGCACCAAAAATTTCAAAGACTTAGCTAAGGCTGCTTTCCCAGGCATTCATACACCGTTCCCACAGGGCTGTTCCGGACGTGTTCTTGCCGTTTCTGCTCGCCACGCGAAGGTGCGCAACTTCCCTCGTCTTCTCCAGCGTTTTGCGGTTATAGCGCCGTGTCGTCGCCGCGTTGGTGTGGTTGGCATGGTCGCGCAGATGTTCGAGATCCGCTCCTGCGTCAGAGCCTTCCGTCACCCCGCCTGCACGGCCGTCGCGGTTCCATACGGTCTTCGGCACACCTGCCTCGTCGGCGCATTGACGCCATACATCCGCGAAGTGACGGCGAAGATATGGAAGCCCGGTTGCTTCGCATTTGATCACCGGCCAAACCGCTTATCGGCCGGGACGAGATCAATCATCGTTCGCAGGAATGGATACTGCGTTGTGTCGTGGATCGCGGTGACGCCGCTCACCTTGGTTGTCTCCTTTGTCAGGACGCCGGCCGAATCGATGTGCGACCATAGAAGGCCATCCCACCAGCGCTGCTTGCGATCGACGATGCCGCGTGCGTTCATGTCTTCGCAGCTTTCCCAAATGCAGATCACATCAGCTTGCCGAAGCGTCAACTCGAACTGCAGCGCCTGGGCGAGCGCGACCGAATGCGGCCCCTTCTTTGGGGGCAACATCGCAGACCGCCTTGACCTGCTCGAAAGAGATGGACTCCGTACGCGGCGGCGGCACATGGAAGCACATTTCCTCGAGAACGGTTTTCAGCCGGAAGCATTCGGGGATGTTCGAAACGACTCCGAAGCCGATGACGGTGCGCAGCAACTGCATGCATTGATATGCGCGGCGTGGGCGGCTCATTCGGTGTCATGATGACACCCTTCGCTGCTGCTGCCCGGCGTTTCGCTTTTACGGGCGTGTCTTCCGGAGCCTCTTTCAGGCAGTTGCACCATTCCTTGACGTCTAGGCCGGTGACCTTCTAAAGCCTGCGCATCCCGCAGCTTTTGTCGAGCAGATCTAGGCTCAGGTCGTAGTTGATCCGCGTGACCTCGCGAAGTTCGAAGTACGATGATTGCGGATTGGTCCGGTACATTTTGATCTGGGGCCGGAGCGGAGTCCTACACCGTTCATGGTATCAGTTCCATGCTCGTGAGCGGGGGCGTCGTCACGAACCCTTCCGCCTCTCTCGGTAACGATTCCGCCTATCGGCTGTCGTCGTGTGAAACGGCTGTTACGACCGCTATGGGGCGTTCGCGGAAAGCGTTCTCCGCTGGTCTGTGGTTCGCTCCCGGCGCCGCGGGCTCGCGCCTCTCTGGGCTTCGCATCGTCCGTGATGGAGGCGGCGTTAACGGGCTCGACAAGTCCATCACCGCTGGTCTCGCAACTGACGCGTGGGCTGCGAATTGGGATGTTGGCCTCGTTATCGAGATGGCAAATCAGATGCTTATCAAAGATGTCGAGAGCGTCGGCCATTTCCGCATGATGGGGAATTGCTGCTGGCCATCGCGGCGAACCCGGCGGACTCGGGGCAGGCTCGATTGTCGTTGGGAACCACATTTAAGCGCGTCGTCATGGTGGCGGAACATCCCACGTTACGTGGGACAACAACTGCAAATTTACGGGCATGAATCGTCAGTCTGGGAACGTTTGCCACAGCAGCGCGCTTGGCGCGAAAGCCATGCCTTCGCCTGGCGCAGCCTTTGTCGCATCCGGCTGGCGCATGACGGAGTTGGAGAATTACGGGGCAATCCAGACGATCGAAGAAGTTGCCATTCACGCCCATACCTTGGCCGGGTCCCGGATCATCGTGCAGTTGGAGGGCGGCGGCTCAAAGCCGTCGCGCATTATCACGTCGCCAACGGAAACCGGCAACACCCGACTAGCAAACCCCGCAGGACGCACACAGTCGAGCTTCGTGAACAGCGCACGAGGCTTGGTCAACGATACTTGCCTTGACACGCGTCCTGCCTTGGCCAGCAGCACTGCCGATGCCAGCTACCCGTCTGATACCGGCTTTTTTGAGATGACGGACACTAGCGAGATCCCGTCGGTCAGCTTCCGGAAAACAGATGGGAACGGTTCATTCTACTTCGATCGCACGAACGGCAGGAACATCCAAGCGTCGCACATCTATCCGGTCTCGGACAACACTTACGATGACGGCAGTTCGTCATTCAGAAAACGCTCCGACTTCGCGAACCAGCAGTTTTGCGGCACAGGTCAAGCTGCCCTCACGGGGGGGCGCCGGTCGGAAATGCTGGCGGGAACCGCGGCACAGTGTACGTCGATGAGAGCACGCGCAAAGCCTATATTAAGCCCACGTCCAACGGGAGCACCGATTAGTGGGAACTTCCTCAAATCGTCACGGGTTCCACCACATGGGATTCTGCCAGCTTGGCGGACGTAGCCGGCGCTTCGCAGAACGTCACCGTAACGGGTGCCGCTCTCGGGGATTACTGTGTCCCGTCGTTCTCCCTCAATACGCAAGGTATGATCCTGACCGCGCACGTGACCTCGGCAGACACAATTGCGGTCAGGCTGCAGAATGAAACTGGAAGCACGATAGATCTAGCGTCTGGCACGCTCCGAGTTGCCGTCATCAACCAGTAATCAGCGACTTTCCAACGCCGCCATATTTCGCCAGATGCTGGGGAGCAACATGCTGCTGCACTTTCGCCATCACGAATTCTAGGGGGTTGTCCGGAGCGCAACCTTGACGCTAGCCTAGGCGCAGCAATAATTTGCAATGGACTGCGGGGCTGTTTGTGGGGCGAAGCTAGAAATGCGCATGATTAGTCTGGGGGCGTTTTTTTCCGCATGGAAAGATCCCAAAGTGTGTGCCGAGTTAATCAGATCATTGCGATTAAAAGATCGACTCTTTCTGGCCCGCCTCCTCATCAACGTTTTGCCCCACAGGATCGCTGGTTCAACAAAAGTTTTGCTGGAGAGCGCACAGCTTTTTCGGCAGCGACAGGAATTTGGGCTGGCAAAAGCTACGCTGATGAGGGCTCTCCCGCGCCTGAAGGGCAAAGTTAGGCAATCGGTGAAGCGATCCTTGCGGCAGCTAAGCGCACTTGAGCGCGTGAACGTTAAGGTTCTTGCGAGCGCCCAGGATCACCGCATTACACTATACAGTCAGAGAGCCGGTTCAGGCGTTGTGGTGGTCACGTTCGGAACTATCAGCAGCAGTCTGAAT
Organism: Sinorhizobium sp. BG8; assembly: GCF_016864555.1. NCBI lineage: Bacteria > Pseudomonadati > Pseudomonadota > Alphaproteobacteria > Hyphomicrobiales > Rhizobiaceae > Sinorhizobium > Sinorhizobium sp. BG8. The sequence goes on along the minus strand of NZ_CP044011.1, from coordinate 1,209,887 downwards.
ACTGAACCATTTGGGTTCCCGTTCCTTATTGAGCAGGGGTATGATCACATTCATGTGGCTCAAAGCAAGTACACCTTGTATCAGTCGCTAAGTCTCGAAGAATTCCAAAAAATTGTCGCGGTCCATTGCAAGGGCAAGAAGGTCGTATCCTACGGATCTAGTTTAGGTGGATATGCTGCTCTTTACTTTGGCGGGTGTTTGGATGCCAAAATTATAGCTGCGAGCCCAGTGAATTTCGTTGACAAGGTTATCTTGGTAAAGAGGTGGGCTCTTGTTCCAATGCGCCACTCGTTGATCTCTGAGAACCCGACTAGCAGCAAAGCGCCTGTAATATTCTATGATCCTCTGGATGACGAACGAGATCGCGTCTATCTCGCGAAGCGCGTCTTGCCAGCCTATCCGAATGCGAAAGTCATACCGATTCCAGGTGGGGGGCATGCGACTTTTAACGAGTTGCAGAAGCGAGGCATCCTAAAGAGCACCATCCTGTCCATCGTGGAAGGCAATTTCGACGCGCGAAAATTATTGCTGGAGCTTAACGAACAGGACGAGCAAAAGGCCCAGGTGGCGTGATCGTTCGACTGATCCGGCGACAGCGTTGTAAGCGGCTTATTGTGCTCGCGGCCGATGTGCCGCGCCGAACTCCCCCTGTGCTTTGCGCCCCTAACCCCTGACGCCGATTATCCAGCCATCGAAACGAGGCGATGGCTATGAGTGAATTCGGAAGGTCTTTGGCAAAGGTGCTGGGTCTACGACGACTATCGCCGCAATCTCGGGCTGAAGACGCAGAGAGTCAAGCTTATGAGCGATGCCGAACGGGACACCATCTATCGCATGCGGTACTGGGCGCTGATCAAGGGCGACAGCCTGCCCCCCGGGCGGTTTCCTACGTTGCCTTCAATGGCGCCGTGAACTCGGGAGTCTTGCAGTCCGCGAAGTGGCTACAGCGCGCACTGGGCATCAAGGCTGATGGCGTCATCGGCCCGGCGACTTTGGCTGCCATCAGGGCTTGCCAGAACCATGATGCCCTCGTTGACGCGATCTGCGATCGTCGCCTCGCATTCTTGCGGGGCCTGAAGACGTGGAAGACGTTCGGCAAGGGCTGGGCGTCCCGTGTGGCGGGCGTTCGCTCTGTCGGCAAAGCGGCACCACTTTTCTTCATAGTTTCTGACAGTTACCGACCGACAGGACACCATTGTGCTCTTGCGTCGTGGTAGGTGATGAGCCGCCTGCGAGACACCGGCGCTGTGCACGAGCCAAACTCACAGCCCCAGGCTGGCAATCGCGACTGACGTTTCTTCGTTGCATTCATGCTCTCCGGCTCCACGAGGAGTATCTTGCCTCGAGTCCCAGGGAACGGGTCGCAGGTCACGTTACTGGCCTGCCACTCTGCAGGGATCAGGGCCTTTCGCGGGATTTGATCTACTTTAACAACTTCCTCGCGCAGACTCCAAGGTCTCTCGGCCTTATCCTCTTGCCTGATGCAAGCAACGGGAGGTAGATTGTTCTTCCGCCGCATCCTCCGGCATTGGAGAACGCCATGACTTACCGGGTATTACTTGCCTTTTTCTCAATGGGGCTTCTCGCACTTTCGGGATGCGCAAGCACGCAGTCTGCGGAAGACAATACAACCTACTCACAGTGGCAGGGAGGTTCTCCCGATGCCGATGTAGGCCGAATGAAGGACAATGGCGTAGACTGAGGTCTGCCCATACTCTCATGGACGACGGCCGCTGAAGTCCGCCAATGGCACGGACGTGGGAGCCTGCGCTGCGACGGGGAGGAAACCGGACTGGGGATCCCGCACCCGCGTGAATCGGCGGCATTGCGCACCGCCTTGATGATGCCAGCGTTCCGGCGCGACCCAACCGAGCGCCTTAGCCCTTAGCGATGATCAAACATGTCGTAGACCTCATGCCTCTCGATCAGCAGCAGGGACCGATCGGGCTGGATTCGATAGGTCTCGATCATCAGGTATCCAAACTGATCTCGGAACTGATGTTGAAAAATGCTTCCCACCGGAGCCTTCTTCAGTTTGCTCCGCGGCTGGCCATGATAGGTCAGGCTGCCTGGTATGGGGTCGGGATAGCGCCCTGCGGCTTGCGAAACATCGGAAAGGCCGAGCAGGATAGCTGCGATGGCAAGGAAGAGCTTCCTCATGGCGATACTTCTCACAAAACCCGCCTTTGCGACCGAAACGGACGCCTTCGGGCATGACGACCGAACGGTTGCATTATAGCTCGATACCACTGACGTGTCGTCCCCGAAGACCGCTCCCCGGGGTGGGAGCTAGCCCGGAAAGACGTCGGGCTTGCGGATATCGGGGCTCTCCTCGGCCATGTCGACCTCATGCATCCACTCGCGCCAGATCGCGACGAGCAGGGCCATGAGCACGGGCCCGATGAAGAGGCCAAGGAAGCCCATTGTCTTCACGCCGCCGATCAGGCCGAAGAACGTCGGCAGGAAGGGGAGCTTGATCGGACCGCCGACGAGCTTCGGGCGCAGAGTCTTGTCGACGATGAAGAGTTCGATCGATCCCCAGAGAAACAGGGCGACGCCGGCGAAGGGCGATCCGCTCGCCACGAGATAGATTGATACGAGCGTAAAGGACACCGGCGCACCGCCCGGAAACAGGGCCATGAGCCCCGTGAGTACGCCGAGCGTCACCGCCGAAGGAACGCCGGCGATCCAGTAGGCGACGCCGAGGACAATGCCCTCGCCGATCGCGATCAGAGTCATTCCTGTTACCGTTGAGCTGATGGTCGCGGGCACGACGCGCGAGATCCGTTCCCAGCGCGTCGGCAGGATGCGTTCCCCAAGGCGATCAACCTGCGCCACGAAGGCTTCGCCGTCGCGGTAGATGAAGAAGAGTGCGATGAGCATGAACAACATCGTCAGCAGCAGATGAAACGCCGCGCCGCCGGCAGCGAGAGCCACACGGTAGATGTTGCCGATGTTCGCGCCGCTGACGATCTGGGTAATCTCACCGATGCCGCCGGGATGATCGAAAAAGCGTATCCATTGCTGGTCCAGCCATCCGCCGATGACCGGCAGCGTCTTGATCCACAGTGGCGTGGGCGCCCCGGAACGGTTCATTTCCACCGCCCAGCCGATCCAGTCGCGAACCTCGTGGAATGCGTAGGTCGCCGCGAACATGATCGGCACGATGATAAAGGCAAGGATCATCAGGATCGCGAGCGAGGCGGCGATGGTGCGGCTATTGTTCACGGACGCGAGCAGCCGGCTATAAAGCGGCCAGCTCGCAAAGGCGATGACGAGTGCAGCGAGCACCGGCACCACGAAACCATGGAAGAAATAGACGCCGGCGATGATGACGAGAACCAGCAACCACCGCGCAGCCGAGAGCGACGAGATCAGCGCGACACCGGGTGCCCGGAAGGCCCCGATCATGCGAGGTGCTGCACGCGCCGGACGCACCTCGGCCGGAGGTAAACGTGTCGTCTGGTCCGTTGCAGTCATTCGCTCTACCCCTGTGGCAAGGCCACCCCTCATCGCCCCGCTCCATGTTCAATAGCGCGACTGTAGCGAGATACCATAGATATTTTGTGAGAGATGGGGTGCGGGACCGCGAAATTTTAGCCCGGCGCGGCGCATTGATGCAGGTTGCGGGTATACGACCCGCGAGAGCGACCAGTGGAGGTTGATGCACTCATTGACGTTTACGTTAATGTAAGATAGCGAATACGCTTGAAGGCGCGGTGCAAAAGCATCATCCTGTCGGCACGTGTGGTTTGGAGGAACCGTTTCGTGCATACGGGTAAGCCTGCGCCGCGAAGGAGGAGATAGCATGTCGGTAACCGTCGCGGACCAATCCACATTGCCGCCTGAGAAATTCTGGCTTGCGTCATATCCGCCCTCCACGCCCGCCGAGATCGCCCCTCTTCTCTATCGATCCATCGGCGACATGCTGGAGCAGTGCTGCAGTCGCTTTGCCGCAAGGCCGGCGTTCACCTGCATGGGCAAGACGCTGACGTTCCGCGACCTCGACAGGGAGACGTCGAAAGTCGGGGCCTGGCTGCAGGAAAGAGGGCTGGTGAAGGGCGACAGGGTCGCCGTCATGATGCCGAACATCCTGCAGAATCCCGTCATCATCTTCGGCATCCTTCGCGCCGGATTTACGGTGGTGAACGTTAATCCGCTCTACACGCCCAGAGAATTGGAACACCAGCTCAAGGATTCCGGCGCCAAGGCGATCTTCGTCCTGGAGAACTTCGCCGGCACGGTCCAGCAGGTTGTCGAACGGACCGCCATCCGGCACGTCAGCGTCACCAGCATGGGTGACATGCTGGGGTTCAAGGGCCTTGTCGTCAATTACATCGTGCGCAGGGTCAAGAAACTGGTGCCGGCTTGGTCCCTTCCAGGACACGTGCCCTTCGCGCAGGTCTTGAAGGACGGCGCCCGCATGAAGGTGAAGCCGGCGGATGCAACGCCGCAAGACGTGGCGTTCCTGCAATATACGGGAGGCACGACGGGGATTGCCAAGGGCGCGACCCTCACGCACTCCAATCTTCTGTCGAACGCAGAGCAGATCAAGCTGTGGATCGCGCCAATCTTCCGCGATCGGCAGCAACCCGATCAGCTTACCTTCGCCTGCGCGCTGCCGCTCTATCATATCTTTGCGCTTACCGTGAACGGACTGATGGGCCTGGCGCTCGGCGGCCACAACATCCTCATCCCCAATCCTCGCGACATTCCGGCCTTCGTGAAGGAACTCGGCAAGTACCGGGTCCACATCTTCCCGGGGCTGAACACGCTCTTCAACGCACTGATGAACAACGCGGACTTCGCCAGGCTCGACTTTTCCACGCTGATGCTGGCACTTGGCGGCGGCATGGCGGTGCAGCGGCCGGTTGCCGAACGCTGGCAGAAGATGACCGGCTGCTCCATCACGGAGGGCTACGGGCTATCGGAAACGTCTCCCGTCGCGACGGCGAACCGTTTCGACGTGCAAGGCTTCACGGGAACGATCGGGCTGCCGCTACCCTCCACCGAGATCGATATCCGCGACGATGATGGCCACTCCCTTCCGCTTGGCGGCATCGGCGAGATCTGCATCCGCGGTCCTCAGGTCATGGCCGGCTACTGGCAGCGCCCCGACGAGACGGCAAACGCCATGACACCGGACGGCTACTTCCGAACGGGTGATATCGGCTTCATGACCCCCGAGGGCCATACCAAGATCGTCGACCGCAAGAAGGACATGATTCTGGTTTCGGGCTTCAACGTCTACCCCAACGAGGTGGAGGAAGTGGCCATGGCATACCCCGGCGTACTCGAATGCGCCGCCATCGGCATACCGGACGAGCACTCGGGCGAAGCGGTGAAGCTGTTCGTGGTCCGCAAGGATCCCGACCTCGACGAGGCCACCATCAAGGCGCACTGCGCGGCGAACCTCACCAACTACAAGCGACCCCGATTCGTGGAGTTCCGCACGGAGTTGCCGAAGTCAAACGTGGGCAAGATCCTCAGGAAGAACCTGCGCGAATAGCCCGACGTCGTTGAAATAAACCGATTTAAATTTTTCCGGCAATGCGTACTTGATTTGCATCGGCCAAAGCGACTAGCTATCGCCGCAACGATTTTGACGCAGGGAGCCGCCCATGAAAGCGCTTGTCCAACAGCTGAAAACCACAGCCGAAAAGACGAAGGCCACGGATATCCGCGCCGCCTTCTCCTCCGATCCGGACCGGTTCAAGCGCTTCAGCGCCAGGCTCGGCGATTTTCTCTTCGACTACTCCAAGTGTGCCGTCAACGACGAGGTCCTTGCCGGGCTCGAGAAGCTCGCCAAGGAAGCCGGCGTCGAGGCCAAGCGCGACGCGATGTTCGCGGGCGAGATCATCAACATCACCGAGGAACGCGCCGTGCTGCACACGGCGCTGCGCAACCGGTCCAACACGCCGGTGAATGTGGATGGCCGAGACGTGATGCCTGATGTGAACGGCGTTCTCGCCGCCATGGGCGCCTTTGCCGAGGGTATTCGCAACGGCACGCTGAAGGGCGCAACAGGCAAGAAAATCACCGATGTCGTCAACATCGGCATCGGCGGCTCGGACCTCGGGCCTGTGATGGCGACGCTCGCGCTCGCCCCCTACCATGACGGGCCGAGACTGCATTTCGTGTCGAACATCGACGGCGCTCACATTGCCGATACACTGAAGCTGCTCGAAGCCGAGACGACGCTCTTCATCGTCGCGTCGAAGACCTTCACGACGATCGAAACGATGACCAACGCGGATACCGCGCGCAAGTTCATTGCCGGCAAGCTCGGCGATGCGGCCGTGGGCAACCACTTCTGCGCGGTGTCGACCGCGCTCGACAAGGTCGCGGCCTTCGGCATCGGCGAAGACCGGGTGTTCGGCTTCTGGGACTGGGTCGGCGGACGCTATTCGATCTGGTCGGCAATCGGCCTGCCGCTGATGATCGCCATCGGCAAGGACCGGTTCGGCGAATTCCTGGCCGGCGGACACGAGATCGACAATCATTTCCGCACGGCCCCGTTCCGCGAGAACATCCCCATGCTTCTCGGCCTGATCGGCTTCTATCACAGGAATGTCCTCGAATATCCTTCCCGGGCTATCCTGCCCTATGACCAGCGGCTTTCACGCTTCCCTGCATACCTGCAGCAGCTCGACATGGAATCGAACGGCAAGTCCGTGACCATGGACAGCGAGGCCGTGGCGCTGAAGACGGGTCCGGTCGTCTGGGGCGAGCCCGGCACGAACGGCCAGCACGCCTTCTACCAGTTGATCCATCAGGGAACGGACATCATTCCCGCCGAATTCATGATCGCGGCGAACGGCCATGAGAAGGACCTGCGTCACCAGCATCAGCTCCTGATGGCGAACTGCCTGGCGCAGTCTGAGGCGCTGATGAAGGGACGGACGCTCGCGGAAGCGAAGGCGCAGCTGACCGCCAAGGGCATGCCCGATGCGAAGGCCGACAAGATCGCTCCGCATCGCGTTTTCTCGGGCAACCGCCCGTCGATCACGATGGTCTATGACAGCCTAACGCCCTTCGCGTTCGGACGCCTTGTTGCGCTCTATGAACACCGCGTCTTCGTCGAGGGGCGCTCTTCAACATCAATTCCTTCGATCAGTGGGGCGTCGAGCTCGGCAAGGAACTTGCGACGGGCCTGCTGCCGGTCGTCGAAGGAAAGGAAAGCGCAGCCGGGCACGATTCCTCGACAGCCGGGCTTGTGGCTGCGTTGCTCAACGCGGCGAAGTGACATTTTTCGACCCTCTCCTCACAGAGAGGGTCGGTACAATGCTCCGGGTCGGGTTGATCCCACCACTCGGGCGGCAAGACAGACACCGCGGCCCGCCGGAAGGCGGGCGACGGCGGCCCACGTGTTCCGCGCGGCCTCCCTCAGGAAGACTAGAGCCCGATCTCGTGCGCCCAGGGAGGATTCGCGCCGGCACGAGACACTGTCACCGCGGCGGCCTTGGCCCCGAGCGCCAGAGCATCGCGCACCGCGTTTTCGTCGAGTTGGGCGACCTGTGCTTTCGTAAGCAGGTTGTTACGCTTTAGAGAGGCTAGCACTCCCGCGTCGAACGTATCCCCGGCGCCGATCGTGTCGACGACATCAACCTTTTCGCCCGGCACGGAAACCTTGTGGTTTCTCGTATATCCGTCAGCTCCGTCGGCTCCCTTGGTGATGACTACCAGCTTGGGGCCACGCTTCAGCCACTCGGCGGCCAGTTCATCGTGCGTGCCATGCATGCCGAACCAGTCGAGATCCTCGTCCGAGAACTTGATGATGTCTGCCTGGGCGGCCATCCGGTTAATGCGGGCCATGTGGGCCTGCTTGTCCTTGATGAAGCCAGGGCGGATGTTGGGATCGAGCGAAATCACCCGCTTTGCGTGCTCTCGCGCCGACAGTGCTTCGTAAGTCTCTCCGCACGGGTTCGGAATGAGGCTGATCGCTCCGAAATGCAGCGCCTCGCAATCATCCCCGAGTACGGGCAGGTTTTCCGCCGTGATCATCCGCCCCGCCGTGCCTTCGTCGTAGAAGGCATAGGTCGCCTGACCGTTCACGAGCTTGACGAAAGCGACCGTCGTCGGGCGCGAAAGCGTCGCACATGGGGAGAAATCGACCTTGCTGGCCTGCAGCGTCTCACGCAGTATATCGCCGAGCATATCGTCCGACAGGCCTGTGAAGAATGCGGTTGGAACGCCGAGCCTTCCAAGCGCGATGGCAGTGTTGAAAATTGCGCCGCCTGCATAGGGGGCATAGGCATCCTCGCCGAGCGTGGATTTGCGCGGCAGCATGTCGATCAGCGCCTCGCCACAACACAGGATCATGGGCTTCTCCTCCAATTTTCAATCGATTTAATCGAAGCTGGAGAAAAACTCCAGCTTTCTTTCTCAAACGGTGGGAAGCTCGCTGACCCCGCCGTGACGGCCGGACCAGACAAGAGGTGCGTCGAGGAAGGCCTCTACGGATGCGAGAGTCTTCTCGTCGAAAAGCCGCTCGGAGCGTGCGGCTGCAAGCACGTCGCGCCACGTCGCGATGTGGTGCAGTTGAACGCCGCCATTGGCAAAGCGCGTCTGTGCTTCCGCGAAGATGCCGTAGTAGAAGAGCGCCATGCCATGATCCACGATGCCGCCGGCTTCGCGGATCGCGTCGATGAAGGTGAACATCGAGCCACCGGCCGTCGTCAGATCCTCGATCACCAGCACGCGGGCGCCGTCGGGCATGTGCCCCTCGATCTGGGCGTTGCGGCCATGACCCTTCGGCTTCTTGCGGACGTAGATCATCGGCAGGCCCAGTCGCTCGGCCAGGAAGGCGGCAAAGGGTATGCCGGCCGTCTCGCCGCCCGCCACCACGTCGAACCGCTCGAAGCCGGCCTCACGCATGATCGTCGCGGCGGCGAAATCCATCACCGCAGAGCGGATCCTCGGGTAGGAGATGAGCTTGCGGCAGTCGATGTAGACAGGGCTCGCCATGCCCGAGGCCAGTTTGTAGGGCTCGTCCGCCCGGAAATGAACCGCCTTTATCTCCCAGAGCATGCGGGCCATCAGGCCTGCCATGACATCGCGATCCGGAAACGAGTTGGAAAACATCGAGAGCTCCCTGGCCAGTTTTCCAGCGCATAGCAGCTTGCGCCTCAGGTTTCCAGCGGCTCGGTCGCAGGCACGGCGATTTCTCCGTTCTTGCCGCGGGCGCAAAGAAAAACCCTCCCCGCGGCGCGGGGAGGGCTAATGGGCGGTCGTCCGATGAGAGGGTCGGATATCAAGCCTTGACGGTGGCGTAGGCACCGCGGCGTGCATCGACCGACAGGCTGCCGGCGCCAAAGGCTGCAAGCACGAGGAAGCCGCCGGCAATAGCCAGGTTCTTCATCATCATCAGGCCGTTGAAGAGCGTGAGAAGGCCGTTAGCAGCTTCCGGGAAGTCCGGAACGTTGATCGCACCGCTGTGGAAGACGAGAGCGGTGAATACGCAGAAGAGGGCAAGAAGGAAGGCGGTGATCTTGGTCTGGAAGCCCACGAGCACGAAGGCGCCGGCTACGAGTTCAAAGAGACCGGCGAGATAGGCGAGCGCGGTGGCGGCCGGGAAGCCGGCACCCGTGATCATTCCGGCGGTTCCGCTCGGATCTGTAAGCTTGGAGAAACCCGACATGATGAACATGACGGAGAGAAGAATGCGTCCTACGAGGATGACTGCGTTCTGCGGCATGGCGAAAACTCCTGAGTTGCGGTTGAGAAAAACTTAACAGGAATAGTTCGTTTAACTAGTCTGGCAGCCTCGAAACAGATTGTTCATTTATGTTGAACAACGGCCTGTTCCGCCGGGAACAGACCGCCCACTCCCGGCGTGGGATGACGGCACACAGAAACACGTTCCGTCCGGGGCCAATGATGCAACACTACATGCTCGCACTCGCGATCGCCGTCGCTTCCTTCACCTTTGCGAAAACCGTCAACGCGGGCGGGCAAGATCGACGGGGCTACTATGGCAGCTACCAGCAGAAGTGCCACACCAAGCGCGTGAAAGTGCAAAATCATGACGGGCAATGGCAGGTGAGACGCGTCCGTATATGCCAGTAACGCCTCGAGCCGCCGGCTCCCGCTCAAATCCGGCATCGACCCCGCTGCATCGTTGATTTCTGTTGCAAGCCAATCGCGGCTGCGCAAAGATTTCCTGTGCCGAACCGCCTCCTTGCTCGGCGGCGGCCCAGGGGATTTCGGAAATGAACGAAATAAACAAGAGTGCGGCGTTCTGGCGTTCATTCCCGATATTCGAAGGCTTCAGCAAGGACACGATCGGCGAGATCACGACCATCGTGACCTTCCGCAAATGGTCGGCCGGCACGGTCATTTTTCAGCGCGGCGACGAGGGCAACTATCTGATCGTCCTCATATCGGGACGCATCAAGCTGTCCCTGATCACGCCGCAGGGCCGCGAGCTCTCTCTGCGGCATCTGGAGGCCGGTTCCATTCTTGGAGAAATGGCGATCCTCGACGGACAGCCGAGGTCAGCCGACGCGACCGCGGTAACCGCCACCGAGGGATATGTGATCAGCAAGCGCGACTTCCTCGAGGTGCTTGCGCGCAATCCGCCGGCTGCACAGGCGATCATTACCTATCTTTGCGGCAAGCTTCGAGAGACCACAGAACAGCTCGAGACCATCGCCCTCTACGATCTCGACTCGCGTGTCGCCCGCTTCTTTCTTGCAACGTTGCGCCAGATCCACGGCGACGAACTGCCGGAAAGCGCGAACCTGCAGCTGCCGCTGAGCCAGACGGAGATTGCAGGAATCGTCGGTGCCAGCCGGCCCAAGATCAACCGCGCCATCCTCGCGCTCGAGCAGGCCGGAGCCATCCGTCGAACGGAAGGGATCATTACCTGCCATATCGGGCGGCTGTTCGGCATAGCCGAACCGGACGACGAGTAGGCCCGTGGCCAGCGGCTTTCGCGTTCGTCCCAAGCCGCTCCTCGCAGGCGTCCTGACCAGTTTGGCCGGCGCCCTCTTCCTGCTTTTCTTCGCCGATGGCCTTCTCGAACGGATGCGCGAGAGCTTTTTCGACAGACAGTCCCAATGGATCTCGGCGCCCGTCGACGAAAGGCTGGTTGTCGTCGACATTGATCGGAAGTCTTTCCAAAATTCCTCCGAGGGCGAGTGGACCCGGGCGCAGACTGCTGCACTCGTTGCGCGTATCGGCGCGGCACACCCGCTGGCCATCGCCTTCGATTTCGTCTTCAGCGATGATTGTGATCCCTCCGAACGGGCGAATGGCGAGCTGGCTGCTGCCATCGCTGATGTTCCGACGGTGCTCGGCTTCCTCATCGGAGAAAATGCCGAAGCACTCCCCAAGCCCGTTCCGCCACTCGCGCTGCAACGACCCGTCAGCATTCCGGACCTCTGGTTCATCGACGGCACCGAGAGCTCCTGCCCATTGTTCCAGGACCGGGCGACATCGGCTGCAGCGGCCTTTCTCGTCGGAGACGAGGACGCGCTTGTGCGGCGGATCCAGGCCTATACCATCGTTGACAATGCCGCCTATCCGGCGCTCGGCGTGGAGATCGCGCGGCTGGCGGCGAACGTGCGCACGCCCGTTCTCGGTGGAGAGCAGGCGTGGCTTCGGCAGGACTCCCGCGTCATCCGGCTCGACGAAGACGGAAGCCTCCGCTTCGTGGCCAGCGATGCGGCCGCAATGGGTGCCCGCACCTTGTCGGCTGCTGACGTGCTGGCCGGCCAGCTAGACGTCAAACGGCTTTCCGGAAAAGTCGTGCTGATCGGCAGCAGCCTGCCGAACCTCGGTGGCCTGCGCGCGACCGCATCCATGCCGCTCGAACCATCCGTACAGATTCACGCCGATGTCGCGAGCGGGATCCTCACCGGCTTCATCCCCATGCGCCCCCGGACACTGATCCCGCTGGAGGCGGCATTCGCGCTGCTCGCAGGCTTCGGCATCGCGATCTCCTGCATCCGGTTGAGGCCCGTCATTTCGGCCGGTCTGGTCGCCGGTGCGCTCGCCCTGATGTTCGCGGCCTTCAACTACCTTTACAGCCGCACCGGATTGCTCGTCGACACGGTCGGAATTGCGCTGGTGCTTGTGGCGGTGGGGCTGGTGACCTCGCTTTCCCAGTTCGCTCGCGTGCGACGCGCCGAGGCCACCGCCCGGCAGCGTTTCGGCCAGTACCTGCCGCAATCGGTGGTCGCCAGGTACATAGACAATCCGGACATGGAAAGGGTCGGCGGGGAGGAGCGCCAGGTGACGGCGCTCTTCACAGACATCGAGGGGTTCTCCACGCTGTCACAGAAGATCGGACGCCACGAGCTCGTACACCTGCTCGACGTCTATTTTGCCGAGGTGAATGCAGTGGTCGCCAGGCACGGCGGCATGGTGGACAAGGTGGTCGGTGATGCCGTGCATGGGCTCTTCAACGCCCCGGAGGATCTGGAAGGACATGTCGACAAGGCGATCGCCTGCGCGGTGGAAATCCTTGCGCTGACCGAGGAAATGCGTTCCCGGCCGGCATTTTCGGCCCAGGCCTTCGGTCGCACCCGCATCGGCATAGAGACTGGGATGACGCTTCTGGGTGAGGTCGGCGCCGGCGGCAAGCTCGACTACACCGCCTATGGCAATGCCATCAATCTTGCCTCCCGCCTGCAGGAGGCAAACAAGTTTCTCGGCACTGCGATCTGTATCGGCCCGGCAGCGGCAGCTGAAACGACATGGCCGCTGAGGCCACTCGGCACACACGAAATCCGCGGCTTCGGTGCCATAGAACTTTTCACGATCGCCTGAGGGGCGCCCTTTGGCTCATTGCAGGCCGACGCTCGCATAGGCCTCGCGAATGCGTGCTGCCCCCACTGCACCACCTCGTTTGGTGCTGCACCCTGCTGGGCGATCTCCACGCCCTGCCCCCGGCCGAGCCGGCGCGTCACACCTGCGCCGCTCACTTCGACGATCCCGTGCTCGACGAACACGGCAAACACGCCGCGGCTCGGGCCGGCAAAGAACCGGGTGCCGCGCACGCCGATCATGCCAAAGGCGGTGCGCATGGTCAGGTCGATCTTCGGCATGCCTTCGGGACGGTCGAAAAGTACACGCCCTGTTCCTAGTTCGAGTGTGCCTCCCTGCCCGGCAATGAACTCGTCCAGGAGAAGTTCCGTCTCGCTGCCGAGCAGAAGTTTGGTGTCGTCGCCGAGTGCGAGCGTTGCAAAGCTCTCCTGTCCCGTCGTGACATAGTCCTTGTCCAGCAAACTTGCGCCCGCCTTGAGCGCGTCGACCCGGTCATTCTGCTTGCGGCTGACTTTGCCCCGAATTTCGACAGCCTCGCCGATCACGGCGTTGGCTTGCGTCGGGCGAATTCCAACGGCCGTGAGAGCCAGCACGCCGCCCGCCACGAACATCCGCCGCGTCACCATTGGCCTCATCGATTGCATGGTCTCTTGCATGACAACCCTCGCATACTCGAGCTTTTCGGCTCCAAACAGGAGCCCCCCAGGATTGGGGAGCAACCGCAAACGCTTTCGTCATCCGGATTCAATATTCCGCAGCGAAGATGAAATTCGCCGGCTCATACGTCTCTATGCGAAATCCTATACTCCGGCTGTTCCCGGCGGAACAACCCTCGCCTTCTGATCGTCTATCCTAAGCATAACAACCAAAGGAAAGTACCGTGAAGACCGCAATCCTAGAATTCAAGACGATCGGCCGGGCCGTTTTCTTCGCAATGACCTTCGCATCTGCCGCCGCGATCGCCGGCGGCGCGACAGCCGGCGATCTCTCAATCGAGGCCCAGTGCGATGCCTCGACCGGCAGTGCACTGGACGCGGCGCGCAACACGGCCTTCGCTCCCGTGGAGTTCAAGGACATCAAGCTCGGAATCGCCCTTTCCTCCTGCCGCGAGGCCTACAAGGCGCGGGGCGGCGCACGCATCGCCTTTCAGCTGGCGCGCGCCCTGGACCGGGCGGGACAGCCTCTTCCGGCCATGAAGCTCTACGAGGAGGCCTCCGGCGCGGGGCACCTTGCGGCCATGGTCGAGTACGCACGTCTCGTCGGCGAACGCGGCGACCGGAGAGCCGAAATCGCGCTCTACACGAAGGCCGCTGAAGCTGGCAGTCCGCTTGCAGCACATAGGCTGGGCGTCGCTTATCGCGACGGCATAGGCACACCCGCCGATCAGGACAAGGCCGCCCTCTGGTTCACGAAGGCGGCAGCCGCGGGAGATGGCTTGAGCCTGGAACTGGAACGTGACGGCTCCCCTGTCGAACGGGCTTCATCCGACGACGGCAACGCGCCCGCAGACCTTGCCGTGAACTAGACCGGACCGGGACCTTCCGGATTCGGCGCTTCGGCGGCTTGTTCCTGATGCCCAGCTCCATCCCGAGGCGGTTTTTTGCATCCGGCGATCGTGCTGCAGGCTGGGCTTGCGGCGCTCATGCCCTCAGGAATCGAGCGCACGGGAAATCCGGCTCGAAAGTTCTGCCGGGTCCTTCAGGATGATTGCCGCATTTGTTCGCTCGATCAGGGCCGAACGGACCAGACGCGCCATTTCCCGCGAAACCGTTTCCCGGCTGGAACCGATGTGTTCGGCAAGCTCGGCATGCACGACCGGCGGCGAGATCACGCGTTCCGCACCTTCGAGACCACGATGCCGGGAGAGCCTCAACAGGGTGTTGTAAAGGCGATGCTTCGTATCCAGGAATGAAAGTTCGGAGACGCGGCTGTTCAGGATGCGGACACGTTGCGAGAGAAGGCGGAGCAGGAACAGGCTCACACCCGGCTTCTCGGACAGGATTTCCTGGAAGACTTCGCCCGGCACGACGAGGACCGAGGAGTCATTGACAGCTGACAGACTTGCGCAGCGCGGCTCTCCGTCCAGCGCCGAAATCTCGCCCACGATATCACCACGCCGGAAGCCGCCCAGGATGACTTCCTTGCCCACTGCCACCTTGTACAAGGCGCGAATCTCGCCAGAAAGGACGCCGAAAACCTCGCAGGCCGGCGTCTCGCGCTCAGCCAGCGTGTCGCCCGTACGCAGCTTGCGAACGGAGCATTTGGCAATCCATTTCAAATCCTCTTCGTCCGTCAGGGACTCGAAGATCGGAAACATTCTCAGGGACTTCTGCGCGGCTTTCGACGCCGCGGGGGTGATGCGGGAATTGCTGCTCACAGCTCACCTCGCCGTGGTTACGACCCAACGTCTTTCCTCGAATGCGAGGTATTTTGTTGGAATTCCCTGAAAAGGCAAGTCCTAACAGGCACTACCGCCTAGACCTCTACCCAATTTCTCCAGCCTGCGGGCCCCAGGTATCCGTCATCGCGAAACCCGCAGCCAGCGGATCGGATGGATCGAGGGCAACCTGATGAAGGCCGAAGGTCCAGCCGCGCCCTGTAATCGTTGGGATAATTGCCTTTCTACCGGCAACTTCGGTCTCCGCTTCAAGCCCGACCTCGAATTCGGAACCGATGATGGAGCGCGACCGAAAGCTGTCGCCGACCTTGACCTTCCCGCGTGCGTGGAGCGTTGCGAGGTTCGCGGAATTGCCGGTCCCGCATGGTGAGCGATCGACTCGGCCCGGCCACATGGTGGTCGCCGTGCGCACCGTCCCGTCCGGATCGGTATCCCGGAACATGACATAGGCGATGCCCCTGATCTCCGGAATTTCCGGGTGAACGACGGGCATCATCTTGTTGATCGCGTCCTTCAGAAGCATTCCGGCATCCACGAGCGCGCGCGCGTTGGCCTTCGCGATCGTTGTTCCGATCTGCCCCACATCGACGAGTGCATAGAAGATGCCCCCGTAGCTGATGTCGAATCGTATGCGGCCCCACTGTTCGGTCTCGATCTCGGCGTCCAGAGTGTGGACGAAGCATGGAACCATGGTGAGCTTCACCTTCTCGCACCGGCCGTCGCGGCAGGTTGCCGTCGCCCTGACCAACCCTGCGGCCGTATCGAGGGTAACGATGGTCTCAGGCTCCTTCATTTCGACGATCCCCGACTCGAGCAGAGCGGTCGTGATGCAAATCGAGTTGGAGCCGGACGAGGCATGGGCCTGGTCCGCCTGAAGGATGATAAAGCCGGCGTCCGCTTCCGGACGCTTTGCCGGCAGCAGAAGATTGACGGAACCGGTCACGGCCGCACGCGGTTCGAGGCACAGGAAGCGTCTGAGGCTGTCGTCGACCGTGTTGATGTAGTTGAGCTGCTCCGCGATGGTGTTGCCCGGGATCTTCGGCACGCCGCCGATGGCGACCTTGCCGACCTCGCCTTCGCAATGGACATCCAGCAACTGGATCGTACGCTTCCATCTCATGTCGATGCTCCTTCGATAATCAGACGTGACGCGTGAATGCCGCCGTCAATGCGAATGTACTGGCCCGTGACGAAACCGGCGTCGACCGACCGCAGGAAGGCCGCGGTCTTCGCGATTTCCATCTCGTACCGATACGGCGATGCCCTGCGCTGCTCGTCATAGGATGAGCCTGATATATCAGTATTTGCAGACTTTGAAACCGCTACCCGGACCAAAAAATAGCGCTCCCATCACTCCTACGCACCAAGCGCTGACCCAAGAATGGCGCTTGACCGACAATGTGGCAGCGCATGAAAGTTTGACGTCGTCCAAAACCGAAAAAGACCTGCGCCATGACGAAGCTGATCGTCTTCACCGACCTGCATATGACGCCCGAAGGCACGACAATCATCGGCCTCGATCCCTACGCTCGGCTGAATTCCGGCATCGAGCACGTGAACCGTTACCATGCTGATGCCGATCTGGTGATCGTGACCGGAGACCTCACCCATCGCGCAGAAGCCGCATCCTATCTCCGGCTGAAAGCACTGCTGGCGCGCCTCGCGCCGCCGCTGGCGGTGACGATCGGCAATCACGACAACCGCGAGACATTTCTACATCATTTCGACCAGGTCGAGCCGGACGCAAACGGCTTTGTACAAAGGTCGATCGATTTTCCCGACTGTCGGGTCCTCCTGCTGGATACGCTCTTTGCTCCGCCCTACGAGTATCCGATGAGCCATGCGGGTTTTCTCTGCGAGCGTAGGCTGGCCTGGCTGGACAACGCGCTCGGCACGGCTGCCGGCAAGCCGGTGCTCATTTTCATGCACCACCCACCACACAGGACGGGCTTTGTCGGCATGGATGCGATACGGCTCGGCAACGAACGGCAATTCTACGACATCGTGCTGAGGCACGGGAATGTGCGGCACATCTTCGCCGGGCACGTCCATCGCACCATCGGCGGATCGCATCGGGGCATTCCCTTCTCGATCTTCAAGAGCCCCTGCCACCAACAGCCGATGCCATTCGAGTCCCCGAACCCGTCCCTTTCGGTCGATGAGCCGGGCGCCTATGGCATCGTCGTACTCACCGACCACGGTTTACAGGTCCACACCGAGGACTATGAGATTGCCCGGCGCGACGCCGTGATCGCGTAGCAGTCTGTAAGCAAGCACTCGTGCGGCGCCAGACCGGGCGTGCCAGAGGCGGTTCCTTCGGTTCCGCCTCCTTCCGCTTGCCGGAGGACCAGTTCCTTATTGGCCCGTCGCGGACTGCATGGTTCCGCCGGCGGCCGTTCCCAGACGCTTCCACTGGTCGTTGTAGCTCCGGCGCGTATCGGCATCGAAGATCGCAATCGGGGTCGAGACTGCGATGCTGGCCGCACTTCCGACCGTCTGTGCCGTACCGAGCGCCACTGCACCCAGTGCGTCGCCGAGACCGACATTGGAATCCGTCACCGTCTGGCCGTCGATCAGGCGCTGGCCAATCAGCTGAACGACCTCCGGACTTTCGGCAAACTTTCCGTGGTTCAGGCGATCGCCGGATTTGAGCTTGGTGAGATCGAGAACCGTGATCCCGTCGCCCTCCAGCATGGACCGATACGGTTCGTCTGCCGGATTGATCTGCCCGAGGCGGTCGACATTGCCTGAAATTCTGCGTGAAAGCGCAAGTGCCCGGTCATCCTGCGAAACGAACAGGGTGAAATTCGGCGTCTGCTTGCCGAGTGCCGCAAACTGCTGCCCGAAGACGTCCACATCGAGATCGGGAGACGCCAGGATGACCTGCTGGATCTTCGGGGCGACGTGACCATCTCGTATGGCCATCTGCCTCAGGGCTTCCATGGCAAGCCAGGTCCCCATCGAATGCGCCATGATCGTTATCTCGCCGACGTTCGGCAGGCTGGCCGCGCGGCGCAGCATCTCTTCCAATGCATCGCGGGAGTAGTTCGTGCTTTCCTTGTCGTAGTTGTAACCAAAGACGCTGGCGCGCGAAGGCCAGGTGAAGATCACCGGTGCGGCGTCCATCTTCGAATCGTGAACGATCTGCGCAAACCGGTAGACGGCATCCTCATAGCGGTTGTTGAACCCGTGAACGAATATCACCACGCGCCCGCTCTTCGGCAAATGGGCCTGCAGCCAAGCCCTTGCCTGAGGCGCATCCTGTATTGGTGTGACGCTTACCGTGGTGAAATCCTTTTCAGGATCGGCGGGGAGGTGTTTTGGCCACTGCACCTGTCCGGCCTTGCGCTTGGCATCCGGCGGAATCGACACAGTGATCTCGGTCATCTGGAGATTGACGCCCCTCTCCCCGGAATAGAGCACGCCCGGCGTTTCGGAGGGCGCGCGCGTGGTAGCCACGAGAAGGTCGACCTCCGACACGCCGGTTGCCACGGTTCCGCTCGGGATCAGCACCCCGTCCGGGCGACCGCCGCAGCTTGCCAGCAACAGGGCTCCGGTGAGCAATGCCAGCCTGGGCCAGCGGCTGAGCGGGCACGCCTGCCGGTCGGAGATACGCAACTCGCCCATACACATTCTCCCAGTCCCCGGCAGCCGCCGGCATGAGTGCTATCGACAGCAGCCCGGCCGGCACCTGTTTCTAGCCCAGATACCCGGAGAATTGAAGCCATCGGCGGTGGAAGGGAAAGACCAAAATCGCTCTACCACAAGATATTCATCGAAAGACTGGTTGCAATCTGACTTTTTCTTGAGTTAGTTTTTCGAAATGGCACGTGTTCTCTTCCTGGGAAAGAATAATGACCCGAGCTGTCAAGCAGCGGAGGCGTTCGTCAAATCCAACTTCTCCGAAGTCGAGAGCTTTTCCGGTGAATGGGGGGACCCGCTTCCTCCTTCGACACAGGATTGGCATGGCGATTACATCATTTCCTATCTTTCGCGCTGGGTCATACCCGGCTGGTTGATCGAGCGCGCCAGCCGCGCCGCAATAAACTTCCATCCCGCCTCGCCGAGCTATCCTGGTATCGGATGCATCAACTTCGCGCTCTATGATGGCGCCGCCGAATACGGCTCGACCTGCCACTTCATCGCCCCGAAGGTCGATACAGGCGGGATTATTCAAACAACAATGTTTCCTGTTTTCCCGAGCGACGATGTCGCTTCGCTGTTGTCGCGAACCTATGCCTATCAGCTCTGCCTCTTCTACGACGTGATGGGCCGGGTCGTGAGCGGTGAGACGCTGACGACCTCCGGGGAAAGCTGGACACGCCCTCCTTTCACCCGAAAGGAGTTCAACCAGTTGTCCGTGATCACGCCCGATATGGACACCGCGGAAGTAGCGCGCCGCGTCCGGGCCACGAAATTCGGCATCTGGAGACCGGGCGTCGTCATCGGGGGAATGCGCTTCGAGCTGGCGTGAGCGGCTTTTGCCCTCGGTCAGGACGGCATACCGGTACGGCCTGAGAATAACAGCAACAGTTGTCGCGTTGTTCGGTTGCGCTGGTCGTTCGAGTACACAGCGCCGCAACGAGCGCATGCAAGGCAATCGATACCAACGAGCACCGCGCACAGAACGGCTATCCGGACAAACTCCATGTACTATGCGATTGTCATTCTCCTCACCGTTGCGCTCCCGATCCTGTCGATCGCGATCGAATATTTTATGGTCCCCGGCACCGACGTGATCCTCCTCTTGGGGAAGTGGTTCGTGTTTTGGGGTGTCGGCGTTCGGCTTGCCCTCGCCGGGTTCAAGCAGGCGACGAGCCCCTCGTTTACGGCCTCCGGCATTCTCGGCATCAAGGATCCGGCCGCAGAAAAGGTCGTGTCAGAACTCGGCTACGCCAACCTCTCCATGGGATTGATCGGCGTTCTCAGCCTATTGTGGGCCAACTGGGTGCCGCCGGCGGGACTGGCAGGCGGACTGTTCCTCGGTCTCGCCGGTTTCAAGCATGCGATGAACACCGGAAGAAACGCGAAAGAAAACCTCGCGATGCCGACCGACTTCTTCGTCTCCGCAATGATCGCAATCTACCTGTTGGCGCTCGCCGTTCGCTGAGGTCCGGCTTGTTACGCCGGTGGTGCCGCATCGTCAGCCGGCGAGCGACGCGAGATCGGGAGGCAATATGATGAATTCCGTCATCCGCGTCTCGCGACAACACGTATCCGCTCGGAAACAGAAGATGGGGAGTGAAACTCATGCGCCTGCTGCCATTGCTTGCCGCTTCAGCGATGCTCTTCACTGCATCCACGGCACGCGGCCAGTCACTGAAACCCGATGAGATCCTGAGCTCGATCGCGGTCAGTCCGATCAGCGAACCGAACCCGGTGCTCGGCGCGGACGGGAAGACGCATCTCGCCTATGAGCTCCTGGTGGTCAATCCGAGCCGACTTTTCGTCACACTCGACAAGATCGAGGCCATCGATGAATCGGGCGGAAGCCTCTGGGCGCTGGACGGAGACGGGCTGACGGCGATGACCACCTCCTACCGAGGATTGGGGCGAACGCTTTCGCCGGGCGATTCAGCCGTGGTGCTGATGGATGTCAGCCTGGCGGCGGACGGGAAAATGCCCCAGCGCGTGCTTACACGGGTAACCGCGACCCGCCAGACCGCCGGTGCGGACGGAAAACCGGTCGACATGCCGAAGGATGGCCCGCTGCCCTCGACCTTCACCTTCACTGGCGGAGGTGTCGCACCCGGAGCGCCGGCCGTCCTCATCGACTCTCCGCTCAAGGGCAAAGGGTGGGTGGCGGTGAACGGCTGCTGCGACAGCATCACCTCGCATCGTGGCGCAGTGATCCCAGTCAACGGGCAATTGCGCGTTCCCGAGCGCTTCGCGATCGACTGGGTCAAACTCGACGATGCGGGCCGGATCTTTACCGGCGACATTTCGAAACTCGAGAGCTACGCCTATTACGGAACACCTATTCATGCGGCCGCGGATGGTGTCGTCGTCAATCTCTATGACGCGACCGACGAACAGGTTCCCGGGGCGGATGCGAAAGGCATCAATACGGAGAACGTAGGCGGCAACATGCTGGTGGTCGACATCGGAAACGGAACCTACGCCTTCTACGCCCATATGCAGCGCGGCAGCCTGAAAGTGAAGCTTGGGGATCGTGTCAAGACCGGCGACGTGATCGGCCTGCTGGGCAATACGGGCAACTCCACTGCGCCTCACCTGCACTTCCACGTGATGGACGGCCCCTCGCCGCTGAACGCGAACGGGCTGCCTTTCACCTTAAGGCGTTTCAACAGCCAGGGCGTGCTGGCCCCGGGTCCGACGACGGCGTCGAAGAGGGAGAGGTCGCCAGGATCGACCAGAGACTTACGGGAGAAAAGGCCAACGCGCTGCCGCTGAACAACGAGGTGGTCGACTTCGACTGACGCCCAGCCGGCGGTCGCGGGCGAAAGGTCCATCTGAGGCGGCACCGTCGTGCCTGCCTTGCGACAGTCCATTCAACGTTGACTTCACAGGTGATGAGAGGACAATGAAACCTCATGCGGCACCCACTCGAGCCGAAGGGAGGGGCCTTCCGATGACGATCGCAAGGAAACTTCAGGACTACATAGACGGCGAAGGCATCGCCTACGACACAGTCGCGCATCATCGCACGGCAACGACCAGCCAATCTGCGCAGGCCGCGCATGTGCCGGGTACCAGGCTGGCCAAGTCCGTGGTCGTCCATCATGAGACGGGTTACGTACTGGCAGTGGTTCCGAGCACGCACCGGATCGAGCTTTCCACATTGCAGGATGTGATGGACAGGCGCCTCGGCCTCGCCTCCGAGGATGAGGTCAGCTCGCTCTTCACCGATTGCGACATCGGCGCAGTGCCGCCGGTCGGATCGGCCTACGATGTGCCTGTTATCCTCGACGAAAGCCTGCGCGACGTAAGCGACGTCTACTTCGAAGGCGGCGACCACAGGACGCTGGTGCATGTCAGCGGACAGAATTTCCTCGACCTGATGAAAGGTGCACGCATCGCCCGTTTCAGCCACAGGCCCTAGTCGATTGACGCGGATCGGGACCGCGGCCCTCCGCTCTACGTTGCGTTCTGCAAAGGCGTGAGTCACTCCACGTGAACGATGGTCGGCATGTCACAGATGACTCCGGATGAAGGCGCCGGCGGTCGCCAGCGCCCGGCGTCCCGGTTCCAGTCTGGCGTTCCACAGTGGCCAGGCGTGGATCATGTGTGGCCAGATCTCGAGCGTGACCGCGACATCCGCTTCCCCCGCTGCCCCGGCAAGACGCGTCGCATCCGAAAGCAACGTTTCCGCGGAGCCTACCTGGATGAGGAGCGGCGGCAGCCCCTCAAGGTTTGCAAAGAGCGGCGAGACGCGCGGATCGCGCCGATCCGTATCGGGGCCGAGATAGGCATCGGCGAGTTCGGCGAGATATCCGGCGTGTATGAGCGGGTCGATGGCGTCATTCGAAGCAAGTGTCTCCCCCGACATCGTCAGATCGGTCCAGGGCGAGATCAGCCACCCGCACGCGGGAAGTTCCTTGCCCTTGTCGCGCAGGCTCCCCAGAAGCGACAGCGTGATCCCGCCGCCGGCACTGTCACCGCCAACGACGATGCGATCGGGTGCATATCCTGTGTCGAGCAGGTGGCGCCACGAGGCAGCAGCATCTTCGAGCGCGGCGGGAAAGGGGTTCTCGGGCGCTAGACGGTAGTCAACGGCGAGCGTGCGCACGCCCGCCGCCCGGCCGGCCTCTGTAACCAGACGGCGATGGCTCATGATCGAACCCGAGCAATATCCACCCCCATGAAAGAAGAGGAGCACCCGCCCCGGATCGCTGCCGGGAGCCAACGACCATTCCGCGGCAACTCCGCCCAGATCCACCGGTTCCAGTGCGATGTCGTCGGCGACCGGGAAGATGGAACCCACCTCGTCGATCCTCTCCCGTCTCTCCGTCCAGCCGACAGGCCGGGGCTTGGACGTCAGCAAAGCGCGAATGCCGTCGATTCCGCTGTCATCTGCCATCGCTCGCAACCCTTGTCTCTTGGTTCTGGTGTCGATCAGTCCGCCGCAGCAAAATGCGCCATCTGGTCTGCGTGTGCCTTCACAAAAGACGGGCGCGCCGTGGCGCGCGCGACATAGTCGCGGCAGGCTGGATGCGCCGCCAGCCCGTCGAACCTGCCGACGAGGCGCAGCACATCCGCCATGAGTATATCGGCGATTGAGAAGCATCCGGCCAGCCACTCGCGTTCAGCCAGCACCGCATCCATATGCTTCAGCCGGGTCTCGAGGAACCCGTCCAGATGTTTTCGTCCCGGCGTTTCAGTGGTGTCGCCGGAGAACACGAATATGGACCAGGGGAGGCTTGCCGCCTCGACCGAATTGAGCGCCGCGAACAGCCACTCGACCACAGTGCTGCGACCACGCGGATCGGAAGGGATGAGCGCGTCACTGCGCTCGCCCAGATGAAGCAGGATTGCGCCGCTCTCGAAGATCGAGATGTCTCCATCGGTCAACCACGGCACCTGGCCGAAGGGTTGGTGCGCGAAATGCTCGGCACCCCGCGCGCGGAATGGTGTTTTCTCGACCCGGTACGGCAGCCCGGCCTCTTCCAATGCCCAGCGCACACGTATGTCGCGCACATAGCCCCGCGGGGACTTGGGAACCCAGTCATAGGTGGTGAGAACCAGGTCGCCCATTCGGGACCTCCATTTCCAATTTCACGACGAAGGACGCGCGAACGGTGAGCACCCCGACATCACCGCTTACGTTTCACCGCGCCATTTCAATTCTGCGGCAACAGAAGGCCTCCCGGGCGATGCAAACCCGTTCTAACGCTCGGTAGCGACAAGCCTGAGGCCGAGTTGCTCACTGGTCACGATGGTTCCGAACAAGGTGAGCGCCGTGCCATCGGCATCCTGCCCGCCTTGGGCAATGTTCAGCATGAAGGGCAGTCGTTGGCCGGGTGGCGCAGCCACACGGTGGCTGCTCCTCATGCCACCGAGCTTGATCTCCAGGGACACAGACAGCCGGTGATCGAGATCGCCGTAGATCTCCGCGAATCCGTTCGCCAAACCCGCTGGCGGTAGCCCCTCGGCTTCGCCGAGCCAATACACCGCGCCCGCCCCTCCGCCGATGCCCGGTCCGAAGTCGTCGCTCCGGTGGTTGATTGTCCCATTTCGCATGATCGGTCGGTTGATCACGGCTTCGTCCCGGATCGGAAACCAGGTCAGAACCCACTCGACCTCGATGAAATAGCGGCTCAGATTGGCGAAGCTAAAATCCGTCATGGCTCTTCCCCCATGGACACTATAACACACCCGGACTTTCTCGCGCGCTCGACATTCCCCGCTCTATCCCGACGGTTGCCCACTCGACCTGGAGTGGTGCAAACGCCTCCACCTGCCCATCACATTTGAGATGTCCAGCAGCGATTCGGCGGCCAACCTTCAAAAGCTCCGCCATCACGCTTTGACATCGGCACCTGGTCCTAATTTCTCTGCTTGGGGAACTCTGGATCACCGTGTGGGATGCATCTCGCGGCGCATTCCGCCACTCGCTTCCAGATGCGATCACGTTAATCAACAGGGCCCGCTTCCGCGGCACCTCGGTCAAGAACGATGAAAGCGTTGAGAAAATGGCGTGCCGGACAAGACGAAACCGGGCACCGCGATGTCATTGCTGCGCCTATTGATATCTGAGATCACCACTCGAAGTGGAATGTCCTGCTTTGCGCCATCTGCAGAGCTAAGGGGATAGCAACCGGGATTGTCGCGCATCGACCCGTTGCGAACATCAAGCTTGGCACCAATCCTCCACCTCGAAGCCTACGCCTTTGAACCGCGAGTGCTAGAGGATCGGCCCAGGAGGTCCTGGCATGCCCTCAACCAAGACGACCGTTACATCGTCATTTGTGTTGCCCCGGTCCTCGTTGCGACCAGGCAGCAGGTAGACGTTGGAGTAGGGCGCGCCGAGATTGGCAAGGGTGGTGGCCGCTCCGAGCAGGCCGATAACCTCGGGCAAGGAGGTCACAATGCCTTCCTCGCCCATCAGCTCGGCCAATATGTCGTCGGTCAGGATCCCGCCCTCAACCCAAGCGCCGTAGTAATCCGGCCAGGCGTTGAGCCGTCCATCCTGAGTGACGTAGAGATAGATCCAGAAGCGTATCTCCGCATCATAGTTGAACCAGTTGTTCACCTCGACCTCGACCGGAATTCGGACGTAGACGTACATTTTCCCGGTCTCATTCGGGTGGCCGTCCTTGCCGTCCGGAAACAGGTCCCAGGTCAGGATGGGATCGCCCCGTGGCGACAGCTTCTCCTGCGAGGAAATGGCAGCCGTGATCTGGCTTGGGGATACGAGGTTGCCGAGCGATTGGACGACTTCGTTCAGGGATTTCCGGTAGATGAGGACCGACGAAGTGCGATCGTTCATGAACGAACCGAGGGAGGAAAGCCTGGGATTATCCCCACCGTTGGCATCCAGCTTGACGTAACGGTCCCGGAAGCGGTCCGTCTGGAACAAGAACAGGCGGCCACCAACCTCGTCTGGACTCGCGCCATGCTCTGCGGACGAGACCCGGTCATTGAAGTTGAACCAGCTGAGGTTGACGAAGCCGGTCAACAGGCCGCCCACAGACAGGTTGAGGAACATGGACGCGCCACCAAAGTCAGAGTGCTGGTAGATGGTTCCGGTAACGTTATCGCCTTGGGACCCGCCCTTGCCCTTCCGCTTCAGCTTCTCGGCCAGCAGCTTCTTCGCTTCGTCTACCAGCCCGGCGATTTCCTTGTCCGTCCGTCCGCTGATGCCAATGCGATTGATCGCCATTTCAATCAGAATCGCGCCTTTGGCCGACGGCTCCTTCCGATATTGCTCAACCGCCTCTCGCAATTGCTCCTCGGCCGACATTCCCGATCGGAAGAGATCCTCCTTTTTGTAAGGCACCCCCAAGAAGCCGCGATTGTACCGGATGTCATCGGGGCTGGGTTCGCGCGTCTGGGCGTCTCGCGGTGCCCGCGCCAGTCGCGCCTTGGGCTTGCCGGACGAATTGCCCGACCCACACGGCCGGCAGCGATGCATTTGCTCGCACAGCTCCTTCAGACGATCGCAGTCGACAAAGAGCTTTTCCAGTTCCTGCTTTTTCATTGGTTCGTCCCATTCAGCGCAATCACCTGACAGGAAGCCGCATCAAACTACATAGGCACGGCGTTGTCGGGTGGAGTTGAGGACGCTGTCTTTGGCGCCCGTTCCCTGCCGTCGGGTCCTGCGGAGGTCGGGCGAATGCTCTTGGCGGAACAGTCACGCGTGGGTTGCTGGGCTATGTACCCTCCCCCGTCGTGCATTCACTCAACTTGCTCGCGTTCTCGGCAGATTGTACACTTTCTCCCTTCCTTTTGCGAGCGGACAATGACGCTCGGGGCAGCTCCGGAGATCACCGAACATATCAGCTCATGCCGGGAACGAGATGCAGCGAGGCCTAAGGGAAACGGAGGCACGAGAGAATTCCTTTCTCCCTTTCTGTTGCGGGGATCGTCGGGGCTAGTCGATGTCACCGCAATGTCCGCTGACCACCCGATCTGGACGTTCCGAGACGGTGGTTGAGGGGCAGCCGGTGAGATGATCCCCTGCATATTTCGATCCGAGTGGACTTCAATAGGCAAGACCAAGCACAGGACACCGAACAGCAGCGCGGCGCGGCAAAGATTCTGGGATCATTTGAATAGCTTTATCGCGCTTCTGACCATTTCTGCGCTTCAAGAGTTGCGCGATGCATGGAGGAAAGAGCGAAGCGGGATTGGGGCGACAAGCAAACTTGATGACATAGCTGCCACGAGGTTCGAAACCTGTACGGTGTGACCGTCGCATCTATCTAAATTACGAGGGGAAGAAAAATGGCGCACCCGAAGAGATTCGAACTCCTGACCCCCAGATTCGTAGTCTGGTGCTCTATCCAGCTGAGCTACGGGTGCGTCGGCAGCAGGAGCGTGTTGTCCGGCTGCGAGGCGATCTCCTAAATCGTCCCGCGCCCCATTGCAAGCGAATTTGCGAAAAAATCGGCATTTTGCTGTTGAGATACCGACATCCCATTGAAATTCCTGGACAAACTTTAATCAGGCGCGATGACGGAAGGCGTCGAGCGGCACGGGGCGGTCCGGAAGCTCGATGTGAAACAGCGTTCCGGGCGTCTGTTTATCGACAAGGGTGATGGCGCCGCCATGGGCGAGCACCAGTTCGCGCGCGATCGCCAGGCCAAGGCCGGTGCCGCCCGAACGGGCGGAGCCGCGGAAGGCCGCGAACAGGTTTTCGCGGGCCTTCGCCGGCATGCCGGGGCCGGTGTCGTCGATGGCGATGGAGACGACGCTGCCGGTCCGGTCCCCACTGACCACAATGCGGCGTTCGGAGCCACGGTCCTGCAGGAGAGCCTGGACTGCGTTGCGGCAGATATTGTGGATCACGCGGAACAACTGCTCGCTGTCGGCGTCGACTTCGAGAAGCGCGTCGATCTCGACGACGAATTCGATGCCGCTCCTCGGATCGATCGCCAGCATCTCGGCCACGTCCTTGACGAGCGGCAGCAGCGGGACGAAACGCCGGCGCGGCTCCGGTTCGCGCATCCGCCCGTAGGAGAGCACGTCAGTGGTATAGGCCACGGCCCGGTCGATGGTGCGCAGGAGCTTCGGCGCGAAACGCTTGACCACCGGATCGTCTACGTCCGCGAGCCTGTCCGACATCAGCTGGGCCGAGGAAAGGATGTTGCGCATGTCGTGATTGATCTTGGAGACGGCCAGGCCGAGATCGGCGAGATTTTTCTGTTCCTTGAGGGTGCGCTGCAGCGCCTGCTGCATCTGCGACAGGTGGATCTCCGCTACCACCAGCTCGTCGCGGCCTTCGCTCGGCACCAGTACGCGAGATGGATCGCCGGGATCGCCGGCAAACTCGCGCATGTTCGCGGTCATCCGGCGGATCGGCCGGATCAGCATCCGGTTGATGGCAAGGAAGATCAGCCCTGCCGTAATCATGGAGATGATGATCGTCAGCACGAGGACGTTGCGGGCATAGGCCAGCATGGCGAAGCGCAGGGCCTTGTCCTTCAGCACCAGCTCGATGACCGCATCGCTTTCGCCGACGGGGCCGTAGACGCGGATGACGCGCTGGCCGCCGAAGAAGAGGGTGTCGAACGCATCACGGATCGCAGCGACCGGCCCCACGTCGGAAAGGTCGTACTGCGCATCGACCTCCGGCGGCATGTCCGAGATCGCGATCATGCGCGAGGCGTCGCTGCGCCGGAGCACGATCGCCTTCGTTCCTGTCGCCACCAGCGTCTCGTCCTGCAACGGACGAGGGAGTTCGTGGTCCCTCAGCCCGTCCACGACCACGGCAGCGGCAGCGGCGGTATTCAGCCGATCATTCAGCCAGCGCAAACGCATGCTCGCGACGGAAGGGACGAAGATCAGGATTTCGGCGATGATCACGCCGACGACCGTCAGCAACAGCAGCTTGCCGGACAGGCCGGACATCAAGCCGGCGACGGGAACCGGAGGATCGTCAAGCGGGGGAGAGGTCTCTTTACCAAACATCTCGATCTCCCGAAGTCACCTATTTCGCGCGAGGCCACCGACCTGCGCCACGCGATCCCCTTGCGGAGGACCGGCAACGAGATTGGGCGCCGGCAACCCATAATATGAGATCACAGGAGGTTTTCCAATGCCTTGGTCAGAAAGTCGCACCGATGTGGCGAGGCCGGTTTCCCATCGCCTCCGCAACAGATAGATGCCCGACAAGAGTTCGGCGCGCCGCTTACGGGCGCGCCGTGCTGGTGATTCCAGTGATCAGGCGGCTTCGTTCTGGCCGAAGAGCTCAGAACTCTTCCCAGCTCTCCTCGGCGACCGCAGCCGACTTGCCCCGAAGGCCCGGGCAACGTTGCCGATCATGCGCCGCGCAGGCGAAGCGACGGGCCGGGCGGTTGCTGCCACTTCAACGGGCCGGGACTGCGTCTGGAAGCCATCGCCCGTGCGGAACTTGGCCATCAGCCCCGCAAGCGTATCCGCCTCGCTCTTGAGCTTGTGCGTCGCAGCCGACGTCTCTTCGACCATCGCCGCATTGTGCTGCGTGACCTGGTCCATCTGGTTGATCGCCGTGCTGACTTCCTGCAGGCCCGTTGACTGCTCGCGTGCGGCCGTTGCGATCGAATGGATATGATCGTTGATCTTGAGGACGCGATTTTCGATGTCGGACAGGGCAGAGCCTGTTGCCTGGACGTATTTGACACCGACGGAGACTTCGTCGCTCGACTTGGTGATGAGCCCCTTGATGTCCTTGGCTGCGCTTGCCGCACGCTGGGCAAGCTCACGAACCTCCTGGGCTACGACAGCGAAACCCTTGCCGGCATCGCCGGCGCGCGCTGCTTCGACGCCTGCGTTGAGCGCCAGCAGGTTGGTCTGGAAGGCGATCTCATCGATGACGTTGATGATCTGGTTGATTTCGCTGGACGCCTGCTCGATGCGGCCCATGGCATCGATCGCGTTGCGCACGACCTCGCCGGACTGCTTCGCGCTCCTCGTGGCCTCGCCGACCATTACAGTGGCTTCCTGGGCGCGCTCCGTCGAGTTCTTAACGGCGGCGGTGATCTCTTCGAGAGCGGCAGACGTCTCCTCCAGCGCAGCAGCCTGCTGCTCGGTGCGCTTTGACAGATCGTCGGAGGCGGAGCGCAACTCACCGGAATTGGCGTTGATCGAGTCGGTGGAGACGCGAACGTCGCCCATCGTGCTCCTGAGGATAGCCAGCGCATTGTTGACGTTCGCCTGCAGTTCGGCGAAGGCGCCGCGGAAATCTCCCTGCATGGTGCGGGTCAGGTCGCCCTCGGCAAGCGATCCGATCACCCGCCGGGTCTCGCCAATGCCCTGGTCCACGCCGGACACGAGTTCGTTCACGCTTGCGGCGAAGCGGTTGAGGTTCTGATCGCCGTAGTCCTTTTCGATCCGGCTGGTGAAATCGCCTGACGCTGCGGCATCAACGACCACGGCAATGCTCGACTGGAGATCGGCGCTCTTTTCGCGAAGTACCCGCTCCTGAGCATTCAGATCGCGGACGGTGAGTGCGTTCTGGCGGAAGACGGCGACGGCCGCGGCCATATCGCCGATCTCGTCCTTGCGGCCCCGATACGGAACCTCGGACTCGAGATCGCCCGCAGCGAGACGCTTCATCGTGTCGGTGACGTTCTGGATCGGCGCGCTGAGCTGCTTGGTCGCGATGTAGAATGCAGCGCCGCCGCCCGCAACGAGGCCGACGCCCATCGTCGCCAGGAGGATCGAGAGCATCAGCGTCTCGAAGGAGGAAATGTCTGCCTTGATGGTCTCGAGATTTGCGCGGTCGAACTTGACCACGTCGTCGATCTCAGCCTGGAAGGCCTTTCGGTTTGCACGGTTGGCGTCGTTGTTGCCCTGTTCGTTGGCAGCCGCGATCGATACCTCCGTTCCCAGCCGCGCCGTTTCCGAGCGGAAGCCACGGAACTCGGCGGCGCGCGCGACGACGGCATCGAACTCGGAAATCTGGGCCGCGGGAACCAGCGGGCGCCACTGCGCAAGCGTCTCGTCGATGCCGTTCAACTCCTTGACGATGCCGTCGGCGAACTTCTTGGCCCCTTCCGTCGAGGTGGATGCGTAGACGCCGCGCGCCTCCATGACAACGGCAGTCACCTGGCGGTTCAGGTGTTCACCGAGAAAGGCGCGGTCGGAGGCGTTCTCGTATTCCCGTAGTTTCTGATTGTATTCATTGACGACACTGATGGACATGGCGCCGATCAGGATGGATATGAAACCCATGATCCCGACGATCAGATAGATTTTACCGCGAATTTTCACGTCATGGCTCCCCAAAAGGACTATGGACCTCAGGAGCGCATTGAAATCTCAGCCTCCCATCCCGTTTCGACTATGGGGGCTAATAGTTAATGAGAGTTTTAGTAAATATGCACGGACTTGACAGATATCGACCGGGAATTCTTGTTTAAAATCAATTTTTTCCGCCTGACGTAACGGTAGTCTAGGCGCGGCAATTGCAATCTCGGACAATCTGCGATTGCTTTTCCCGTTAACGATTTGGACGGAGACCGCCTCGTTTCCCAGGGCGGATTTGACTTTTACCGGGCTTTGCCCTTATAAGCCGCAGCGTCCGGGCGGCCCCGCTCTCGCAGCGCAGGCAAATTGCGTCCGGAACACCACGCTCCTTGCTAAACGCAAACCCAAGAAGGGCCGCACACCGCGGTATTAAAATAAATGTCGAAGCGTACCTATCAACCCTCCAAGCTCGTTCGCAAGCGCCGTCACGGATTCCGTGCCCGCATGGCAACCAAGGGCGGCCAGAAGGTTCTTTCCGCTCGCCGCGCACGTGGCCGCAAGCGTCTGTCGGCCTAAGGCCGTGCTTGCCCGAAACGAGATGGCGGGCAATGTCAAAGAATGACGAGAAATCCACTGTCGGACGGCTCACCAGCCGCCCGCAGTTTCTTTTTGTGCGAGAGGGCGAGAAGCGCAAGGGTCCACTGTTCCTTCTCGAGATGCGCGACCGGCAGCAGCCGGACGCCAAGCCCCGCGTAGGCTTTACCGTTACCAAGAAGCATGGCAATGCCGTTGAACGGAACCGGATGCGCCGGCGCCTCAAGGAAGCCGTGCGTCTATCGGCCGGGTTTGCAATGCAGCCAGGACACGACTATGTGATTGTCGCCAGGCGCGAGATCCTACACGCATCCTTTGAGGATTTGCAGGAACGCCTGCGCGATCGGATCCAGACCACGCAGAAACAAAAGAGGTCGGCGACGCCCGGCCCCGGGAAAGAATGATGGAAAAAAACCGCAATTATTTCGTGGCGATTGCGCTGTCGGTGCTGATCCTGATCGCCTGGCAGTTCCTGTACGTCAATCCGAAGCTCGAGAAGGACCGCCTTCTGACGGAAGCCCAGCAGACACAGCAGGCAGCCGAGCAGAAGCCGGGACAGACCACCGCAGGCGCCGGCAGCACGGCGGTGACGCCGAACGGCGCGGTTCCGGGTGGAGCGCTGGAGAGCCACGACCAGGCGGTGGCCAAGTCTGCGCGCGTCGCAATCGACACGCCCGCCCTTGCCGGCTCCATCAATCTGACCGGAGCTCGCTTCGACGATCTCAGGCTCAAGGAATTCCACGAGACGGTCGACAAATCGAGCCCGATCATCACGCTTTTCAGCCCGGCGGAAACGCAGCACGGCTACTTTGCGGAACTCGGCTTTGTCGGCAGCGACGCGACGGGCCAGACCCCCGGTCCGCAGACCGTGTGGACACAGCAGGGCGACGGCAAGCTGACGGCTTCCACGCCCGTGACGCTCACCTTCACCAACGAGAAGGGCGTTGTCTTCACGCGCACGATCTCGGTCGACGAACACTACATGTTCCAGGTCACCGACAGCATCAAGAACGCGACGGGCGCGCCGATTTCTCTGTCGCCCTACGGACGCGTCACTCGCTTCGAGAAGCCGACGACGCCGAGCGTCTACGTGCTGCACGAAGGCTTCATCGGCGTTATCGGCGAACATGGCCTGCAGGAAGTCAAGTACACGACGACCGAGGAAGACACGACCGTAGCACCTGGCAAGGCCACCACCGGCTGGCTGGGCATCACCGACAAGTATTGGGCGTCCGCCATCGTTCCGCCGCAGGACTCGCCGTATGAAACCCGCTTCTCGCACTTCACCGACGGCCGTCCGCGTTACCAGGCGGACTACAAGCAGGACGCGATCACCATTCCCGCGGGCGAAACGGTCGACGTCAAGAACCTCCTTTTCGGCGGCGCCAAGGAAGTTCCCGTCATCGACGGCTACAAGACGAGCTATTCGATCCCGCACTTCGACCTCATGATCGACTGGGGCTGGTTCTGGTTCTTCACCAAGCCGATGTTCCAGCTGATGGACTTCTTCTTCCGCTACTTCGGCAATTTCGGTATCGCGATCCTTATCACCACCATCGTGGTCAAGGGCCTGTTCTTCCCGATCGCCAGCAAGCAGTACGCTTCGATGGCCAACATGAAGAAGGTGCAGCCGAAGATGGAAGAGCTGAAGGCCAAGTTCGGCGACGACCGGATGGGCCTGCAGCAGGCGATGATGCAGCTCTACAAGGAAGAGAAGATCAACCCGCTGGCCGGTTGCTGGCCGATCTTCCTGCAGATCCCCGTGTTCTTCGCGCTCTACAAGGTCATCTACGTCACCATCGAGATGCGCCACGCACCGTTCTTCGGCTGGATCCAGGATCTTTCCGCTCCCGATCCGACCTCGATCTTCAACCTATTCGGCCTGCTTCCCTTTGCCGTTCCACATGCGCTGCTCATCGGCGTCTGGCCGCTGATCATGGGTGTCACCATGTTCCTGCAGATGCGCATGAACCCGACGCCTCCGGATCCGACGCAGGCTATGATCTTCACCTGGATGCCGGTCGTCTTCACCTTCATGTTGGCGAGCTTCCCGGCGGGCCTGGTGATCTATTGGGCCTGGAACAACACGCTGTCCATCATCCAGCAGGCGATCATCATGAAGCGCCATGGGGTGAAGGTGGAACTGTTCAGCAACCTCAAAGGGCTGTTTGGCAAAAAGAAAACGGATCCAGCGCAGTAGCGACGATCCGCACAGATCAGACACACCGATTGGAAACCCCGGCTCGACCGGGGTTTTCTTTTGCCCATGCCGGCCGCTCTTCATTGCGACATCGCCGCGTCGCTCGTATGCGCGTTGCCGCCCTGCATCTTTGCGATGATTGCGCGTCACCAATCTCCAGGGCGTGAAGCGATTCGACGGAGTCGTCCTGCCGCACTGGACCGTTCTCTTCGCCACGTCTTCGCCCCGAAACCGGTTCCCTTCTCCGGGAGCCAAGTTGGTAGAGCCAAACGACCATGTCTCCATCTCCCGCACTGGTTTCCAACAAGAGGCCGGAAACGCAAGGTCAGGGGGTCGGTGCAGCACTCGTTCTCGCCTCGGCGATCGTCTGGAGCTTCGGCGGCACACTGGCACGCTTTCTCCATGTCGAGGACGGCTGGACGATCGTGTTCTGGCGGTCGCTCTTCGCCGCCATCTTCCTTTTCGGGTTCATGCTGTTGAGGGACGGAGTTGCGGGCACCCGCCGGCTCTTCCAGGACATGGGCTGGCCGGGAGTGGCCGTCGGGCTCTGTTTCGCCACGGCCTCGACCTCGTTCATCCTGGCGCTCGCCTATACGACGGTCGCAAACATCCTTCTCATCCAGGCGAGCGTGCCGCTCATTGCCGCGCTGCTCTCGTGGCTCCTGTTCCGCGAGCGGATCGCAATGCAGACCTGGGTCGCCATCGCTGTCGTCATTACAGGCGTGTGCATCATGGTGTCCGGGTCGATGACGGGAGAGGTCTCACCGATCGGTGATGCGCTCGCGCTGCTGATCGCATTCGCCTTTGCCTCGGCCACCGTGATCACGCGGCGGTATTCACACGTTCGAATGACGCCGGCCGTCTTCTTCGGGACCATCGTCGCCGCCACCTTTGCGGCGAGCCAGTCGTCCGGTCTCGGCGTCGACGGTCGGGAACTGGCCATCCTCATGGTGTTCGGAGCCTTCAATTTTGGCCTCGGACTGGCCTTGTTCGTTACCGGCGCCCGGCTCGTCCCCTCCGCGGTCGCAGCTCTTCTCAGCACTGCCGAGACCGTGCTGGCCCCGGTCTGGGTCGCCATCATCCATTCCGAAATCCCGAGTACCCGCACCGTCATCGGCGGCACCATCGTGCTTGTCGCCCTGCTCGGCTACCTGCTGCTGGAGGTGTGGCAGCAACGCCGTACTGGCCCGGTTCGCATCGTATCGGGACCTGAAGCTTGACATTCCATTCCAAAACCCCGAAGCCGGGCCAAACCCCGAGCGAAAGGCAAGCGGAATGACCGAGAAGAGCACGCCCGACCAGAAGCCGCTGTTCGGCCGGCCCTGGATCTTCATCCGCGGCGTGCCGTCGATGAAGTTCCTTCCGCCCGAGGGGCCGCCGGAAGTCGCGTTCGCCGGGCGCTCCAACGTCGGAAAGTCGTCGCTGATCAATGCGCTGGTCGGACACAAGGGACTGGCCCGGACATCGAACACGCCCGGCCGGACGCAGGAACTGAACTACTTCGTGCCCGACGGATATTCCGGCGCGGAGGGGGATCTGCCGCCCATGGCGCTCGTCGACATGCCAGGCTACGGCTACGCTCAGGCTCCCAAAGACCAGGTCGATGCCTGGACAAAGCTCGTCTTCGACTATCTGCGCGGCCGCTCGACACTGAAGCGCGTCTATGTGCTGATCGACAGCCGCCACGGCATCAAGAAGAACGACGAAGAAGTCTTTGACCTGCTGGACAAGGCCGCCGTGTCCTACCAGCTCGTGTTGACGAAGGTCGACAAGATCAAGACTGCGGGCGTTCCCCGGCTGATCGCCGAGACGCTCGAGAAGATCCGCAAGCGGCCGGCCGCCTATCCGGAAGTGCTCGCGACATCCTCCGAGAAGTCGCAGGGGCTGGAAACGCTTCGCGCCGCGATCGAGACGACGATCGGGCGCTGACCTTTCCGTAGTGTCGCCCTTAGCGCGGGCGTCGGGACATCGGTTTGCAAGTTGACCGATGTCACTACCGCGACATGAATTGTGTACTATCTCCTGATCGGCGAACTCGCCGATGCGGTCGCTGCACCGAAAGAGAGGAGAACACTATGTCAGATCTGATCGTCATAGGCTTCGACAAGACGGATGAAGCCGACAAGGTCCTGCTGAAGCTTAACAGTCTCAAGAAGGAATATCTGGTCGACCTGGAAGACGCGGTGGTGGTCGTGCGCGACGAACAAGGGAAGGTCCATCTCAAGCAGAGCATGAACCTGACGGCCATCGGAGCTTCGTCCGGCCTTCTTTCGGGCGCCATCTGGGGCGGCCTCGTCGGTTTGCTCTTCCTCAATCCGCTGGCCGGCTTTGCACTCGGAGGCGCCATCGGCGCGGGGGCAGGCGCCCTTTCCGGATCGCTCGCCGACTACGGCATAGACGACGACTTCATCAAATCGCTCGGAGCGACGATCCCCAACAACTCGTCCGCGCTCTTCGTGCTGGTCCGCAAGGTGCAGCCCGAGAAGGTGCTCGCAGAGTTCGAGGGCCTGAGAGGAAAGGTCCTGAAGACGTCGCTCTCCCCCGAGCAGGAGAAGCAGCTTCAGGAAGCCCTGTCGGATCCGACGACCGCCTCGCCGCCGGCCGGAACATTCTGATCCCAGAGAAGGCCGCGCCTCCAAGGAGCGCGCGGCTCTCCCGCAGTTGCCGTGAAGAGAGCGCGCCCGAGCAAACGTTGCCGTTGCGGCAGATGGGGTGGATCAGAAGCTGCGAGTCTTGCCGGAAGCGATGATTGGACCGGTTGCCGCGCCAGTTGGCGAGCCGCCGAGCGGCTCGACGCTTACTGCAAGCACAGCACCTGTCGCGACCTTGCGGCGCACCGCCTGTGGGACCGAGAGCTTGCCCTCACCCGTTTGCGGAAGAACGCCGAGAGAGACCGGAGGCCTCCCCTCTTCCACCAACCAGACCTCCAGAGACTTCTTTGTCTCCTTCGCGGCGGCAACCGGCGTCAGCTTCAGTGCTCCCGTGCCGGTGTCATAAAAGGCCATGAGGCTGATGTCGTTTGCATCGCCCGTCAGTTCGGCGACGAGGGGCGAGCTTGTGTGCTGCGGAGAAAGGAGGCTGCCCGCGACAATTCCGAACCCCGCCGCCGCGGCGACCGAGGCAAAGGCAATGGAGCGCCAGAAGATCAGGGAGTTCCAGAAACCTACCTTGCCTGGCACCGTCATCAGCGCATCACCCGCAGTCGGCGCGAAAATGCGCGACTCGAACGGCCGATAGAGGCCCTGCGGGGGGGCAATGGTCTCGTAGTCATCGTTGAAGCTCGAGAGATTTTCCGCCCAGCGATTGACCATCGCGGCGAAGTTCCGGTCGCTCGCGAGACGTACCTCGACCTTGCGTCGGTCTTCCTCGGAGAGGACACCAAGCACGTACTCCCCCGCGATCACTTCGTCACGGCGGAAGTCTCCCATTTCTCTGTCGGACGCCGTCATCGCCTCCCGCACTCTCTGTGTTACAACAGGCTTCGCTGAAGCCAGGTTCGCGTCGTGTTCAGCGGAACGCCGTAAACATCCGCCAGTGTCTCATCCTTCAGACCTTCCACATAGGCACATCGGAAAGCGGACGATCTGTCCGTCTCCAGCTCCTGCATGCAGGTTTCTATCCGGCGTCCATCCCATCGCAGCTCCGCACTTTCCTCCGAAGTTGCGAGCAGATCGGAGGCATCATAGGCCTCATCCAACTTTGTTGCCACTGGTCTTGTGCGCCTCGGCAAATCATTCGAAGGATTGCGCACGATGACGGCAAGGCAGGCGTCTGTGCTTTCACTCGCGACCGCAAGGATACCATCGCGTTTTGGCAGCGGTATCCGCTTATCTTTCGGCAGGATCATTCCCTCGTCACAAAACATGCGTTAAACAGGCGCCGTCAAATTCAGGAGCCAGCCCATGTCCGAATCCGAAAGCGAAACCCAGGCCCGTCTTCTCGCCCAGGCCCTGCCCTTCATGCAGCGCTACGAGAACAAGACGATCGTGGTGAAGTATGGCGGGCACGCCATGGGCAACCCGGAACTCGGAAAGGCTTTCGCGAGCGACATCGCGCTCCTGAAGCAATCCGGTGTCAACCCGATCGTCGTTCACGGCGGCGGCCCGCAGATCGGCGCCATGCTGGCCAAGATGGGCATCGAATCGAAGTTCGAGGGCGGGCTGCGCGTCACCGACCAGAAGACGGTAGAGATCGTCGAAATGGTTCTCGCTGGCTCCATCAACAAGGAAATCGTGGCGCTCATCAACCAGACCGGCGAATGGGCGATCGGGCTCTGCGGAAAAGACGGCAACATGGTCTTCGCCGAGAAGGCGAAGAAGACCGTTATCGATCCCGACAGCAACATCGAGCGCGTTCTCGATCTCGGCTATGTCGGGGAAGTCGTCGAAGTCGACCGCACACTGATCGACCTGCTGGCGAAATCCGAGATGATCCCGGTGATTGCGCCCGTAGCACCCGGCCGTGACGGCAACACCTACAACATCAATGCAGACACGTTCGCCGGCGCGATCGCCGGTGCGCTGAACGCCACGCGCCTGCTCTTCCTCACCGACGTTCCCGGCGTACTCGACAAGCAGGGGCAACTGATCAAGGAACTCTCGGTCGCCCAGGCACGCGCGCTCATCAAGGACGGCACGATTTCGGGCGGCATGATTCCGAAGGTCGAGACCTGCATCGATGCGATCAAGGCAGGCGTGCAGGGCGTCGTCATCCTGAACGGCAAGACCTCGCATTCCGTGCTGCTCGAAATCTTCACCGAAGGCGGCGCCGGCACTCTCATCGTTTCCTGAGCCTTCAGGGGCCGGCGGATCAAGCGCCCGCGTAGATCGCGGCTGCCTGTCGGCCCAACCATTCGATCATCGCCCGGTAGGGGCCCGGCCCATAACTGACGCGGGCAACGCCGAGCTTGGCCAGCGAAGCCACATCCGGCGCGCCAGTCTTCATCATGACGTTCACAGGAAGCGGTACGGCCTCGCAGATGCGGGAAATCGAGGCGGGGTCGACCAGTCCCGGCACGAAGAAGCCGCTCGCGCCCGCATCCGAATATGCCCTGCCCCGTTCGATCGCCGCATCGACGAGCGCCGGATGCAGGGAAGCATCCGACTCCTGAAGGAAAAGGTCGGTGCGTGCATTGATGAAGAAGGGGATGCGCTTGCCCTCGGCCGTCGAGCGGATTGCGCCGATGCGCGCAACCTGGTTCTCGACCTTATGGATTCCCGCGCCGCCGACGACCTGATCCTCGAAGTTGATCCCGACCGCACCGGCATCGATGAGGCGCCCGGCGTTTGATGCGACTTCGCCCGGTTCCGCCGAGTAGCCGCCCTCGAAATCGATGGTAACGGGGAGATCGGTCGCATGCACGATGGTGCGGGCGATGTCGACAAGGTGGGACAGCGGAACGGCTTCACCGTCCGGATAGCCGTTGGCGGCGGCGACCGACCAGCTTCCCGTCGCAATCGCCTTCGCCCCGGCCCCCGCAACGGCCTTTGCACTACCTGCGTCCCAGATATTGTAGAGCACCAGCGGATCGCCCTTTCGATGCAGATCCTGAAACGCCTCGGCCTTCTCACCGTGCTTCATCTTCTACCCTTCCGCGAAAAGGCCAACCGGCCGCATTTTACCCTCGTGGCGCAACAGCCACTGCTTGCGCCATAGCCCGCCGCCATACCCCGTCAGCGATCCGTCCGATCCGATGCAACGATGGCAGGGAATGACGATGGCGATCCGGTTCGCGCCGTTCGCGCGCGCAACCGCCCGGACGACCTCTATCGTGTCGAGCTCACGTGCGATGTCGCCATAGGACCTGGTCTCGCCAATGGGAATCTCCAGGAGCTTGCGCCACACTTTCTTTTCGAACTCGCTGCCGGCGAGTGCAAGCGGCGTACGGAACTCCGCGGACTGGCCGGCGAAATAGGCCTTCAATTCCTCTTCCATCTGCTCGATGGGTTGCGTGCGGCCTGAAACCACGTTGGCCTTGGTCTTCGCCTGCAGCGCCTTCAGTTCAGCAGGCAGGGCCTTGCGGTCGTGGAACTCGAGAAGGTGGAGGTGCGTCTTGTCGCCAACCATCACCATCGGCCCGAGCGGCGTCTCCATCCAGTCGGCGAAGAGCAGGTCGTTTCCGGATGACATGGCAGGCGCCTTTCCGACAAGCCGGGCAAAAGCGGTCCGAAAGCCGCTTGGCGATTCATAGCCTGCCTCGAACTGCGCTTCAATGACGCGACCGCCTTCGGCCAGATGACGCGCGGCAAGGCCGAGGCGGCGATGGCGCGCATAGTCGAGAAAGGTCGTTCCGAGTGTCCGCTTGAAGGCGCGCCTTACGGTGGAGGGATCGAGCCCCATGGCCACGATGTGTTCCTCGGTCCATCGCTTCTCCGGCTCCCGCTCGAATGCCGCGAGCACCGTGTCGACCGTCTCGTCCCGCCCCTTGACCCCATCCACCGGACGGCAACGCTTGCAGGCCCGGAAACCGGCGGCCATGCAGGTTCCGATCGAGGAACAGAAGAAGGTATTCTGCTTCAGGGGTTTGCGGGCTGGGCAGGTCAGCCGGCAGAAGATACCGGTCGTCGTGACACACACATAGGCCCGGCCCTCATAGGCGTCGCTGCGCGCCACAAGTGCATCGTAGAGAGTGTCGTCGTCTGGCAGGTCAAATAGCATGGCCCTTTCTACCACCGTTCCGGCCGAACCGGCGCCGATTTTCGGGCAGCTATTTTTCTTTGCGTACGGAGAACGCCGCGGCCATCACTTCCACATGAGCAGGAAAAGGATGCCAGTGACGATCAGGACGCATCCGGCAACTTCCATGCGATTTATCCGCTCACGGAAAACGAAGATCGATGCCGCGAAGGTAAAGAGCAACTCGATCTGCCCGAGTGCGCGCACATAGGCCACCTGCTGCAATGCCATGGCGGTGAACCAGCAGGCGGACCCCATGACACCCGCGCACCCCACGAGTGAGGATGAGCGCCAGGAGCGGGCGACCCGCCCGATCTCGGACGGATCCTTGACGAGCATCCAGACGAGCATGAAGAGCGTCTGGAAGGTCGTAACGCAGGCGAGCGTGACGGCTGCCTGCATGATCGGGTTCGGGCCGTCGAGCGAAAGCGCCGCCGAGCGGTACGCGACGGCGGATATCCCAAAGACAGCGCCCGAGGCGATGCCGATCAGCGCCGTGCGTCCGGCAAGGGCAGCAAAGAGGTTTCGCCAGGAAAGCGGCACCCGCGCGACGGAGATCATCATTACGCCGAACACGCCGACGATGATCGCCGCCACCGCGCCGGGCGTCAGGCGCTCGCCGAGCAGGATGAGCCCGAAGATCGCCGCCTGCACCGGCTCGGTTTTCGAATAGGCGGTGCCGACGGCAAAATTGCGCAGCGAGAACAGGTAGACGAGCAGGATGGTCGCGAAGATCTGCGCCAGTCCGCCCACCACCGACCAGAATACAAAGCCCGGGTTCAGCACGGGAAATGCGTAGCCGGCGAAGTGATGCAGGCCCATGACGTAGGCAATCGCAAGTGGAAAGCCGAAGCCGAACCGCACAAAGCTCGCCCCGGTCGTTCCGAGCGAGGTGCGAAGATGCTTCTGCAGAGCGGATCTGAGGTTCTGCAGGAAGGCGGCGGCGATGGTGATGGCAATCCAGGGTTCCATACCGTGCCGCGTAGCACGCGGCGCCCTCGACCGCCAAGATCGGCCTGCGGCAGATAGGCGTTTTCTTTCGTTGCCAAGCCTGCCATAAGACGCCCATGACAGACCTTCCGGAAAAAGCCGATTTCGCTCACGTGCGCGACTGGGTATTCGACCTCGACAACACCCTTTATCCGCACCATGTCGATCTCTTCTCGCAAATCGACCGCAACATGACCGCCTACGTGTCCCAGTTGCTGGGGCTTGAACGCGAAGACGCGCGCGCGCTGCAGAAGCGCTACTACAACGATCACGGCACCACGCTGAAGGGCCTGATGATCCATCACGGCATCGACCCGTCCGACTTTCTCGAAAGGGCGCATGCGATCGACTACAACGTTCTGTCTCCCGACATCGAGCTGGGAGAGGCGATTAAGGCGCTGCCGGGCCGCAAGTTCATCTTCACCAACGGCAGCGTGCGACATGCCGAGATGGCCGCGCGGGCACTTGGCATTCTCGACCATTTCGACGACATCTTCGACATCGTTGCCGCGGACTATGTGCCGAAGCCAGCAGGCGATACCTACGACAAATTCATGGCGCTGCATCGCGTGGACACCACCCATGCCGCCATGTTCGAGGACCTGCCGCGCAACCTGCTCGTGCCGAAGACGCTCGGCATGAAGACCGTCCTGCTCCTGCCGAAAGAACAGAACCAAACCTTCATCGAGGCTTGGGAAACGCTCTCGGACGAGGACAAGCACGTCGACTACACCACGTCCGATCTGACGGGGTTCCTCCGGCACTTGCTGTAAGCCAGCGCCGGAGAGGCACGTCCGGCCCAGCGTGGGCCGGAAGCGTTCCTCGATGCTTGCCGAAGCTACTTGGCGGCGCCGTTTTCCGCGCCGTTTTCGGCATCCAGGTGCTCGTAGAACTTCACGATCACGTCCCAGGCTTCCTCTGCCGTTTCGACGAACTGCAGCAGCTCGATATCATTGGGAGCGATTGTCCCGAATGCCGCGAGCGCCTCGAAGTCGATGATCTTGCGCCAGAAGGCCTCGCCGAACAGGATCAGGGGCACGAGGGCCATGCGGCCGGTCTGCATCAGCGTGACGGCCTCGAA
Organism: Sinorhizobium sp. BG8; assembly: GCF_016864555.1. Taxonomy (NCBI): domain Bacteria; kingdom Pseudomonadati; phylum Pseudomonadota; class Alphaproteobacteria; order Hyphomicrobiales; family Rhizobiaceae; genus Sinorhizobium; species Sinorhizobium sp. BG8. The sequence continues at coordinate 1,167,326 of NZ_CP044011.1, read as the reverse complement.
GAGCTCGTCGAGCGTTCCGAACCCGCCAGGAAAGACCGCCACGGCTTTCGCACGCAGCAGGAAGTGCATCTTGCGGATGGCGAAGTAGTGGAAATTGAAGCTCAGTTCGGGTGTGACGTACTCGTTCGGCGCCTGCTCGTGCGGCAATACGATGTTGAGCCCGATCGACGGGGCTCCGGCTTCCGCCGCGCCGCGATTTCCTGCCTCCATCACCCCGGGGCCACCGCCGGTTACGACGACATACTCCTTGAACCCATGTTCCGCCGAGCGGGCAGAGCAGAGCTTCGCGAACTTGCGGGCCTCTTCATAATAGATCGAGGCCGCTTCGAGGTTCTGCCGCTGCACCTCGTTGCGCGCCGCCCAGGCATGCATGCCGGGTGCAGGAATACGCGCGCCGCCGAACATCACCACCGTGGACTTGATGCCACGTTCTGCGAGCCGCATCTCGACCTTCATCAGCTCGAGCTGGAGGCGAACGGGGCGAAGCTCCTCGCTGCAAAGGAAATCGTCGTCTGCATAGGCGAGGCGATAGGCCGGCGACATCGATTGCGGGGTTTGGGGGATGGCGGATGCCCGGTTTCGGTCGGCGGCACTGTCTGCCAGCGGGTCCCATACGCCATCTTTGCGGCGAAGGTTCTTCTTCTTCAATCTTGCCATTTCGAATTCCTGTTTCACCCTCCGGGCCTTTCGATCCCGGATGGTCGAGTTCTTCCGCACTAGACTTCTGACAGAACAGCATCTGTCGGAAAAGGGGCTTCATCTTTGCCGGCTCATGCTCTAGAGCAGAAGCTCCCACGGAAGATCATGTCCGTTCCAGCGCCTGAACCGTTAGAATAATCGCCGAAGTTTAAGGAATTCCGATGAACAGCTCCGATCTGGCATCCCTATCCGCCGCCATCGAACGTGCATTCGAGAACCGTGAGACCGTAACGACCGCGACGCGCGGCGAAGTTCGCGATGCAGTCGAGGCGGCGCTGAACCTGCTCGACACCGGCAAGGTGCGCGTGGCCGAGCGCGGAAGCGATGGCGTCTGGACCGTCAATCAGTGGCTGAAGAAGGCGGTTCTGCTCTCCTTCCGCCTGAACGCCATGGAAATCATCAAGGGCGGCCCTGGCGATTCCGTCTGGTGGGACAAGGTCCCTTCGAAGTTCGACGGCTGGAGCGTAAACGAGTTCGAGAAGGCCGGGTTCCGGGCGGTGCCGAACTGCGTGGTGCGGCGTTCCGCCTACATTGCGCCGAACGCGATCCTCATGCCCTCCTTCGTCAACCTCGGCGCCTATGTCGGTGAAGGCACGATGGTCGACACCTGGGCGACCGTCGGTTCGTGCGCGCAGATCGGCAAGCACGTTCACCTGTCCGGCGGCGTCGGCATCGGCGGCGTTCTTGAGCCGATGCAGGCGGGCCCGACCATCATTGAGGACAACTGCTTCATCGGAGCCCGCTCGGAAGTGGTCGAGGGCTGCATCGTGCGCGAGGGCTCGGTCCTTGGCATGGGCGTCTTCATCGGCAAGTCGACCAAGATCGTCGATCGCGCAACCGGCGAAATCACCTATGGCGAAGTCCCTCCCTATTCTGTCGTGGTCGCGGGCTCTCTGCCTTCGACAAACGTGATGGGCAACGGCCAGCCCGCTCCGAACCTCTACTGCGCCGTCATCGTCAAGCGCGTGGACGAAAAGACCCGCTCGAAGACCGGTATCAACGAGCTGCTTCGGGACTGAGTGTCGATGCCAGCGGCGGCGGAGCAGATTCCCAGTCTGACATGGCTGTTCTTCGGCTGGTCGGGCCGGCTGGCACGCGTGCCCTACGCGCTCGCCTGGGCGTTCTGGGTAGTGATCCTCTCCGCCGTTTTGACCCGGATGATCTTCACGCAGCACCAGGATCCGTCCTTCACGATCTGGACGGTGCTGTTCCTCCTGGTCGGTCTCGTGGCCTCCGTCTCGTCCGTCATGCTGACGATCAAGCGGCTGCACGACATGAATGTGCCGGCGCCGCTGGTTCTATGCCTGTTCGTACCCGCCATCTCATTCTTCGCACTGATCGCCTTCGTGTTCTGGCCGGGCACCGCCGGCCCGAACAGCCATGGAATCGCCACCAATCGGCCGAAGAACTGACGGGCGTCCCGGCGCTCCGTGACATGGCCCGATTGATCGGCTAAACCTTCGCCGTCCGACGCATTTTCCGGCTCCAGGGCCGCTCCATACGAATGATACATTCATGACCGTGACCGATCCGATCGCCAATCTTGCTGCCCTCATCAAGTGCGCGTCCGTGACGCCTGCCGAAGGCGGAGCGCTGACGGCGCTTCAGTCGATGCTCGTGCCTCTCGGTTTCGACGTCCACCGGGTGACCGCGAGCGACGTAGATACGCCTGACATCGAGAATCTCTACGCCCGCCTTGGCACGGAAGGTCCGCACCTCATGTTCGCCGGCCACACGGACGTGGTTCCCGTCGGCGATGAAGCGGCATGGACGCACGGTCCCTTCTCCGCAGATATCGCCGGAGGCGAGATGTACGGCCGGGGCGCCGTCGATATGAAGGGCGGCATCGCCTGCTTTGCGGCCGCTGTCGCGCGTCACATCAAAAAGCACGGCAATCCCCCGGGTCGATCTCCTTCCTCATCACCGGCGACGAGGAGGGGCCAGCGATCAACGGAACGATAAAGCTCCTGCAGTGGGCCGCCGAGAAGGGTGAACGCTGGGACGCCTGCATCGTCGGGGAGCCGACCAATCCGGACGCGCTCGGCGACATGATCAAGATCGGTCGTCGCGGCTCCGTATCGGGAACGGTTACCGTTCACGGCGTTCAGGGCCATGTGGCCTATCCGCATCTGGCTGACAACCCGATCCGGTCCATCCTGGAACTGACCGATGCCCTGATGGATCCGCCGTTCGACAAGGGAACCGCCGACTTCCAGCCGTCCAACCTCGAGGTCACCACGATCGACACGGGGAACCGCGCTGTCAATGTCATCCCCGCCAAGGCAACGGCCAGCTTCAACATCCGCTTCAACGACACCTGGACGGCGGAGACGGTCAAGGCGGAGATCCTGCGGCGTCTGGACGAGGCAGCCCGGCGCGACCGGCTGCGGCCCGGTCGGTCGCCGGTGCGCTACGACATCGCCTGGGCGGAAAGGCCCAGCCACGTCTTCCTGACACGCGACAACCTTCTGATCGCTTCGCTCTCCTCCGCGATTGCAGCAGTTACCGGCAAGGAACCAAAGCTTTCGACAACGGGCGGCACCTCGGATGCACGCTTCATCAAGGACTACTGTCCTGTCGTCGAGTTCGGTCTGGTCGGCAAGACGATGCACATGATCGACGAACGTGTCGCCGTCGCCGACCTCGAGACGCTGACGACGATCTACGAGACGTTCCTCGAGCGCTGGTTCGGCGATGCCCGGTCTTGACGAGGTCATTCATTACCTGAACGGCATCTGGCTGCTCCTGCGGCAAAAGCAGGAGGGGTTCGGCTGGCTGGATCTGACGGTGCGCGGCCTGTTCCGCTCGTTCTGGGCGTTCGTCTGGTGCCTGCCGGCGTTCGCCGTGATCTGGGCCTCGTGGCGGCTCTACTACCTCGCCAACATGCCGGAAGGCACGCCGGCCGGATTGTTCTTCATCCTGAAACTCTTAGCCGTCGACGTGACTGGGTGGGTGCTGCCGCTCGTGCTCGTGACATTGCTCGCGCGTCCTCTCGGCTATGCACGGCACCTTGGCGTGGTGATCACCGCCAGCAACTGGGTCTCGGTTCCGCTCTCGTATGCTGCGGCACTACCCTTCGCGCTCTCCCTGGTTCTGCCCGCATCGGCTCCCTTCGCTGGCCTTCTTCTCTACGTCATATTCGGAGCGAGCATCATCATTCAGTACCGGCTTTTGCTGATGTGCGTCGGCAAGCAAGTGCTGCTGGCCTCGACCCTCACCGCGCTCTTCGTGTTGCCGCCGCTTCTCGCAGGCCAGGGCCTTCAAAAGTTCTTCGGCACCCTGCCGATCTGAGAAAGCCGGACCTTCGCGTCAGGGGTAATCGACCTGCATGAAGTAGAGGCCGTCCGGAGGGGCCACAGGACCGCATGCCTTGCGGTCGCGGGCTTCCAGCGCGCGGCGAACGTCGTCCACGCTCCACTTGCCCTCTCCGGCAAGCTTAAGCGTTCCGGCGAAGGAGCGTATCTGGTTGTGAAGGAAGCTCTGTGCGGTGGCTCGAATCTCGATGCAATCGCCCGACCGGGTAACATCGAGGCGGTCGATCGTCCGTACGGGACTATTGGCCTGGCACTGGGCGGCCCGGAACGTGGTGAAGTCGTGCCTGCCGACCAGAACTTGAGCGGCCGCATGCATCGCTTCGTGATCGAGCGCTCGTGTCACGAACCAGGCGCGGTTAGCCTCGAGGGCAAGCGGCGCCGGGCGGGAGATGATGCGGTAAAGATAGTGCCGGCGGAGCGCCGAGAACCGCGCGTCGAAGTCGTCGGCCACCTTGGCTGCTGCGAGGATCGCGACCCTTTCCCCGGCCTGGCCGAGGTGCGCGTTCAACGCGTTGCGCAAGGTATGGTCCGTCCAGTCGCGAGTGAGATCGGCATGAGCCACCTGCCCCATGGCATGGACGCCGGAATCAGTGCGGCCCGCTCCGCGAATGGAAACCGTCTCGCCCGTCAGCGACAGGATCGCGTTTTCAATCGCACCTTGCACGGAGGGACCGTTATCCTGCCGCTGCCAACCGACATAGGGCGTGCCATCATACTCTATGAGGAGGCGATAGCGCGGCATCAGGAGAGGACCACGCCGACGGGAACGGATGTGCCGCGCAGAAAATCGTTCGCTGACAGTGCCTTGCCGCCAGCCTTCTGGAGGCGGGTGAGCCTGACCGCGCCATCGAGGCAGGCGACGACGAGGTCGTCCGAAAGAACCTCGCCAGGTGCACCGGCACCGGCCGCCAGTTCGCTGGCAAGCACCTTGACCCGTTCTGTCCGGCCGGAAACGCCCATTTCGGTCCAGGCACCGGGGAAGGGCGAAAGCCCGCGGATGTGGTCATGCACCTGCCGCGCGGGCCGGGCGAAGTCTATCCTGGTCTCCATCTTGTCGATCTTGGCGGCGTAGAGGACGCCTTCCTCGGCCTGCGGCGTCAGGGAAAGCGAGCCCGCCTCCAGCTTAGCCATCGCGTCGACCATGAGTCTGGCGCCCGCGACCATCAGAGCGTCGTGCAGATCGCTGGCAGTCATGTTCTCGGTGATCGGAATGCGGCTCGTGAGCGCGAAGGGACCGGTGTCCAGCCCCTTGTCCATATTCATCACCATGATGCCGGTTTCGCTGTCCCCCGCCATGATCGCCCGCTGGATCGGAGCTGCGCCGCGCCAGCGCGGCAACAGGGAGGCATGGCCGTTGTAGCAGCCGAGCCGGGTGCCGCCCAGGATCGCTTCCGGAAGCAGAAGGCCATAGGCCACGACAACCGCCACGTCGGCATCGAGCGACCGGAAGGCCTCGCGGTCCTCCTCCTGCTTGAAGTTCAGCGGCGTGCGCACCTCGATGCCCAGTTTTTCGGCTGCCAGATGCACGGGCGACTTCTGCAGTTCCAGGCCGCGGCGTCCGCCACGGCGCGGCGGCTGCGAATAGACGGCGATGATCTCATGCCCCGCGTCCGCCAGCGCCGTCAGCGTCGGTACGGAAAAGTCGGGCGTGCCCATGAAAATTATACGAAGCGCCATCGTGCGGGTCTCTTGTCTCGATCAGCCCTCTTCAAAAGGGTTTGCGCGCTCCAAATCAAGCCCCTCGACGTCATTCTCGTCGCGATGCGCATGGCTCGCCCGTCGTCAGGGCCGATTGCGATTACACCGTGCCCCAATCAGAATGGGCAGCTAGATCGCTTTTGTACCCCTGGCCTTTGCTGACTTGGTGAACTTCCGGATCACCATGTCGCGCTTCAGCTTGGATATATGATCGATGAACAATACGCCGTTGAGGTGGTCTATCTCATGCTGGAGGCAGGTGGCGAGAAGACCGTCGGCCTCGACGATATGCTCCTTTCCCTCCCGGTCGAGATGGCGGACGGTAATAGCGGCCGGCCGCTCAACCTCTGCATAGTAGTCCGGGATGGACAGGCAGCCTTCCTCGTAGACGGACCGCTCGCTGGAAGACGCCACGATTTCCGGGTTGATGAACACCCGCGGCTGCTTCTCCTCGCCTTCCTTGGAGACATCCAGCACGAGCATACGACGAGGCACGCCGATCTGGATCGCCGCCAGGCCTATCCCGGGAGCATCGTACATCGTCTCCAGCATGTCTTCTGTCAGCCGACGGATGTCGTCGGTAATGGCCTCCACGGGATTGGAGACCTGACGAAGTATGGGATCGGGAAGAATTATCAGCGGTTTGATGGTCATGCGTCTCCTTAGCGTGTTGCGTGGCAGCTTTCAATTCTCTTGCGCGTCGCTGTAGACGGTCGCAGTTTGTTCACGTTATGATCTTACACTCTCGCGAAACGGTGCTATGGTCCGCGCATGGATTTCCAATCTTCCCTTCATCATGTGGTGATTCGTGCCTCGGAGACCGTGTCCCGAAATCCCGCATTAGCGCTCGCTTCACTCGGTTTCCTTGTGCTTGTCGCGCTCACGATCGGGCTCGCCCGGCGCTCGAACAGGCGGGATGCGGAGGCTGCTTCCTCCGCGCAGATCCAGCTTGGCGAGCTCCTGAAGGCGCAGACCGAGCTGCAGGGCCGCGTGGCCGCCATGGCCGAAGTGTTCGGCGCGCGCCAGGCGGAAACGAACCAGGCGATCAACCAGCGGCTTGACGGGCTCACCCAACGCCTCGGGCAGTCGATCAGCGAGCAGACACGGGCGACCCACGACAATCTGAGGAAGCTGCAGGAGCGGCTTGCCGTGATCGACTCCGCCCAGACGAACATTCAGTCGCTGGCAAAGGATGTCGTAGGCCTTCAGGCCATCCTCTCCAACAAGCAGACACGCGGTGCCTTCGGGCAAGCGCGCATGGAGACCATCGTCGCAGACGGACTGCCTCAGGGGGCCTATGGGTTCCAACAGCAGCTTTCTACCGGCGTACGTCCAGATTGCACGATCCGCATGCCGAACGGACAGCCGCCGCTGGTGATCGACGCGAAATTTCCGCTGGAGGCATGGAATGCCATTGCCGCCGCCGGATCGCCAGAGGCGGCGAAAGCCGCGGCAACACAGTTCCGAAGGGACATGGAGGTCCATATCCGCGACATTGCGGAGAAGTACCTCATCGCCGGCGAGACACAGGACACCGCCTTCCTGTTCGTGCCGTCAGAGTCGATTTTCGCGGCAATTCACGAATCCTTCGAAATGGTCGTCCAGCGCGCCCACCGAGCCCGCATCGTGATCGTCTCCCCGTCGCTGCTCCTGCTTTCGATCCAGGTTCTTCAGGCGCTTTTCCGCGACCAGCGCATGCGCGAGCAGGCCCATGTGATACAGGCCGAGGTCGTGCGACTGATGGACGACCTTACCCGTCTCGACGACCGGGTGCGCAAGCTGCACGGTCATTTCACCGCGGCGCAGAAAGACGTCGACCAGATCCTGACCTCGACAGAGAAGCTCGCGCGCCGCGGATCGCGCATCGGTGAAATGGAGTTCGAGCAGCCTGCGGCGGCACCGCCGTCTTCGGAGCCGGGTGGCCGGAGTGTCGAAAGTCGCACGGGCCAGCTTAAACTGAGAGTGGTTGACGAAGACTGATGGCCTCGGGCAGTGTCCCAGCAAACCAAAGGGACGGACACACCAAGATGATCACTGTTTTCGGATCCATCAACATGGACCTCATCGCCACGACCGAGCGCCTGCCGAAGCCCGGGGAAACGGTTGCCGGCGGCAGCTTCAGCACCGCGGCCGGTGGCAAGGGGGCAAACCAGGCGCTCGCTGCACGACGCGCCGGCGCCCAGGTACGCATGGCGGGCGCTGTGGGGAGCGACGGCTTTGCCGGCGATGCGCTGGCCCTGCTGGAGGGTGCCGGTACCGATCTCTCTCTCGTGAAGACCTCGCCGGAGCCGACCGGTACCGCGCACATTCTCGTCGGGGGCGACGGGGAGAACGTCATCGTGGTGGTGCCCGGTGCCAATGGCACCGTCAGTGCCGACGATGCCCGCGAGGCGATCGCATCCATGAACGGCGGCGATTTCCTGATGCTGCAACTGGAGGTGCCGGCAGCGGCCGTGGAGGCGGCGCTGACGGAGGCCCGCACAAAGGGCGTGACGTCCGTGATCAACCTTGCTCCGCTGACGCCCGACGCGCGAAGACTGGGCGCCATGGCCGATATTCTCGTGGCCAATGAGACGGAGTTCGAGTTGTTCGCCGGACGCGAGGACCTGTCGGCCAGCGAGCGCGAGAAGGCAATGAGCGAGTTGCACGCAAAGAGCGGCCAGACACTGATCGTCACGCTGGGTGCGGAAGGTGTCGTTGCGATCAGCGGCGGGCAGCTCCATCGTGCCAAGGGGCTGGTCATCGAGCCGGTCGACACGGTCTCGGCTGGCGATACGTTCTGCGGCTATATGGTCGCCTCCCTGGACGCCGGATTAGCGCTCCCGGAAGCATTGCGGCGTGCCGCCGTGGCGGGCTCGCTTGCCTGCCTCAAGCGTGGAGCCCAGCCATCGATTCCGCTTGCGGCGGAAGTGGACCGCAGCCTCTAAAAGAGCATCGCTGCACGTCGGAACTCCCCGGTCGCGGAGGCCGATGCCGCCTGCCGCCGATGACGGACGACTATCGCCATTCGCATTGCCTCATTGTTAACGAATTGGGCTTATCGATTGTGCCATTGTAGGCGTCATCCCGGCTTCGGGAACGCGGCGGACTGCGCCGCGCGACGCCCTTGTCCCATGATGGGACCTCCCCACGACCCGTCACCCGAATGCGCGCTTCCGCGCCACCCCTTCGTGCGAGGCATTCAATGCTCAAGTTTTCCTTCAAATCGATCGCTGCCAAGCTGATGCTGATCAGCGGCGCCGCCATTGCGCTGGTGCTCGTCGTATCGAACTACTTCCTGATTTCGCAGAGCCGGGACCGGATTCATTCGCTTACGATGAACGTCGCCCAGACCGAGGCGAAGGCCATCGCGAACGACATTTCCGCGTCCGTGGGCGAGCTTGCCAGCGCTGCGCGTTCGATGTCCGGCATCCTGTCCCATGGCCATGCAGGTGGGTTCTTCGATCGCAAGGCGACCATCGAGCTCCTCAAGGCCAATGTCGAGCTCAACGAGTTCGCATTCGGCAGCTGGTTTTCGGAAGCGCCAAACGCCTTTGACGGCAAGTCGCCTGAACTGGCCGGAAAGCTGGAGTTCGGCGCGGACAAGAACGGCGCATTCAACCCCTACTGGACGAAGAGCAAGACCGGGATCTCGTTCTCGGCCTTCACATCGGACTACAAGGCGGAGTGGTACGCCCTGGCCGCGGCAAGCGGACAAGGCGCGATCACGCAGCCCTATGTTGCTACCGAGACCGGCGAGAATGTAGCCATGAGCTCGATTGCCTTCCCCGTAAACTCGGGCGGCAAGATGATCGGCGTCACCGGCGTGGACATTTCGCTGAAGGCGCTGTCCGACAAGCTTCAGGCGCTCCACCCCTTCGAAAGCGGCCGCGTGCTGCTTCTCACCCAGTCTGCCAAGTGGCTGGTGGCACCTTCGAACGATCTTCTCATGAAGGACTACGCGGATATCGGCACCGACCTGGTCAAGAACGCCGCTTCGACTTCCGCGCCGGTCACGATCAATGATCTCGTCAGCGACAAAGTCGGCGCGTACGACCGCCTGATCTATCCGTTCGCTGTCCCTGGCCTCAACACCACCTGGCTGGTATCCGTCGACATTCCGCACAGCGCCGTCAGCGGGCCACTCACCGAACAGACGTTGATGATGGTCGCCGGCGGACTGCTTGTCCTGCTTGCGGTCATGGGTGCACTCTACTTCGCCGTTCGCAACAACGTAAAACTGCCGCTCGGCCAGCTCATTCGTGACGTGAACAAGCTGAGCGCCGGAAGCTACGGCGAAGCGGTCAGCGGCCAGCAAAACCAGGATGAAACCGGTGCGGTTGCTCGTGCGCTTGAAGGCTTCCGCCACAAGCTGGCCGACGCCGTACGTCTCGAGGGCGAAGCCGAAGGCCAGCGCCAGCTGACGGAAGCCGAGCGTGCCAAGGCGGAAGCCGAACGTACATCTGCAGCCGCTCTCCAGCGCGATATCGTTGCGCGGCTTGCAGAAGGTCTCTCGGAACTCTCCTCGGGCAATCTCGCGTTCCGCCTGTCGGGTGAATTCCCGGTGACTACGCCAAGATCAAGACGGACTTCAACTCGGCAATGACGAGCCTTGAAGAGACGATCCAGACGGTCAACCAGTCGGTCGGCAACATCGGCAACGGCACGAGCGAAATCTCGAGCGGCGCCAACGACCTGTCGCACCGGACGGAACAGCAGGCCGCAAGCCTCGAGGAAACGGCCGCCGCTCTCGACCAGCTGACCTCGCAGGTCAACTCGAGCGCCGAGAATGCGCGCGTCGCGGCTCAGTCGGTAGAAGCTGCAAGCACGGATGCGGAGCGCTCCGGCGAAGTGGTGCAGAAGGCGATCGCCGCCATGCACGGCATCGAGCAGTCCTCGCTCGATATCAGCCGCATCATCGGTGTCATCGACGAGATCGCCTTCCAGACGAACCTGCTCGCTCTCAACGCAGGCGTCGAGGCTGCCCGGGCGGGCGAGGCAGGCAAGGGCTTCGCGGTCGTTGCCCAGGAAGTGCGCGAACTGGCACAGCGCTCCGCCAATGCCGCCAAGGAGATCAAGGGTCTGATCAACACGTCCGAAGTCCAGGTACGCGAAGGCGTGGACCTCGTCGGAAGGGCAGGCACGGCGCTCCAGAAGATCGCCGAGCAGGTCATGCAGATCAACAACCTGATCCGCCAGATCTCCGGCTCCGCTTCCGAACAGGCCGTTGGCCTCAAGGAGATCAACTCCGCCGTCAACCAGATGGACCAGGTCACCCAGCAGAACGCGGCAATGGTCGAGCAGACGACGGCCGCAAGCATGACGCTGAACGAGGAAGCAAAGCTCCTGAAGTCGCTCGTCTCCCGCTTCCGCGCAGGATCAGGCGCCCAGCACTTTGCCCAGCCCGTACAGGCCCAGCCGCAGCGTCAGACCTACAGACCGGCTCCCGCTCCGGCAGCCCGTCCGGTCGCCGCCCCTGCCCGCTCCATCCCGCAGGTGGCAGGCAATACGGCGCTCGCGCATGACGACTGGGAAGAGTTTTGAGAACGGAACGCACGGACCAAAACATCAACGGCGCCCTCGGGCGCCGTTTTCATTTGTCGACATGTACGAGCGACGGATACTCAGAGGCGGTGCAGACGTTCCGTCAGGAGATCGAAGAAGCCCTGGGCATTTACGTCCTTGATGACCTTCGCATTCGGCGTTCTGCCCGTGACCTGCCACCAGTCGACCACCGTCATGCCGAGCGTCAGCGGTGAGCTGATCTCCACTTCGACATTGCAATCCCGTCCGTTGAAGAGTTCCGGCCTCAACAGGTAGGCGACGACAGTGGGATCATGCAACGGCCCGCCGTCCGAACCGTACTTCTCGATGTCGAAACGCTCGAAGAACTCCAGCATTTCGGCAAGCGCCAGCGCGGGCTTCGTACCGATCTTGCGGATCCGCTCCACACGCTCCTTGAAGGTCAAGACCTTGTGGGTGACATCGAGCGGCATCATCACGATCGGAATGCCCGATCTGAAGGTCGCATCCGCGGCCTCGGGATCGACGTAGATGTTGAACTCGGCCGCGGGTGTGATGTTGCCACCTTCAAAGAACCCGCCGCCCATCATGATGAGTTCACGGACGCGGCCGGCGATCTCGGGCGCCTTGCGCAGCGCGAGCGCCACGTTGGTCAGCGGACCGAGCGTGCAGAGCGTGACGCTCTTCGGGGGCTCTCGCAGAAGCGTCTCCACGATGAAGTCGACAGCGTGCTGCTCCTGCAACGCCATGACCGGCTCGTCGAGCTCGGGCCGTCCAGGCCTGTCTTGCCGTGAACGTGCTCGGCCGTCACCAGCGGGCGCGCGAGCGGCTTGTCGGCTCCGGCAAATACCTTGAGATCCGGCCTGCCGCCCAGTTCGCAGATGATACGGGCGTTGCGGGACGTGAGCGCCAGGGGAACATTGCCTGCGACGGTGGTGATGCCCAGGACTTCGACGTCGTCCGGGCTTGCGAGAGCAAGCAGAATTGCCGCAGCGTCATCCTGTCCGGGGTCCGTGTCGATTATGATTTTTCTAGGCTCCGGCATGCATGTCTCCCTGCCTTTGTATATGCGGCGCGAACACCTGTCCGCGCCGTAGCAAAGCGGCGACTATATTTGCCAATTCTCCTTTAGCAAGCGCCTTGCACGAAACCGCCACAGTCCCCATATTGGCGCTGTCGGGGTGCTGCCAGCCAGGTCCCGGCATGGTCGCTTGAGAGCAAGGACTGCACACAAATATGAGCCGCATGACACCATTCACGAGCCCTATGCTCCTGGGCTTCGACGCCATGGAGAAGACGCTGGAGCGCATTGCCAAGAGCAATGACGGCTATCCGCCCTACAACATCGAGCGTCTGCATTCCGATGGCGCGGGTGCGCCCGAGCGCCTCCGCATAACGCTTGCCGTCGCCGGTTTCTCCGAGGACGAGCTGGAGATCACCACCGAGGAGAACCAGCTCATCATCCGCGGTCGCCAGATCGAGAACGGCGAACGGGATTTTCTTTACCGCGGCATCGCTGCACGGCAGTTCCAGCGACTGTTCGTGCTTGCCGACGGCATGCAAGTTTTGGGTGCCCACCTGAAGAACGGACTTCTCGCCGTCGACCTCGTGCGCCCGGAACCGGAGCGCATGGTAAAGAAAATTAACATTTCCGTACCAGACTAGTCCATGTGCCGTTTCTGCGGGCTTCGCCCCTCGGACACCACACACACAAACTGAATACCGGACGTATCGACCGGTCATGGTGACCGCGAGCGTGCGTTTGAGCCGGTTTCAACCCGGCATGCCATGGAGGCAATCATGGGCCTTAAAGCTCTCTCTCCTGTCGTCACGAAGGCGGACCTTGCGCATCTCGGCGCAGGCGAAGTCGGCTACATTCGCAAGATGCGCGCCGACGAGGTATCCCGCTGCTTCCCCGAGGCTCCCGAAATTGATCCGGCCCTGGATCTTTGGGCGCTCTTTGGTGCCGACGGCACGCCAATTCTCCTGACCGACAATCGCTCGAGCACCTTCTTCAAGGCGGCCGAAGACGACCTGCGCACCGTAAGCCTGCACTAATCGTGCGCGGGATCCGCACATCGGAATGGGTGCGGAAAAATGACCGGGGGCGCGCCGCGACGATGCTGCCTTGATGCGTATCGCTAAACGATCGGCGCGCTACCCACGCTTCAAGCCGTTGTTCCACGCATGTTTTCTTGCGGGACCGTTCCCGAGCTTGAGAGCCGTCGGTCGCCCTAGCGCCTTCTGAACGTCAGGTAGGCAGACTTTCGCCCTTCCCTCTTCGCCTTCGCCTCATAGCGCGTGCTGGGCCAGCCCTCGAAAGGCGTCAGCCAGTCGGCGGCATTCTCCGCCGTCCATTCGAAGGCGGGATGAGCGCCGCAGTGAAGAAGCGTCCAGTTCACATACGTATCGATATCGGAGGCGAAGCAAAAGGAACCGCCTGGCTTCAGGACGCGCGCGAAGCGATCCAGATTGACCTTCGAGACGAAGCGGCGCTTCCAGTGCTTACGCTTGGGCCAGGGATCGGGATACAGGAGATCGATCTGGTCGAGCGATCCCTCCGGCAGCCAGTCCAACAGTTCGGTCGCGTCATCGTCGTAGAGCCTGATGTTCAGCGCGCCGGTCTCTTCAACACGACCGACGAGCTTTGCCATCGAATTGACGAAAGGCTCCACGCCGATGAAGGCCGTGGACGGGTTTTCGAGAGCCCGGTGAATCAGATGCTCGCCGCCGCCGAAGCCGATTTCCAGCCGGATGCGCGCAGGATCGAAGTCGAAGAGCGAGCCTATCTCTGCCGGGGCAGGTACGGAGAGATCCACCTTAAACCGCGGCAGGAGGTTTTCCAGACGCTGTGCCTGCAAATCACGCAGGGGCTTTCCCTTGCGGCGACCGAAGAAGGCCTCGGTCGCCCTTGTACGGCGCTCGCTCTCCATTGTCAGACCCTCACGCCCTCAGGGCTTCCTTCAGGGGCTTCACCAGGTCCAGCTTCTCCCAGGAGAAGGAGCCGTCCCGACCGGACTTGCGGCCGAAATGACCGTAGGCCGAGGTCTTGGCATAGATCGGCTTGTTGAGGTCGAGGTGGCGGCGAATGCCGGAGGGCGACAAGTCCATGACCTTGCGGATGGCTGCTTCCACCTCGTCCTCGGTGACCGTGCCGGTTCCGTGCAGATCGACATAGACCGACAGGGGCTGAGCAACGCCAATGGCGTAGGAGAGCTGGATCGTGCAGCGATCGGCGAGGTTCGCGGCAACCACGTTCTTGGCGAGATAGCGCGCCGCATAGGCCGCCGAACGGTCGACCTTCGTGGTGTCCTTGCCCGAAAACGCGCCACCGCCGTGGGGTGCTGCGCCACCATAGGTGTCGACGATGATCTTGCGGCCGGTCAGGCCCGCGTCGCCATCGGGGCCGCCGATCACGAACTTGCCGGTGGGATTGATGTACCACTTGCAGTCATCGGCGATGGGAAGGCCGTTCAGCGCCTCACGGATGTAGGGCTCCACGACTGCACGCACCTTGGCCGAGTCCCAGCTGTCGTCGAGATGCTGGGTCGAAAGAACGATCGAGGCAACGTCGGCAGGCTTGCCGTCGGCATAGCGCACGGTCACCTGGCTCTTGGCATCGGGACCGAGCTTTCCGGCATCGCCCTCACCCTGCTTGCGCGCGGCGGCGAGGAGCTGAAGGATGCGGTGCGAATAGTAGATCGGCGCCGGCATGAGATCCGTGGTTTCGCGGCAGGCATAACCGAACATGATGCCCTGGTCGCCCGCACCCTCGTCGCCCTGCTGGTCTGCAGCGTTGTCGACACCCTGCGCAATGTCGGCCGACTGGGCGTGGAGGAGAACATCGACCTTGGCGTTCTTCCAGTGGAAGCCATCCTGTTCGTAGCCGATATCCTTGATAGCCTTGCGCGCGGCAGCCTTGAATCTCGCGGGATTGATGACGTCGTTGCCGTTCTTGTCCTTTTTCATCAGGCTCGGCGGCAGGCGGACTTCGCCGGCAATGACGACACGGTTGGTCGTGGCCAGCGTCTCGCAGGCGATGCGCACAGACCAGGGATCGAACTTGGTCTTGGCGGCCTCACGGTAAACGAGATCGACGATTTCGTCCGAGATTCTGTCGCAAACCTTGTCTGGATGCCCCTCTGCCACGGATTCGCTGGTGAAGAGATAGCTGCTGCGCATACGGGAATTCCCCTCAATGAAGATGACATCGGCGTTGTTACCAGTTCACCACTGAAAAACAAGCACACAAGGACATAAATATATGTTTATATCTATCTTCGGTCCAGAGCCGATGCAAACACGGAACAAAAAAAGGCGGCCCCGAGGGACCGCCTTCAAGGCGTCAGGCGTCGCCTGACTTTAACACTATTCCGCGTCGGCTTCCGCCGCGAGCGTCTTGACCAGGTCGACCAACTTGCGTCGCACCTTCGGGTCGGCGATCTTTACGAATGCGCGATTGAGCTGAAGCCCTTCCGAAGAAGACAGGAAGTCGACCACGTAGTTCGAACTGGAGGCTTCCGCCATCCCGTTGGGACCTCCCGAGCTTTCGCCGGGCGCATCCTCGAAGAAGAACGATACCGGAACATTCAGAATGCTTGAGATGTTCTGGAGGCGGCTGGCGCCTACACGGTTCGTACCCTTCTCATATTTTTGAATCTGCTGGAACGTGATCCCCAGGCTCTCGCCCAGCTTCTCCTGGCTCATGCCAAGCATCGTCCGGCGGAGGCGAATCCGGCTCCCGACGTGTATATCGATCGGGTTCGGCTTTTTCTTATTCTCAATCATCAAAGTGTCCTAACGCGCGAATGCCCCAGTCCCCGGAAGCGACCATGAGACCAAATTGCCATGCTTGCAGCGCAACTTTAAGGCCATCATTATAGCTAAAACATGCCGGTAAAGTGCACTATGCAATTTTAGGGGTTTTCGGTCAATTCCTGCCGAATATAAAACCAGCGCGAGAAAAGAGTGCCAGAAGAAAAACCATGGAGACACAGAACCAAAACCACAGGTTTTGTGACAGTCTATCATGAAACGTTACGTTTTTTCCCGCAATGGTTGCATCAATAAAGCCATTGCTATTATAAGGCATCCCTAATATAACTTGACCTTTAGCGTCCACAATCGCCGAGATTCCATTGTTCGCGCCACGAATCATCGGCACCTGTTTTGCGACCGCCGTGACCTGCGCCTGCTGAAAGTGCTGATAGGGTCCAGGGGTATTTCCGAACCAGCCATCGTTGGTCACGTTCAGCAACGCATCGACGCCGCTCACGCTATTTGCGATTTCTGTCGGGAAGATGGCCTCGTAGCAGATCAGTGGATAAAAGCTCAGTCCGTCCGGCAGTGTCAGCAGTTGATGGCTCGGCCCTCCTGAGAACCCGCCCGGCATGGCCGCGACAGCGTCTATCCCCAGCTTCTGAAGATTTCCCCGAACGGCATGTATTCGCCGAAAGGAACAAGGTGAACCTTGTCCGCCGCACCGGTGATCTGCCCTTGCCGTCGATGACGTAAATGGAATTGTAGTAGCGCGGCGCCTTGCCGGCGCCTGTGCTCTCGGTCCGCACTGCACCCGCAATCAGCACCTGGTTGTCCTCGAGGACATCGGCAATGCGCTGCAGGGCGTCGGGATTGTCGGTGAGGATGAACGGAATCGACGTTTCCGGCCAGACGATGATATCAGGCTTCTTCTGTCCAGGCGGCGGAGCGGCGGTCAGCGCCAGATGCTTTTCGAAAATCTCCGTGCGTGCCTTGTCATCGAGCTTCATCGCCTGGTCGATCATCGGCTGCACCAGTCGCACGACGGGACCGCCCGGTGGCGGGACGGGACGAAGTAGAGACTGTAAACGCCGTAGCCGACATGTCCGACCAGGAGAAGCGCGGCAATGGGCATGCCGATGCGCAGACCCTTGCCAGTGCCAAGCAGAGCCGGCATGGCGAAGACGAAGACGGCAAGCAGATTGATACCGTCGATCCCGATCAGCTTCACCGACTGCATGAGCAGCGGAAAGGGCATTGCCCCATAGGCAACCGCATTCCACGGGAACCCGGTGAAGAGCGTTCCGCGAAGCCACTCCGCAAGGCAAAAGCCGAGTGCGAGGGCCGCGATGCGACCGACGCCGTCCGACCACAAAAGGCGGGCAAAGGCCGCGGCGAGACCGTAGTAGAGAGCGAGGAATGCCGGAAGCCCGAGGACGGCAAGCGGAAGCGCCCAGGCGAACTCGTCCGCCTCGACGAGGAGCGCATTGCCAAGCCACCAGAGCCCACCCAGGAAATAGCCGAACCCGAAGAACCAGCCGACCCAGAAGGGTGGAGCCAGGCGACCCAGGAAGCCAGCCTCGGGATCGGCGGTGGCGCCATCAAGGAGCCAGACAAGCAGGGTGAAAGACACGAAGAGACAGGCAAAAAACCCGAATGGCGGCAGGGCAAGAACGCCGAACAGCCCGGCGAGAAATGCCACGGCCGCCCGCCTTGCTCCTGACAACAGGATGACCTTGCCCGCAAGCCGCTCCATGCCATTCCTTTCCTGAGATCTGTGCCCGAATCAGCGGCACCAAGTCTTCCAAAAAACAGACACTTTGTCCCCCTCCCTCTGGGTATCGCAACCGACGCGGACCCAGGCGACGCCACCCCACCCGCCTCCAGCGCGCGAGTGAGAAAAGGCCCGCACCGACTTCCGTCGATGCAGGCCTTGGCGACATCTTATGGGAAGGATTTACTGATCCCGAAGCTGCTCGACCGGTTCGATGCGAACTCCCCCAGCGGCCGCCGCCGGATCGAGTTCCGCCTCTACCTTCTGCGGGCGGCGGCGCGTCACGGCGCGCTTGCGGATGATGCGCACCCGCTTGACCCGGCGAGGATCGGCATCGAGCACGTGGAACTCGAAGCCCGGCAGGGCCTGGACCACCTCGCCGCGCGCCGGAATGCGGCCGAGCGATGCGAAGATGAGGCCGCCGAGCGTATCGGCATCCTCCAATTGCTCGCGAATGTCGAAGTCCGGTCCAATCGTTTCCGCCAGCTCTTCAAGCTCAACCCGGGCGTCCGCGATGAACACATCGTCCGACACCCTGGTGATCATGGCCTCGTCGTCGTCGTGCTCGTCTTCGATATTACCGACGACCGTCTCGACAATATCCTCGAGCGAGGCCAGGCCGTCGGTGCCGCCATACTCGTCGATGACGAGCGCCATCTGGGTGCGGTCCGCCTGCATGCGCGCCATCAGGTCGGCGGCAAGCATGGACGGCGGCACGAACAGGACCTTGCGGATGATGCCCGCATCGAGCACCGATTTGGCGAGATCAACGCGCCCGAGATCGAACTCGGCCTTCTGGGGCTTCTGCGCCTTGTCAGCTGCCGGCTGCGCGGCAGCGCCGTTCTTGGTCGCGGCACTGGTCTTCGCAGGCGTGGTGCGGCGCTTGTTGCGCGCCTGCTTGGTCACGTAGGAGAGAAGGTCGCGGATATGGACCATGCCGCGCGGGTCATCGAGGCTGTCGCAGTAGACCGGCATTCGCGAGCGGCCGGACTCCTCGAAGATCACCATCAGTTCACCGATGGAAATATCCTGGTCCACCGCCTCGATATCGGCGCGCGGCACCATCACATCCTCAACGCGGACCTCGCGGAAGCGGAGGATATTGTGGAGCATTGCCCGCTCCTCGGGCAGGAAGGCGGTGTCTTCGCCTTCGTCACTCAGCAGTGCTTCCGCAATGTCCTTGCGAAGGCTGGACCCGCCTGAACTGCGCCAGATGCGCGCAGCACGAGCCCAAAAAGAACTTGCCGGTCTTCCACCAGTTTCCGGCTTCTGAGGACTGCCCGCCTCGTCCTGTCCTGAGGCTTCCGCCTCACCTGCCTCAGCCTGTTCAGGCCGGCTTCTGAAATCGCTCATTGTTCCGTTCTATCAAACCGGGTCATCCCCGTAGGGATCAGATAGGCCAAGCCGCGCCAAAATGCGAGTCTCCAGCCCTTCCATTTTTTCTGCCTCTTCCGTCTCCATATGATCATAACCGAAGAGGTGCAGAAATCCATGGACAAGAAGATGCGTCAAATGCGCGTCAAACGTCTTGCCCAATTCGGCCGCTTCGCGCTCAAGCGTTTCGTAGGCGAGAATGATGTCGCCGAGCATGGGCCCGGGCATTTTTCCAGGCACGACGGGGAACGCCGGGAACGAAAGCACGTTGGTCGGCTTGTCCTGGTTCCTCCACTCGGCGTTGATTGCGCGGATCTCCTCATCTGACGTGAAGACGAGGGAAAGCTCCGGCTCCGTATCCGGGAAGGGCTGCCCTTCCTCCTTGGCAAGAAATTCCGCCGCCGCGAAAAGTACGCGCTCACTCATTACGAGAAGGTCGTCCTCGGAGGGCCACGGACCCTCCTCGACGCTGATCTGTATATCGATTTCGCTCATCTTCTTTCGGAGCGGCCGGGCAAGCGTTGCCCTAGCGGTCCATGATCTCGCTTTCGTCCTGGACGGCGGTGTGGGATTCGTAGGCCTTGACGATCCGTGCCACCATGGGATGGCGTACGACGTCGACATCCTTGAAGCGCACGACCGAGACCCCCTCGACACCGCGGAGGATCTGAAGCGCCTCGACAAGACCGGACTTGACGCCGCGCGGCAGGTCAACTTGGCTCGGGTCGCCCGTGACGATCATGCGGCCGTTCTCACCCAAGCGGGTCAGGAACATCTTCATCTGCATCGAGGTCGTGTTCTGCGCCTCGTCGAGGATAACGGCAGCGTTGGCAAGGGTACGACCGCGCATGAAGGCCAGCGGCGCGATTTCGATGACGCCGGCAGTTATGGCGCGCTCGACCTTGTCGCCGGGCATCATGTCGTAGAGAGCGTCATAGAGCGGCCGCAGGTAGGGATCGACCTTTTCCTTCATGTCGCCCGGAAGGAACCCAAGCCGCTCGCCGGCTTCGACCGCTGGGCGTGAAAGAACGATGCGGTCGACGAGGCCACGCTCCAGCAATTGCGCGGCGTGCGCCACCGCGAGATAGGTCTTGCCGGTACCTGCCGGCCCCACGCCGAACACGAGCTCTGAGCGCTCCAGCGCCCGGATATAGGCGTCCTGCGTCGGCGTGCGTGCCGCAATGGTCTTCTTGCGAGTAGAAATCTGGGCCATCGAGAGTTTGGCCTTGCGCTCCATCGTCGGAAGGGAAAGCTGATCGTCCGCGGCGACGGCCATCCGGATGGCTCCTTCCACATCCGACGCGTCCACGGAGCCGCCACTCTGGAGCCGGCCGTAGAGATAGTCGAGCGCGCGACGAGCCTGGTTCGTGGCGGTGAAATCGCCGGAGAGCGCAACGGAGTTGCCCCGGGCCCTCGCATCGATGTTCAGGCGCTGCTCAATCAGCTTCAGGTTCTGGTCGAACTGTCCGAAAAGCTCACTGGCGTATCGGTTGTTCTCAAAGGTGAGCACGAAGTGATTAACGTCTGTCGTTGTCTTCTTCGACTGGCGCGGTGACGAAGTCATCAATTCGTGTCCGTTCAAGCGGTCATGCTCCCTTGAGGTCCGCCCGCCAGCCAATTGCCTCGGCGAAGAGGCTGTTGCGACCGGTACCGGTGATTCGTACCTTGATAATGTCACCGATTTCGCAGCCGTTTGCATCAACATTCACAGGCTGCAACCACGGCGAACGCCCTACGAGCTGTCCCGGCATCCGTCCCGGTTTCTCGAGAAGGAGATCGATTTCCTTGCCGACACAGGCTTCCGCAAAGGCGTTCTGCTGACGGAACAGCAAAGCCTGCAGTTTTTCAAGACGTTCCGCCTTCACATTTTCCGCAATGTGACCATCCATCTCGGCGCCAGGAGTGCCCGGACGGATGGAATACTTGAACGAAAATGCCTGTGCATAACCCACGGCCTCTATCACGCGCAGGGTATCTTCGAAGTCGTCGTCGGTCTCACCGGGAAAACCGACGATGAAATCGCCCGATATTGCGATGTCCGGCTGCACGGCCCTGATGCGCTCGATGAGCGCAATGTATTCCGCGGCGGTGTGCCGACGATTCATCGCCTTGAGGATGCGATCGGATCCGGATTGCACCGGAAGATGCAGATACGGCATGAGCTTGGGCAGATTGCGGTGCGCCTCGATCAAGCTGTCATCCATGTCGCGAGGATGGCTCGTCGTATAGCGCAGGCGCGCAAGGCCCTCGATCTCAGAGAGGCGTGCAAGCAGATCCCCGAGACCCCATTCCGTGCCATCCGGTCCGGTGCCGTGCCACGCATTGACGTTCTGGCCGAGAAGGGTGATTTCGCGTACGCCGCCATCGACGAGTTTTTCGGCCTCGGAGACGATCTGAGCAACCGGCCGGGAAACCTCCGACCCGCGCGTATAGGGTACGACGCAGAAGGTGCAGAACTTGTCACACCCTTCCTGCACAGTCAGGAAGGCCGTCACGCCGCGCAGGCGGGTGCGTGCCTTCTCCGGCGCAGGCAGATGCTCGAACTTATCCTCGATGGCGTAATCCGTCTCGATGACCCGTTCGCCCCGCTTCGCGCGCTTCACCGCGTCGGGGAGCCGGTGATAGGTCTGGGGGCCGATCACCAGATCGACGGCGGGAGCACGGCGAAGGATTTCAGCTCCTTCCGCCTGCGCAACACAGCCGGTAATCCCGATGACCATTTCGCGTCCGTCCTTCGCACGCGCCTTCTTCATGTCGCGCAGGCGGCCGAGCTCGGAATAGACCTTCTCCGCCGCCTTCTCACGGATATGACAGGTATTGAGGAGCACCAGATCGGCCTCCTCCAGCGTTTCCGTCGCCTCATAGCCGTCCTTGGACAGGGCGTCCGTCATCCGGTCACTGTCGTAGACGTTCATCTGACAGCCGTAGGTCTTTACGAAGACCTTGCGGGGCTTCGCGGCTTCCGGCGCGGATGCGGATGCGGATGTGGCGTCGAGAGTTGCAGTATCGTGGCTCATTGGCGCTTCCATAGTGCAAAAAGCCCGGAAAATGAAGCCCTTTCAGCGTCCGCGAAGGCGGCTCGAAAGCATCCGGCGGATCGCGGCCTCCACCTCCCGGCTGATTGCCTTGCGATTGCTGTCGCGTCGATAGTCGATCCTCTCGCCGAAATCGACGTCCACCTCGATCGCGCCCTCCTTGAGAATCGCCAGCAGATGACTTCCGAGAGGAATGTCACCGGGCCAGCCTGCAAGGGGCCGGTGATAGCGTCCCATGGCCATGCCGTGAATGCCGGTATAGGAGATCGCCACGGGCTGGATGTGAACGATACCATCCGCCGTCATCGCGGCCGCGGAAGCGGCCGCGCCGAAGAGCGAGGTTTTCACTTCGAGCAGGCGATTGCCGTCGGAAGTGGTCCCTTCCGGAAACAGCACGACAATCTCGCCGTCGCTCAGGCGGCGGCCGATTTCATCCACCTTTTCGCCGGTCTTCCGCTTCTGTTCGCGTTCCACGAAAATGGTGGCCTGAAGCCGCGCAAGAATCCCGAAGACGGGCCATCCCCTCACTTCCGCCTTGGCAATGTAGACGACGTCGGCAACAGCACCGAGGACGAGGATGTCCTTCCAAGACACGTGGTTGGAGGCGAGCAGGAGCGGTCTTCGCGTCTCCGGTCGTCCATGCGCCCTTACCCGTATGCCGACGAGCCGGCAGGCGGCGCGATGCCAGAGGCGTGGAATGTAGCGCCGCAGACGCCAGTCGAACGCCAGGGCGGCGATCTGCACGGGAAGCAGCACGAATGTCACGAGCGCCAGGGAGGCAAGCACGAGGAAGATGCGAATCCACGCGATCAAGCGTCACCCTCGCGCGAACGGAGGAGGCTGGAACCTGTGCCTCACTCCTCGTCCTTTTTGAGGGGAACGCCGTAGAGTTCGAGGCGATGGTCCACCAGCTTGAAACCATGTTCCCTGGCGATCTTTTCCTGAAGCGCCTCGATCTCCGGGGAGTGGAATTCGATCACCGTACCATGCTTGAGATCGATCAGATGATCGTGGTGTTCTTCCGGGACCGTTTCATACCGCGAGCGTCCATCGCGGAAGTCGTGACGCTCGATGATGCCGGCATCCTCGAAGAGCTTCACCGTCCGGTAGACCGTGGAAATGGAGATCCGCGCGTCCACTGCGGAAGAGCGACGGTAGAGTTCCTCCACATCAGGGTGGTCGGCAGACTCTTCCAGAACGCGCGCGATCACGCGGCGTTGCTCCGTCATGCGCATACCGCGCTCGACGCAAAGCTCTTCCAACGTTTTTTCGAGATCGGCCATCAGCCCCGGTCCCCGTCGCAATCGATATTCTCGACCGGAACTAGCGAAGATCAAGCTTCATGACAAGCGCCGCAGAGCGACCACTCGCCGCATCCCCATAATAGGCCTTGCGTTCACCCACTTTCGCGAAGCCAAGCTTCTCGTAAAGGCGGCGTGCCGGCGCATTGCCCTCGTCGACTTCCAGGAAGATCGCTTCGGCCCCACGCATGCGTGCTTCCCGAAGAGCAGCCTGCATCAGCCGCCAGCCAAGACCGGCACGCTCGAAGCGCGGATCGACGGCGATCGTCAGGATTTCGGCCTCGCCGGCTGCTGCCCTTGCAAGCACGAAGCCGCCGCCGGACCTGGAGGCCGCGTTCACCTTGAGGGCAACGAAGCCGAAGACCGGCTCCTGCGACAACAGTGAATGAAATTCGCCGTCACTCCAGGCGCGAACGAAGCGGGTCCGGTGGATGGCAGCCGCAAGCCCGAGATCCTCCATTTCGAGAGGAAAGACATCAAAGGTCGGTTTACGGATGAAGTAATCGGTCAGAGCCACCGCAATCAGACCCTCGACACAGCGAAACCGGCCTGAGGCTTGGCATCCGGACCGCGCAGGTACAGCGGCTTCGCGGGTGCGGAAGCCGGATCTGCTGTCGCACCAAGACGCGCAACGGTTCCAATCGAAAAACTGTCAGTCGCCATTTCGGTTCTCCCCAGATGAACCGTACCTGATCCTGTCACCCGTCCCCCGAGCTCACCGGCAAGGCGGCACGCTTCCTCCACGGAGCGAATGTGCGGTTCGCTGCCTACCAAACCATCCCCCGAGAAGGTCTGGCAATAGATCTCATCACGCTTGGCATCGATCGCCACGAGAAAGGCCTCGCCGCCATGCTGCGGAGCGTATTCGTGGGCGAGAGCCGCAAGCGTCGTGATGCCTACGGTGGGCACACCGAGCGAAAGGGCCAGTCCCCTTGCCACGGCGACACCCACGCGTATCCCGGTGAAGGAGCCGGGGCCAACAGTCACGGCGACGCGCTCGATATCAGACAGGGACTTGCCGCACGCATGGAGCGCCTCGTCGATGAAATCCATCAGCCTTTCGGCATGGCCGCGGCCGATATCCGCCCCGGCCTCACCCATCATGCTGTCGGAGAGGCTGTCATAGACACAGGCGAAACATCCCGTCCCGGAAGTGTCGATGCCGAGTATGATCATGAATATTCCCGCCGGGACATCGAGCCGCCCGGACTATGCTCGCTATACGACGGCTTCGACTTCCTGCACTTCCGGAACGAAATGACGCAGAAGATTCTGGACGCCATGCTTCAGGGTTGCCGTCGAGGACGGGCATCCGCTGCAGGCACCCTTCATGTTCAGGTACACGGTACCGTCGCGGTAACCCTTGAAGGTGATGTCGCCACCATCCTGCGCAACGGCCGGACGGACGCGCGTATCCAGGAGTTCCTTGATCGTTGCGACGATCGTCTCGTCACCCTCGTCGAAGAACTCGCCTTCCGGGGTTTCGTCGCCGAAGCTGCTGTTGGCAAGCACCGGCTGTCCGGACATGAAATGCTCCATGATCGTGCCGAGGATCGCAGGCTTCAGGTGCTGCCAGTCGGCGCCTTCCTTGGTGACCGTGATGAAGTCGTAGCCGAAGAATACACCTGTCACACCGGGTACGGAAAAGAGCCTCGCGGCAAGCGGCGAACCGGCTGCCGCCTCCGTCTCGTCACGGAACTCCGCCGTGCCCTGGTCAAGAACGACCTTGCCGGGCAGGAATTTCAGCGTCGCCGGGTTCGGCGTGGCTTCGGTCTGGATAAACATTTCTTTCTCCGTGCAGCCGACAAATAGTCTCCGGCGCCATTTTAGAACAGTTCAAAAGAAAATAGGCCTTTCCGGTTGCCCGTTCAAGACCAAAGCTGCAAGTCTTCCAGCGCCCCCGCCGTGGTGCAACCTCATCAGCTCAGCGCGTCGATTTCCTCGTCCGTCAGCGCTTCCGGGATCACCGTCACCGGGATTGGAAAGGCCGAGCCGCGCACGGCAAGCGACGAAACTAGGGGGCCGGGTCCTTCCTTTGCAGACCCCGCCGCGAGGACAAGGATCGCGATGTCCCGGTCCTCCTCGATCAGACCATTGATCTGTTCCGTCGCAATGCCTTCACGGATAACCGTCTCGGGCTCGATCCCAATCGTCTCGCGCAACGTCTGCGCGGCCTTGGCGAGTACCGCCTCGGCCTCTTCGCGCGCTTCCGCCCGCATGATCTCCTCGACACCGAGCCATTGCTGGAAGTCGCCGTTGTCAATCACGAAAAGGAGCACGACGCTGCCGTTGGAGTTCTTGGCGCGACTTCCCGCATAGCGCACGGCACGCTGGCACTCGGGCGTATCGTCGATGACCGCAAGAAACTTGCGGCGGTGCCCCTCTAGGCGCGAAAGTCGTCGAGAAACCATGAAATGCCTTTTCGCTTTGCTTACCGGGCACGGAGCGTCAAGAACGGGCCGCCTGCCACGTCGAGCATGCTTTGCATCCCGGGCGTTCGGGACTTGCAACAAGGCTCACCCGGAACTTCCGGGTGAGATTATACCAATTCTCGACGTTTGGAATTAGCCCTATCGGAGAAAACCAACGATGTCGCGGACTTGGTCCATCGTTTTTTCCGCACGTGCGCGCGCCCTCTCTCCGCCGTCGCGCAGGATGGCGTCCAGGTGGGTCGTATCGTCGAGAAGACGGCGCATTTCCTCGCTGATCGGGC
Organism: Sinorhizobium sp. BG8; assembly: GCF_016864555.1. Classification (NCBI taxonomy): domain Bacteria; kingdom Pseudomonadati; phylum Pseudomonadota; class Alphaproteobacteria; order Hyphomicrobiales; family Rhizobiaceae; genus Sinorhizobium; species Sinorhizobium sp. BG8. The sequence continues at coordinate 1,141,158 of NZ_CP044011.1, read as the reverse complement.
TGAGAACATGGACCGCAAGTTCGACGAGCGCCGGCTTGAAGACGGAGAACTGCTGGCCGCCGAATTCGCGGAGCACATCTTCCTTCGTCTTGTCGGAAAGGGCGGCGTAGATGCCGACGAGGTTTTCGGCTTCGGGGCGGCCCTTCAGCCCATCGGTCTCGCTCGGCAACGCATCCGGATCGGTCTTGGCCTTGCGGACCTTCTTGGAGACGGTGTCGGCATCGTCGAGAAGGTTGATCCGGGACAGGTCGGAAGCATCTGACTTCGACATCTTCTTCGTGCCGTCCCTCAGCGACATCACGCGCGGTGCCGGACCGCCGATCAGCGGTTCCACCATCGGGAAATAGGCATGCACCGGCTCATCTCCGACCATGATGTCGACACCACTGCCCTCGCGGCGGATATGCTCCATGAAGTCGATGTTGAACTTCTGGGCAATGTCGCGCGCGAGCTCCAGATGCTGCTTCTGGTCGTCACCGACGGGTACGTGCGTGGCACGGTAGACGAGGATGTCGGCGGCCATCAGGCTCGGATAGGCGAGCAGCCCGAGCGATACCTGTTCGGCGTTCTTGCCGCCGGCCTTGTCCTTGAACTGCGTCATCCGCTCCATCCAGCCGATGCGCGCGACGCAATTGAAGATCCAGGCGAGTTCCGCATGCTGGGGAACAGCCGACTGGTTGAAGACGATGTGCTCTTTCGGGTCGATGCCCGAGGCGATAAACGCGGCTGCAATCGAGCGCGTCTGGCTGCGCATGTCATCGTGCACCAGCTGAGCGGTGATCGCATGCAGGTCAACGACGCAGTAAATGCAGTCGTGCTCGGCCTGCAGCGCCACAAACTTGCGGATCGCGCCGAGATAGTTTCCGAGGTGAAGATTTCCCGTCGGCTGTACGCCGGAAAAGACGAGCGGCTGGAATTCGGCCATGATGTTCCCATTCAGGCTGGTGGAGGGCCTGGCCCCGATTGATATCGGCGCGCTTATGCACGCCAGCGGGGTCTCGATCAAGGGGGATGCCGGGTGTTGCCGGCTGTCCGTCAGGGCCGAGGCTCCAGAAGATCCCAGGTGTTGCCGAAGGGATCCTCCAGGACGGCTACCTTGCCGTAGCGCTCGACGCGGGGCGTCTCGCGGAAGTGGACGCCGGCTGCGGTGAAGGCTGCATGGTCGCGATCGAAGTCGTCGGTATGCAGGAAGAAGCCGACGCGGCCGCCCGTCTGATTGCCGATCGCGGACCGCTGCCGCTCGTCACTGGCTTGAGCGAGGAGCAGCCCCGTGCCGCCGGCGCCCGCCGGCCGCACCACGACCCATCTCTTGCCTTCAGGCATCTTGCTGTCCTCGACGAGATCGAAGCCGAGAGCCTCGCAATAGAACTTGATGGCGGCGTCATAGTCCGGGACGACAAGCGTCACCAAGGCGATCATCTGCTGCACGGTGCTTCTCCCCAAGGTGGAGGGTGCTCAACTCAAAGAGGGCTGGGACCGGGTGGCGGCTTGCGGTTCATGTTCCGCCTTATCATGCCGAGGTCCGCACCGCCGATGAGGAAGGCAACGCCGAAATAGATAACCATGGAGAGCGCGATCAGCCCAAAGAGCGCGACCAGCTGATTGAAAAGCGGCGAGGTCGACGCCAGCCAGGGCGCCATCTCGTCCGAAGCATAGTTCAATGCGATTCCCATGATGACCGAAGCGATGACGAGGCGAGCGATCCTGGACGCGAGTGTCTTTTCGAATTGCCAGTGTCCCCGACGCACGAGAAGCACGAAGAGACATATCGCCGTCAGCCAGCCTGAAACGGCTTCCGCCGTCGCAATGCCGCGCTCGAAGAAGAACGGAAAGAGCGAGACCGCAAGCGCGCAGTTGACGACGACCGACAGCATCGTGATGCGCATCGGCGTCTTGGTGTCCTCCCGCGCAAAGAAGCCTGGGGTCAGCGCCTTGATCATCACGAAGCCGGGAAGGCCAAGGCCATAGATCGCAAGAGTTCCGGCGACGACGGCCGTGGTCTCGACAGAGAAGGCACCGCGCTCGTAGAGGACCCGAACGATCTCGTCCGAAATCACCCAGAGCGCAGCCGCGGCCGGCAGGGTGAGGAAGAGTACGAACTCCATCGAGCGGTTCTGCAGGTTGGCGGCCTCGGTGGCGTGCCCTCCCTTGAGCGCGCGCGCGAGTTCCGGCAGCAGAACCACGCCGACCGCAATGCCGACGACGCCGAGCGGCAACTGATAGACCCGGTCGGCATATTGCAGCGCCGAGATCGCACCATCCTTCGTGGATGCGATCATCTGGCCGATCAGCTGGTTGATCTGCGTAATCCCGCCGGTGACGGCTGCGGGAAGCGCGAGCCAGAGAAGCCGCTTGACGTTCGGGGTGAAGCGGGGGCGCCGGAAACCGATCCGCATACCGGCATGGCGGACACCGATATAGAGAACCGCCATCTGCAGGAGACCCGCCCAGAAAACGCCCCAGGAGAGCAGCCACGCCGTTTCGAGCGGCGATGCGCCGGTGAGCAGAGCAAGGCCCAACGCACCGATCAGCAGCAGATTGAGGAAGACCGGCGCGATCGCAGCGGCGAAATAGTGATGGAGCGAGTTCAGCATGCCTGACAGCATCGCGGTCAGCGACATGCACATCAGGTACGGGAACATCACGATTGCGAGTTCGACGGTGACGTTGAACTTCTCCGCGTCGCCGACGAAGCCCGGCGCGATGATCCAGGAGACGATCCACGGCATCGCCAGTTCCATCACGATCGTGATGACCAGGAGCACGGTGAAGAGAACGCCGAAGACCTCTTCCGAGAACCGCTTTGCCCCGGCGACACCGTGTTCCTCGATCTCCTTGGCAAAGAGCGGCACGAAGGCAGCGTTGAAGGCGCCCTCTGCAAACAGGCGGCGAAAGAGGTTGGGAAAGCGGAAGGCGGCGTAGAAAGCGTCTGCCATCGGCCCCGTGCCGAGGGCTGCAGCCATCAGTGTCTCGCGGGCAAAGCCGAGCACGCGGCTGCCGAGCGTCGCTCCGCCGACGGTAGCGAATTTCCTGACAAGGCTCATTGTTCGACTTTCGGCTTTCTCTGCGCGGGCTGGACGACCGGCGCGATCATGCCGGACGGCATGCGGTCACGCACTTCGTCCGCTTCATTCGCCATGACGGCTTTCAGCCGCGCGGCAATGTTGCCCTGGCGGTTCTCGTTGGTGACCTTGTGGCCGAGGAGATCGGTCACGTAGAAGGTGTCGATCACCTTCTCACCGAAGGTGGTGATGTGCGCCGAGGTGATATCGAGCGAGAGATCAGAGAGGACCGCTGTTACTTCGGAGAGCAGGCCCGGACGGTCGAGGCACTCGATCTCGATGACCGTGAACTTGTTGGACAGCGTATTGCTGATGATCACAGCGGGCGGTACGTTGAACGCCTTGGGGCGCTTGCGCCCCTTGGCACGGGTGGCGATCACTTCCGGCAGCCGCTTGCGGCCCGAAAGCACGTCCTCGATCATCTTGCCGATCGTTCCGGCCCGACGGGTCTCATCGGCATCATCCTGGAACTCGCGCGTGACCAGGATCGTATCCAGCGCCCTTCCATCTGACGTCGTGAAGATCTGCGCGTCGACGATGTTTGCGCCGGCAGCGGCGCAGGCGCCGGCGATGACAGCGAGCAGCCGGGGATGGTCCGGCGACAGGACCGTGATTTCGGTGATCGCGTGGAAGGAATCCGTGCGCACCATGGTTGCCAGCGTCTGGCCCGCCTTGTCCGTCGCCCGGATGAAATTCTGGTGCCTGACCTGGTCTTCCAGCGAGACGGTCAGCAGATAGGGCTCGTAGTGCAGGCGTGAATAGGTCTTGCGGTCCTTCTGGCTCCAGTCGCCGAGTGCGTTGTAGAGCGTTTCGCGCGCGAAGGCTGCCCGCTCCTTGCGCGAGACTTCGGAGAAGCCGCCGGAAATTACCAGCTCGGTTTCGTAGTAGAGGGTGCGCAACAACTGGCCCTTCCAGCCGTTCCACACGCCGGGTCCCACGGCACGGATATCGCAGACGGTGAGGATCAGCAGCATCTTCAGTCGCTCAAGCGACTGCACCTTGTCGGCGAAATCCAGGATCGTCTTTCGATCGTTGAGGTCGCGCGTCTGGGCGACCAGAGACATGGTGAGGTGCTGCTCGATGAGCCACACGACCAGTTCGGTCTGCTTGGGGGTGAGGCCGAAGCGCGGGCACAGCTTGCGCGCCACCCGCGCGCCGGCCGTGGAGTGATCCTCCGGACGGCCCTTGGCAATGTCGTGCAGCAAAACGGCCACGTAGAGGGATACGCGGTCCTCGATATGCGGCATCAGCTGGTAGGCGAGCGGGTGGGCCGTCTTCTCGCGGCCCTGATCGATATCGGACAGCACGCCCACGGTGCGGATCAGATGCTCGTCGACAGTGTAGTGATGATACATGTTGAACTGCATCATCGCGACGATCTTGCCAAATTCGGGAATGAAGCGTCCGAGCACGCCGGATTCGTTCATCCTGCGCAGAATGAGCGCCGGATCGCGCGGAGAGGTCAAGATCGAAAGGAACAGGCGGTTGGCCTCGGCATCTTCCCGCACTGCGGGCTTGATCAGCTTGAGGGACCGGGTGACCTGCTTCAGTGCATCGGGGTGAAACTCGAGCCCGTAGAGATCGGCGATATGGAACAGGCGGATCAGGTTCACCGGATCGCGACGGAAGACGTCCGGATCGGTGATCGTTATGCGGCCGCGGTCCTCGACGAAATCGAGCGTGCCGGCAATCTTGCGGTTGCGCTTCCTGAAGCGGCTGATGACGCCGACGATCCCGGGCGCCTCCTTGGCCTGCTGGTCTTCCAGCGTGGCGCAGAAGATACGGGTGAGGTCACCCACATCCTTCGCAACGAGGAAGTAGTGCTTCATGAAACGTTCGACGGCGGAAAGGCCGGGGTGCGCATGATAGCCCAGGCACTCCGCGATCTCCCGCTGGATGTCGAAGGAGAGCCGCTCTTCGGGCTTGCCCGTCAGGAAATGCATGTGGCAACGCACCGCCCAGAGGAAGTCTTCCGACTTCATGAACAGCTTGTATTCCTGCTTGGACAGCACGCCGAGCCTGACGAGATCGGCGGGATCCTTGATGTGATAGTAGTACTTGGCGATCCAGAAGAGCGTGTGAAGGTCGCGCAAGCCGCCCTTGCCTTCCTTCACGTTGGGCTCCACCAGATAGCGGGTGTCTCCGGACTTGCGGTGCCGCTCGTCGCGTTCGGCGAGCTTGGCCGCAATGAACTCCGGGCCGGTGTTCTTCACGATTTCACGGTCGAAGCGGACGCCCAGCTCGTCGAACAGCGGCTGCGAGCCGCAGAGATAGCGCGCCTCCAGGATCGCGGTGCGGATCGTCATGTCGCTCTTCGACAGCCGGATGCACTCGTCGATATCCCGGGTGGCATGGCCGACCTTAAAGCCGAGGTCCCACAGGATGTAGAGGATGAATTCGATCGCAGGCTCGCTCCAGGGAGCGGGTTTCGCGGGCAGCAGGAAAAGCAGGTCGATATCGGAACCGGGTGCCAGGGTTCCGCGCCCGTAGCCACCCACGGCCGTTACCGTTATGCGGCTTTCCGCAGGAGCCATCGCCGCGCTGAAGACATGGTTGAGCGCAAAATCGTGCAGCACGCTGATCAGCTGATCCTGCAGCCAGGAAATGCGTGCCGCGCAGGCAAGCCCGCTTCCGTCCTGGAAAAGCAGTTCCTTGGCGCGCTCGCGTCCCTCCTGGTTCGCCTTCTTGAAGGCAGCGAGAAGCGCCTGGCGCATCTGGTCGCGATGATCGGCGTGAGCGCTCGCGATGAACTCGCATTGCGCACGCAAAGCGGCGACTTGCAGCAGGCCCGATTGGTCCGGTGCCGGTAAGGTATGCTCCATAGAATTCCGGCCCGTGTCCTGCCTGTAGTCGTCGATCGCGCGCTCAGTCCGCATGCGCTATAATCCTTTCGCGCAAAGAATGACACATCCTATGCGCTATGACTTGCCAACTTCTTTCTTCAGCGCATAGAGCGCTTCCAGCGCTTCGCGCGGGGTCATGTCATCCGGGCTCAGCGCCTTCAATGCTTCTTCCACCTTCGAGGGGCCGGCGCTTCGCATTGCTTCCTCACGCCGCACCGCCACCTGGAAAAGCGGCAGATCATCGATCAGCTGGCTGGCAGGGTTCTTGCGATCCGCGTCCTCGAGCTTTGCCAGCACGTCTCTCGCCCGTGCGACGACCGACGACGGCAGGCCCGCGAGACGCGCCACCTGGATGCCGTAGGAGCGATCGGCAGCCCCCGGCCCGACCTCGTGGAGGAAGATGACTTCCCCGTCCCACTCCTTGACGCGCATTGTGGCGTTGGAAAGGCGTTGAAGCTTTTCGGAAAGAACGGTGAGCTCGTGGAAATGCGTCGCGAAGAGGCCCCGGCACCGGTTGGCCTCGTGCAGATGCTCGACAGCCGCCCAGGCTATCGACAAACCGTCGAAGGTCGCCGTCCCGCGACCGATCTCATCGAGGATCACCAGCGAACGGTCGGTCGCCTGGTTGAGGATCGCCGCCGTTTCCACCATCTCGACCATGAAGGTCGAGCGGCCGCGCGCCAGATCGTCTGAAGCGCCGACCCGCGAGAAGAGGCGATCGACGATACCGATGTGGGCGCTCTCGGCGGGAACATAGGATCCCATCTGCGCCAGGATCGCAATCAGCGCATTCTGGCGCAGGAAGGTCGACTTACCGCCCATGTTCGGGCCGGTCAGAAGCCAGATCGCACCGTCGGCGGCCCCGTCGACCGGCGAGAGATCACAGGAATTGGCGACGAAGGCATTGGCCGACTGGCGGCGCAGCGCCTGCTCCACCACCGGGTGGCGGCCGCCGACGATCGCAAACATCTTCGATTGGTCGATGACCGGGCGGCAATACGCCTGCTCCTCGGCAAGCACGGCAAGTCCCGATATCACGTCTGCGACGGCAAGGGCCCGTGCCGCCCGCTTGATCGCCTCCGCTTCGGCGACAACGGCCGCCGTGAGCTCGTCAAATGCAGCAAGCTCGATCGCAAGCGCGCGATCCGCGGCATTGGCGATCTTGGTCTCGAGTTCGGAGAGCGGCGTGGTGGTGAACCGCATCGCACCGGCCATGGTCTGGCGATGAATGAAACGGGATTTCGCCTCGTCGCCCTCAGTCAGGGCAGCCGCATTCCCGGCGGTGACCTCGATGAAGTAACCGAGCACGTTGTTGTGCTTGATCTTCAGAGACTTTACGCCGGTTTCCTCGGCATACTGGAGCTGGAGACCGGCAATCACCTTGCGAGACTGGTCGCGGAGTGCCCGCATTTCGTCGAGCTCGCCGTTGGCTCCTTCCCGGATGAAGCCACCATCGCGTTTCAGGAGCGGCAGTTCCTCGTCCAGCTTCGCCGCGAGCTCCGCCGAAAGCGTGGTCGGAAGCGCATCGATGTCCGCCCGTGCTTTGGCAAGTTCGCCATCCAGATCTTCGGCAGCCATGAGACGGGCGACGGCGCTCGCGGACCGCAGTCCCTGAAGGATCGCCCCAAGGTCCCGGGGACCACCCCGGCCGAGGGCCAACCGCGAAAGCGCCCGCGGCATGTCCGGCAGCATCTTCAGCGCATCGCGAAGATCGGAGCCGAAGGATGGCCTTTCCACCAGAGCAGAGATCGCATCGAGCCTCGTGTTGATTTCGTCGCTGCCCGTCAGCGGCGACATGAGCCGCTCAGCCAGCAGGCGTCCGCCGCCGCTCGTCACGGTGCGATCGATGGCCCTCAGCAGCGTTCCGCCGCGCTCGCCGGAGAGGGTGCGCACCAGTTCGAGATTCGCCCGCGTCGCCGGATCGATGAAGAGGGTGGAGGCGGAGCTTTCGCGCTCGGGCAGGCCGAGTGCCGGCCGTTCGGCGATCTGCGTCTTCTCGACATAGGCGATCGCCGCTGAGGCGGCCGCGAGTTCGGCGCGCGAGAAGGCGCCGAAGCCGTCGAGCGTACCGACACCGAAATAGCGGGAAATGCGCCCCTCCGCCGTCGCACTGTCGAAAAGCACGGCCGGCTGCGGGACGGCTGCCCGGCCCAGCACGTCGAGGACAGGGCGGAATTCCGGATCATGAAACAGCGTGTCCGGAACGATCACCTCACGCGGCTCGACGCGCAGGATATCCGCCAGCAGCTTCGACTGAGCCGTCTCGGAGAGACGAAAGACGCCGGTTGAAATGTCGATCCAGGCGAGCGCCATGGCCGGTTCGCTACCACCGCGAATCCGTGAAACCGCCATCAGATAGTTGGAATCGGACGGCGAAAGAAGCTTCTCCTCCGTCAGCGTGCCGGGGGTCACGAGCCGCACGACGTCGCGTTTCACCACCGACTTCGAGCCACGTTTCTTGGCCTCGGCGGGATCTTCAACCTGTTCGCAGACCGCGACGCGGAACCCGACGGCAATCAGCTTCTGCAGATAGTCGTCCGCTGCGTGGACCGGCACCCCGCACATCGGGATATCCTGGCCAAGGTGCTGGCCCCGCTTGGTGAGCGTGATGCCAAGCGCCCGGGAAGCGTCGAGCGCGTCCTGGAAAAACAGCTCGTAGAAGTCTCCCATCCGGTAGAAAAGCATGCTTTCCGGATTGTTGGCCTTGATCTCGATGTACTGTTCCATCATCGGCGTCGCCGATGCGCGGCTCGCCTCGGAGGCGAGTTCAGCTGTCGTCAGTATGTCGTTCGGTCGCACGATCTGGTCGTTCACGGAAAGGCATTTCTTCCAAAAAAAGAGGTGTCACCCTAGCCATGCGCCGCTATAGAAGACAACAGCAAACGGGCGCGACGGCGGAGCCGCCCACAGAAGCTTGGGGAGGATCCATGTCGGTCAAAAAGAAATCCGATCGCACCATGAAGGGCGTCACGGAACAGGAAGCGCTCGACTTCCACTCACGCGGGCGTCCGGGCAAGCTCGAGATCTCGCCGACCAAACCGATGGCGACGCAGCGCGACCTCTCGCTGGCGTACTCGCCGGGCGTGGCCGTGCCGGTCAAGGCGATCGCGGAAGATCCGTCGACGGCCTACGACTACACGACGCGCGGCAACATGGTGGCCGTCATTTCCAACGGCACGGCGATCCTGGGCCTCGGCAACCTTGGCGCACTTGCCTCGAAGCCGGTCATGGAGGGCAAATCGGTGCTCTTCAAACGCTTCGCCGACGTCGATTCCATCGACCTCGAGGTCGACACCGAAAATGTCGACGAGTTCATCAACTGCGTACGCTACCTCGGCCCGTCGTTCGGCGGGATCAACCTTGAGGATATCAAGGCCCCGGACTGTTTCATCATCGAGCAGCGCCTTCGCGAGCTCATGGACATCCCGGTCTTTCACGACGACCAGCACGGAACCGCGATCATCGCCGCCGCCGGGCTTATCAATGCGCTTGCCTTGACCGGCCGCGACTTCAAGACTACCCGGCTTGTCTGCAACGGCGCGGGTGCTGCGGCAATCGCGTGCATCGAGCTCATCAAGTCCATGGGCTTCAACCCCGAAAACATCATCCTGTGCGACACCAAGGGCGTGATCTTCCAGGGCCGCACCGACGGCATGAACCAATGGAAGTCGGCCCATGCCGTCAAGACCGACCTGCGCGACCTGAAGGAGGCGATGGCTGGCGCGGATGTCTTCTTCGGGCTTTCGGCCAAGGGCGCGCTTACAAGCGAAATGGTGCAGTCCATGGCTCCGCGTCCGATCATCTTCGCCATGGCCAATCCCGATCCGGAGATCACCCCCGAAGAGGTCGCACAGATTCGCGAGGATGCAATCGTTGCGACCGGCCGTTCCGACTATCCGAACCAGGTGAACAACGTCCTCGGATTCCCCTATATCTTCCGCGGCGCCCTCGACGTGCGCGCCTCCACGATCAATGACGCGATGAAGATCGCCGCCGCGGAGGCTCTCGCCGGTCTTGCCAAGGAAGATGTTCCGGACGACGTCGCCGCCGCCTATCAGGGCAACCGTCCGCGTTTCGGACCACAGTACATCATTCCCGTGCCATTCGACCCGCGGCTGATCTCGGCTATCCCCGTGGCCGTCGCCAAGGCGGCGATGGAATCGGGTGTTGCCAGGATGCCGATCGAGAACCTCGACGCCTATGCCCGCGAACTGAGGGCGCGGCGTGATCCGATCGCCTCCACACTCCAGCGGATCTATGCGCGCGTCCAGCGCCAGCCTAAGCGCGTGGTCTTTGCGGAGGGCGAGGAAGAGCAGATGATGCGCGCCGCCCTCTCCTATGCAAACCAGCAGCTCGGGACGGCAATTCTTGTCGGGCGCGAAGAGCGCATGCGCGAGACCGCCGAAAAGGCCGGCATCGATCTCAACAGGCCCGGCATCGAGCTCCTGAACGCCCGCATCTCCACACGCAACGACGCCTACACCGACTACCTCTACGCACGCATCCAGCGGAAGGGATACCTGTTCCGCGACGCCCAGCGGTTGATCAACAACGACCGCAATCACTTCGCCGCCTGCATGGTGGCGCTTGGCGATGCGGATGCGATGGTCACGGGCCTCACGCGCAACTATTCGACCGTGCTGGAGGACGTGCGGCGCTGCATCGATGCAAAGCCCGGACACCGGGTGATCGGCGCCTCGCTGGCGCTCTGCCGCGGACGCACGGTGCTGGTGGCCGACACGGCAGTCCACGACATGCCGTCTGCGGAGGAACTGGCCGATATCGCCGAGGAGGCCGCCGGCCTTGCACGTCGCCTCGGCTATCATCCGCGCGTCGCCATGCTTGCCTACTCCACCTTCGGTCACCCTTCCGGTGAACGGTCGGAGCGGGTGCGCGAGGCGGTCAAGATCCTCGACAAGCGCCGTGCGGATTTCGAGTATGACGGCGAGATGGCGGCGGATGTCGCACTCAACCCTGAGATCATGGAACAGTATCCGTTCTGCCGGCTCTCGGGGCCGGGCAACGTGCTCGTCATGCCGGCATTCCACTCCGCCTCGATCTCGACGAAGATGCTGCAGGAACTGGGCGGTTCGACCGTCATCGGCCCGCTGCTCGTGGGCCTCGACAAGTCGGTCCAGATCGTCTCGATGGGCGCCAAGGACAGCGACATCGTCAACATGGCAGCGCTCGCCGCATTCAACGCGAGCATCTGATCGCATCGCCAAATCAATGGGCCCTGAAACCGGGTGACCGGTTTCAGGGCCTATCTATTTAAGGCCTCGTTGCTTCCCGCCGAAGTACAGCCGTCAGCTTGCGAAACGACCGGCGTCGGCGCCGTAGTAGTTCAGGTAGCGGCCGGATATGTTGCTGATCGGCAGGACGATGAGAACGTCCGTCGTGCGGAAGGCGTGGTCGACAACCGCACCTTCGCCGACCATGGCGCCAAGGCGCAGGTAACCCTTGATCAGCGGTGGCATGGCCGAGAGCGCCTTGCGCGGGTTGACCGCCTCGTTCGGCATCAGGTCCATGGTCCGCATCAGCTCCGGCCGGGCACTCACCGCCCATTCATCGCGCGCAAGGGCATTATGGTGAAGGAATGAAAGCGCAAGCGCATGCTCCTCGGGTACAGTGCCGCCGAAGGAGCCGCAGCCGAACATCGCATCGACGCCATGCTTGAGGGCGTAGGCCCAATTTCCCTGCCAGAGAAGCTCGACGGTGCGCTTGGTGCGATACTGCGGAAGGACGCAGGACCGTCCGAGCTCCATGAAGCGCTTCGCGGGATGCTGTGCCAGAAGCGCATCCACATCAAACTCCGACTGGGAGTAGAAGCCGCCCGAGGTGCGGGCGACATCCTGGCGAAGCAGGCGATAGGTGCCGACGATCTGCTCCTCGCTGTCACCCTCGATGCTGGTATCGAGGACGAGAAGATGATCGCAGACCATGTCCCAGGCATCGATATCGCGCCTGCGGCGCATCGCGTCCGGCGACAGTTGCGCTTTCATCTCTTCGACGAAGACCCGATAGCGAACCGCCTGTGCCGCGTCGATCTCGGCATTCGAACGGGCAAGCCGCGTTTCAAGCGTTCCAATCCGGCCGAGAATGTCACCGGTGGGTCTTGTCTTCGCTGCGCTGGTAGCGGCGTCCGTCGTCAGGACAGAGTCCATGAGTTCGATGGCCATAGGTGTTTCCCGATTGATGGTGTTGAAAGCGTTAAAGCACAGGTCTACGACAAGATAGTGACATCTGGGAGCCAACACAAATAGGCTCAGAGCGAGTCGCTCAATAAATTCAGAGCGATGGGATAAATGGCACTTGTCAGTGCAGCGTCTTCCCGAGCAGCCGGCCGATTTCCTGAAGCAGTGCCTGCGGTTCCGCGGGTTTTACCAGCACGACATCCGCTCCGGCCTTGACGAGCGTGCGGCGCAGGTCGGAACGCACGTCCGCGGTCAGTACAACGAGCGGGATCCGACGGTGCCCTCCGAGGCTCCCGGCCCTGATCCGCCTGATCACGTCGATCCCCTCTCCACCGGGCATGCCGAGGTCGGTGATCACGAGCGAGGGCGGCGCAGAGGCGTCGGCTATCGGCTGCCCGAGAACGTCCAGCAGTTCGGTAAAGTCGATCACATGGCGAACCTTGAATCCGGCCTTTTCAAGCATCGAACGCACGAGGAGAGCATTGACCGGATCGTCCTCGGCAAACACGATCTCTCCTGCACTCTGCGGCAGGACGAGATTTTCTCCCGCCAGTACGTCGCCGTCGAGGGCGGGCCGGTTGTCGTTGGTCGTATCGCGATACTCGATGCCCTTCATCCGGCCGCGCAAGACCTCGACCAGGGACCGCTCCCTCAGCGGCCGAATCAGCCAGGCGTCATACCCCTCACCTTTGCCGAGAGCCCGGCCGGTGCGCTCTTCCGCGTTGAAGAGATAAGTGCGCCGGATGCGGCTGTCGTTGAACTCAACGAAATCCGCAAGCTCACGGGCGAACAGGCCCGACAGGCGACTGTCGACGATAATGTCGGTGAGCTCTCGCTCGCCGACTGACAGATGCTGTGCAACGTCCATTGCCTCCTCGACCGTCACGGCTAGATGGCATGTGCCTCCGAGTGTCTCGATGGTACGGCAAAGTGCCGAGGACACAGGCCCCGCGGGCGAAAAGAGGAGCACGATGTTGTCGTCGAGCACCCCGTACCCCACCGATGCAGGAGCCGAGTCAACCAGCATCACAGGCATGCTTATGACGAAGGCGCTTCCCTTCCCGACAACGCTCGTCAGCGTCAGCGATCCGCCCGCCTCCCGGAGGATGCGGGCAGAGATCGCCAGACCGAGACCTGTGCCGCCGCTGCGCTGCGAAAGGCCTCCGGCCTGTTCGAACTCCTCGAAGATCCGCGCCTGTTCCTCCTCGGTCATGCCGGGTCCGGTGTCCGAGACACGGATCAGCAGCACCCGGTCCTGGAGCTCCGTTTCGAGCGACACCCCACCTGAATGGGTAAACTTTACGGCGTTGCCGATGACGTTGAAGAGAACCTGGCGAAGACGAGGTGCATCGACCGTGACCACAGCCGGCACGTTCGACGAGACGAAGGAACCAATTTCAATTCCCTTTTCGTGTGCGCGGTGGGACAGCATCTCGACGACACCTTCGAGCAGTGGACGAACCTGCTCCTGCGCGGGCCGGAGCTGAAACCGGCCGACCTCGATGGTCGAGAAGTCGAGCAGATCCTCGACGAGCTGCACGAGCGCATGTCCGGACTGGCGCACACCTGTGAGATAGTTCTTCTGTTCTGCGGTCAGCCGGGTCTGGCCTATCAGATGCGACATGCCGAGAATGCCGGAAAGGGGAGTGCGAATCTCGTGGCTCACCGTCGCGAGCAATCGGGACTTCGCCGCGCTTGCCTGTTCCGCCCTTTGGCGGGCCCGCAACTGCTCCCGTTCGGCACGCCGCTCCTCGGTCACGTCACGCGCAATGCTGTGGACCGCGAGTTCTCCGGTGGCAGGATTGCGAACGGTTACGTCGTGCCAGGCGTAGGTCCTGGGACCGTCATCGGTCGCAATATCCACGTCGTAGCGATGTGGTGCCGACTGGGACCGGAACGACAGGCCGATCTCCTCGCAGGTGCGTCCTTCCAGCCGTGGGTAGCCCGTGAGTTCGCCGAGGACAGCATTGCCATGAAGGATCCGTCCGTCGAGTGCACGCGTGAGAACGATGTCTCCCAGGCTGTCATGTATCGCCATCAGGATCTGCGACGTCTCGTCCCGCTCCCACTCGCGGTCGTGTCGATGCTCCGCCTCCCATACCCGGTGGCGATCGGTCCGGCTGCGCTGCCCGAGCAGGAACACCGCCCCGGCAACCGCACTTAGTCCCAGGCTGAGGAGAGAAAGATAGAAGCCGGCGGCAATCCCCGTCACCAGTACGGCAATGGCCGACAAAATGCCGGCGGCCGCGATCACGATGCGCAGTATAGTTCCGTCGTCGGGCTTGCCGTCTCCAGCGCCGAGGCTGGCTGGCGGAGAGTCTTGCGGTTCCGCCTCGGGCTCCCTGCGCCGCGTACGCCTTTCCTCGCCCCGATCAGCGACCGTGGAGAATTCGGCGTTCAGCCGCTGCTGGAGTTTCGCGGGCTCGCTCATGCGCCCGGCGTAACACGCAGAGCGTTCAAATCCGCTTCAGTAAAACCTTCGAATTTTACCGATCCCGCCGTTTAAGCAGGAGAACCTCGTCCAGGATAACGAAACCGGCGCCGACGCTGATGAAGCTGTCGGCGAGGTTGAACACGGCGAACGACCAGGTCTGCGTGTGGAACAGCACGTAGTCGATGACGAAACCGAACAACAGCCGGTCCACCAGATTGCCGATTGCGCCGGCGATGATCAGCGCATAGCCGAAATGCGCGAAACCATGATGCACCGGCGTGCGCCGCCAGAGCCAGACGACGAAGCCGACGACGACGAGCCTGAGGCCGACGATGAACCAGCCCTCCATGCCGGATAGCATGGAGAAGGCGACCCCGAAGTTGTAGGTCCGGTAGAGCGCCAGCATCGGGATGACGGGCACGACTTCCTGGAAGGGGAGCCAATGCTCTACCGCCATCTTGATTGCCTGGTCGAGCAACACCGCCAGCACAATGAAAATCACGACCGGAAGCGGTCGCGAGAAAAGCGAAGGATGCTGGTTCATGCGCGCTCGTCCAGTGTGAGGAGATGGCGACGGGCCTCGAACAGCATGATGCCGGTAGCGATGGCGAGATTGAGCGAGTCGGCGCGGCCCTCCTGCGGAATCCGTGCGAGCGCATCCGCTTCGCGGGCGAGGTCGTCCGGTATCCCCTGCTGCTCGTTGCCCATCAGGAGCACGATCGGCTTTGCACGATAGTTTATGGTCCGATAGTCCACGGCGCCGGCAAGATGCGTCGCAACGACGCTGACACCGGCATCCTTTTTCCAACGGAGAAAATCGGCGGGCGAAGTCTTGGCAAGCGGCATGGCGAAGACCGATCCCATCGTCGCTCGTACCGTTTCGAGGGAAAAGGGATCCGTTGTCTCGCCGAGCAGGATCACGCCCGATGCTCCGGCTGCATCCGCGGTGCGGATGATGGTGCCAAGATTGCCGGGGTCGCGGACACGGTCGAGTGCAACGTAGGTTTCACCCGGCTTTGGCAGGATCTCCCTCAGAGGCGTGTAACGCTGCTCAAACACGCCGACCACCATCTGGGGATTGTCGCGCCGGGTGATGGCGGACAGGACCTTCTCGCTGACTTCCAGCACGAGCCCGCCCTTGGCGACAGTCTTTGCCGCAACCTGCTCCACCTGCGGCTTGCCCTTTGCCGCCTTGGAATAGACGAGGGTCTTGATGTTCCACCCAAGATCGAGCGCATCGATGACGAGCTTCAGCCCCTCGGCCATGAAGGAGCGCGTCTCGTCACGCGATTTCTTCAGCGAAAGCGCCTTGATGTCCTTGACGATCGGATTGGCAAGGCTCGTGACCTCCTTCACCTGTCCGACACGGTGCGGTCCATGGTCCCGGGAATCATGACTCATTTCGTAACCCAACGGCTGAAGAGGGATGTGGAGAGCGCATGCCCCGGCGTTTTGCCATCCGGCCCGCTCTCACGGATAACAAGTTCGCCCGATTCGACCACGCCACCGCGCCCGCGCATGATATCGCGCATCAGTTCATGGATGGAATAGAAACTTGCCCGTATCGAATAGGCCGTCAGCACCAGCCCGACCGCGTTTGGCGACAGGATCTCCCGGCATATGTCGAGCATGAGCGGCAGATGGTCGAAAAGTTGCCAGACCTCGCCGTTCGGGCCACGTCCGAACTTGGGCGGGTCGGTCAGGATGATGTCGTAGCGGCTGCCGCGCCGTTCCTCGCGCTGGATGAACTTCATGGCGTCTTCGCATATCCAGCGGATCGGCAGGCCTTCGCCGCGGCCGAGCGCCTGGTTTTCACGCGCCCAGCCGATGGCCTTCTTCGAAGCGTCCACGTGGGTCACCTCGGCGCCTGCCCGCGCGGCAACAAGCGAGGCGACGCCGGTGTAGCCGAAGAGATTCAACACCTTGAGGGGCCGGTCTGCCGCCTTGATCTGGTCCTGCACCCATTGCCAGTGGACCAGCTGTTCGGGAAAGACCCCGACATGGCGAAAGGCGGTGAACCGACCGTGGAAATCGGTTCCCAGAAGCTGCATCGGCCAGGTCTCGCCGAGCGCCTGGTGGGGAAATCGCCACCGGCCCATGCCATCCTCGTCCGTGTCTCCGGTGAAGACGGCGTCCGCCTTGTCCCAAATCGACGACGGCAGGCTGCGCGGCCACAGCGCCTGCGCCTCCGGTCTCACGATGCGGTAGGGCCCGTACTGTTCCAGCTTCTCGCCATTGCCCATGTCGACAAGGCGATACGCGTCGGTGCCGATCGTTTCCAGGATGACGGGTACGCGCTCCGCGGGCCTTTCACCCTCGCGCTTCATAAGCGGGCGCGAAACGGCCTCCGTGGGCGCAGCTGACGGGGTTATCTTGCCGCCGGCAGGTCGAGCCCTGGCACCGGCGTCCGGCCGCTCCTGGCGCGACGTTGCCTTGACTGCCGACGCTGTGCGGGGGCATGCCCTCCCGGACGTTTGCCGGCTGGTGCCTCCGGCCTGCTCTTCGGCCGGCGTTGTTTGTCCTTCAAGATCGATATCCGTCTACGGTTGCACGAGGCCCGGGCGGCCGCCGGGGAAGCGAGACCAAATAGCACCCCTGCCCCACTTGGCAAAGATGTTTCCGATCTGCAATAAGTCTTCAGCCGCATGAAGTTGGGAGGGAACATCATGGACATGACGGGCGAAGAACGTATCGCAGCACCACGCGAGGCGGTATGGGCCGCATTGAACGATCCTGAAATTCTGAAAGCCTGCATACCGGGCTGTCAATCGCTTACGATGAAGTCGCCAACCGAGCTGGAGGCCGTCGTCAAGATCAAGATCGGCCCGGTATCAGCGACCTTCACGGGAGAGGTGACGCTTTCCAACCTCAACCCGCCCGAGAGCTACACGATTTCGGGCGAAGGAAAGGGCGGGATCGCGGGGTTCGCCAAGGGGGGAGCGGATGTTTCCCTTCGCGAAGATGGGGCGGACACGATACTTGCCTATGACGTGAAGGCCCAGATCGGCGGCAAGCTCGCCCAGCTTGGCTCACGGCTGATCGACTCGACGTCGAAGAAACTTGCCGCGCAGTTCTTCGCGGATTTCGGCCAGCGCCTCAACGCCGGCGCTTCCGCCTGATAAGGGCAGCGGCGCCTGCTTCAGGCGCCGCACATGGGGACGATTATCTCGAAGTGTTTGGCAAGAGCGTTTGCGCGGCGATGGTCTCGGCGCGGCTCTTGTGCTTTTCAGCTTCCGCGTGCCATTTCAGCGCTTCGTTGGCTTCGTTGCGCGCGCGCTTGCGGTATTTTCCCTGGCTGAACCAGGTCGCCAGCGATCCGACGACCATCCCGAAAATAACGGCAACGAACAGGTAGACGAAGAATGGCGCCGTCATCGACAGGACGCTGTCTTCCGGATTGAACGGATTGAGCGCCAGCGTCACGGACTGCCGGTTGGCCACCGACAGCACGATCAGCACGATTGCGATCGGAACGAGGATGACGACGTTGATGACTTTCTTGAGCATTTATGGCCTCCGGCACGCATAGCGCCGAGCGAGCGGTTCGAAAGCACGGCAGAGCCCGTCGCTTCACTCACCGCCCCTGATGGGAAGACGATCGTCTCAATCGTCTTCGTGATCCGCCTGGTCGGGATTCAGGCGCTCGCGCAGTTCCTTGCCTGTCTTGAAGAACGGGACCCACTTCTCTTCCACGAACACGGAGTCACCCGTACGCGGATTGCGTCCCGACCGCGACGGCCGGTTCTTCACCGAGAAGGCGCCAAACCCGCGGAGCTCGACGCGGTTTCCGCTTGCGAGGGCGTCGGTGATTTCGTCCAGCACCGCGTTGACGATGTTCTCAACGTCGCGGTGATACAAGTGAGGATTGCGAGCGGCAACAATCTGTACCAGTTCCGACTTGATCACTGTAGCACCCTCAAAATTCTTGTTTTTTCAATTGCGACCAACCTGCCAAACGGAAACAAGACCGTCAAGGAACAACTTTTCGTCGCCAATCTTTTCAATCAATGGTGCGACGCCGAAAAACTCGCCGCCAAGCGCCTTGAAAGCGGTGGCGAGGCTCGAGGCCAGCCACAGCGCGCTTGCCCTGCGGGGTGGGTCGTAGTCGACGATCTCCAGGTCCGGATTGACGTTCCTGCTCTTGAGATATGCCTTGATCGCCTCCGGCCCGCCCAGACTGTCGACCAGCTTGGCCTTCAGAGCCTGCCGGCCCGTGTAGATGCTGCCGTCGGCGAGCTTCAGCACTTCGTCACGGGGAAGCTTGCGCCGCTCGGCAACGAGATCCACGAACCAATCGAAGCTGTCGACGACCATCGAGCGGATCATCGTCTTGGCCTCTTCGCTCGCAGGATGGAAGGGCGAAGGCTCGGCCTTGAGCGGCGCCGACTTGATCTCATCCAGCGAGACGCCGATCTTGTCGAGCAGGTCCTTCATCTGGGGGTATTGGAAAATCACGCCGATCGAACCGGTGATCGAGCTTTCACCCGCAATGATCGTGTCGCCCGCAGTGGCGACCATATAGCCGGCGGAAGCAGCAAGCGTGCGGATATCCGAGATGACAGGCTTGTTTTCGGCAACCTTGCGGATCGCCTTGTAGACGCTCTCGCCGCCGAAAGTGGTGCCACCGGGGGAGGAAATCGTCACCACGAGCGCCTTCGCCCGATTGTTTCGCGCGATCGCGTCAAGGCGTTCCAGCAGCTCCTGGTCATCCTGGATGATGCCGCTGATCTTCACACGGGCGACATGATCCTGCCGCCCACCGGCCGGCCAGGAGGACAGCGCCGCCGCAAGAGCGGCGGCAATGAGGACCAATACGGTGGCCACGCGCCAGAACGTGAGCTTGCGGCGCAGATGCCGACGGTCTGCGATAGCGGACTGCTCCATTGGTCTTCCCTCGGTCTTGCGCCTGCGGCCTGTTTCTTTGCCAGGGCCGTTTGCCAACAGCCATACCGATATGGCATTACGATAGCGGATGGCAAACGGTCCGTGGACTTTTTTCCGCATCCATTGTTTTTCAACGAATTATATCCATATGGGGCCCGTCATAAGCATATCGGCCCCGATGTCGTCAAACGCTGACAGTCGCAGCGAAGCAAGGAACCATGCTGAATACAGTCAACGATGCGCAATTTGGGCTGAGCCCCGGCAACTTGTCCGCCGCCGCGTATCGCGCAGCGACGCGTCATTCTTCGCGCGTAAAGTTCCTCAAGGTCGCGCTGCCGCTGGCCGCCGTCTTCGTTGCGATTATCTTCCTCATCGTCTCGATCGTCAGGACCTACCTGCCTGAAAACCTGGATATCGACAGCGCCACGATCGAAAACGGAAAGGTCGTCATGCGCAATCCGGCTATTTCCGGCCGTAACCGGCAGGGCATCAGCTATTCGATGAAGGCCGACCGGGCGCTTCAGGACATGAAGACCCCCGACGTGATCACCCTGGAAAACATTCGGGCCAAGGTTCCGGTCAACGAGGAGATCATAGCGCAGGTCGATGCCAGTGTCGGCGTCTACGATCGCGCCCACGACCTACTCGACATGACGGCCCCTTTCACCATAAAGCTGAATACAGGCTTGCAGGCCGATTTCCGCAGCGCCCATCTGGATATAAAGGGCGGACAGATGTCGACCGAAGAGCCCGTATCCATCCGCTCCAAGGAAGCTTCGATTGTTGCGCAGTCGCTGCGAATGACAGATAAAGGGCGGGTCGTCGTTTTCGAAGGCAAGGTGGAGGTCAATGTCGACCCCGCCGCCATCCGCAACAGAGAAAAGTAAGAGCGTCCATGTCCGGTTTCCCGAGCTTCCATACAAGACATGCCACACGCCTGAGCCTCCTTGCAGGTATCGTCCTGACAGCTGGCGTCGCTCACTCGCAGGAGACGACGAGCCGCATGAAGGGGATGGAGCTTTCCAATGACAAGCCCATCCAGATCCAGAGCGACAAGCTCGAGATCAAGGAAAAGGAAAACAAGGCCGAATTCACCGGCAACGTGAAGGTGGTCCAGGGAACGACAACCCTCCAGTCGGGCAACATGGTCGTCTACTATCGCTCCGAGGGAGGCTCGATGACGAGCGGCAACGCCGACATCGAGAAGATCGACGTATCCGAGAAGGTCTACCTGAAATCCGGCACGCAGGAAGCAACCGCTGACACCGGAACATTCAACCTCGTCACGGAAACATTCGTGCTCAAGGGCGACAAGGTCGTGCTGTCCGAAGGCAAGAACGTCTTCGTCGGCTGCCAGCTGACAGTGCAGATGAGCACGGGCGAAGCCAAGCTCGACGCGTGCGGCGGCCGGGTCATGATTCAGCTGGACCCCAAGTCCCGCAAGACCACGAACTGACGCAGTATTACCGTGTCTCTCCGTCTTCCTTCCCGTCTGGCGCGCAGCCCGAAGCAGGCTCCCCAGGACTCCCTAGCGCGACACGCCGACATGTCGCGCTATGAAGGCACCCTTATTGCCCGCAACCTGACCAAGACCTACCAGGGTCGGCGCGTGGTCGACGGAGTATCCCTGGTCGTGCGCCGCGGCGAGGCTGTCGGGCTGCTTGGTCCGAACGGCGCCGGCAAGACAACCTGCTTCTATATGATCACCGGCCTTGTTCCCGTGGACGAGGGAACGATCGAGATCAACGGCAACGACGTGACGACGATGCCGATGTACAGGCGCGCCCGGCTCGGCGTGGGCTACCTCCCGCAGGAGGCCTCGATCTTTCGCGGATTGACCGTCGAGGAAAACATCCGGGCGGTTCTGGAGGTCCATCAGCGGGACAAGACACGCCGGGAGCAAAAGCTGGACAGCCTGCTTGCGGAGTTCTCCATATCGCACCTGCGCAAATCCCCGGCAATTGCCCTTTCGGGAGGCGAGCGCCGGCGACTGGAAATTGCCCGCGCACTGGCGACGGATCCGACCTTCATGCTCCTCGACGAACCCTTTGCCGGCGTCGACCCTATATCCGTGGCCGATATCCAGGCGCTCGTTCGGCATCTGACATCGCGCGGCATCGGGGTGCTCATCACCGACCACAACGTCCGCGAGACACTCGGGCTCATCGACCGCGCCTACATCATTCATGCGGGCGAAGTGCTGACCCACGGCCGCGCCAACGACATCGTGGACAACCCGGATGTCCGCCGGCTCTACCTCGGCGACAATTTCAGCCTCTGAGAATCTTCACCTAACGGCACGCGCCATCTTGCATGCGCAGATGGGCGAGTTACTATCCTCTGTGCGCCATCCGGCCGCGCACCGAAATTCACTATCTTGCCCTACAATCGCTTGACCAAACCCCATAAAAAAGCAATTTTTGGGCCAGTTGAGATTTCTCGGTTTGGGACATGACGTTCACCGCCGGGATCGTCGGGGAGTAGAGCGTCCGTATGGCACTCGCAGCCAGCCTTTTCCTGCGGCAAAGCCAGTCACTGGTCATGACGCCGCAACTGATGCAGTCAATTCAGCTGCTTCAGATGACGCATCTCGAACTGACGCAGTTCATCGAGCAGGAAGTCGAAAAAAACCCTCTTCTCGAGGTGGTCGCCAATGACGACAGCCCTCGCGAAGCCGACCGCAGCGACCATGAGGACTACTATTCGGTCCACGAGGATCGGCCGGCTCGCGAAGCGGAGGAGACCAGCGGCGAATTCCAGCGTGACCTCTATGATTCCGCCACGTCCGGCAACGCAGGAAGCATGGCGGAGTCCTACGACACGAACCTTGAGAACGTCTTCCCCGACGATGCCGGGCCCCGCCGGGCCGATGCGCCGGAACTTCTCGGGCAGTGGAAATCCATGCCGGGTGGTGGCGATGGTGGCGAGGGGTACGACCTCGACGATTTCGTCGCCGGGCAGACGACGCTTCGGGACTTCCTCAACAGCCAGATTCCCTTTGCGCTGGCCTCCGACATCGACCGGCTGATTGCGCAGCACCTGACCGACCAGCTCGACGAGGCCGGCTACCTGCAATCGAACCCGGCTGAAACGGCGTTGAAGCTCGGGCGGCCGCTGGCGGATGTCGAGCGTGTACTCGCCCGGCTCCAGACCCTCGACCCGCCCGGCGTCTTCGCCCGTTCGCTCGCCGAATGCCTCGCGATCCAGCTTCGCGCCCGAAACCGGTTCGATCCCGCCATGGCGGCACTGGTCGGCAATCTGGATCTTCTCGCACGCCGGGATTTCGCGACACTCAAGAAGATCTGCGGCGTAGACGAGGAAGACCTGATCGACATGCTCGCGGAGATCCGCAAGCTCGATCCGAAGCCCGGCACGGCATTCCAGCCCGCCCTTTCGGAATCGGTTGTTCCCGATATTATCGTGCGCGCCGGCCAGGACGGCAGCTGGCACGTCGAACTCAATCCGCAGACGCTGCCGCGCGTACTCGTGAACCAGGAGTACTACGCTTCGGTGTCGCGCCAGGCGACGAAGAACAGCGAGGACCAGGCCTTTCTCAGTGAATGCCTCCAGACCGCGAACTGGCTGACACGCAGCCTCGATCAGCGGGCAAAGACGATCATGAAGGTGGCAAGTGAGATCGTCCGTCAACAGGACGCCTTTCTCTTGCATGGCGTCGATCACCTCAAGCCGCTGAACCTCAAGACCATCGCCGAAGCGATCAAGATGCATGAATCGACCGTGAGCCGCGTCACGTCGAACAAGTACATGCTCACGCCGCGTGGCCTGTTCGAACTCAAATACTTCTTTACGGTTTCAATCAGCTCTGCCGAGGGCGGCGATTCCCACTCGGCGGAATCCGTTCGCCATCGCATCCGCGCGATGATCATGCAGGAGGCTCCGGATGCGGTGCTTTCCGACGACGATATCGTGGACATTCTTAAGGAAGGAGGTGTGGAGATCGCCCGCAGAACGGTGGCAAAATACCGTGAGGCGATGAACATCCCCTCCTCCGTGCAACGGCGGCGCGAGAAGCGCGCGCTGGCGAAGGTGTCCGGTTTCTGACCGAAATTCGGACCACAAACCTTGGCAGACGGGCGGACTGGAAGGGCTGAAGACCGGTAGCTGCGAAGTCCTGCGATTGACTTCGTGATTGGGAAAGGTTAATGCGCGCCACAATTCCGTATGGAAGGCGGATCAACTTCCACCATATCCCCGCAGTCTCACGCTTCTCGTGCAAAAACCCGTAGCACGTGCGAAAAGCTTGGATCGCAGGTTCGGTTGGAATAGACTGCCACGCGCAAACGACAGCAGAGAGGAAACTCCATGAGTGTGCGTGTATCCGGAAAACATATGGAAATTGGCGACTCCTTCCGTCAGCGAATTGAAGACGAGATTGGAGAGGCAGTCGGCAAATATTTCGACGGAGGATATTCGAGCCAAGTCACCGTGGATAAATCTGGTTCACGCTTCAGCGCGGATTGCAAAGTTCACCTCGATAGCGGCATGGATTTTCATGCGAATGGAGTCGCAAGCGACCCGTTCGCGGCTTTCCAGTCGGCCCAGGAACGAATTGAAAAGCGTCTTCGCCGCTACAAGCGCAAGCTGAAGGACCACCACAACGGCCATGATGCTCAGGCCGAAGTGGCCTACACGGTGATGGACTCCGTTCCCGATGAAGCCGACGAGCTTCCCGAGAACTTCGCTCCAACCATCGTTGCGGAAAGCACGAAGAAACTCAGGACCATGTCAGTCGCGAGCGCCGTTATGGCGCTGGACATGACGGACGAGCCGGTTCTTCTCTTCCGCAACCTCGGCAAGGAGGACTTGAATATCGTCTACCGACGCAACGACGGAAATATTGGCTGGATAGACGCAGCCAGTATCAAAGGCTGAGTGATTGGAGGGATGTGCCGGCGAGCGGCACATCCTCTCTTCAATCCTATCACTGCGGCGCACGAGGACAAAAGCATGGCATTGGCAGGTCTACTGCAGCAGAGTGCGATTATTCCGGCAATGAGAGCCAATTCCAAGAAGCAGCTGCTTCAGGAGCTGGCGGCCAAAGCGGCAAAGATCACGGGTCTCGCGGAACGCGAGATCTTCGACGTCATCCTCCAGAGAGAGCGTCTCGGCTCGACCGGAGTGGGCAACGGTATTGCGATTCCTCACGGCAAGCTCAAGGAGCTTACCGAGATCACCGGGCTTTTCGCACGTCTCGAAACGCCCGTCGATTTCGAAGCCCTTGACGACCAGCCCGTGGACCTCGTCTTCCTGCTGCTCGCGCCCGAAGGGGCGGGTGCCGACCACCTGAAGGCGCTTTCGCGCATCGCCCGGGTCCTTCGCGATCCGGCGATGGTTGCAAAGCTGCGCTCTTCGGATTCGGCGACCGCAATCTTCGCATGCCTCAGCGAGGAGCACACCTCGAACGCCGCCTGAGGTCCAGACAAGGGCAAAATACAAAAATCCCGGCGAACGCCTCGTTCGCCGGGATTTTCCGTTTCTCTGCGGCAGAACCGCAGCAATGAAATGTCAGGCCTGGGCGGTCGTCTCCGTGCCGGCGACCTTGGGGCCGCCCTTCGAAACTCCCACCATGGCAGGCCGCAGCACGCGCTCGCCGATGACGAAGCCGGCCTGGACCACCTGTACGACCGTGTTGTTCGGCACTTCAGCGTTGGGGACTTCGAACATCGCCTGGTGGAAGTTCGGATCGAACTTTTCGCCCATGGGATCGAGCTTCCGAACGCCATGACGCTCGAGGGCGGCGAGCATCGACCGCTCGGTCATCTCCACACCCTCGATCAGCGCGGTCAGCCCGGCGTCCCCTGCTTCGCGCGCTTCTGCCGGAATGGCATCCAGGGCACGACGCAGGTTGTCCGAGACTGCCAGCATGTCACGGGCAAATCCGGCGACGGAGTAAGACTTCGCGTCCTTGACTTCGCGCTCCGTACGGCGGCGCAGGTTGTCCATCTCGGCCGCAAGGCGAAGATACCTGTCGCGCAGATCTACGTTCTCGGCTCTCAGCGCATCCAGCGGATCCGGCGCCTGCGCACCTGCATCCTCGGCGAGGGCATCGTTCTGCGCAGCCGCTGCCTCTTCGACCGCCGCGTCAGGTCCATGCTTGTTGGTCTCGTCGTTCATGACGTACTCCGCTCCATAGTCTCGCGATTGGTTCTGCCGCACCCTCCCGCGGCAGACGCCGGCGGGCAGCAACGAGGATTTGAGCCCGATATCGATGTTTGATCTCGAAAAATCAAGTCATGTTCGAAAAACCGGCAATATTCCTGCTGGAGTCCGGATACCTTATCGCGATAGCTGCGACATCAGTTGGGCGGTGTAGTCCACCATCGGCACGATCCGCGAGTAGTTCAGACGCGTCGGTCCGATCACACCGACCGCACCGACGATCTTGTCGTCGCCGTCCCGATAGGGTGCCACGATCAGCGACGAGCCGGAAAGGGAAAAGAGCTTGTTCTCCGATCCGATGAAGATCCTGACCCCGGGACCGCTTTCCGCAAGATTGAGAAGCTCAATCAGACTATCCTTCTTCTCGAGGTCATCGAAGAGCAGCCTCAGCCGGTCGATATCCTCGGCTCCCGCCAACCCTTCCAGCAGATTTGCCCTGCCGCGCACGATCAGTCGGGTTGGCCGTTCCGCATCGAGGCCGCCTGACCAGACGGCCAGTCCCCGCTCGACCAGATCCTGGGACAGCTTGTCGAGCTCATGACTGATGTCTCCCCTCAGGCGCTGGAGCTGCGTGCGCGCCTCCAGAAGAGTGTTGCCGGCGAGATGGACATTGAGAAAGTTTGCCGCTTCCGTCAGCTGCGAACTGGTGACGCCGGCAGGCAGCTCGATGATACGGTTTTCCACCTGGTCATGATCGCCCACGAGAACGACCAGCGCTTTGGTCGGCTCCAGCCGAATGAACTCGACATGCTTGAGGACAGCATCGTTCTTGGTGGTGATGACGAGGCCGGCGCCACGCGACATGCCGGAGAGCATGAGGCTGGCCTCGTTCATCATGGTCTCGACGGCGACATTGTGATTGACCGGCCGGACATGGCGGTCGATGGACGCCCTGTCCTCGGGGGAAATGTTTCCGACCTGCATGAAGGCGTCAACGAAGAAACGCAGCCCCAGCTGTGTCGGCAGGCGTCCGGCGCTCACGTGCGGCGAATAGATAAGTCCGAGTTGCTCCAGATCGCTCATCACGTTGCGAACGGACGCGGGCGAAAGCGACATGGGAGAATGCGCGAGAGATTTCGAGAACCAAGCGGCTCGCCGCTTGCCAGATAGCTTTCGACGATCCGCCGGAAGATCTCTGCCGAGCGATCGTCCAGCGCCGTCTGACTTTCCCTTCCCACAGAACCTCTCGAACTCATGTTTTGTACACGATCCCTGTATGCTCCGTCCCTGTGAACCAGCGCGCGGTGCCGATCGCGTTCATTCAAATGACCGACACAAACGTGCGGATCACGGGCCCGCTTCCCGGAAATATAGTGATTTCGCCGCGGTGCGCAAAAGGGATTTTGTGTGGCGAGTTGGGGAGGGTTCCGTAGGGACGGTCAAATTGGGGCAGACTGGTTTCCTTTGACCGTCCGTTGTTCTAGAAGCACTCTCCATACGTCACGCCATATCAGGAGTTCGCGATGCGGCCGTCCGGCAGAAAAACCGACCAAATGCGCAAGGTTTCCTTCGAGCGCAACTTCTCCAAGCACGCGGAAGGATCCTGTCTCGTCAAATTCGGCGATACGCACGTGCTGTGCACGGCGAGCCTGGAAGAAAAGACGCCACCGTGGCTCAGAAACAGCGGCAAGGGATGGGTCACCGCCGAGTACGGCATGCTTCCGCGAGCGACGGGGGATCGCATGAAGCGCGAAGCCGCCTCCGGCAAGCAGGGCGGGCGCACGCAGGAAATCCAGCGTCTCATCGGCCGTTCGCTCCGCGCGATCGTGGACCTGGAGGCGTTGGGCGAACGCCAGATCACCATCGACTGCGATGTGATACAGGCCGATGGCGGTACCCGCACCGCTTCGATCACCGGTGCCTGGGTAGCGCTGCATGATTGTCTCCGGTGGATGGAGGCGCGCAGCATGATCAAGGTCGAGAAAGTGCTCAAGGACCACGTCGCGGCGATCTCCTGCGGCATCTTCGCCAGCCAATCGGTCATCGACCTCGATTATCTCGAGGATTCCGCTGCCGAGACGGACGCCAACTTCGTCATGACGGGAAGCGGCGGCATCGTGGAGATCCAGGGCACAGCCGAGGGGAAGCCTTTCACCGAGGAAGAGTTCTCGAGCCTGATGGCACTTGCCAAGGCCGGCATTCTGGATCTCGTTTCACTCCAGAAACAGGCCATCGCATAAGCATTTGGCGGGCGGGATGCCACTTACGGCGTCCCTCCCCGACACCCTCCGGGCCGGAGCCGCGCACCGCAGTCCTGTTCGCACCGAATGTTCGGCCGCGGCAGAGGGGATTGAACAAGAGGTCAGGTTCGATGACGCCCAGGGACCCGAAAATCAACGGCATGCTCGAAACGGCCCTCTATGCGGAGGATCTCGATGCCGCGGAAGTTTTCTACGGCGAGCTCCTGGGTCTCGAAAAGATCACGAGGCACGGCAACCGGCATGTATTCTATCGCTGTGGACCAGGCGTCCTCCTGATCTTCAATCCGAAGGAAACGATTGTCCCTCCTCCTCCCGGCGCATTTCCAGTGCCGCCACACGGGACGACGGGCCACGGACATGCCTGCTTCAGTGTCGCCGCACGCGATCTTGATTTCTGGGTGAAAAAGCTCGATGAAGCGGGTATCGCCATTGAGGCCGATTTTCACTGGCCGAACGGCGCCCGATCCATCTATTTCCGAGATCCCGCCGGTAACAGCCTCGAATGTGCCGAACCCGGCCTTTGGGGCCTCACAGGAACACCGAATGCGCAAGCTTGATACGAAGACGATCGTGGTCGCGAGCCACAACGCAGGCAAGATAAGGGAGATTGGCGAACTTATCGAACCGTTCGGCTTTGTTGCCAGATCAGCGGCCGACCTCAATTTTGTGGAGCCGGACGAAACCGGAACCACCTTCGAGGAAAACGCCGCGATCAAGGCGCTCGCATCTGCAACGGCGGCCGGAATGCCGGCACTCTCCGACGATTCCGGACTGGTGGTCGACGCCTTGGACGGCGCACCGGGCATCTACACGGCCAACTGGGCCGAGCGCGAAGACGGCAGCCGCGACTTCGCGATGGCCATGGAGAAGGTCGAGAAGGCTCTCGGCGAAAAGGGCGCGCTTGCCGCAGCCGAACGCACCGCGCGTTTCGTCTCCGTCCTGTGCCTCGCCTGGCCGGACGGCCACACCGAATTTTTCCGCGGCGAGGTCGAGGGCCATGTCGTCTGGCCGCCACGCGGTACGCAGGGCTTTGGTTACGACCCCGTCTTCCAGCCTGAAGGCTACAGCACGACTTTCGGGGAGATGAGTTCTCTCGAGAAGCACGGCTGGAAACCGGGCGACGCCAAGGCGCTGTCGCACCGGGCGCGTGCCTTCAAGCGCTTCGTCGAAACCTGCCTCGGAGCCTGAGCGAGCGATGACATCGGTGGCGCTATTCCAGCCAAGGGACAGCATGGATCCCGGTTTCGGTGTCTATGTGCACTGGCCCTTCTGCGCCGCCAAATGCCCCTACTGTGATTTCAACAGCCACGTCCGCCATCAGCCGGTCGATCAGCCGCGTTTCGTTTCCGCCTTCCTCAAGGAAATGGAAACAATGCGGGCGCTTTCCGGCCCGAGGACGGTCACGAGCATCTTCATGGGCGGCGGGACACCATCGCTTATGGCGCCGGAGACCGTGGATGCCATCCTCTCGGAGATCGCGCGGGTCTGGCATGTGCCCGATGGCATCGAGATCACCATGGAGGCCAACCCCTCCAGCGTGGAGGCCGAGCGCTTTCGCGGCTACAGGGCGGCGGGCGTCAATCGTGTCTCGCTCGGCGTCCAGGCATTGAACGATGCAGACCTCAAGTTCCTCGGTCGCCTACATGACGTCGAGGATGCCCTGAAGGCCATCCGGCTTGCGCGCGAGATCTTCCCGCGCATGTCCTTCGACCTGATCTATGCCCGGCCGAACCAGACCGTGGAGGCCTGGGACCGCGAGCTGAAGGAAGCAATCTCCTATGCCGTGGATCACCTCTCGCTCTACCAGCTGACAATCGAGGAAGGCACGCCCTTCTATGGCCTTCACAAGGCGGGCAAACTGATCGTTCCTGACGGTGAGCAATCGGCCATTCTTTACGAGGCCACGCAGGAGATCACGGCACGCGAAGGCCTGCCGGCCTACGAGGTCTCTAACCACGCGAGACCCGGTGCCGAGAGCCGCCACAATCTTACCTACTGGCGATATGGAGACTATGCCGGCATAGGTCCCGGCGCGCATGGGCGCCTGACCGTCGGGAAGGCCAAGATCGCGACAGCGACCGAGCGCCGGCCTGAAAGCTGGCTGACGGCCGTCGAGGCCCAGGGGCATGGAATGGTCGACCAAGAGATGCTCGAGCTCACGGAGCAGGCCGACGAACTGCTTTTGATGGGCCTTCGGCTGAAGGAGGGCGTCGATCTCGCCCGCTGGCAGTCCCTCTCGGGCCGCGACCCCGATCCGGATCGCGAACAATTTCTCATCGAGCATGGCCTGATCGAGCGGCTTGGCAATTCCCGCCTGCGCTGCACGCCAGCCGGAATGCTCATCCTCGACGCCGTGGTGGCTGACCTCGCCTGCTGAGCAGGCAGTCTTCTCTTTCCATCTCTAAACTGCTGATGCGGCCAGATCGTCCCGGGCGCGTCCAGCTGTGCCAGCATATCCAGAAATGCGAAAGGGGCCCGCACCGGCGAGCCCCTTTCCTTCCTGCAATTCGAGTGCGGCGCCTATTCGTTGATCAGGCGCTTCAAAAGCTCGATCTCGTGGCTGAGCTTCGTGTCGTTGGAGATCAGCTCTTCGATCTTGCGCACGGCGTGAAGCACGGTCGTGTGATCGCGTCCGCCAAAGCGGCGACCGATCTCGGGGAACGAACGCGGAGTGAGCGTCTTGGACAGATACATGGCGATCTGGCGCGGCTTGACGATAACCCGCGTGCGCCGGTTCGAGACAAGCTCCTGCCGCGACACATTGTAGTGCTTGGCGACAACGCGCTGGATGTCCTCGATGCGTACGCGACGCGGTTCGCCAGCGGCGACCAGGTGCCCCAGCAGTTCGTCAACGCGCTCGATGGTGAGCTGCGGCTCGAAGGAACGACGGAAGAGGAGCTGGTTGAAGGCGCCTTCCAGTTCCCGGCCACTGGCCGTGATGTTGCGGGCCACGTGGCTGAGGATATCGGCCGGTATGTCGA
This sequence comes from Sinorhizobium sp. BG8, assembly GCF_016864555.1. NCBI lineage: Bacteria > Pseudomonadati > Pseudomonadota > Alphaproteobacteria > Hyphomicrobiales > Rhizobiaceae > Sinorhizobium > Sinorhizobium sp. BG8. The sequence continues at coordinate 1,110,379 of NZ_CP044011.1, read as the reverse complement.
GGCTCTGGTCTTCCTGGCGCGCCACGTCGAGCCGGCGCTTGAGGATCTCGAGACGCATCTCGTAGTCCGGACCTTCCATCTCGATGGCAACACCGCCCTGCAGCCGCGAGCGAACGCGCGGATCAAGCGACTCGAGTTCCCAGGGAGCCCGGTCGGCTGCGACGACGACCTGCTTTGCGGAGTCGAGCAACATGTTGAGCAGGTGGCAGAACTCGTTCTGGATCGAGTTCCCCTGTAGGAACTGCATGTCGTCGATGATCAGGAGATCGATGTTGCGCAGCGTCTCCTTGAGCGACAGGGCGTCGTTGTCGCGGATTGCGGTGGCAAAGCGCCACATGAAGTATTCGGCCGTCAGGTAGACGACGCGGGGATTGCGGGCGCTCGAAAGCGCTGCAATGGCGATGGCCTGAAGAAGGTGTGTCTTGCCGAGACCGACGCTCGAATGAACGAAGAGCGGATTGAAGCGTACTGCTCCAGCTCCGGCTTCAGCAATGGTCTTGGCTGCCGCAAGCGCCACCCGGTTAGAGGAACCCTCGACGAAGCTGTCAAAGGTATAGCGCTGGTCGAGCGGTGAACCGAAGAGCGGTCCGGCCGGAGTAGCCCGCGGCGCTGCAGCGGAAGGCGCCACCACCGAAGGATGGGACGGCTGCTGCAGGTTTGCGGAACGGCGCGGTTGCTGCACGGAAGGCGCCGGCTCGGCGACTACTGCATCGTCAGAGCTTCCCGGACGCACACCTCTCATGGCGGTGCGTACGAGTATCTCGACCTTGAGGATCTCCGGATCTTCCTGCTGGAACAGGCTGGTGATCAGTTCGAGATAGCGGTTGTTGATCCACGATTTCAGGAAGGTGGTTGGCACCGACAGGCGCACAACACTCTTGGAAACCGAATGAAGCTTGAGACGACCGAACCAGCTCGCGAAAACATCCGGTCCGACCTGTGCTTTCAGACGAGCGCTTACCCGGTCGAAAAGCGCGTTCTGCTTCATGTCGGATTTGTCTCCCGCCTGGGCCTTCCCCTTTTCAAGCACCGGAAGTGCGTCATCCCCTGATGCGAATGCACCAGCCGTAGAGGCCGTATTCATCTGCATGTTGCCGCCTTTCAATCTTTATTCGCCGCGCCGGCGTTTCCTGCCGGCACCTTGATAGTTACCGTCCGCCAAGCGCGCTCGTTTATCGGCGCGCAATAGCTTTCGGCTGCCCCAACCGTTTGCTAGCCCCAAATGCTCAAACGGCCCCTCGTTAAAATACAGGCCCCATTGCTCTTCCTAACGGCAGAGCGGTGCCAGCCATTCCACGACTCCGGTAGCCTCCTCGCCGGCTACCGACTTCGCTGGCTCCGTTCACCTGCTGCCCCCCAGGCAGCAACACAGGCAATCAACGATTGCAAAAAGACTCCGTTCCGGGGCGCGCCGCGCTCAGGTCCAAAGCTTCCAGTGTCATGATGATACGAAGCGGAGCCGCTCCGTCACAGGGGACAAACATAACCGCACCACCCTTTCGAGGTGGTTTAAAGCGTTCGTTTTAGGCGTATGTCCGTGCCCCCTGTGGAAAGCATTTAGGCAGGATCATGGGGCAAGATCAATCACGAATTTTACGCAAAATTAATGGCCGGGCGTTGACTCTGAGGGCGCATCCTGACTCGGAATCGAGCCCTCTCAGGAGAATCGCTTATGAATCAATGGCTTTGATTTTTGGTTGTTTTCGCGACTCGTTCCGAACGACAAAAATAAAATTTTGCTTGACTCGCGAGGGCGCCCAACTGCCGCTACGGAACCCGACATCCACACGATGAACCTCTCGTAAGTCATTGAAAAACAATGATATTATTTGTCATACGTTTGACATGGCGAAGCGTTGCGCGTTAACCATAGCGAGCCGGAAAAGCAAAACAAAAAGCCCGGCAAAGTTGCCGGGCTCTTCTAAAACTGCATAGCTGAAGTGTATCAGATCGCTCTAATGAATTAGACTGCGAGAGCCTTAACACGTCCAGCGAGTCGGGACACCTTGCGGGATGCCGTGTTGGCGTGAAGCACACCCTTGGTGGCAGCACGCATCAGCTCCGGCTGAGCAGCCTTCAGAGCGGCTGCTGCCAGCGCAGCATCACCGGAAGCGATCGCTTCCTCGACCTTGCGGATGAAGCCGCGAACGCGCGAGCGACGGGCCTTGTTCACTGCAGTGCGGCGAGCGATCTTGCGGGTCGCCTTTTTCGCCGAAGTTGTATTGGCCATGTATGCCTCTCTTCAGAAATCTGACACGAACTCCGCATGCGCCGTGTAGGGTCACTGCGACCTGTCAGTCAAGCAATGCGGGAGCGATATCGGAAAACCTTGGAGTTGGCTTTCCAAACTGGGGGCGCGTATAGCCGGAAACCGCAGGCTCGTCAACGCGCATTTTGCAAGAAACCCCTCGGGCGGGATTGAAATCCGGTCTGGCCCGATGCCGGAAAAGGGAGCCGAAGTCATTTCTGGCAGGCGGCGCAATAGAAGGTCGATCGACCCGCCTGGACGATGCGGCCGATCGTGGCGCCGCAGCCGGGCGTACGACACACTGCGCCCTCCTGATCGTATACGGCAAAGGAGTGCTGGAAGTAGCCGAGAGAACCGTCCGTGCGGATGTGATCGCGCAGGGTCGAGCCCCCCGCCCCTATCGCCTCGTCGATAACCGCGCGGATCGCCTCGGTCAGCACGACCAGTTCCTTTCTCGGCTTGCCCGTCGCGGTTACAAGCGACCCTGCCGCGCGCTCCGGCGACAGGTGCGCGCGCCACAGCGCCTCGCACACATAGATATTGCCGAGCCCGGCTATGTTCTTCTGGTCGAGGAGAGCAGCCTTGAGGGGCTGGCTCCGCCCGCGGAACTTTGTCGACAGGTAGCGAGCGTCCAGCGCATTGCCGGTGGGCTCCTCTCCGAGATCGCGAAAGAAGGCATGCCCTGAAAGAGTGTCGCGGCGGGCGAGGTCCATGAAACCGAAGCGCCGCGGGTCATTATAGATAATGCGCACCGGCCCATCTGCGGTCTCGAGATGAAGGACCACGTGATCGTGCCTGGGATCCTTGCCGCGGGGAACATGGAAATCTCCAGGAGTCGTGCCGCCGGACTGTGCGTCGATCCTGAACGAGCCGGACATCCCGAGATGCGAGATAATGACGTCTCCTCCATCGAGATCGATCAGCAGATATTTGGCGCGCCGTCCGAGGGAAAGGATCGTCCGACCGCGCAGGGCGTCGGCAAAACCCGCGGGAAAGGGAAACCTGAGATCTGGGCGACGCAGTTCCGCATCCACGATTCGCGCCCCTTCCATGACGGGCGCCAGTCCGCGCTTCACGGTCTCAACTTCCGGCAATTCCGGCATTTGCTGCTCCTGGAACACACTTTAACCCTGCGACGGTTTCGACCGCACCGGGCATTTCCCTATCGCCCATCTATGTCCTATATACCAGCGCGGCAATGCCGCACCCCGCCGCAAAGGCTTGGATGGTGCGGGAACCGTCTATTGGTTATGGTCTGGGCGATCCGGTCCGACGAAACACGCATGTGGAGTATAGAGATGAGCGAGCAACGCACTTCCGCCGACGGTGGAATGGAAACGTCCTACGGATTCCGGGACGTTGCCAGCGGCGAGAAGCAGGCGCTGGTCAATGACGTATTCCACAAGGTCGCCAAGCGCTATGACGTCATGAACGACGTCATGTCCGCGGGCCTCCATCGGGCGTGGAAGGATGCGATGATCGCGGCCCTCAACCCGCGCCGTGATCCGAACTTCCGCGCGCTCGATGTCGCCGGCGGCACCGGCGACATCGCGTTCCGCATCGTCGAGGCCTCGGACCGCCAGGCCCACGTAACCGTGCTTGACATCAACGGTTCCATGCTCGGCGTCGGGGCGGACCGTGCCGCACAGAAAAAACTCACCGCCAATCTCGATTTCGTTGAGGCCAATGCCGAGGAACTTCCTTTCGAGTCCGGAAGTTTCGATGCCTACACGATCGCTTTCGGAATTCGAAACGTACCGCGCATCGATGTGGCTCTTTCGGAAGCCTACCGGGTATTGAAGCGCGGAGGGCGGCTCCTGGTGCTGGAGTTCTCCGAAGTGGAAATGCCGCTGCTCGACCGGTTCTATGAGGCGTGGTCGTTCAAGGCGATCCCGCAATTCGGAAAGATGATCACCGGCGACGCCGAACCCTATCAGTATCTGGTGGAATCGATCCGCAAGTTCCCGAACCAGGCGGATTTCGCCGCGATGATCAGGAATGCCGGTTTCGAACGCGTGACTTTCACGAACTTCACCGGCGGCATCGCCGCCCTGCATTCCGGCTGGAAGCTCTGATGGTGCCGGACGACGAGAACATGCTCGCCTGCGTGGCACGAGTTACCCTCGCATGAGCGTCTTCGGTGCATATTTCCGGCTGGTGAGAGTCGGATGGGTTCTCGTGCGCGAAGGCGTGATTTCGGCCCTTCCGGAGCATGACATGCCCGCCTCCGCGCGCATGGTGCGTGCGACTGCCGGCCTGTTCGCACGCCGTCGCGTCCCTGAAACGGGGCGCAACGACCGTCTCGCCCGCGCCATTGAACGCCTGGGTCCCTCCTATGTGAAGATGGGGCAGTTCCTCGCGACGCGCCCCGATGTCGTCGGCGCTGCCTTTGCCGATGACCTCTCCCTCCTGCAGGACAGCATGGCGACATTTCCCCGCGAGGCGGCGGTCGCCAATATCGAAGGGTCACTGGGACGCCCGGTCGAGGACTTATATGTAAGTCTCGGCGAACCTATTGCGGCAGCTTCCATCGCACAGGTTCATCCGGGAACAGTGCGGGACAACGCCGGCGAGCGCCAGGTGGCAGTGAAGGTCGTACGCCCCGGCGTCCGCCAGCGTTTTGCTGCCGACATAGAGGTCATGTACCTCGTTGCGCGGATGCAGGAGCGGTTGCTGCCGCAGACGCGCCGGCTCAAGGCAATCGAGGTCACGCGCACGCTCGAGCAGACGACACGCATAGAAATGGACCTGCGGCTCGAGGCGGCGGCTCTCTCCGAACTCGGGGAGAACACACGCAACGATCCGGGTTTCCGGGTTCCCAAGGTGGATTGGGAGCGCACCGGGCGCGATGTCGTGACCATGGAATGGATCGACGGCGTCAAGATGTCCGATGTCGAGGGATTGCGGGCTGCCGGCCACAATCTCGACCAGCTTGCAGACACCCTGATCCAGTCCTTCCTCCGCCATACCTTGCGGGACGGCTTCTTCCACGCCGACATGCATCAGGGCAATCTCTTCGTCGACGATCAGGGCATGATCGTCGCGGTCGACATGGGGATTGTCGGACGTCTGTCGCGCAAGGAGCGGCGGTTCCTCGCCGAAATCCTCTACGGCTTCATTACCCGCGACTACGTGCGTGTCGCGAACGTACACTTCGAAGCCGGATACGTTCCGGCCTACCATGACGTCGCGAGTTTCGCGCAGGCGATCCGGGCCATCGGCGAGCCGATCCATGGACAGCCCGCCGAAACCATTTCCATGGCGAAGCTCCTCACCCTACTCTTCGAGGTGACGGAACTCTTCGACATGGAGACACGCCCTGAGCTCGTCATGCTCCAGAAGACGATGGTGGTCGTGGAAGGTGTCGCGCGTACGCTCAATCCGCGCTTCAACATGTGGAAGGCATCGGAACCGGTGGTCGGCGGCTGGATCCGCGACAATCTCGGGCCGAAACGCCTTCTCGCGGACCTGCGCGAGGGCGCCCACGCCGCGCTTCGCCTGGCAGAGGCAGCACCCGAGATCGCGGCGAAGGCAGAGAAACTCTCCCTCGACCTCTCGGCCATGGCCGACAGCGGCTTCAGGTTCGATGCAGACACTGCCGAGGCGATCGGGCGTTCGGAGGCCCGCCACTCGCGTTCCGGCCGTTTTGCGCTCTGGTTGATCGCCCTGACACTCGTCTATATCGCCTGGACACTCACATAGAGCGTTGCGGCCAATCTGCATCAATGCGCTCCGGACAACCGGGACATTGCTGGGTCTCGCATCACCGTCAAGTTGACAGCTGCGCTGCAATGCACGCATAGTCCGCCCGGTCGAGAGTGGGCGATCTAAGACAGACATGCGGAATTTGAAGCTTGGCATTGCCACCTTGGCGGTGGTCGGGAGCGTGCTGCCGTCTGCAGCCGAGATCTATCCGCGCGCGTCCACGCCGGACGGTTCCGTCATTTCGCGCAAGTCGGGAGAAGAAGTCCGGTTCATCGACATTTCGAACTGGCGTTCCGTCGAAGTCAATCAGGACCTTCTGGCCGGCGATACACTTCGCACGAACGCCAATGGCCAGCTTGCCATTCTCTTCGCCGACAGGACCCAGATGCGCATGGGGCGCAACACGACGCTGCTCGTCAAGAAGATCGACGGCACCGCCAACAGCGAATTCGAGCTGAAGTCCGGAGTGTTGTGGGGACGGGCGGGCCGCGGCGGCAGCGGCCTGACCATCGAAACTCCGGCAGCGGCCGCAGCTATCCGGGGTACGGACTGGAATCTCCGGGTCGGAGGGAACGGCGAGACGACACTCTCGGTGCTCGAGGGCACCGTCGAGCTCTACAATGCCCAGGGATCAGTCACGGTCAACCAGGGCGAAGGCGCCTATGCGGCGATCGGACAGGCGCCCCGCAAGTACGTGCTCGTGGACCTCGAGGAACGGGAACAGATCCTTCTCTACGGCGAACTGCGCGATGCGTTCGCAACGCTGCCGATAAGCGGCCTCGGCACGACGCAGACACGGGCGGAGAGGCTGCGAATTCTTGAGAAGTCACCGGACACGCGAACGCCCGAGGATTGGGTAGCCCTTGCCGAGGTTGCGCTCGGTGAGGAAGGCCGCGCGGCCGCGCGCGATGCGCTCGCGCAGTTGCGGCGCCCCCTGCCATCGCCACTCGAGGCGCGGGCGAAACTGGTCGAGGCAATGATCGCCGGCCAGGAGCTGCGCTATGCCGAAGCGGCGCGCCTCTTTGCCGAGGCGGCACCCAGCCTGCCGCGCAACCGCCGGGCAGCCGCCGCCTACGGCCGATGGTTCGCTGAAAGCCTCGCCGATCCCGACGGGCATGCGACACCACCTTCCGAAGGCGCCTATGGGGACGATCCGACGGCTGCCTTGGCCAGAGCCATTGCCGTCTTCTTCACGCGCGGCCAGGTCGAGGCCATCGAAATCCTCAGGGAGGCGGAGAAGCGTTTCCCTGAGGATGCGCGGCTACCGGCAATGCGCGCCGATCTCGCATTCCAGCTCGACCGGCGCGAGGAGGTACAGGAGGCGCTCGCGCGGGCGCGGGCCATAGACCCCGACGATGCCTCTTCGCTTCTCATCAGTGCGCGTTACAGGACATCGGTTTCGAGCGATCTCGACGGCGCTCTCAAGGAGTTGACGCGTGCGGCCGAAGTTGCTCCGGGCTCTGACGCCGTCTGGAACGAGATCGGCCTTGTCCAGAGCGAGCGCAATGCGATCGTGGAAGCGGATGCCGCCCACCAGCTTGCGATTTCGCTCAATCCGGAAAGCGCGGTTCTGCGCGCGAACTATGCCCGTTTCCTCCTGGACAATGATCAGGTGAAGGCTGCCAAGGCCGAGATCGACATCGCCGAGTCCCTCGATCCGCAATCCTATGCCGTGCTTGCCGCGAAGGGTCGCTATCTGTTGCGGATCGGCAAGACCACAGAGGGCGAGCAGGTCCTTCTCGAGGCCTCCGCCGTCAATCCCACCTATGGCGACAGCCTGATCGGGATTGCGATCGCCAGCTATCAGCTGGGCTCCGATGCCGAAGCGACGCAGGCGCTGGACAACGCCGACCGGTTCGATCGCGACAACCCTTCCATTCCACTGATCCGCGCCGGCATTGCCATGGACCAGTACCGCGCCGATGACGCGATCATCCAGGCGCGCGAGGCGTTGCGGCGGCGCGAGGCCCGCGGCGGCTTCTATTCCGGATATGATGCGAACCGCCAGGCTAACTCCTACCTGGGGGTCACACTGGACAATCTGGGGCTCAGCGAATGGGGCCAGTACTACGCCGCTCGCAGCCGTGATCTCTTCAAGTCGTCGACCTATCTCGATGAGGCAGCCGACGGACGGGTTTCCCCTTTCATCGGCTACTATCCGCTGCTTTCACCGGACGAGCGGATACAGGGTGGATCGGGGACGGTGTCGTCCGTGATGCAGGGGCGGATCCTCGATCCGCTGTTCGTCGCTTCGGAAACACGCCGCAACTCGCTTGAGACGAGAAGCTTCTTCGAGGGCGGCATCGGCGGCGGATTCAATTCCATCGGCGGCGAGACCGGCTGGTTCAGCGACATCCTCCTGCAGGGCACCAACTATTCGACAATTCCGCTCAGCTACTACTTCCAGGGCGTGACGTCGCACCCGCAGAGCGAGCGCACGAACGACGAGAACAATCTCGAGGGGGCGGTGTTCGAGTTGGGCATGCGGCCAAGCCTTACCGATGGCATCTTCCTTTTCGCGAATACGCGCAACGTCGAGAGGGGTTTCCCGGGGCAATCCGATTTTCCGACGCCGTTTGACGAGAGAACGACCAAGGTGCGGGAAGTCGGCGGCGCCTGGAACCATGTGATTTCCGACGAGAATGTGATCCAGGCCTTCGCCGTCGCGTCGAGGACGCACACCGACCAGAGCTTCTACATGGAGAACTCTTACGGCCCCTTCATGGTGGAACAGTCTTTCCGCGACAAGAATTTGACATACGGCGTCAGCCATCTCTTCGGCGTCGGACCGCTGACGGTGCGTTACGGGCCGAGGGCAGCCGCTTCGATAGCGAAGTGTCCGAGTATTCGTGGGACCTCATCCGGAATTTCAGCTTCGATCCTCTGGAGTTTTCGAGCGACGGCGACGCGGCCCGCCTCTATGCGAACGTGACCTGGGATGTTTCGAACGACCTCCAGTTCGAGGGGGGAGCCTACGCGACCTGGATCGACAACGGCGACGTCTCTCGCAAGGTCGATCCTCGCATTGGGGTCGCCTGGGCGCCGATCGAGAACCACTGGCTGCGTGCCTACTATCGCCAGGACACGCAGATGCCGACGAACTACACGTTGTCCCCGATCTCTACCGTCGGCCTTGCGCCGCTCGACCTTTCCCTCTTCATCGGCGGCCAGACGGAGACCGCAGCGGTGCGGTGGGATGCGGAGTGGAGCGAGAGGTTTTTCACGGCCGTCGAGTACCAGCACCAGACGTTCGACGGCGTAGCCATGGAAATCCCGGGTCTGCTCGGATACTTCGACACGATCACGGGCAAGATCGACCGGTTCAGCATCAGCGCCAACTACTGGATCGGCGGCGGGCTCGGGGCATTCGGCACGATGAGCTGGAACGACAGCGAGGATACCACCCCCGTCACGGGAGGTGACTTCGGCGTTCCGCTGATCCCCGACTATGTGGGGCAGGTCGGCTTCACCTACGTCAGCGAGGCGCGCTGGAAGGCAACCGTCGCCCAGACCTTCGTGGGACCCCGCGTCGGTGCAAAAATCGGCGCCGAGATCGACGACTACAACACCACAGACATCGCATTCGGGTGGAAATCCGACAGCGGCCATCTTGAAGCGGGGCTCCAGCTCCTCAATGCCTTCGACAACGACTTCGAGGTGGCATACGGCATTCCGGGTCCCGGCCGCACGATCCTCGGCACGATCAGGGCCAAGTTCTGAGGGCTTCCTATCGCCGGTCCTTGGTATAAATTGTCGGGAATGATGGACGAGCCGCATCCAGACACACGGAGACAGCCTTTGGTCGACGCGCTTCGGCGTCGTCTCAGACAGCTTTACTTCGGCGGGGATGCATCAGCCGTCCAGTTCCAGATCGCGATGCTCTTGATCGACGTGGCGGTCATCCTGTTCTTCCTCGCCGGGCCCTACCTGCGCAAGGGCCCCTCCTACGTGGTGATCGACTTTGCCGTTGCAGCCGTCATTGCGTTCGAACTGGCGGCTCGCGCGCTGATCGCCCCCAACCTTCGCTACTGGCTAACGCGCCCGCTCACGTGGGTCGACTTCATCATCCTCGCAACACTGCTCTTTCCGAACCAGCTCTCGAACTTCGCCTTTCTTCGCGTGCTCAGGATCTGGGCCATCAGCCAGAGCAAGCTGGTCACCCTGTTCCTGCGGCGCCGGGGCTACCAGGCCTACGAGGACGTGATACAGGCCTGCGTAAACTTCGTGGTCTTCCTCTTCGTGGTGACCGGCTTCGTCTACAGCAACTTCTTCTACGCGGACGAAGGGGCCGCCGGCTTCGTGGACGCCCTCTATTTCACAGTCGCGACCGTGACCACCACAGGCTTTGGCGACATTACGCTGCCGGGGACGCTCGGAAAGCTGACCTCGATCGTGACGATGATCATCGGCATCTCGCTTTTCGTGCGCCTCGCCCAGGCGATCGTCCGCCCCTACAAGGTGACCTATTCCTGCCCGGAGTGCGGTCTTGGCCGGCACGATGCCGACGCAGTGCATTGCAAGGCCTGCGGACACATTCTCAACATTCCGGACGAGGGTTCGTGAAGGGCGTTCCGCCTCGCGACCATGACCGACGCATTGCGCACCCCGTTGCATCTTGGAATTCGACGCGGGAACAGCTACGACAGTGCCGACCGCCCGCCAGCTGGCTTTCGACGGGCGTGACAGTTCAGGCCTGCAGTATTCGGAGTACCCCATGTCCGTAGCCGGCAAACGTATTCTCCTCATCATCTCGGGCGGCATCGCGGCCTACAAGAGCCTTGACCTGATCCGCCGCCTTCGCGAGCGCGGGGCAGCCGTGCGTCCGGTCATGACCGCGGGTGCGCAGCAATTCGTGACGCCACTTGCCGTGGGCGCGCTCGCAGCCGATCGCGTCTATACGGACGTGTTCTCGCGCGAGGACGAGCAAGACGTCGGCCACATCCGGCTGGCGCGGGAGTGCGACCTGGTGATCGTCGCGCCGGCCACCGCCGACCTCATGGCGAAGATGGCGAACGGACTTGCGGACGACCTCGCCTCGACCATTCTGCTCGCCACCGATCGTCCGGTCTTGGTCGCTCCGGCGATGAACCCGAAGATGTGGGCGCATCCTGCAACCCGGAGAAACGTCGAGACGCTTCGCGCCGACCACATCCGGTTCATCGGCCCGAACAGCGGCGAGATGGCCGAGAGCGGAGAGGCAGGAGCCGGACGCATGGCCGAGCCGCTGGAGATCGTGGCACGCGCTGAAACCCTGCTCGACGACCAACCGAAACCACTCGCCGGGAGAAAGGCGATTGTGACGTCGGGCCCGACGCACGAGCCCATAGATCCCGTCCGCTACATAGCCAACCGCTCATCCGGCCGTCAGGGGCATGCGATAGCCGCAGCTCTCGCAAAGCTCGGCGCAGACGTTGCGCTGGTCACCGGTCCGGTGACCATTCCCGATCCCGAAGGCGTCACCGTCGTGCGGGTCGAGCGCGCGGAGGAAATGTTGAACGCCGTGCTCGCCGAACTTCCCGCCGACATTGCTGTCATGGTGGCGGCCGTCGCGGACTGGCGCGTCGCCTCCGAGGCATCCGAAAAGGTGAAGAAACAGGCCGACGGCGTGCCCCCGGCCCTCCAGCTTGCGGAGAACCCGGACATCCTCAAGACGATTGGCCATCATGCGCTGCGGCCGAAGCTCGTGATCGGTTTTGCCGCGGAAACCCAGAATGTGGAGGAGAACGGGCGCGCCAAGCTTCAGCGCAAGGGCGCCGACTTCATCGTCGCAAACGATGTCTCTCCAGCGACCGGCATCATGGGAGGCCCCAGAAACAGCGTCAGGATCATTTCGGCCGGCGGCACCGAACAGTGGCCCGAACTCGCCAAGGAAGAGGTGGCGGAACGTCTGGCGGCGCTGATTGCGGAGCGCACGACGGAGCCAGCGGCGAGGAAGCCCCGCTGAGGAGCGCCGCGAGGGACGGCTTCAGGGCGGAAATTGGCCGCGGCCGCGGATCTGTTGCCGCACCGCCTCGCTTCGGCCCTAGAGCGCCAGTGCCAGCTTCTCGATCGCCTCGGCGGGACGCCCGGCCGGTGAGAACAGGCAAACATCCACGCCGTCCTCATCAAGAACCACTGCGCAGCCATCAGGGATTTCCACCCAGGCCTCGCTATCATCGTTGAGGGGTTCCGATACGAGGCAGTAGCCGCCGCGGCCACCCATCGGGGCAGCGTAAAGCGTGGGTGCCCGGAAATCGGTTGCATAGCGGACGGCATAGAGTTTCCGCCCGTTCGAGAATGCGGCGGTGAAGCGCACGAGGACCCTGCGCTCGAGGTGGCCCGCCAGACGTTCCACAAAGGCAACCGTCTCGGCAACCGCCCCCAGCGGGTCGCGGTCGAGCCCGAACTGCAGTGCGAGCAGGAACAGCAATTCGGAGTCGGTGGCACCGGTCCGCGCAGCATAGAGGTCGTTGTCCAGCATGGTTTCGAGAGGCCGGCGCAGATGCTCGAAATCCGAAATCTGGCCGTTGTGCATGAACGACCAGACATCGTGGACGAAGGGATGACAATTGTCCCGCCGGGTACCGCCTCCGGTGGCGGCGCGCACGTGGGCGAGGAAGAGCGGTGATCTGATCTGGCGGGCGAGACTCTTCAGATTGCAGTCCGACCAGGCCGGCAGGATGTCACGGTAGCGCCCCGGGTGGGGGTGGTCACCATACCAGGCGATGCCGAAGCCATCGCCGTTCGTCGCCGTCTTTGCGCGCGTGGCGCAATGGGACTGTTCGATGAGGGAATGTGCAGGCGAGGAAACAATTTCTTCGAGGTAGAGCGGTTCTCCGCGGTAGGCTGCCCAGCGGCACATCAGGTTCTCGCTTCCTTCGCCGGACATCGTCAATCCGGCGCATTCATGAGGCATTAACCATAAGACGCATCCGATTGTCGGGCGTATTCGGTAAAAATGCGTTAACGAAAGTAAACTCCTGGAAAGAATCGGGCGGTTCACAGGCAACGAGGGACAGGCCAATCTTGGCGAAACTATAGCGGAGCGTGAACACTGCGTTTCCGCCGCTCATGGTTTCTGAAGCGGATGGCGGAGCCTATATTGGCCAGCAAGTCACGCGAAAGGAACCTCAATGTCGCTCAGACCCGTAAAGCACGAGAGTATTGCCCGCCCCACCATGGAAGGCGCCGGCGTGAAGCTGCACCGCGTCTTCGGCTTCGGGGATCCCTCGATGACCGATCCTTTTCTCATGATGGACGATTTCCGCAACGACGATCCCAAGGATTACATCCGGGGCTTCCCGTGGCATCCTCATCGCGGCATCGAAACGATCACCTACGTGCTTGCAGGAACCGTCGAGCACGGCGACAGTCTTGGCAATCGGGGCCTGATGGGGGCCGGCGACGTGCAGTGGATGACGGCGGGGAGCGGTATTCTCCATCAGGAGATGCCCAAGGGAGATTTCGCAGGCCGCATGCACGGCTTCCAGCTCTGGGCCAACCTGCCGTCGTCGCTCAAGATGACGTCACCGCGCTACCAGGACATCAAAGCGGCCGATATTCCGGTCGTGGTCGATGACGACGGCACCGCTGTCCGCATCATCAGCGGCAGTTTCTGGGGCAAGTCCGGGCCGGTCGACGGGATTGCGGCAGAACCAGTCTATCTCGATGTCTCCGTTCCTCCCGGGCAGAAGAAGACACTGCCGATCGATGCTTATCGGTCAGCATTCGCTTACATATTTGCCGGATCCGGCACCTTCCGCGATGCTTCCAAGCCGTTTGGCGTGAAAGTCGAGAAGGAGTTCGCCGGCGAAGAACTCAATATCCGTGACCTCTCGGGCGACCGGACCCTGGTCGTGTTCGATACCGGAGACCACATCACGGTCCAGGCCGGCGAGAAGGGTATCCGCTTCCTTCTCGTGACAGGCAAGCCTATCCAGGAGCCGGTCGCCTGGCATGGGCCGATCGTGATGAACACGCGGGAGGAGCTGCAGCAGGCCATGCGCGAGCTGCAGAATGGAACGTTCATCAAACCCGCGCACTGACCAGGCAGGCAGGCGGTGAGGCGTCACGCCTCCCCGCTTCTCTTCCCGGGTAATGCCGCAAGAGACTGTGGTATGCTCGCGGCCTGATCGACGACGCGAAAGCGGGGAAGAGCGGATGCATATCGACGGCCAATGCCATTGCGGCCACGTGACCTATGAAGCGGAGATCGATCCGCGGATGGTGTCGCTCTGCCACTGCACCGACTGCCAGCGGATGACGGGCTCGCCCTATCGTGTCACGGCCATCACCGAACGCGACAAGATCCGGATCGGCAGCAATCCGCCGAAGCTCTATGTGAAGATCGGCGAAAACGGCCGCAGGAGGCTGCAATACTTTTGCCCCGAGTGCGGTTCGCCTCTCTTCACCACGGGCACGGACGAAGACGGGGACACCTGGGGCATCCGCTGGGGCAGCATCAATCAGCGTGCGCATCTGCGCCCCAGCAGGCAGATCTGGTGCCGTTCCGCGGCAAACTGGTTCGGCGAATGCGCGGCCTTGCCGGGCGATGAGCGGGGGTAACTTACCGTTCGACGGCGATCAGGTCCCGATGCCGGCAGCAGCCCAGAGCCGATGGAAATGATGCACCGGGCCATGGCCGGACCCGACAGATAGTTGCCCGGCATCGGCCACCGCGCCCGCCAGGAAACCCTTTGCCGATGAAACGGCTTCTTCCGGCCCCGCACCCTTTGCGAGTTCCGCTGCAATGGCGCTGGAAAGCGAGCATCCTGTCCCATGGGTGTTCGCGGTCTCGATGCGCTTCGCCTCGAACCACGACAAGCCGCCTGGGGTCGCGAGCACATCGGGGCTCTCGGGGCCGCCGAGGTGTCCCCCTTTGACCAGCACATGGGTCGGCCCCATTGCGCGAAGCCGCTTCGCCTGGTCCGCCATTGTCTCCCTGTCCTTCGCTTCCCCCACGCCAAGGAGCGCGGCGGCTTCCAGCAGGTTCGGTGTCAGCACGGTTGCAAGAGGCAGGAGCCGCGTCGTCAGTGCATCGATCGCATCCGAGACAAGAAGGGCCGCACCTCCCTTTGCGATCATCACGGGGTCGATCACAATGGGTATGCCGTGATGCGGGGCGAGCGCATCGGCGACCGCTCCGGCGATCGCCGCATCAGCGATCATGCCGATCTTCACCGCATCCACGCGAATATCGGCGAAGATGGCCCGGATCTGCGCCACGACGAAATCCGGTGGCAGTGGATGCACGGCAGATACGCCGCGGGTATTCTGGGCGGTCAGCGCGGTCAATGCCGCCATGCCATAGACGCCGCACGCCGAGAACGCCTTGAGGTCGGCCTGAATGCCGGCCCCGCCGGATGGATCGGAGCCCGCGATGGAGAGGACGTTGCGGATCATCGCAGGCCTCCCGTCTCGCATTGGCGATTGACTTGCCGATTGCGCGGGTCGAGCGCTCAGGATCCGGCGTTCCACAAATGGCCGATACCACAGCAAGCCCATCGGCTCCGGCCAGGAACACATCGCCCACATGCATCTCCTTCAACCCTCCTATGGCGACAACAGGGACGGGGCATACCCTCGTCATGGCCCGCAGGCCGTCGAAGCCGATCGGCGGCTGGTGGTCGGGCTTCGTGGAGGTCGCGAAGATCGGACCGATGCCGGCATAATCGACGGTGCCCGCGTCGATACCGGCGGCAAGCGGCTCGGTACCCACGGAAAGACCGAGTATCATGGTTCGGCCGATGCGTTCGCGCGCTGTCGTAGCCGACAGGTCGGTCTGCCCGACGTGCAGACCGTCGGCACCGATCGCGAGAGCCGCCTCGATATCGTCGTTGACGATGAGCTTTGCGCCGGTGCCGGCGAGCGCGGATTTCAGCGCCCGACCGAGGTCGATACGTTCCGACGTCCTCGCGTCCTTGGACCGCAGCTGCACCATGGTGGCACCGCCGGCAACGGCCATGCGTGTCGTTTCCAGCATGCCCAGCCCCGCGCAGAGGACGGGATCGAGGACGAGGTACAGGGAGAGATCGAAGTTTTTCATGCGTTGCTCAACCTTGCTTCTGCGTCGAGCGTTGCGGGATCGAGTGCCGCAAGAGCATCGAGGAACCGCCAGGAGAATGAACCCGGTCCCTCGGCCGTCTTTCCGGCGTTCTCGCCGGCAACGGCGAAGGTCGCAAGCGCCGCAACCGTGGCTTCGAAGGGCTGCATCGGCCTGACGGCGGCAAAGGCACCGACGAGGCAGGTGAGCGAGCAGCCAAGCGCTGTCACACGCGGCATAAGCTCAGAACCTCCACCGATCCTGACGCTTCTTGCGCCGTCGGTGACGAAGTCGATGCGTCCCGTTACCGCGACGACCGCCCCGGACTGCGATGCGAGCGAACGCGCTGCATCTTCCGCCTGCTCCACGCTGTCACGGCTGTCGACCCCCTGCCCGCTCGAGCTTCCGCCGGCAAGCGCGATGATTTCGGAGGCGTTGCCGCGAATGATGGTCGGGCGGAGCGCAAGGAGCTCCGCGACGATCTTCTGCCGATATGCGGTGGCAAAATGCGCCACGGGATCGAGCACCCAGGGCTTTCCATTGGCGACCGCGGCCTGCGCCGCCGATTTCATCCCGTCGCTCCAGGCGGGAGAAATGGTGCCGATGTTGATCGTCAACCCGCCGGCGATGCGCGCGAACTCGCCGGCCTCTTCGGCTGCATGGACCATCGCGGGAGAAGCCCCGACGGCGAGCAGCACGTTGGCGGCGATGTTCATCGCGACGAAGTTGGTGATGCACTGCACGAGTGGTGGCGACGAGCGCAATTCCGCAAGCAGCGCACCCGGCGATATGATGTCGGATTCGATCGAAGATACGGTGTCCATCTTGCCCTTTCCGGGCGGGGGAAGAACACCGGGGAAACAAGCGATGGCCGGGTCCCCAAGCGACTCCCTCCGCCAGCATTATCTGGTTCAGGTTCAAAGGGTACTTCTCAGCCCGCCTCGCGACGAACGCCCCTGTCTCTCGCGCCCCTTTTCGCAGATGAGCGCCGCACTGTCATTACAAAAATTCGCAGCCTTCTCGACTAGCGGCATGCATGGCATCCGCTTGCCAACCGGAAATGCGAGGCTCATTATCCGTGACTGTCGGCGCTTCGCTTGAACCGGAGCACGCCGGCCAAGGCTTTCGGGACCCAAGTCCGATGAATTGCGCCGCATGCGGGTTCGATATCCAGAGCGGTTTTGCCTTTTGTCCCCGATGCGGGGCAAGACAGGCGCGTGCCTGCTCCGCATGCGGATACCTCTGCCCGCCTGAGTTCGCCTTTTGCCCGCAATGCGGAACGAGCGTCGCTCCTCCCGGAAACGGCAACGGCGTTACGCCAGCGCATGCAGAACCCGTGGAGCGACGTCAGGCGATCGTTGAGCGGGGAAGTACAGCTGCTTCGCCGAAGCAGGCCGATGCCGATCGCCGTATCGTGACCGTCCTCTTCGCCGATCTCTGCGGCTTCACCGCGCTCGGCGAGCGACTGGATCCGGAAACGCTGCGCGCTCTCCAGAACGAGCTTTTCGAAGAGCTGAACGACACGGTGAACAGATACGGGGGCTATGTCGACAAGTTCATCGGCGATGCGCTGCTTGCGCTCTTCGGTGCACCGGTCGCCAACGAGGGAGATCCGGAAAGGGCTTTGCTTGCCGCTCTGGACATGAAGCGCCGGGTCGCGCGGATCGAAGGCTTATGGAGCCACCGACTGCGCCAACCCCTGCCACTCCACATAGGCGTCAACACGGGCCCGGTCGTTGCCGGCACGCTCGGTGCGGGCGACAGCAAATCCTATTCGGTGACCGGCGACACCGTGAACACGGCGCAACGCCTTCAGGCAATGGCTGGACCGGGCGACATACTGGTCGGCGCGGTGACAGAGCGACTTACCCGGCACGCCTTCTCCTTCGAAGGTCTCGGAACCTTGCCGTTCCGGGGAAAGGCCGAAATGACTGCCGTCTACCGGCTCGAGGACCGCATCGCGGCAGCGCTGACACCGCGGGGACTGGAGATCCTCGGCCTCCGGGCTCCCATGATCGGACGCGACACTGAACTTTCAGCCATGGTTCGGTGCCTGGAGCTTGTGCTCGACGGTGCGACCCAGTTGGTTCGGCTGATCGGCGAGGCCGGGATCGGCAAGACGAGGCTTGTGAAGGAGTTCCTTGCCTCCATCGCCGACGACCCCAGGTTCTCCGACGTGGTCGTCCGTCAGGTGGCCTGCTCCTCACTCGGCGACCCATCCTACGGAACGCTGGCCTCGATCTTGCGGTGTGCCTACGGGATCGATCCGGCGGCATCGCTCGACCTCTCCCGCCAACTGCTCGAAAGGGGTCTCGGCTCGCTTGGGCTCGATTCTGAACAGATCGAACGATGGCGCCCGCTTTTCCTGTTCACGATGGGGTTCGGGGATCCAGAGGGCGTACTCACGCACCTTGAGCCCGACCAACTGCGCCGGCAGATCTTCCACGCGACCCTCACGATTTTCGAACGGCGGTTGCAAAAGGCGCCTTTGGTCCTGGTCATCGAGGACTTGCACTGGGCCGACGTCGCCTCGCTGGAAATCCTTCGCTTCGTAATGGACCGGCTCGGCCGGAACCGGCTCATGCTTCTCATCACCCACCGACCGGCATTCGAGACCGATATCCTGAATTCGGCCAAGGCGAGCCTGACGACCATCCGCCTCGTCCCGCTCGGGATCAGCGACAGTTCGGCTTTGCTCTCCGCACTTCTCGGCGGTAGCACGCCCGCAAACGAAATGCGTGAGCGGATCGTGGCGCGCGCCAGCGGAAACCCATTCTTCCTGGAGGAAATCCTCCGAAATCTGATGGAGTCGGGAGCTCTTCCAACGGATGGGACAAATCCGATGGCCCCTCAAGGAGACGCGGCGGCCGAGATACCCCTGACGATCCAGGCGCTGATACTCGCCCGCTTCGATCGCCTGCCGGCCGATGCGCGCAGGCTCGCCCAGGCCGCCGCGGTGATCGGCACCAGTTTCGACATCGGCCTCCTGAGATCCCTTGAGCTTGGGCAGGGCGACCTAGAAAGCGGCATCAATCTCCTCTGCGAGGCAGACATCCTGGAGGAAACGGCGGATGACGCGGCGTTGTCCTTTGCACGCTATCGCTTCCGGCAAAAGCTCTTCCACGAGGTCATCTACGACAACCTCCTCGTCAAGCGACGCAGCGAGCTTCACGGCCTGGTGGGCGAGGCGCTGGAGCGCAGAACGGGCGCACTTGCCCATCACATCGAGCAGACGGCGGCACTCGGCTACCACTTCGTCCGCTCGACAGCCAAGGCAAAGGGCGCAACCTACCTGATCGCGGCAGGGGATCTCGCCCGCAAGGCCTATGCCAACGAGGATGCAGTCAGGCTCTACGCCGAGGCGCTGGCCGCCCTCGATGATCGCACCGACGATCGCTGGCTCATTCCCTGCGAACGGCTGGCCGATCTTTCGGGGCAGGCGGGCCGCCGCGACACCGCCGTTGCCCACTACAACGCCCTTCTGGATGCCTATCGGGTCCAGGGCAATCCCGCCAGCGGGTCCCGGATCCTGCGCAAGCTCGGCCGACTTGCCTTTGACGCTGGCAATCGCGACCGGGCGCAGTCGCATTTCTCCGAAGCCGCCAGTCTCTTGGACGAGGCGGACGCGCCGATCGAAGAGGCGGAGCTCTGGCATGAGCGCGGTCATCTGGCCTTCCGCACCGGGGAGTACGCGCTTGCGGTCGAGTGGGCGGACAAGGCACTGCGGTGCGTTTCGGCCTGCCCGATCGATGCTTCTGCCGCATACCGGGAGGAACTGGCGCTTGCCACTGCGAATGCCCTTAATCTCAAGGGGATCGCGCTTGCCCGGATGGGGCGGAACCGCGAGGCGATCGCGGAAGTCGAGAACGGCGTGAACACGGCGCTCGATGCGGACCTGCCCGGCCCAGCCTGCCGGGCTACACCAATCTGAGTGTCCTCTACACCGATACGGATCCGGCGCTTGCGATCGACGTTTGCACCAGGGGATACGCGATGGCGAAGAGGATCGGCGATCTAGGACATCAGGCGCGGCTGCTGACAAACCTCGCAGTGGCCTACTGCACGTTCACGGACCGCTGCATGACGGAAGGGTTGCCGGCGGCAAAGGAGGCGCTGGCGCTCGATCAGGACCTCGACCAGCGCGATCACCTCCCCGTCCCCATGCTCGTGCTCGGGCAGATCTATCAATGCCACGGGCAGGCTGATCTGGCACGCAAACACTATCTGCAGGCGCTCGAGCTCGCCCGCGACAGCGGTGAGGCACAGCTGCTGTTTCCGTGCTATGATGGGCTCGCAACGCTCAGCCTGGATTGCGACGACGTAAAGGAGGCCGAGCGCTACTTCGATCTGGCGCAGGAGATCTGCGCGCAGCACGGACTCAACCCCGAAGCGCTGATGATCCTGCCGTTTCTCGACTAGCGAGGGTTCCACCCATGAACGAAGAGAAGCTGGAAAGACCGATGCCGTTGCAGCTGGGAGAACGGGCACCAAACGTCGTACTCGAAGCCATTACCCGGGGTGGCACGGTCGCAATCGACGATTTTCGCGGGCAAACCCCTGTTCTCGTGGGACTGTTCCGTGGATTGCAATGTCCGTTCTGCCGCCGACAGATTGCGGCGATGGCGAACCTCGCGGGTCCGCTGCGGGAAAAAGGCATCGACAGCCTCACGGTGGTGAACACGCCCGCGGACCGCGCGCGGCTCTATTTCCGCTATCATCCCCTGCCGAGCTTTCTTGCCGCCTCCGACCCGGACCGGATTTCGCATCGGGCCTTTGGTCTGCCCAATCTCGAGTTCACCGAGAATGAGGACGAGTGGCCCCGGAAGGTCTCCATGCCCACTGTCTCATCGATGCGCATCGACATGCCCGGCGAACTGCCGGAACCGATGAATCTTGAGACGGCAGCTCCCTACCTCAATAAGCTGGACGGTTACGACTGGACCGAGGACGACGACAAGACGAACACGCTGGCAGGCGGCCAGCTGATCGGCGAATTCCTGCTCGACCGCGACGGCATCGTCCGGTGGGCCTTTACTGAAGCCGAAGGCGGCGGAAGCCTGATGTTCGGGGTGCCGAAGCCGCAGGACGTGATGGCGGCCGCCTCCCGGCTGGTGTCATAGGATTACCGCCCAACGCATGGCCGGTGTCAGACGGCGAGCGCGGGGCCATCGAGTTGCGGATGCCGAGGACCGTCAGCAATCGAGAACCGCATGCGGTACTCGCTCGGCGAGATGCCGAGAATTTTGCGAAAGATCTTCCGGTAGGCGTTGCTGTCGTCATAGCCGCTCTGCCAGGCCACCTGTTCGATCGACAGATAGGAGCGCTCAAGAAGCTCCCGCGATTTCGCGATCCTGAGCCGTTGGCAGTATTCCGTCGGATTGATGCCCGTCGCCTTCTGGAAACGGCGCAGGAACGTGCGCTCGCCAAGGCCGGCCCTATCAGCCATCGCCTCGACCGTGATACCCTTCGTATTCACTCCATGCAGCCAGTGCTGGATCTTGAGGATTACCGCATCGCCATGATCCATGCGCGGGGCGAAGACACTGTAGTAACTTTGCTCGCGTGCCCGGGATCAACGACCATGAAGCGCGCGGTGGCCAGCATCACGGTCGATCCCATGAAGCGGTCGACCATCTTGAGCCCGAGATTGATCCAGGCCATCATCCCCCCGGTGGTGATGATGTCACCCTCGTCGATCATCAACTTGTCGGTATCCACATGCACCTGCGGGAAGCGGCGGGCAATCTGCTCGGCATGCGACCAGTGGGTCGTCAGCGCCCGCCCCTGGACCAGCCCTGACTCCGCCAGGAGATAGGCGCCGCCGCAGACAGAACTGACGACCGTTCCCTCCGCATGACGCTGCTGAAGCCACGCGGATACCTCCCGCAGATCACGCTTCATCTGCAACTCCACCGAAAGCGTCGGCGGCAGGATGAGCGCCGACAACGTCCCCGCCGGCAGTCCGGGATGGCTGTCGAAGCCGCGCGTCACCGAGCCGTCCTGACCGAGTTTCCAATGGCTCACCCTGAGCTGGGGCGCATTCGTCCCGTGATGCTCGCTGCTCTGGAGGTTGGCGACGTTGAACATGTCCGTCAGGCCGTAGACGGCCGACATGAGCGCTTCCTCGTGAACCACGATGCCGATCTCGGCCGGCTCGTTGGTCATCGCCTTTGTCAATTCTGCCCCCATCGTTGTCAGCTTTGCCAGTCGAGAGGTTAGGCGGGCGGGAATATCAATTCAATCACAGCTTCGGAACGGAGCGCAGGTTTCAACACACGAAGGATCACGGTCATGGCACAGGCAAAGGCAACCACCGCTATCGCAACGGCAACGATTTCCCGCCGCAACATGCTGGCCGGCGCGTTTGGCGCCGCCGCAACGGCAGCCGCAGTCACCGCAGTCAATTCCCCCGCAAAGGCAGCAACAGCAGCCACTCAGGCGAGCGCAGAAGGAGCAAGGACTATGGGCAGCAAGATCATCACCCGCGATGGCGTCGAAATCTACTACAAGGACTGGGGCCCGAAGGACGGCCCGGTGGTCATCCTCAGCCACGGCTGGCCGCTTTCGTCCGACAGCTGGGAGGCGCAGGCCTTCCACCTCGCCAACAACGGCTTCCGCGTCATCACCCACGACCGTCGCGGCCATGGACGCTCCAGCCAACCCTGGGACGGCAACGACATGGACCACTATGCCGACGACCTTGCTGACCTGATCGAGCAACTGGACCTCAACGGCATCTTCCTGGCCGGCTTCTCCACCGGCGGCGGCGAGATCACTCGCTATATCGGCCGGCACGGGACGAGCCGCGTTGCAAAGGCGGGCTTGATCTCCGCCGTGCCACCGCTGATGGTCAAGACTGCGGCCAACCCCGGCGGCCTGCCCATCGAGGTCTTCGACGGCATTCGCGCCGCCTCCATCGCTGACCGCTCGCAGCTTTACAAGGACATCGCCTCGGGCCCATTCTTCAGCTTCAACCGCCCGGGTGCGAAGGCTTCCCAGGGGATGATCGACAGCTTCTGGCTGCAAGGCATGACGGGCGGCCACAAGAATACCTACGACAGCATCAAGGCATTCTCCGAGACCGACTTCACCGAGGACCTGAAGAAGTTCGACATTCCGACGATCATCATCCACGGTGACGACGACCAGATCGTGCCGATCGACGCCGCCGGCCGGGCCTCGAAGAAGCTCGTGCCCCATGCCATCCTGAAGGTCTATCCGGGTGCCCCGCACGGCATTACCGACACGCACAAGGAGCAACTGAACGCCGATCTGCTCGAATTCGCCAAGTCCTGATCCTCCCTCGGGCCGGCGCCGCCCTCTTCCTTCAGGGCGGCGCCAATTTTCTCTTCTTGCGAACAAGGAAGACGACCATGACCCGTTTCAATAAGTTTGCCGATCTCTCTCTCGACCGCCGGACATTTCTTGCCGGCAGTGCCTCCCTCGCCGCCACGAGCCTCATTCCTGCCGGTGCCTTCGCCGCAGAAACACGTCACCTCAGCCACGGCAAATTCGACCTCACGGTGCTGAGCGACGGTTTTCTCACCCTGCCGGCGGAAGTAATCCTTCCCGATGCCGCACCCGAAGAGCGGCCGGCAATCCTCAGGCGCCTTGGAGGCGATGCCGCAAGCGCTCCCGTGCAGGTCAACATTCCCCTCATACGGACCGGCAACGAACTAATCCTGGTCGACATCGGTTCAGGAGGGAACTTCCAGGAGAGTGCCGGAAAGCTCGCCGGCAACCTCAGGGCGGCAGGCGTCGATCCCGCCTCCATCACCAAGGTCGTCTTCACCCATGTGCATCCCGATCACTCGGGCGCGACGGTGACGCCGGAGGGAAAGCTGCTTTATCCAAATGCCGATTATTTCGTCAGCGCCGCAGAATGGGAGTTCTGGGCCGATCCGGACTTCGAGAGAAAGCGGCCGGAAGCCCTGCATGGCTTTGCAAAGGGCGCAAAAAGGGATCTGTCCGCCGTGCAGGACCGGCTCACTCTGGTGAAGCCAGGGGACGAGATTGTACCGGGCATGCATGTCCTCGACACCCGGGGCCATACGCCGGGCCACATTTCACTGCGGCTGGACGGGGACGACGGACTGCTCATCACCGGCGATGCAGCGACCAGCAACATCGTCTTCTTCGAACATCCCGACTGGCACTTCGGATTCGACACTGAGCCCGAGATCGCGCTCAAGACCCGCAAGGCCCTGATCGAGGAAGCGGCGACCAGCCGCACGAAGCTGCTCGGATATCACTGGGCCTATCCGGGAATCGGCCATGCCGAGCGCAAGGACGGCGCTTTTGTTTTCGTGGCGGACTGACGGTTGCTGCCGGCGCGGTATCACGCCGCCTTGGCGACGTGATACTCCTTGATCGCAACCATCTTGATAGCCGGGTAACGTTCAGCCTCGTAGCGAAGCGAGAAGGCATCCTGGGCCATGAAGACCGGATCGCCGTCCAGATCGCGGGCAATGTCGCCGCGCCGCGCGGTGAGGAATTTCTCAAGATCGGCCGACTGTTCGGCCGATACCCAACGGCATACGGAAAAGCGCGACATCTCGAAGGAAACCGGCAGACCATACTCCGCCTGCAGGCGCTCCTTGAGCACGTCGAGCTGCAGCGCACCAACGACGCCGACGATTGCCGGTGAACCGTCTTCTGGCGAAAAGAGCTGAACGACGCCCTCTTCCGCCATCTGCTGAAGGGCTTCCTTCAGCTTCTTCGCTTTCATCGCATCCTCGAGACGCACGCGGCGGAGGATTTCCGGCGAAAAGTTCGGCACGCCCTCGAAAACGAGCGCCTCGCCTTCGGTCAGAGTATCACCGATGCGCAGCGTCCCGTGATTGGGGATGCCGACGACGTCTCCGGCGTAGGCCGTATCGGCAAGCTGGCGCTGCGAGGCGAAGAAGAACTGCGGGGCCGTCAGGCCGAGCTGCTTGCCGGTGCGCGAAAGCCTTGCCTTCATGCCGCGCTCCAGCTTGCCCGAGCAGACCCGGGCAAAGGCGATGCGGTCACGATGGTTCGGGTCCATGTTCGCCTGGATCTTGAAGACGAAGGCGGTCATCCTGTCTTCCGCCGCATGGACGGTGCGGGTGTCGGCGACCTGGTCGCGCGGGGGCGGCGCAAAGGATCCGAGCGCGTTGATGAGATCGCGGACGCCGAAGTTGCGAAGCGCCGAGCCGAAGAAGACGGGCGTCAGGTGTCCCTCCAGGAAGGCCTTCCTGTCGAACGGCTTGCAGGCCTCGATCGCCAGCGTAAGCTCGTCGACAAAGGTCTCGCGCTCGTTTTCCGGCAGGCGATGGGATGCCATCTCCGGGTCGTTGACCTTGGTGAGCCGCTCTTGCGTGTCGGAGCCGCGGACTTCGTTGGTCGAGAGGTGGTAAGACCCGCAGAATGTCTTCGAGCGGCCAATCGGCCAGGTGATGGGCGCACAATCGAGCGCCAGCTTCTCCTCGACCTCGTCCAGGATCTCGAAGGGGTCGCGGCTCTCGCGGTCCATCTTGTTGATGAAGGTGATGATCGGGATATCGCGCATGCGGCAGACCTCGAACAGCTTCAAGGTACGCGGTTCGATACCCTTGGCAGCGTCGATGACCATCACGGCCGCATCCACGGCGGTCAGCGTGCGATAGGTGTCGTCAGCGAAATCCTCGTGACCGGGCGTATCGAGGATGTTGAAAACGTTGCCTTCGTACTCGAACGTCATCACCGAGGTGACGACCGAAATGCCGCGCTCGCGCTCGATCTTCATCCAGTCCGAGCGGGTCTGGATGCGATCCTTCTTCGCCTTGACCTCGCCGGCGAGCTGGATCGCTCCCCCGAAAAGCAGCAGCTTCTCGGTGAGTGTGGTCTTGCCCGCGTCCGGGTGCGCGATAATAGCAAATGTGCGGCGGCGGGAGACCGCCTCGGCCAGACTTTCAGTCATGCGACGAGATTCCTGTGAGTTGCCGGCGTCTTTACAGTCTCCGAAGGCAAGATGCAATTGACGAGGGGAAGCGCCGCGCCGCTTATGCCCTGCATGACAAAGCCGATCCCCACCCTTCCCAACGTCACCGTCGTCCGGCAGCCCCACGGCGCCGGGCTGGACCTGCCCGCCTACGAGACACCGGGCGCTGCCGGCATGGACCTTCGCGCAGCGCTTGCCGAGGGCGAGCGGATGGTGCTGAAGCCGGGTGCGCGGGCGCTGGTGCCGACAGGCCTCATCTTCGAGATTCCGCTTGGCTACGAGGGACAGGTGCGTCCGCGTTCCGGCCTGGCTTTCAAGCACGGGATCACCTGCCTCAATACGCCCGGCACGATTGACAGCGACTATCGTGGAGAGGTCAAGGTCCTTCTCATCAACCTCGGAGACGAGGATTTCGCCATCGAGCGCGGAATGCGGATCGCGCAGATGGTTGTCGCACCTGTCGTTCAGGCGGTCATCGCGGAAGTTGGCGAGGCAAGCGAGACCGGGCGTGGCGCCGGCGGGTTCGGCTCCACAGGCACTGCATGAGCTGCAGCGCCGACCTCGTCTACCGGGAAGACTATTTCAACAACCCGGCAGGCTGGTCGGCCATCAGGGACCTGCTCGCCGACATTTTCGGGATAGACATCAGCCCGCTCGCCAGGTTCGGCGGTCCGCCGCGGGTGAGCATGCCCTCTGCCTATTTCGACGCGGCTGGACGCTGTGTCGCAAATCTCAGCGCATTCGCAATGCCTCTCCTGATTGACGGCAAGCGCGTTGAGGCAGCCGGGCTGCAATCGGGCGCCGTGCGGCCGGAGTATCGCGGTCGCGGGCTCTTCCGTGCACTGACATCACGAACCCTCCAACGGTGCGACGAAGCGGGTTTCGACATCGTCGTGCTCTATACCGACAAGCCTGACCTCTACCGGAGGCACGGGTTCCGGACGCTCCCGCAGCATCACTTCGCCGGCTTCGCACCGCAAGCGAGCCTGAGCGTTTCTGCCGCGCGCCCGCTGGAGATCAGTGATCCGACAGACATTGCCCTTCTCAGACAACTGCTTGCGGTACGCACGCCGGTGTCGGACCGCTTTTCCGTTTTGGGACAGGCCGAAATGTTCCTGTTGAATGCGCATCTCCTCGACTCGGTGCGACTGCATGTGCTTGCCGACGGGAGGGCAGTGATTGCCTGGCGGGATCCGGGTGAGGACCGCTTCGAATTGCTTGACATCGTGGGAAGCCGCATCCCGCCGCTTGCGGAAATAAGGGGCGCGCTTTCGGCAACAGCATCAAAGGTCACCGTCCATTTTCCGCCAGACCGCCTGGAATGGGACGGCGTCCCCGAGCAGGAGGCGGGTGATCTCGTGTTCATGGTACGCGACCCGCAAGGAATCGTACCTGACGCTCCGTTCTGCCTTTCGCCGATGGCAGAATTCTAGAGCGAAACGCAGACGAGTTGCGCTTCAGAGCGGCGGCAGGCGGCGCTTGACCGGGGTAGACTTCACGAGGGAGGTGTTGGTCTGCGCCCGCTCTGCAATGCCGTCCAGCACGGTATCGAGTTCCTCCATGGACCGGAGATACAGCCGGGCGATGAAGCAGTCGTCGCCGGTCACCTTGTCGCATTCCACGCATTGCGGAAGCTCCTGGATCAATCGCTCGACGATGTGAAGCTGGCCCGGCAACGGTCGGACGCGCACGATTGCCTGCAACGTATAGCCGACGGCCGCGTGATTGATGGCAACGGCGTACCCCTCGACAACGCCCCGCTCCTCCAACTTCCTCAGCCTCTCGGCAGCACTGGGAGAAGAGAGGCCCACCGCCCCGGCAAGTTCTTTCAGCGAGACACGGGCATTGTTCGACAACAGTGTCAGCATGCGGATATCGATCTCGTCCAGCATAGCTATCCCTTAGGTAAATTCTCGAATATTCCTCAGAATATTAGGAAAAAATCCAACCTCCCCTAAATCATAACATATATTTCCCACTTAGGCTTTCGTATTCTTCCGCCTGTTGCCAGAGGAGGCGCGGATACGATGGACAGGACACTTCGTGCAGGCACGCTGGAGATGAGCGGAGCGATGCTGATCTCCGGCACGATCGGCTGGTTCGTCGTCATGTCCGGGCAACCGGTCGCGCAGGTGGTGTTCTGGCGATGCCTGTTCGCAGTGCCCACACTGCTCGTCATATGCCTTGCCCTCGGGCTCCTGCGCCTCGATGCATTGACGCTCCGCCGATTTGCACTCGCCGCTGCGGGAGGTGTGGCGATCGTGCTCAACTGGCTGCTGCTCTTCGCCGCCTATCCGCTGGCGTCCATTTCCATTGCAACAACCGTCTACAATACCCAGCCCTTCATGCTGCTCGCACTCGGCGCGGTTTTCTTCGGCGAGCGGATAACAGCAACCAAGCTTTTCTGGCTTGCCCTCGCCTTTGCGGGGACGATCGCCATCGTCGAGGGCAAGCCCCCGGGCAGCGGCGGAACGGGCTATGGGCTCGGGATCGCGCTGGCGCTGGCGGCCGCGTTCTTCTATGCGCTCGCGGCGATCGCCGCGAAGGGACTGAAAGGCACACCGCCGCATCTGATCGCGCTGATCCAGGTCTCGACAGGAGTACTGATGCTTGCTCCATTCGCCGTATCGGGCCCGCTGCCGCATGGGGCCGTTGCCTGGTCCAGTCTTTCGACAATGGGCGTCGTTCACACCGGTATCATGTACGTGCTTCTCTACGGCGCTATCCAGAAGCTCCACACGCATCTGACAGGCGCCCTCTCGTTCATCTATCCGGTTGCCGCAATCGTCGTCGACCGCATCGCCTTCGGGCACGAACTACACGTCATCCAGATCCTCGGATCGGTGGTCATCCTCGTGGCCGCTGCGGGCATGAATCTCGGCTGGACGATCCGGCCATGGGGCAATAAGAGCAGAATTTTCGCCAAGGAAAGCACTCGATGATCACCTGCTATCTCCGCTACACGATCGACCCTTACAAGCTCGCCGAGTTCGAGCACTACGCGAAGCTCTGGATTCCCCTGGTCAACAGACTTGGCGGCACGCATCACGGCTACTTCCTGCCGCATGAGGGAGCGAACAACATCGCGCTTGCGCTCTTCACGTTCCCCAGTCTCGCGGCCTATGAAACCTACCGGCAGGAAATGGCCGCCGACGCCGAGTGCAAGGCCGCCTTCGCCTATGCCGAGGAAACCCGCTGCATCCTTCACTACGAGCGCAGTTTCCTACGGCCGGTTTTCGAATAAATCCCGGCTGCGGGGCTGGCGCGAAACGGGCGGGATCACTTGCTCCGTAGAACGGGCCTGGCGGAACGTACCGACACCTGTCGGCCGGTTTGCACCACAACGTAAGGTGTCCCGTTCGAAGCAAATGAAAAATGCGCGAGCGGCTCGCGGACGTTCCCGCCCGTCCACACACCGTGTCTTGAAGTTGCCCGCGTCAAAGAGTAGAAGGTGCGCCTCTATCGGGGACATCGCCATGACGCTCACCACGCTACTCGCCTACAGTGCGGCGCTCTTCATCGCTGCGGCCATTCCAGGGCCAGGGATCACCGCAATCGTGGCGCGCGCACTTGGAACCGGCTTCCGCGAAACCTTCTTCATGGGGCTCGGCCTTATTCTCGGCGACATGATCTACCTGACCGCGGTCATTCTGGGGCTCGCCTTCATCGCCCAGACGTTTACCGCCGCCTTCATGGTGATCAAGATTGCCGGAGCGATCTATCTTGCCTTTATCGCCTGGAAACTATGGACGGCGGGGCTGCTGCCGCAGAACATCGAGGCCAAAAAGTCTTCGAGCTACACGATGTCGTTTCTGTCCGGACTGCTGGTGACGCTTGGAAACCCGAAGACCATGCTCTTCTACGTCGCGCTGGTTCCGACCTTGATCGATCTTCGGTCGATCGGTCCGGAGGAATATGCCACGCTGCTGGCTGCGACCTTCCTCGTTCTGCTCGTCGTACTGATCCCCTATATGGCGCTGGCATCGCGCGCGCGGTTGCTTTTGAAGAAGCCGCGGGCGCTGCAGACATTGAACCGGATGGCAGCGGGCGTGCTCGCAAGCACCGCAGCCTACATAGCGACCCGGGCCGCCTGACCCCCGATTTCTTGGCATTACGCAGTGAATGCAACCAGCTTCTCCAAGTGACCCACGGCGGTCACCTGCAGGCGTGTTCCATAGCGAGATCAGCCTCCGCGAGGCCTCTCCATGCGGAGAAGATATCTGCGCTCACTCCGGCGCAGAATGGTCACCCCGACTGGGTACGCATGTCGAGACACTCTTGCTGAAAACGCAAGGTAGATGACCGCTGCCGGTGCTATCGGGCCCCTGGCGCAGCGAGAACTCGCGTCCGGAGCAAACGCCAGCGGCGTCCGGCCCAGGTCGGTGACACACACTTCAGGAGAGCGCGATCCATCGAGGTTCCCCTTGGCGGCGGTGGACTGAACCTCGACCGAGACGCGGTTCCTCGTGCTCTGGCTTCCGCACGCGATTGAACCTATGTTCTTCTCAGGAGACAAACAGAGGGAGCCAGAAATGCCAGAGATCCGCAAACCCGGCAGAGGACGCATCTATTCGTCGATCACAGAAACCATCGGCGACACGCCGATCGTTCGGCTCGACAAGCTGGCCAAGGAAAAGGGTGTGAAGGCCAATCTTCTGGCGAAGCTCGAATTCTTCAACCCGATCTCGTCCGTGAAGGACCGGATCGGCGTAGCCATGATCGAATCCATGGAGGCGCAGGGCCGGATCGCGCCCGGAAGGACGACCCTGGTCGAACCGACCTCGGGCAACACCGGCATCGCACTTGCCTTCGCGGCGGCGGCGAAGGGCTACAAGCTCATTCTCACCATGCCGGAGACCATGTCGATCGAGCGGCGCAAGATGCTTGCCCTCCTCGGGGCGGAACTGGTGTTGACCGAAGGACCGAAAGGCATGAAGGGTGCGATCGCCAAGGCCGAGGAGCTGGCCGCGACACTCCCGGATGCCGTCATTCCGCAACAGTTCGAAAATCCGGCAAACCCCGAGATCCATCGCAAGACGACGGCCGAGGAAATCTGGAACGACACCGATGGCGGCATCGACATCCTCGTCGCGGGTATCGGAACCGGCGGCACGATCACCGGTGCAGGACAGGCGCTCAAGGAGAAGAAGCCGGAGATCCGCGTCGTGGCGGTCGAGCCCGCCGACAGCCCGGTGCTTTCAGGCGGCAACCCTGGTCCACACAAGATCCAGGGTATCGGCGCCGGCTTCGCTCCGGCCATTCTCGACACGAAGGTCTATGACGAGGTCGTCACCGTCGCCAACGAGGAAGCCTTCGAGAACGCGCGCCTGGTCGCAAAGCTCGAGGGCGTGCCCGTCGGCATTTCCTCTGGCGCAGCACTCGCGGCCGCGATCAAGGTGGGCAGTCGCCCCGAGAACGAGGGAAAGACGATCGTCGTCATCATACCCTCCTTCGCTGAGCGCTATCTCTCCACAGCTCTCTTCGAGGGGCTCGGGGGCTGATCGCCCCCTCCGTCTTCCGACGGCCCATCGACAACTTCCGAGCGCCGCACCGCGTGAGCCATGGGGCGCCGGCGGAACGCGCCCAGACATCATGTGACCGGCGGTACGCGCGGGCCTGTTTGCCGATGCAGGGACCCGCTGGCGCCGCGCCGCTCATGGCCGCCCTGCCGCGCCACGTTCGGATCCGGGGCCGCGCGACAGACGCAGCACGACAATCCAGGACGGAGGAGCCGCATCGACTGACCACTTTTGCAGGCAGGACCGAACGCCGCTTTGCTCTCAGGCAGCGGCTGCAAGCCGCTCGCCGGCGATGCGATATGAAATTGCCTCCGCCAGATGAATACGTCCGACCGTTTCGCAGCCCTCGAGATCGGCAAGCGTTCGCGCCACTTTCAACACCCGGTGATAGCCGCGGGCGGAAAACTTCATCCGCTCCGCCGCATCGCGAAGGAGCTGGAGCCCGCCGGGATCAGGTGCGGCAATGCGCTCGATGAGAGCCGTGGACGCCCGCGCGTTGACCGAAACGCCTGAAGTGCCGAGCGTCGCGAACCGATCTGCCTGCAGCGCCCGTGCCCGCTCTACGCGCGCGGCAACGACCGCACTTGGTTCCGCTGCGATCGGGCGTATGAGATCGACGGCGGAAACAGCCGGTACGTCGACGCGAATGTCGATACGGTCCATCAGGGGCCCTGAGATCCGGGCCTGATAGTCGCTCATGCAGCGCGGCCCGCGCGCGCAGCTGTACCCCGGCTCCGTCGCCATGCCGCACCGGCAGGGGTTCATTGCCGCGACGAGCTGGAATGCGGCCGGATAGGTGACCCTATGGTTGGCCCGGGCGATGATGCACTCTGCGGTCTCCAGCGGCTGCCGCAGCGCATCCAGCACCTGCGGCGAGAACTCCGGAAACTCGTCGAGAAAGAGGATACCGTGGTGAGCGAGCGAGGCCTCGCCGGGTTTTGCGCGCATACCGCCGCCGACGAGGGCCGCCATCGTTGCCGAATGATGCGGCGTGCGATAGGGGCGCCGGTCCGAAAGCTTCCCTCCTGCGAGCTGGCCCGCGATCGAATGGATCATCGACACTTCGAGCAATTCAGGAGGAGAGAGAGGCGGCAGGATCGACGGGAGGCGGGCGGCCAGCATGGATTTGCCAGAGCCGGGCGGCCCGACCATGAGGAGATTGTGTCCGCCGGCTGCTGCGACCTCAAGCGCCCGCTTGGCACTTTCCTGGCCCTTGATGTCGGCAAGATCCGGAAGTCCGGCGGGCGCGGATCGCATCGCGGGCTCGGGCCGCGAAAGGACCTGCGTGCCACGGAAATGATTGGCAAGCGCAATCAGGCTTCGCGGGGCGAGAATATCGAGCCCGGCGCCTGCCCAGGCCGCTTCGGCGCCGCTTTCGGCCGGGCAGATCAAGCCCTTGCCGAGCGCGTTGGCGCCGATTGCCGCCGGAAGTGCACCCGCAATGGCCGCGATCGTGCCGTCGAGATTGAGTTCGCCGATCACCACATAACCTTCCAGCGCATCGGCGGGTATCGCGCCGAGCACGGCCATGAGACCCAGTGCGATCGGAAGGTCGAAATGGCTGCCTTCCTTCGGCAGATCCGCGGGAGCGAGGTTGATCGTGACTTTCTTGGCCGGAAGCGCCAGGCCGGACGCGTGAAGCGCTGCCTGTACCCGTTCGCGACTTTCGGCGACCGCCTTGTCCGGCAGGCCAACGATATGCATGTTCACCTTGCCAGGCGCCACCATCACCTGCACATCGACAGGAACGCCCTCTATGCCCTGAAATGCCACCGTGCTGACTCGTGCCACCATGAGTGCCCCCTCAGGCCGCCCATCATGCCGCGGCACCACAACTCATCATGAGTTGCAGGGCCGAATGTTGCACGGATAACGGAATAAAACAAGAACAATCATCGAACGAAATATTGAAATTCTACCGCCGAAGTTGCATCGAGTTGTATTGTTGGAACGGAAGGGCGACGAAAGGAGCCCTGAACGCCAGGCATCCGGCCTTTCCACCCGTCAAAGACTTGAAGGCCCGAGCAGAGTGCGAGATCCCGAGAACCGCCACAGGGGCTTTATTTAGCGCTTGCTTTCGATCGCATCCCAAAGAAGGGCGGCAATATCGGCTCCGCCGAACTTGCGCACCTCGCGAATGCCGGTCGGAGACGTCACGTTGATCTCGGTCATGTAGTCGCCGATGACGTCGATCCCGACGAGGAGGAAGCCGCGCTCGCGCAGGGCCGGTCCGATACGATCACAGATTTCCCGCTCGCGCGCTGTCAGTTCGGTCGGTTCGGCGCGCCCGCCCACATGCATGTTCGAGCGCGAATCGTGTTCCGCCGGAACGCGGTTGATGGCGCCGACCGGCTCGCCGTCGACCAGGATGATGCGCTTGTCGCCCTTTCGTACGTCGGGCAAATACTGCTGCGCGATGAAGGGCTCGCGAAACATCTGCCCGAACATCTCCAGCAGAGACGACAGGTTCCGGTCGTCGCGGGTCGAGTGGAACACGCCGGCGCCGCCGTTTCCGTAGAGCGGCTTCAGGATGATGTCGCCCATTTCCTCTCGGAAGCGCCGGATCTCGCCGGGATCGCGCGTGATGAGGGTGGCCGGCATCAGATCGGCAAACTCGGTGACGAAAATCTTCTCCGGAGAATTGCGCACCCAGGCCGGATCGTTGACGACGAGGGTCTTCGGATGAATGCGTTCGAGCATATGCGTCGAGGTGATGTACGACATGTCGAAGGGCGGATCCTGGCGCAGGAGCACCACGTCCATCGTGGAAAGGTCGACGCGCTCGGGTTCGCCGAGCGTGAAGTGATCACCTTTGACGTCGCGGAGCGACATCGGCTCGACGGTGGCATAGACCTTGCCGTCGCGGAGGCTGAGCCGGTCCGGCGTGTAATGGAAGAGGTTGTAGCCCCGCGCCTGTGCTTCGAGGCTCATTGCAAAGGTCGAGTCGCCTCCGATGCTGATCGAGGAGACATGGTCCATCTGGACCGCGACGTTCTTGATGTTTGCCATGAGCCGTTCCCTGGATGATCGAGAACCATTTAGGACGCCGCCCGGGCAAACGCAACGGGAGACGAAACGGCCATCTCAACAAACTGCCATAGGGGATGGAGACCGTTACTCCAACCCGAGGAAGTGGAAGGGCTCGCTCTGGCGGAACTCCGCGGTTGCATCGCCGGAATAGGTATGATCCTGGTCCTTGCCGAGGTCGAGCTTGGCGACCTTGCCCGTCTCCGCCGAAAAATCGATCTTGTTGAGATCGACCCAAAATGTGTTCGGCGTGAGCGCAGACTCGAAGAAATAAAGTCCGCGCTTCTGATCGGCGACCGTGCGCCAGCGGGTGGAAGAGATGTTTGGCTCATTCGGCGTGGTGATACCGAAGGGAACCGAGACGTTGCGGATCACGCTGAAGACACTCGCAAGCGCCCTGTTCAGGTCCTCTTCCTTCGGAATGGCATTCACGTAGAAGGAAGCTCGCGCGAAGCGGTCGGCGGCGCGGTTGGTACCGGGAAGCATGACGGTGCCACCAATCTGCTTCCAGTACTCGTTCAGGGCGAGCTGCTTGTCAAAGATCGGCGAATTGGTCATCACCTGATACTTGCGGTCGTGGTGAATGACCTGCTTTCCATCAATATACTCGACGATCGCGCTGTCGCCCGTTTTGTCGGATATGGAGAGATGCAGCGTGGTCAGACGGTCCTCGCCGGGAACGCTGTCGGTCACGATCGTGAACGGCTCCTGGCGAAGCGCCTCGACGGCCTCCTCCACGCTGGTGAAGTTGTCGAGGACATACTGGGCCCAGGCCGCAATGGTCAGACCCGGCTTCTTCCCGTCGAATTTCGGATATTCCGATTCAACCAGCCACAGCACATTGGCGACGAGGCCCTTTTCGTTCATGCCATCCGTGGTGGAAACGTCATAGCCGGTGGCAATCACGCTCCCATACCTGGAGGTCCACTCAATCGAGTTCGGCCCCGCGGCCCCGTTTCGTTTCATCCCGCGTGGAAAAATCCAGAGATTGGTAGCGACGTCGAGCTTCCAATCCATGGACCGTGCGGTCACGACATGGTTGTCCGGCCCGACATAGACGAACCGCGTGCACGCCTCAGCGGCGGGGCTCGCGGCCGCCATTATGCCTGCAAGAAGCGTCCGGAAAAAGAATCGACCGAATGCGGTGCGTCTCATTGGCATGCGCTTCCTCCTGGAACTGCCGGCAAACCATACAAGTCCGCCTGGACAGTTCAAGGCCCCGTTCGTGAACCTCAGGCCGCGAGCCCGCCGCGCGGCGAACTGCGCAGCATGTCCCGGAGGCGGTAGGCAATGGTCACCGGCACCGGGAACTTCTTCCGGCAGAAGGCGATCTTGCGGACATAGGTCTCGATATGCCACGTCGCCCAGGTGTTGCCCGCGAAGTATCCGATGTCGCCCGCCTTCAGCGTCCGCTCCGTGCCGTCCTCAGCCGTCACGTGGACCTCGCCCTCAAGGATCATCACCGTCTCGTCCCATCCGAAGTACCACCGGAATGTTCCCGCGGTGCAGTCCCAGATGGCCGTCGTCGCCGCATCGTCATGGGCGCGCGAATGAAGCGCGAGGCGCGCCTTGGGATCGCCGGCCAGGATCCAGCTCGGCTCGATCGGCGCCGGTTCCATCTCCATCGCGTCGGACGAGGCGGCAATCAACGGGCGCGGCGCGGCTGTCGCGATCGGCATCGTCTTGACTGCCATACCGACAGCACTCGCAAGCATCAGTTTCCAAACCATTGCATCTTCCCCTTGTAACCCTTGGGCAGAAGCCTAGCGGTTACGCGTAAGGTTCCGGTTCAGTCAAAAGCTAGAATTTTATGCAATTCCAGGTTTTGCCAATGGAAAATGGCAAAGAGGGTATGAGGCGTCATATCCTGTGTCGACAGGACTGGCCTGAGGTCAGAAAGCATCCTTCAAATGCACGGGAACGCGCCAGGGCAGGACCGCAACGATGTCGTAGCGCAATGACAGGCGATGCGCATCCGGCTGACGCGACAGCCAGAGATCGCTCGCCGCGCGAATACGACGCTGCGCGGTGCCGGATACCGCAAACACGGCGCTTTCCTCGCTCTGGCGCGCCTTTACCTCGATGCAGGCCACCAGGTCGCGCTTGCGCGCGATGATGTCGATCTCACCGATCTTCGTTCGATAGCGCAGCCCGACGATCCGATAGCCCTTTGCGAGCAGAAAGAGGGCGGCCGCATATTCCGCGAGGTGGCCCCTGCGATATGCCCTCAGCCGTGCGCGGCTCGGTCCGTCGGTCCCCATCCTATCCCTTCATGTCCAGCAGCCGCTGATAAAGTACCTTGCGCGACAGACCCGTCTGGCGGGCGGCCTCCGTCGCGGCCCGGCCGGCCGGCATGTCCCGCACAAGGGAGGCAAGCAGCGCATCGACCTCCGCTTCGGCCGGCGGTCCACCGGGTACCGGCGGCGCGACGACGAGAACGATCTCCCTTTCACGGGATGCCCGTCACCATAGCGATCTGCGAGCTCGGCAAGCGTCCCGCGGCGGAACTCCTCGAAGGTCTTGGTGAGCTCGCGGCACACGCAGGCAGGGCGCCCGGCTCCGAGGACGTCGGCTGCTGCGGCGAGCGTTGCGCCAATGCGATGCGGCGATTCGAAGAAGATGAGGGTGGCCGGAATGTCTGTTAGCTCCGCCAGTCGGTCGCGGCGCGCCTTGTCCTTCGTCGGAAGGAAACCGGCAAACAGGAAGGCATCGTTCGGCAGGCCCGATCCGACCAGGGCAGCGAGAGGCGCGGATGCCCCCGGCACCGGGACGACCTTATATCCGCTCTCGAGCGCCAACTGGCCCAGCCGATATCCCGGATCGGACACGAGCGGCGTACCGGCGTCGGACACGAGCGCGACCGACTTGCCGGCGGAAAGCGCCGCCAGCAGGCGGGGCCCTGCTTCGTTGGCATTGTGCTCGTGGTAGGAATACGGCCGGTTCACGATCCCATAGCGGTCGAGCAGAACGCGAGTAACGCGGGTATCCTCGCAAGCCAGCACATCGGCAGCGGCAAGGGTCTCGAGCGCCCGCAGCGTGATGTCGCCGAGGTTGCCGATGGGCGTCGCCACCAGATAGAGCGCGGGTTCGAGTGGACGCGCCCGCACCGGCGTATCATGGATGCGAAATGTACGCTCTCTTGCGAGAGCGCCGTCACCGTTCGTTTCGAGGTCAGACAATCGAAATTCCTTCCGTTCGCCCTGGCTCGGGCGATACGCTTTTCGTTATGGTGGAGGCGTCGCACCGCTGCAAGCCCCGGCCATTTCACCATTCTGGACTTTCATGAGCGGCAAAGGTTCATGGCTCTTGCAATGCAACAGTAATTTCTGCCATTTTGCCCATCCACATCTTTCCGGCTGCGGCCGGAAACCCAGAGCATATGCCGTGTCCGAAGATTTCCGGCAGGCAGCGGTCGAAAGCGGTATATTCCATGCGCATTACTCTCGAGCGGTCCAACCTTCTGAAGTCGCTGAACCATGTTCACCGCGTGGTGGAACGGCGCAACACGATCCCGATCCTGTCGAACGTCCTGCTGCGTTCGGACGGCGCAAGCCTGGAAATGAAGGCGACCGACCTCGATCTCGAAATAACCGAAGCGACGCCTGCCCAGGTGGAACAGTCGGGTGCGACGACAGTGCCGGCCCACCTTCTCTACGACATCGTGCGCAAGCTCCCGGACGGGGCCGAGGTGCTGCTGGCGACCAACCCGGACGGCTCGACGATGACTGTCGCCTCCGGCCGGTCCAAGTTCTCACTGCAGTGCCTGCCGCAATCCGACTTCCCGGATCTGACCGCCGGAAGCTTCACCCACACCTTCCGCCTCAAGGCGACCGACCTGAAGATGCTGATCGACAGGACGCAGTTCGCCATCTCCACCGAAGAGACCCGGTACTATCTGAATGGCATCTTCATCCACACGATCGAAAGCGACGGGCAGCTCAAGCTGCGCGCCGTCGCGACTGACGGGCACCGTCTCGCGCGTGCTGACGTCGAGGCGCCATCCGGCTCGGAAGGCATGCCCGGCATCATCATACCGCGCAAGACCGTTGGCGAATTGCAGAAGCTTGTCGACAACCCGGACGTGATGGTGACCGTCGAAGTTTCCGACGCGAAGATCCGGTTCACCATCGGTTCGATCGTCATGACGTCGAAGCTGATCGACGGTACCTTCCCGGACTACCAGCGCGTCATCCCGGCGAACAACGACAAGGAACTGAAGATCGATTGCCAGTCCTTCGCCCAGGCGGTCGACCGCGTCTCCACGATCTCATCCGAGCGCGGCCGCGCCGTGAAACTAGCCCTTGCGGAAGGCCAGATGACGCTCACCGTCAACAATCCCGACTCCGGCAGCGCGACTGAGGAACTGCCCGTAGGCTACGAGAGTGATCCGCTCGAAATCGGCTTCAATGCGAAGTACCTTCTCGACATCACTGCCCAGCTTTCCGGCTCCGAGGCGGTCTTCATGCTGGCCGATCCCGGCTCGCCGACGCTCGTACGAGATCTGGCGGGAGACGACGCGCTCTACGTGCTGATGCCGATGCGCGTCTGACGAACGTCGTTTTCGACCCGCTCGCAATTTTCGAAATCAGGTAAGATGACCCGGCCGTGGAGGTGGGGGTGTTTGCGCACGCCCACCACGGGAACCCGTGTGCGCGGACGTGCAGCGACGACGCGCACAACGACCGCGCGCATTTACCGGCGAGGATCGCCCGATGCCGCATTTCAGCTGTTCGTGAATCGCATCCGTGGCGCAGAATGACTTGTTTTTGCCGCAGACGGGAACAATTAATAAATCGAGCGCTTCGAGTCGGATTGGGGAATGACATGAATTTTCGAGTTAAGGTCAAGGAACGGATCGGGAAGAAATTCGACGAGGAGATCCGTTTCTTCAAAGGGTGGATGAGCAATACCAAGGCAGTCGGCGCGCTGTTGCCCACCTCCTCCATCACGGCCCGCAGGATGGCGAGCATCATCGAGCCGCGCTCGAACTTGCCCGTCCTGGAGCTCGGCCCGGGGACCGGCGTGATAACCAAGGCGATCCTGGAGACGGGCCTTTCTCCCGAAAAGCTCTTCTCCGTCGAATATTCCACCGAATTCTATCAGCACCTTCTCACCCGTTTCCCCGGCGTCAATTTCATTAACGGCGATGCCTTCGATCTTTCGAAGACCCTCGGAGCGAAAGCCGGCCAACAGTTCGATTGCGTGATTTCCGCAGTTCCGCTGCTGAACTTCCCCAGCACAAGCGGGTCAGCCTGATCGAAGATCTTCTCGACCGCATTCCCGCCGGGCGCCCCATCGTGCAGATCTCCTACGGGCCACTGTCTCCCGTGGTCGCCATGCCGGATCGCTACCAGATCAGCCACCTCGATTTCGTCGTGCGCAACATTCCGCCGGCGCAGCTGTGGCTCTACCGCAGGCCGCACTGAG
Organism: Sinorhizobium sp. BG8; assembly: GCF_016864555.1. Classification (NCBI taxonomy): domain Bacteria; kingdom Pseudomonadati; phylum Pseudomonadota; class Alphaproteobacteria; order Hyphomicrobiales; family Rhizobiaceae; genus Sinorhizobium; species Sinorhizobium sp. BG8. The sequence continues at coordinate 1,070,489 of NZ_CP044011.1, read as the reverse complement.
CAAGCCTGGGTTACTGCCGCAGAACGGCAATCAGCCGGGAATATTGACTTCCCGGCTTGCGAAGCGCGGTGTCACGTGCGACTGGACGGCAATTGAATTCTGCAGAGGATACTGGCATGACCGCACGGGATCGCCTGATCGTCGGCCTCGACGTGCCGACGGTCGCGGAGGCTGAAGCCAGGGTGACCGCCCTGGGTGATGACATTCTCTTCTACAAGATCGGCTACCAGCTCGCATTCGCGGGCGGCCTCGAGTTCGCCCGCGATCTTGCCCAGGACGGCAAGAAGGTGTTTCTCGACATGAAGCTCCTCGACATCGACAACACGATTGCGAAGGGCGTGGAGAACATCGCCAAGATGGGCATGTCCATGCTGACGCTGCACGCCTATCCGAAGGCAATGGTCGCCGCAGTCAAGGCGGCGCAGGGCTCGGGGCTTTGCCTGCTCGGCGTGACGGTGCTGACGTCGATGGACGAGCAGGACGTCATCGATGCCGGCTACGAATACGATCCGCATACGCTGGTGCTGCGCCGGGCCGAACAGGCGCGCGCCGCCGGGATGGGCGGCATCGTCTGTTCCGCCGAGGAAGCGAGTGCCGTCCGCGAGATCGTCGGTCCCCACCTTGCGATCGTGACACCCGGCATTCGCCCTGCGGGTGCGGAAAAAGGCGACCAGAAGCGCGTCATGACGCCTTCCGAAGCGCTTCGCGCCGGCTCGACGCACCTCGTCGTGGCGCGCCCGATCGTCGAGTCCGCCGACCCCCTTCGTGCCGCGCGCGCAATTCTCGCAGAGATGGACGAGACGATCACCAGCAAAATCTGACGTCAGGGAGGAATCACCATGGCCAAAGGATACTGGATAGCACGCGTCGACGTGCGCGACACGGAGCGCTACAAGGATTACGTCACGGCAGCCACGCCCGCGTTCGAAAAGTTCGGAGCAAAGTTTCTGGCCCGTGGAGGGACGTTCGAGCGCCTGGAGGGCCCTGTTCGGGCGCGCAACGTGGTCATCGAGTTCCCGACATTCCAGGCGGCGGTAGACTGTTACAATTCACCCGAATACCAGATCGCAGCGGCCATCCGTCAGGAGGTTGCGGATGCCGAGATGGTCGTCGTGGAAGGCGTCTGAACCAGCGTTCTCGTGAACGCGTAGACGTTGTTCGGCGGGCGTGCGAGAAGCCTTCACCTGTGGTGCGGTTTGGGCTATGAAGCACCCACGCAACCATCAGACTTTCAGGAGCCGTCGCATGACTTTGTCCAACCTTCCACCGCTCGTCACTGTCTTCGGCGGTTCGGGTTTCGTCGGCCGTCATGTCGTGCGGGCACTCGCTCGGCGCGGGTACCGCATCCGGGTCGCAGTTCGCCGTCCTGATCTCGCCGGCTACCTGCAGCCGATGGGAGGGGTCGGCCAGATCTCCTTCGTCCAGGCAAACCTGCGCTACCGCAATTCCGTCGACCGCGCGGTCGAAGGCGCCCAATACGTTATCAACTGCGTCGGCATCCTCTTCGAGAGCGGACGCAACACGTTCGATGCGGTCCAGGACTTCGGCGCGCGCGCCGTGGCGGAAGCCTCCCGTGCCGCTGGCGCCAAACTGGTCCATGTCTCGGCGATCGGCGCCGATGAAAACTCCCCTTCGGTGTACGCACGCACCAAGGGCCGCGCCGAGAAAGCGGTGTTCGCAACGCTCCCCGACGCGATCGTCCTGCGCCCATCGATCGTGTTCGGGCCCGAAGACGGGTTCTTCAACAAGTTTGCGGAAATGTCCCGCTTCGCACCGGCACTGCCGCTGATCGGCGGCGGACACACGAAGTTCCAGCCCGTATACGTGGCTGACGTCGCAGAAGCAGTTGCCCGCGCGATCGAAGGCAAGGTCGAGACCGGCCGCATCTACGAGCTGGGCGGGCCGGAGATGCTTTCCTTCCGTCAGTGTCTCGAAATGATCCTGCGCGTCGTGGATCGCAAACGTCGCCTGGTTTCACTGCCGTTCGGCATTGCCTCGCTCATCGGTTCCGTGTCCTCGCTCATTCCCTTCGTGGCGCCACCGCTCACCTCCGACCAGGTCACGCTGCTCAAGACCGATAACGTCGTTTCCGACGCAGCCAAGAAGGAAGGCCGTACGCTCCAGGCCTTTGGCATCACGCCCTCGCTCGTCGAGGTCATCCTGCCGACCTACCTGGTTCGCTATCGTCCGCAAGGCCAGTTCACCGGCAGCGGCCGGGCCGCCTGAACGGCGAGGAAACAGCTTTCTCCGGAATGATGGAGTCGCCGTGCGTAAAACCGCACGGCGACTTTTTCGTTGCACGGGATGTCGCCCTCGACCTGCGTGCGTCCAGCACTGATTTTACAAAGAAGATTGCCAGGAAGGCAGCAAGCGGGAACACGTTACCGACCAAAGACGATGCGGCTCGCCCGGTTGCGAGACAAAACGTTGCAATTCTGCCTCAGTGGATATGGCTCGGCGATGTTTACCGCGAATTCAGCATAAGCGGATATTGATGTTGTCCGGCGCAGCGAATATCCACCGCTCGCGCCACGTTTATGAGTCACGCAGCGACTCTCGCGCCAACGATTTTCTGATAGAGGCTTCCTGTAATGGGCAAGGCAATTGCAATCTTTTTTGGCTGTTCCGCGCTGATCATCCTGGCCGGTTCCTTTGCTGCCCCGACGACGGTTTCGGCCGGCCGGCAGGGTTGCTCGCCCGCCTATGGCGTCGATCCCTGCACGACCGCCTCGGTCGTCCGGTAGTTTCCAAGGAACAGCTGATCCACGCCACCTCCCGCGCTTAGAGGCGCGCATGATTGGCGATTCAAGGTGATACAGCCTGTGGCGGACAATCCGCCGGCAAGCTTTTAAAAAAAACGGGCCCGGAACTCTCTAGTTCCGGGCCCGTTTTCGTTGTGGATCGATAGGCGGCGCCGGAGCGCCTCACTGTCATCCGAAAAGCCAGAGGCCGATCAGCCCGGCGGTGCCGACGAGGATCCGCCAGAACGCAAAGGGCGTGAAGCCGCGGCGGGACACGAAGTCGAGCAAGGATCGGACCACGAAAAGGCCGGAGATGAAGGCTGCGACAAAGCCGACCGCGACCATCGTAAAATCATCGAACGAAAGGGCGTCACGATTCTTGTAGAGGTCGAGCGTGAAGGCGCCGACCATGGTCGGCATGGCCAGGAAGAACGAGAATTCGGCAGCGGACCGCTTGTCCGTTCCCATCAGGAGCGCCCCGGCGATCGTTGCGCCGGAGCGCGACGTGCCGGGAATCATGGCCAGGCACTGGAACAGACCGATCTTGAGCGCGAGCGACGGCGGGTACTGCATGATGTCGGTGTAGCGCGGCTTCAACGGCATGTGATCGATGGCATAGAGCAAGATGCCGCCGACGATCAGCACGATGCAAATGAGCATCGGCGTTTCGAACAGCACGGTCTTGATGAAATCATGAGCGATCGCTCCGATCACCGCGGCCGGCAGGAACGCGATCAGGACGCTGAGAACGAAGCGCCTGGCCTGGGCGCTGGTGGGCAGAGCCACGGCGATCTGGATCAACTTGCTTGCATAGACCGCGAGGATCGCAAGAATCGCGCCGAGCTGGATCAGCACGGCAAACGTGTTCCCGGGCGACTTGAACCCCAGGAAGTGTCCTGCCAACAGCACATGGGCTGTCGAGGAGACGGGAATGAATTCGGTGAGCCCCTCAATGAGACCGAGAATGAGGGCACTGACGATCGACTGGTCGGCCATGAATTGTCCTTGTTACGGGAGGATAGAGGCGAAGTTGACGGCTTTCGCTGATTCGCTTGAGTTTGCGTCGTCAACTTCCTATAGCTTCTTGACGAACCGAAGATCAAACTAGCGAATCGCGGCTGATCTTTGCAGAATCCTCCCCGTGACCACGAACAAAGCTCATCTTAGATGCCGACACTCTATCATCATGTCATGTCCTCTCCTTCCCGGTTCGTCCGGTTGATCCTGTCGGAGTACGGCTATCAGACCGATTTCGCGGAGGAGCAGCCGTGGGAGAATCGCCGCGACTTCCTGGCGTTGAACCCGGCAGGGACACTTCCCGTCTACGTCGACGACAGCATGCGCGCGCTCTGCGGGGCAACGGTCATCTCGGAATATGTGGACGAGACGCACGGTGTTTTGAAGCGCGACCGCCGGCTCCTCGCGGAAGACCCATTCCAGCGAGCGGAGATCCGCCGTCTGGTCGAATGGTTCCTGCAGAAGATGGAGCAGGACGTCACCCGGCCACTGGTACGCGAGCGGATCTTTAAGCTGCAGATGACGCCGGACCAGGGTGGCGGACCGCCGGACAGCAAGGTTCTTCGAAATGCTCGCGCCAACATCCGCCAGCACATGAAATACCTCTCCTGGCTCGCCGGATCCCGGACATACCTCGCCGGAGACCGGCTGAGCTATGCCGATCTCGCGGCCGCGGCCTCGATCTCGGTGCTGGACTATCTCGGCGAGATCAACTGGGCGGAGGCTCCCCAGGCCAAGGAATGGTACCAGCGCCTGAAGTCCCGTCCCTCCTTCCGTCCGCTGCTTGCGGAGCGGGTTCGTGGCGTGACGCCGGTTTCGCATTACGCGGACCTCGATTTCTAGGAGCCGGGCCATGCCGGGCGATCCCAAATCACTGCCTGGAGATGACCGGAAGCGTATCCGCCTCACGGAATTCATCAGGAGCGAGGCGGCAGCCAAAGGCTTCGATATCTGTCGCGTTACCCGACCGGACTCCATTCCAGAGGCGCCCGGTCGTCTCGCCGAGTTCCTGCGGGCGGGTTTCCACGGAACGATGGAGTGGATGGAAGAGACGGAGGAGCGCCGCGCCGATCCTCGCACGCTCTGGAGTGAGGTGCGGTCCGTCGTGATGTTCGGCCTCAATTACGGCCCCGACGAGGACCCGACGGCCATACTTGCGGAGACTGACAGGGCTGCGATCTCTGTCTATGCCCGTAACCGTGATTATCACGACATCATCAAGGGCAAGCTCAAGGAGATCGCCACCCGTTTCGCCGCCCGCTCCGGCGAGGACGTGAAGGTCTTCGTGGACACGGCGCCAGTGATGGAAAAGCCGCTTGCGATGCAGGCGGGCCTAGGCTGGCAAGGCAAGCATACGAACCTAGTAAGCCGTGAATTCGGCTCCTGGCTGTTTCTCGGCAGCCTGTTCACGACGGCGGAGCTCATCGTCGACGACCCGGAACGGGACCATTGCGGTTCATGCCGAGCCTGCCTCGACGCCTGCCCGACCAATGCCTTTCCCGCTCCATACCGGATCGACGCCCGGCGTTGCATTTCCTACCTCACCATCGAGCACAAGGGCCCGATTGCGGCGGAGCTCAGGCCACTTATCGGCAACAGGATTTACGGCTGCGACGACTGTCTTGCGGCCTGCCCCTGGAACAAGTTTGCCGCCACGGCTTCCGAGATGAAGCTGCGCGCGCGCGACGACCTGAGGGCGCCCTCCCTCGCCTTCCTTCTCGGGCTGGATGATGCGTCCTTCCGCACATTCTTCTCGGGTTCGCCGATCAAGCGCATCGGGCGCGACCGCTTCGTTCGCAACGTGCTGATCGCCGCAGGCAATTCCGGCGACAGCGCGCTGCTGCCACTGTGCCGAGGACTTGCGGACGATCCCTCCCCCGTGGTGCGCGGGATGGCGGCATGGGCTTGTGCCCGCTTGATGCTTCCTGGCGATTTCCGTGCGTTTGCCGAGAGGGTAAGGAGGGAGCCGGACGCGGAGGTCCGCGCGGAATACGAACTTTGCCTTATGGAGGATGCATGATGCAGGTGCTGATACTCGGAGCCGGATTTTCGGGAAAGGCCATCGCCTCGACGTTTCGCGCCAAGGGCGCCGCGGTCGCGGGGACGACACGTTCCGCCGCAAAGGCCGAGGCGCTTTCGGCAAGCGGCATCCAAGGCATCATCTACGACGGAGAGACAATCTCTCCCAAACTGGCGGCCTTCATGGCGGGCACCACGCACCTGGTTCAGTCGATTGCGCCGGGACGTGACGGCGACCCGCTGTTTCGCCCCGCAAGCCCGCCGATCACGACGCTCATGCCCAGGCTCGAATGGGTCGCCTATCTTTCGACCGTCGGGGTCTACGGCGATCACCAGGGCGCATGGGTCGACGAAGACACGCCCCTGCACCCCAAATCCACCCGATCGATCGAGCGCGTGGAAGCCGAGAGCAACTGGCTTTCCTTCGGCAGCAAGGAGAACGTACCCGTTGCCGTGATGCGCCTTTCCGGCATCTACGGGCCTGGCCGCAACGCCCTCTGCAACATTGCAGACGGCACGGCGCGACGTCTCATCAAGAAGGACCAGGTGTTCAACCGCATCCGCGTCGAAGACATTGCTGCTTCGGCTGCATTCCTTGCCGAGCGAAAGCTTGGCGGCGTGTTCAACATCACCGATCACGAGCCCGGCCCGCCCCAGGATGTCGTTGCTGAAGCGGCCCGCATCATGGGCGCTGAAATGCCGCCGGAGGTGCCTTTCGAAACCGCCGAACTCTCCCCGATGGCCCGTTCCTTTTATGGTGAGAACAAGCGCGTTTCCAATTCGAAACTCCGCTCGCTTGGCTACCAGTTCCTGTTCCCGGACTATAGGGGATCGCTGGCGCAGCTTTGGAACAGCAGCAACTGGCGCGGCTGAGGCGTCGAATAAATCCGGAACCATATCCGTCTCCATTCGTTAGGGTATGGCCCGTCCTGCGCTTTCTCCACAACCTGGAGACGATCTGCCTCTTTTTCACCACAGGTTTGAGGTGGAGAATCGCGCGCTTTTGAAAATTTTTTCCGCGCGTTGTTCAGAAGTCGCACGGGATTTCTCTGCCGCGCGATGAACGCAGTGCAGCATCTGATTCTCAAGTGTTTTTGAGAACGCATGGCTGCATTGCATCAAATACATCGCTAGCACTGCAAATGGATCTTCCGGGCACCCCTCTCAGGGTGCAGTCGGTTGAGGCACTTTTTCGCCATTTTTGATGCGAATAGGGCGATCTTCGTCAGAAAAGTATTAAGTTTAATTCTGAGGGGTCACCAGAACTATGGCTATCAAGTCCTCTACTGTCGCCATTGCGGCGCTCATGGCCTTTGCTTCCGTCTCCACATCAATTTCAGATGCGAATGCTGCCAGCAGCGGCTGCGGCGGCGCCTCCTGGTACGCGCTGACGTCGCGCACTGCATCCGGGGAACGCATGAACCCCACCAAGCTTACTGCCGCTCATCGGAGCCTGCGCTTCGGCACGAAGTTGCGCGTCACGAATGCCAGGAATGGCAAGAGCGTTATCGTGAGGGTGAACGACCGCGGTCCCTTCATCCGTGGCCGCGTGCTCGACCTCTCCAAGGCTGCGGCATCCAACATCGGCATGATCCGATCCGGCCACGCCAAGATCTGTTACGAGATCATCAACTCCTGACGATCTCCGAATTCGCCCGTCGACCGCTTGCTCTGGCGGCACATCGCGGCTACCACGGCGAAAACGGAGTATAAAAATGCGGTTGGGTGGACGGCTTTCAGGAGCCATCGAGGTTCTCTCGGACATAGAGGCGCGCAGGCGCCCGGTGGCAGATGCACTGAAGGACTGGGGCCTGTCCCACCGGTTCGCCGGCTCCGGCGATCGCGCGGCGATCGGCAACATCGTCTACGATGCGCTGAGGATGAAACTGTCCCACGCATACATGATGGACGACGACAGCGCTGCCGCCCTGGGCTTCGCGGTGATGTTCCGCCAGTGGGGCCTCTCGCCCGAAGGGATCGCGGCCGAGCTCGATGGCGACCGCTTCGCTCCAGAACTTTCTCCCAAGCACATTGCAGCCCTTACAAGCCGAAGGCTGGAAGACGCGCCCCTCCATGTGCAGGGCGACATTCCCGAGTGGGTCCAGCCCTCCTTCGAAGCCAATTTTTCCGATGACTGGCTGGCAGAGGCGAAGGCATTGGCTGGCCGGCCGACGCTGGACCTGCGGGCCAATACCCTTAAGGCCAGCCGCGAGAAGGTCCTGAAGGCCCTGGAACGCAACGGTGCGGAACCAACGGCTATCGCCCGTCATGGGGTGCGGATTCCTGCGGGTGAAGGCCCGTCGCGGCTTCCCAACGTCACGGCCGAGCTCTCCTTCCAGAAGGGCTGGTTCGAGGTGCAGGACGAAGGATCGCAGATCGTTGCCGACCTTGTGTTTGCCCAGGAAGGCGAACAGGTCCTCGACTTCTGCGCCGGAGGCGGCGGCAAGACGCTGGCGATGGCTGCCGCGATGAACAACAAGGGACAGGTCCACGCCTACGATACCGACCGAAAGCGTCTCGCGCCGATCATCGAACGGCTGAAGCGCGCGGGCACCCGCAATGTCCAGGTGCACGAAAGCCTTTCCTCGCTGACCCCGCTCACGGGCCGCTTCGACCGCGTCCTCGTCGATGCCCCCTGCACGGGTACCGGCACCTGGCGCCGCCGCCCTGACACGAAATGGCGACTGACGGAAAAGAACCTAGAGGAACGGCTCGCACAGCAGGAGGAAGCGCTCGCCAACGCCGCGACCTACGTGCGGCCCGGCGGCTATCTCCTTTATGTGACCTGCTCGGTCCTGCCGGAAGAAAACGAGAACCAGGTCTACGCCTTCTGCGACGACAATCCCGAGTTCGAGGTTCTGTCGGCAGCCGAGGTCTGGGGGATCTGCTCGGCGGATCCGAGCGCAAACCATGGTCCACCGACATGAAGACCGTGACGCTCACGCCCGCCTCGACGGATACGGACGGATTCTTCTTCTGTGCGATGGGCCGCAAGGGCTGACAGCCCTGCCGCCCGACCTCGTCACTCCACCCGAACAGGATACTGCGCACGCGGCGGGATCAGGTGATGCAGGACGGCAAGCGTCACCAGGAGCAGGCTGCCCAGCATAACCGCCTCGAAAAGTTCGGTCGGCAGAAAGGGTGAAGCGAGGGCAACGAGCGGAACGGCTCCCGCCGGCGGATGCGTGACGCGCAACACCAGCATCGTGGCAATCGTCACACCCACCGCGATGACGGCCGCAACCGGCTCGCCTGGAAAGCCCAGCATGATCGCTACGCTCAGCAGCGCCGCGATCATGTATCCGCCGACGACGTTCGCAGGCTGGGCGAGCGGGCTCTTCGGCTGACCGAACAAGAGGACGGCGCTGGCACCGAAGGGCGCGATCAGAAGCGGCATACCGGTTTCGATGGACAGGAAGCCGACGGCGCCCAGCGAAACGATCGCGCCAATACCGGATTTGACATGGTTGATGAACTGGCCGCGCGGCTCGTGGCGGCGCGTGAAGTGCTTGATGTGGTGACGCATATTTTCCGTGCAGGGAGAGTATGTGGCAATGGCTACGATTTGACCATACAGCACATTTTTTGATCAGTAAAAGCACCAAAACGCTGTTCGTTGCATTTCCCGTTGGCAAAGTTTTCTCGCTACAGGGATTTGGCCGGAAAAATCCTCAACCAATTGGCACGGGAGCCGGCGACGTCGACCCACGCGAAGGGCAGATTTTCGAGGTTCAAACAGTTCTAAACTATACGCTTTGACACCAGTTTGTTTTTGCGCCAAGACACTTTGAGCCTGAACGCATTCGCGCCCGCGATGTCTTTGCCCCGAGGGGAGGCGCAATGGGGAGGGCACCACCTGAACGGGACACCAGGAGTCGCCATGAAAACTTCCCTCCTCCGCGCCGCCGCGTTTGCGCTGCTGGCGGCAACTTCCGCCCTTGCGGTGCAGCCCGCAGCGGCTGCCACTGACGCCGCCGCGGTCGTGAAGCACTATTCCGACATTGCCTACGCGAAATTCTCCGATTCCCTGGCGACGGCAAAGGAACTCGATGCCGCCATCGACGCGCTGATTGCCACCCCGACGGACGAAACGCTCAAGGCCGCTCGTGCGGCCTGGATCAAGGCGCGCGTTCCCTACCAGCAGACCGAGGCCTACCGCTTCGGCAATGCGATCGTCGACGAGTGGGAAGGCAAGGTAAACGCCTGGCCGCTCGACGAGGGCCTGATCGACTATGTCGATGCGAGCTATGGCACGGAAAGCGACGAGAACGCGCTATTCGTCGCGAACGTCATCGCCAATCCGTCCATCAAGATCGACGGCAAGGACGTTGACGCCTCGAAGATCACACCGGAGCTTCTTTCTGGCTCGCTGCAGGAAGCAGCCGGCGTGGAAGCCAACGTCGCGACCGGTTATCACGCCATCGAGTTCCTCCTCTGGGGCCAGGATCTGAACGGCACCGGACCGGGCGCCGGCAACCGTCCGGCCACGGACTACGACACCAAGAATTGCACGGGCGGCAATTGCGATCGCCGGGCTGCCTACCTGAAGGCGGCCTCATCCCTCCTCGTGACGGATCTCGAAGAGATGGTTGCCGCTTGGGCGCCGGAAGGTGAAGCGACCAATACCGTGAATGCCGATCCGAAGGCCGGCCTCTCGGCGATGCTGACGGGCATGGGCTCGCTCTCCTATGGCGAGCTCGCCGGCGAACGCATGAAGCTCGGCCTGCTTCTTCACGATCCGGAAGAGGAGCATGATTGCTTCTCCGACAACACCTACAATTCGCACCTCAACGATGCGCTCGGAATCCAGACCGTCTACACGGGCGAATATACCCGGACCGACGGTACGAAGATGATCGGTCCCTCTCTCTCTGAGCTGCTTGCGGCCAAGGACGGGGCACTCGACACTGAGATGAAGACCAAGCTCGCGACGACGGTCACGGCGATGGAGGCCATGGCGAAGCGCGCCGAGACCACCGAGGCCTATGACCAGATGATCGGCGAAGGCAATGCCGCGGGCAATGCGGTCGTGCAGGCTGCGATCGACGGACTGGTCGACCAGACCAAGACCATCGAGCGCGTGATCGCGGCACTCGACCTCGGAAAGATCGAACTTGAAGGTTCGGATAGCCTGGACAATCCTAACGCCGTCTTCCAATAAGACGCCAATACGAACCGCGCCCGATCTTTCGGGCGCGGTTCGATCCCAGCGAAGACGAGTTCGCCATGCACCGTTTGGTTCCGGCCCTTTTTCTGGTCCTGTTGGGGTCGACGGACAGCACCGGGGCCGAGCCATCGATGTCGGCGTTGCCGACTGAAAGGCACGATCTGTCGGCGAAGGACCGGGTGCGTGTTGCCAGGGTGACGCAGCCCACGACCGATTTCTCCAAGCCCGAACAATATGAAGCAATGTCCGGCGGCGCGGCGACGACGATCGCCCCCATCAATGCGGACATCTTCTCGCATTTCTCAGCCAACATTACGTTCAAGGAAGAAGAGGCCTTCAAGCTCGGCAACGCGCTGTTTCGCAAGCTCTGGGTCTCCTCCCCCTCCTCCACACAGGCGTCCGACGGTCTTGGCCCGCTGTTCAATGCCCGCGCCTGCCACACCTGCCACCTCAAGGACGGCCGCGGCCGCCCGCCGGAGGGAAGTACGGACGCGACCTCGATGTTCCTGCGGCTGGCCCGGGAAGCCTCGAGTGCGGAAGAGAGGGCAAGGGTCGACGATCTCGACGTTCTGAATTTTCCCGACCCCACATACGGCAGGCAACTGCAGGACCTCGCGGTTCCAGGGCTCGCACGCGAGGGTCGCATGGTCATCGAATACGAGGAGCAAAGCGTCACACTTGCGGGCGGCGAACGCGTTTCGCTTCGCCACCCGCGCTACTCCGTTGCCGACCTGGCCTATGGCCCCCTCGACAAGGCGACGACGCTTTCGCCGCGCGTCACCCAACCGATGAGCGGCCTCGGTCTGATCCAGGCCATCCACGAGGTCGACATCCTCGCCAAAGCCGATCCTGATGATCTCGACGGCGACGGCATCAGCGGCCGCGCCGCTATCGTCAAGGACCCTACAACAGGCAAGCCGGCGCTCGGACGCTTCGGGTGGAAGGCGCAGAACGCTACCGTCCGCCACCAGAGCGCCGAGGCCTTCGCCAACGATATCGGCATCTCCACCCCGGAGGTAAAACGGTCCCACGGCGATTGCACCGAGGCTCAGGTCGACTGCCTCGCGCTTCCGACCGGCGTGCAACCTCGCCTAGGCGACACGGAGGCGCCCGCACCCGTTCTCGACCTCGTCACGTTCTACGCCGAGAACCTCGCGGTCCCGGCGCGGCGCAAGGCAAGCTTCGAGCAAACGCTCGCCGGAAAAAAGCTCTTCTACGAGATCGGCTGCGTTTCCTGTCACACGCCGAAATTCGTGACGCGGCGGGATGCGGCCAACAAGGCACAAGCCTTCCAGCTCATCTGGCCCTATTCCGATTTCCTGCTGCATGACATGGGCGAGGGGCTTGCCGACGGCCAGCAGGTCGGCTCGGCCAGCGGAAGCGAGTGGCGCACGCCGCCGCTTTGGGGTATCGGCCTTACGCAGACCGTGAGCGGACACACATTCTTCCTGCACGACGGCCGAGCCCGAAACCTGACGGAGGCGATCCTCTGGCATGGTGGCGAGGCCGAGAAGGCACGCGACCGCTTTGCGCAGCTCGAAAAGACAGATCGAGACACACTTTTGGCTTTCCTGGAGTCCCTCTGATGCGTTTGCCGCGACACCTGTTTTCACGCCTCCTGCCAAGCCTGGCGCTCGCCGTTGCGGCTTTTGCCGTCTCGCCGCCCGCCGTCGCGCAGGAAGGCAACGCTCCGGCGCCGGTCACGCTCACGCAGGCGCAGGTCGAGCAGGTGATGGGCCGTGCGGTCGACGACGTCATCCGCCCGGGCTACCGCACCTTCCATGGCGCGGCGCAGGCGCTCACCAAGGCGATGGCAACCTACTGCGCGGCACCATCGGCCTCCACGGAAGATGCGGCGCACGCCGCCTTCGACGAAGTGGTCCGCACCTGGTCCATGATCGAGATCGTGCGCATCGGTCCGGTTCTCTCCCAGAATCGCTTCGAGCGTATCCTCTTCTATCCGGACCGCAAGAGCACCGGCCTCAAGCAGGTGCAGGCACTGCTCGCAAAGCCGGATGAAGCCGATACCGAGGCGCCCGCGCTCAAAGGAAAGAGCGTGGCGATGCAGGGCCTTGGAGCCCTCGAATTCGTCCTTTACGGCTCCGGTGCCAAGGAAGCTTTGTCGGAGAAGGAAAGCTTCCGCTGCCGCTACGGGGCAGCGGTCGCGTCCAACATCGAAAGCATCGCGGCAGAACTTGTCGCCGAATGGGAGAAGCCCGGCGGCATCCAGGACGCCTGGAAGCATCCCGGACCTGATAATCCCGAATTCCGCGACGGCAAAGAGGCCATGACCGCACTTCTTGGCATCCTCGTCCATGGGGCGGAAACCGTCAGGGACCAGCGGATCGAAACCTTCTACAAGGGCAAGGATCAACCGGTGCGGCCGAAATCGGCGATCTACTGGCGATCCGGCAACACCTGGAAATCGATCGACGCGAACATTGCCGGACTGCAAACGCTTTTCACGAAATCGGGGATGGAGCAGCTGCTCGACCCGGGTGTGGCCTCGATTGCGGGCTCGATCGAATTCGTGATGAAATCGCTGACACGCATCGGCCCCAACATCGACCCGGATATCGAGAATGCCGTCGGCGACGAAAACCAACGGGCAAAGATCGACTTCCTTCTCGTCAACACGCGAGATCTCATCGTCCGTCTGAACGACGAGTATGGTGCCGCGATCGGAATGGGCGCGGGCTTCTCCTTCTCGGACGGCGACTGATGGGCTCGCGGCTCGACCCCATGCGCAGCCCCCTGATCGATCGGCGCGCCTTCCTGCGCATGGCGGGAGCGACGTGGGCTTCGACGCTCGCTCCTAAGGCGGTGTTCGCACTCGACAGAGCCGATGCCGTCTATGCATCGGGTTTCAGGGATCCGGACGGCAGCTACGGGATCGCGACCGTGACTGAGCGCGGGGACATCATCGAGCGCGTACCGCTACCGACCCGCGGCCACGGGATGGCGTTCGACGGCGTCTCCGGCAGGGCTGTCGCTTTTGCTAGGCGCCCCGGGACCACCGCGATGGTGATCGACACCCGCGGCACCGGCGAGCCGATCGTCATCCAGGCGCGCGAAGGACGACATTTCTTCGGGCACGGCTGTTTTTCGCCGAACGGGCATTTGCTGTACGTGAGCGAGAACGACTTCGACGCCAATCGCGGCGTCATCGGGCTCTACGACGCCCGGGACGGATTTAGAAGGGTGGGCGAATTCGACACCCACGGGATCGGAACGCATGACCTTGCCGTTTCCGACGATGGCAGGACACTGATCGCGGCCAATGGCGGGATCGAAACGCACCCGGACTTCGGACGCACCAAACTCAATCTCGACCACATGGAGCCGTCGCTGGCGCTCATCGACGCCGCAACGGGCGCACTCGTGCAAAAGCACGACATGCCGGCAACGCTCAGGCAGCTTTCGACGCGCCATGTCGACCTGGGGAGCGACGGCCGCATCTGGTTTGCCTGTCAGTATGAGGGTGCACGCAACGATCTTCCCCCGCTCGTCGGCTCGTTTTCACTTGGCGAGGACATTGCGTTCGTCGACCTGCCGGAGGAAACGACGTCGGCGCTTGCGAACTATGTCGGGGCGATCGCCGTCAATCGGCGGGAAAATACCGTCGGCATCACTTCGCCAAAGGGCAGTGTTGCCGTCACGCTCGACGCAGCGACGGGTGCAGTCGTCCGGCAGGAAACGGTGACGGATGCCGCCGGGGTCGCACCAGCCCAGCAGGGTTTTGCCGTATCCTCCTATGGGGGGTACTTCGCCGGCGCGCACGACAATGTCGCGTGGGATCAGCATATCGTGCGTCTCGGACGCCTCTGATTCTGGGGCGCCTCTGATCAGGATCATTCGGCCCGCTTGGAACGGCCTGCGAGCGCCTCCAGGTCATCCCATGCATAGGCGACCTGCTGATAGGTTCGGCCGCCAAGCGTTATCGTGCTCATCTCCCCGGGGTTTGCGCCAAGGCGCTCGTAGAACGCACGATTGGGATTGTCGGCCAGGACCCAGGCGTAGAGCCTGGTTGCACCGGTTTCCAGGCTATGGCGCGCCACCTGCCGCACGAGCCCCGCGCCCGCGCCTCTGCCCTGATAGGAGGGGCGAACGTAGAGCGCATAGAGTTCGCGCACGTCAGAAGGCATCGATGCCCGGGCAGGTCCGAAATTGGCGAAACCGATGGCCTCCTGCGTCGCTACGTCGATGGCGACGAAATGCTGCACTCCCGGCGTGCTGCGGCGCGCAAGATGGCGGACCGCCTGTTCGGCGGGCGAGAGCCGGTCGAGAAAAGCCTCATCGAGAATTCCATGGAATGCTGACTTCCATGTCTCGACGATGATGCGTCCTATGCTGAAAACGTCGCCCGTCCAGCCCTTTCGGATTTCGATCTGCTCGCGCTTCCTCATCCGTGGAGCTTAGCGCAGTTCAGGCCGCGGCGCACGTTTGAAGATCGCCGACCAGACTGGCAATCCATCACTGGACAAGAGCGGTCGATGCTCTATCTGCCTGTATATGAACAACAAATCTCCCACTTATCTCGTCTTTATCATTCTCGTTCTCGGCGGCGGTCTACTCATCGGGGCGAACAACGTGCCTGGAGAGTGGTACCGGTCCCTGTCCAAACCGTCGTTCACTCCCCCGAACTGGCTGTTCGCACCTGCCTGGAGCATTCTCTACGTCATGATCGCCTTTGCCGGCGCGCGCACCTGGCTGACGCGGCGGCGATCAAGGGCAATGCGGCTGTGGTTCGCACAACTCGTCTTGAACTTCGCCTGGTCGCCCGCCTTCTTCGGATGGCAGGAACCCGCCATGGCGCTGATCATCATCCTCGGCCTGCTGTTCGCGGTCGCGCTGTTCATCGCCGCCTCGTGGCACGACGACCGGCCATCGGCCGTTCTCTTCATCCCCTATCTTCTGTGGGTCGCCTTTGCGACGGCCCTCAATGCCGCGGTCGTCATGCTGAACTGAAACGGGTCCGGGAATGGTGCGGCAACGGCTAAACTTGCGGCGAAGGGAAAGCCGTGCGAGGTTGCCGCATCGAACGAAGCGAGCCGTGGTTTCCCGGCGAAAGCGAATGCATGTAGCATGACAGATTTTCCTTCAGCGGATTTCCATCAACGTGTGACGG
This sequence comes from Sinorhizobium sp. BG8, assembly GCF_016864555.1. Taxonomy (NCBI): domain Bacteria; kingdom Pseudomonadati; phylum Pseudomonadota; class Alphaproteobacteria; order Hyphomicrobiales; family Rhizobiaceae; genus Sinorhizobium; species Sinorhizobium sp. BG8. The sequence continues at coordinate 1,054,417 of NZ_CP044011.1, read as the reverse complement.
ACGGCTTTGCCAGACAGGGAGCGATGCGCCTCATCGGTGCCGAACTCACACGCATCGAACACGGCACCATCGAGATTGAGCTCCCCTTCAATGACGAGCTCACACAGCAGCACGGCATATTGCATGCCGGCGTGATTTCGGCGGCGCTCGACTCCGCCTGCGGCCTAGCGGCCTACACCATGATCGATCCCGATGCGTCGATCCTCACCATCGAATTCAAGGTAAACCTCATGTCCCCGGGTCGAGGGGAGCGCTTTCTCTTTCGCGGCGAGGTGACGAAGCCCGGCACGACCATCATCGTTGCGGACGGGCGGGGTTATGCGTTGACCGAGGGACCGGCCAAGCTGATCGCCTCCATGACCGGCACGATGATGGTGGTAAGGGGACGCGAGGGCATTGCCGGATGACCTATGAATTGAAGAAGGTGGCCCCCTTCCGGCTGCTCTACGTCATGGCCGCCGTAGCCGAGTATGGCCCGCATCTGCGGGCGCGGATACGACCGCTGATGACCGGCGTAGGGCCTGTCGAGGCGGCCGTCAGCGTGACCCGCGCGCTTGCCGAGCTCCATGCCCGCAACACTCTGCCCGACCTGGTCGTCTGCCTCGGTTCCGCCGGATCGGCAAAGCTGGAACAGGCGGAAGTCTATCAGGCGACCTCGGTCTCCTATCGCGACATGGACGCCTCGCCCCTCGGCTTCGAGAAGGGCGCGACACCCTTCCTCGACCTACCTGTCACGGTCCCGCTGCCCATCCGGATACCGGGTGTTCCGGAGGCACGTCTTTCGACCGGCGCGAACATTGTCTCCGGGAACGCCTACGCGACAATCGATGCGGACATGGTCGAGATGGAGACATTCGCCGTGCTGCGTGCCTGCCAGGCCTATGACGTCAAGCTCGTCGGGCTGCGCGGCATTTCCGACGGCAAGGCCGAGCTGAAGCATATCGGCGACTGGACCGAGTACCTTCACATCATCGATGAAAAGCTTTCTGACGTCATCGACACGCTCGAAGGCGGGCTGCGCGAAGGCACGATCACGCCCTGATCGGGTAAAGAGCGGCAACCGGGAGGGAGAGAAGGCTCGCCCGCGCCGGAAACGCGGAATTTCCGGCCTCCCCCGTTGCGCGTCAGAGCGTTTTTCTTTAAAGGCTCGCCATGACCCAGACAGCCCATCCCGACACCGTCCTCATCATCGATTTCGGCAGCCAGGTGACACAGCTCATCGGGCGGCGCGTGCGCGAAGCAGGCGTCTATTGCGAAATCGTTCCCTTCCAATCCGCAGAAGAAGGCTACAGGCGCCTCAAGCCGAAAGCGATCATCTTCTCTGGCGGGCCAGCTTCCGTCCTTGACCACGGCAGTCCGCGCGCGCCGCAGATCGCGTTCGAATCCGGGTTGCCCATCCTGGCGATCTGTTACGGCCAGCAGACGCTGGCGACCCAGCTCGGCGGCAAGGTGGAAGGCGGACACGCCCGCGAATTCGGACGGGCGGACGTCGAAATCCTGAAGGCGAGCCCGCTTTTCGAGGGTTTCTGGGAAGTCGGCAAGAAATACCCGGTCTGGATGAGCCACGGCGACCGCGTTACCGTCGCACCTGAAGGCTTCGAGATCATCGGGACGTCCGAGAACGCGCCATTCGCGATCTGCGTCAACGAAGCCAAGCGCTACTATACGACGATGTTCCATCCGGAAGTGGTGCACACGCCTGATGGCGCGAAGCTTCTGTCGAACTTCGTACACAAGATTGCCGGCATCAAGGGCGACTGGTCGATGTCCGCCTACCGGTCAAAGGCCGTCGAAGCCATCCGCAAGGAAGTCGGCGACAAGCGGGTCATCTGCGCGCTGTCGGGTGGTGTCGACTCCTCCGTGGCGGCCCTTCTCATCCATGAAGCCGTCGGTGACCAGCTGACCTGCATCCTGGTCGACCACGGCCTGATGCGCAAGAACGAGGCGGCGGATGTCGTCGCCATGTTCCGCGAGCACTACAACCTGCATCTCATCCACGTCGATGCCTCCGACCGCTTCATCGGCGAACTTGAGGGCGTGAGCGATCCGGAAACCAAGCGCAAGATCATCGGCCGCCTCTTCATCGAGGTATTCGAGGACGAAGCGAAGAAGCTTGGCGGTGCAGAATTCCTGGCGCAGGGCACGCTCTATCCGGATGTGATCGAAAGCGTTTCCTTCACCGGCGGCCCGTCGGTCACGATCAAGTCGCACCACAATGTCGGCGGCCTGCCCGAGCGCATGAACATGAAGCTCGTGGAGCCGCTTCGCGAACTGTTCAAGGACGAGGTACGCGTCCTCGGCCGCGAACTCGGACTGCCCGACAGCTTCATCGGTCGCCACCCCTTCCCGGGTCCGGGCCTTGCCATCCGCTGCCCGGGCGGCATCTCACGCGACAAGCTCGAGATCCTGCGCGAGGCGGATGCCATCTATCTCGATGAAATCCGCAAGGCAGGCCTCTACGACAAGATCTGGCAGGCCTTCGCAGTTCTCCTGCCGGTTCAGACTGTCGGCGTGATGGGCGACGGGCGCACGTACGAATTCGTTTGCGCGCTTCGGGCGGTGACTTCGGTCGACGGCATGACAGCCGATTTCTACCACTACGACATGAATTTCCTCGGCCGCGCTGCGACCCGCATCATCAATGAGGTCCGCGGGATCAACCGGGTGGTCTACGACGTGACGTCGAAACCGCCGGGCACGATCGAGTGGGAGTGATCGCTTGAAGGTCTCCGAGATTGCGATCGCGGGGGATACGCCGGGCATCGAGTGGCGCATGCCGGTCGTAACATTCGAAGGCGGTTCTGCTTCGGCCCCCAAGGTCTATATCCAGGCGGCCCTCCACGCCAACGAGCTTCCCGGAACGGCGCTGATCCACTTCCTGTGCGCGCGGCTGCGGGAGGCCGAGGCCAGGGGAGACATTCTCGGCGAAATCACCATCGTTCCCCAGGCCAATCCCATCGGCCTCGCCCAGTCACATTTCGGCGAGATGCAGGGTCGCTTCGAACTCGGCTCGCGCACGAATTTCAATCGGGAGTTTCCGCTGGTCGCACTCGCCGAGCGCGAGAGCCTGCTCGAGGACTTCTCCAGACTAACCGCTACCAACCGGTTGAAACGTACGCTCCTGCACTTGGCACTCGGAGCCGATCTTGTGCTCGATCTCCACTGCGACGACGAGTCGGTGCAGTATGCCTATATCGACGAAGTCTTCTGGCCGGATGCGGCCGATCTCGCCTCGGCATTGGAGATGGAAGCCGTATTCCTGTCCGACGGCGAGAGCACTGCCTTCGAGGAGGCTGTCGGCTATGCCTTCAAGCGCCGGGGTGGGGAGAAACTCAAACGGGTGACGGACAAGCTGGCCGTGACGCTGGAGCTGCGCGGCACGCGTGACGTCTATCCGCAAATGGCCCGGAAGGATGCAGACGGCCTTTGGCGCTTCCTCGCCTCCCGCGGCGTTGTGGCTGATCCTGCCGTCTCGCTCGCGGCCTATCGCGGACCGGCCGTTCCGCTCGACAACATCGAGATGATCCGCGCAGCCGAACCAGGCACGGTGCTCTTTCATCGCAATGTGGGCGAACGCATCGAGACCGGGGACCTTCTGGCAGAGATCGTCACACGTCCCGGCATGGACGATGTCACCATAGAGGTAAGGGCGGCCCGCCCGGGCCTCATTGCCACACGCACATCCGACCGTTTCGTACGCCGCGGCGGCGACCTCATGAAGATCGTCTGCAACGAGCGCACCAGCGCGAACCGCAAGCCGGGAACGCTCGAGGACTAAGCGCGTCCCCCCGACGTTCCATCGCAGACCAGAAGCCTCCGGAGCTTGTCGAGCGAGGAGAGCCATCCGGCCTCATTGCTTTCGGGAGGAATGCCAGGCGGAATGTTCTCGCACAGAACGCGCACCTCGGTTCCCTCCTCGTCGTCGTGAAAAGTGACGGTGATCCTCATTTCTCCGGTGAATTCCGCAAGCCTCGTCTCGAAGCGAATCGTCTCGACTATCCGCAGGCCCGGATGAAGCTCGACGAACGTCCCCCAGAAAGTGTCGCATTCGTCACTCGACTTCGCGAGCGCTGCCTCGGCGGGATCGGTGTAGAACAGAGACAGCCGAAAATGTCCTCCGACCCGTGGGTCGAAGCTGTGAACCTTGCAGTTCATATGACCCGGAGGGAGCCAGCCGGCGAGCTTTCCCGGATCGAGAAAGGCACCATAGACCTTTCGGCGGGGCGCCGGGATGATCCTTGATACCAGGGACGAGGCGATTTCCACATTTGCTTCCGTCATCGTCATCCTCCCGGCGCCTTGCGCGCGCTATCGCGAAAGGACGCCTGCACGATTGGAACAATGTCGTCACTTTTTTGGTCGAACGGTCTCGCTTTGCCGGAAAAACTGACAATATACTCGCACAATAATCTTCAAAACCGACCTCTTTGCGTCCCAGACCAAACCCAATCCATGCTGCAGACGTTCACGGACTACTGGCCCCATATCCTGATCGTCCTGTCGCTGATACTCGGCGTGCCGGCTGCGATCCACGCGACCATGACCAAGGAAGAGGTGCGCGCGGCAATCGGATGGGTCGGTGTCATCGTCCTGTCGCCGGTCCTCGGCGCGGTCATATACGCTGTCGGCGGGATCAACCGCATTCGGCGAAAGACGCTGAACATCCAGCGCGAAGGCATCATCCCCCCGGCCAGCACCACCTCGAGGACTACGACGCTTCGACCGACGAGGTACGGCGGCGTTTCGGTGGCGCGATCACCGCCATGAAGCGGCTGGGTGACGCGGTCGGCCGCTTTCCCATGACGACGGGCAACGACGTCATGCTTCTCGGCACGGGCGATGCCGCCTATTCGGCGATGCTGGAGGCGATCGATGCCGCCGAACGCAGCATCCTGCTCGAGACCTACATCTTCGACCGTGATCCCATCGGCCTCCGGTTCGTGGAAGCCTTTGCCACCGCCAAGCAGCGCGGGGTGGATGTGAGGATCCTCATCGACGCTGTCGGCGCGCGCTACTCCATTCCCAGCGTCGTGGGAGAGCTCCAGAAGCGCGGCATTCCCGTGGAGATTTTCAACGGCAACATCGTGATGGGGCTCAGGCTGCCCTATGCGAACCTCAGAACCCACCGCAAGATTCTCGTTGTCGACGGGCGGGTGGCCTTCACCGGCGGCCTGAACATCCGCGCCGCCTTTTCCGGCGAAATGTCGGGGGACGACCCGGCGCGGGACACCCATTTCCGCGTGACGGGCCCCGCCGTCGGAGACCTGTTCCACATCGCCTACGAAGACTGGCGCTTTTCCGGCGGCGAGATGGTGAACGTGGAAACCTGGCAGATCGCCCCGCCTGCAGAAGAGCCCGGCAGCGGCCTCTTCGCCCGCGTCATTCCCTCCGGGCCGGACAGAAGCCTCGAATCGAACCAGCGCATGCTGATCGGCGCCTTCTCGGTCGCCAAGCACTACATTCGCATCATGTCGCCCTATTTCCTCCCGGATCGGGAACTCATCAGCGCGCTGGCGACGGCCGCCCGCCGCGGCGTCGCAATCGACATCGTGGTTCCCGGCTCCAACAATCTCAAGCTCGTCGACCTCGCGATGACGGCCCAGTTCGACCAGCTTCTGAAGCACGGCTGCAGGATCTGGCGCGCGGCCGGCGTGTTCAACCACTCCAAGCTCACCGTGATCGACGGCACATGGTCCTACATCGGTTCGTCGAACCTCGATCCTCGCTCCCTCAGGCTGAACTTCGAGGTCGACATCGAGGTGATCGATCCCGCCTTCGCGACCGAGATCGAGACACGGATCCACGACGCGCTCGCCGGCGCCACCGTTGTCGACCTTGACGGGTGGCGCAACCGCCCCTTCATTCGTCGGCTGATCGAGCGGATTACCTGGCTTGGGTCACCCTATCTCTAGCGGGGGATAGCACCTGCTCCCTGTCGCGCTTCCAGACCGACTGAAGGTCGAGATGTGCCTTGATGGGAAGGTGATCGGAGGCAACGCGGGCAAGGGGCGTGTCGTGGGCCTCGACCGCTGTCACGAGATCATGGGGATGGCCGAGCGCCCGGTCGAGGGCCAGCACCGGAAAGCGGGACGGGAAACTCGGCACGGCGCCGGACGTCGGGTCGAAGACCGGCCGCAGGCTTGCGAGCGACGATCTCTTGCCGACGCGCCACTCGTTCAGATCCCCGATCAGAAGTGTTGGGACGGAGTCCTCGCCGGCGAGCGTCGCCAGGATCGCCTTCGCCTGCTGTTCACGCGAGCGTTTCAGCAGGCCGAAATGGGCGGCGACGACGCGAAGCCTGCCAACGGCAAACTCGAGGTTCACCACGAGCGCCCCACGTGGCTCCACGCCCGGCAGCTTCAGCTGCTGGACATTGCGCACCGTCCCCTTGCGGATCATCAGCATGTTGCCGTGCCAGCCATGTCCGGTGCTCGAAAGGGCCGTTATGGGGACTGGGACCAGGCCACTTTCACGCTCCAATGCGTTGAGATCGAGAAGGCCGGAGCGCTCGCCGAAGCGCTTGTCGGCCTCCTGGACGGCAATCAGGTCCGCATCGATCTCGGCAATCACGCTGGCGGTGCGGACGGGATCGAACCTCCGGTCGACGCCCACGCACTTGTGGACGTTGTAGGACGCGATCACCGTATCACCGGCGCGTCTGTTCGCCGACAGCGGACGATGCCCCTGCCTGTTGCGGATGGCCGACAGGATGGCCGCGGAATTCAGTCTTCCACGAAACTTGCTGTCCACTGGTTTCCCTCGCTCGATCCTGTCAGCATATGGTGATTGTCGCCCCACCGACAACTGTTCTGGGCCGATATAGGTTCCCCTCGCCTTCACGGGAACACAGGGGTGCGTTGACATCCGCGAAGAAGGATCTCGAAATCTCTGCACTTTTCCCTTAGACCATCGGGACCGCGTCCATGCGAAGGATAGACCCATGTTCGATGCCCTCCACCCCCAGCCGGATGATCCGTTGCTCGCCCTCATAGGGCTCTACAAGACCGATGACCGGAAAGGCAAAGTCGACCTTGGCGTCGGCGTCTATCGCGACGAGCAGGGCGCCACTCCAATTTTCCGCGCCGTCAAGGCGGCCGAGCGCAGGCTGCTCGAAACGCAGGAAAGCAAGGCCTATGTCGGTCCCGAAGGCGATCCTGTCTTCCTCGACCGACTCTGGGAACTCACTGCCGGCTCTGCCGGCCGGGGCCTCGCGACGGCAGCCGTGCAGACTCCGGGCGGTTCGGGAGCATTGCGGCTGGCCGCCGATCTCATCGTGCGCGCCGGTGGCCGCAAGATCTGGCTGGGCGTTCCGACGTGGCCGAACCACGCCAGCATCTTCAAGGCGGCCGGCCTCGAAATCGCCACCTATCCCTTCTTCGACGTCCCCTCTCAGGCCGTTCTCTTCGAGAGCATGGCCGATGCGCTCGCAAAGGCTGCGCCCGGCGATGCCGTCTTGCTGCATGCGAGCTGCCATAACCCGACGGGTGGGGCAATTGCGCCGGAGCAGTGGAAGGAACTGACGGAGATTATCGAAAGCCGCGGTCTCCTGCCGCTCATCGATATCGCCTACCAGGGGTTCGGCAAGGGCATCGAAGAGGATGCCGCCGGACTGCGCATGCTGATCACCCGTGTGCCCGAGGCGCTTGTCGCCGTTTCCTGCTCCAAGTCCTTCGGACTTTACCGCGAACGCACCGGCGCGATCTATGCGGTCGCCGCATCCGACAAGATCGCGTCCATCGCCCGCAGCAATCTCGCGCTCATCGCCCGCGTCAGCTATTCGATGCCACCGGACCACGGCGCGGCCGTCGTCAGCACCATTCTCGGAGACGACACGCTCAAGGCTGACTGGATCTCTGAGCTGAGCTCCATGCGCGGCCGGATCACCTCGATACGCGACAAACTGGCCGCCGGCATGTCGCGGCGATGGCAGTCGCTGACGGCAGTCGCCGGGCAGGAAGGCATGTTTTCGCTTCTGCCGCTGGAGGAAGCCGACGTTTTGGCGCTGCGTGCGAACCACGCGATCTACATGCCGACGTCGGGCCGTATCAACATCGCGGGCCTGAAGAGCGCGGAGGTCGATGCGGTGATCGAGAAATTCCTGACCCTCTGACAGCCCGGCCGTTTCGGAAACCGCACCCAACTTCGTACATTGACATCCTCAAGGAGATATCGGTGACCGTCACGATCTACGGCATCAAGAACTGCGACACGATGAAGAAGGCCCGGATCTGGCTCGACAGCCACGGCATCGGCTATGCGTTCCACGATTACAAGGCAGCCGGCATCGACGGCGATTCGCTGCGGCGCTGGAGCGATGCTCTGGGATGGGAAAGCGTTCTCAACCGGCAGGGCACGACATTTCGCGCCCTGCCGGACTCCGACAAGGAAAATCTGGACGCCTCAAAAGCAATCGCGCTGATGATTGGCCAGCCGTCGATGATCAAGCGACCGATTCTTGACCTCGACGGGCGCTACTTTGCCGGATTCAAGCCGGATGCCTATGCGCAGGCTTTCGGCCTCTAGCGCCAGCCCCTGCGATCAAGCCCTAGGACCGCGCCGGCAGGGCGTCAGTGCAAACCGCCGACCCCGAGAAGCGTCTCGATCGCATGCTCGTCGGCGGCGAGCGCCGCCGGCGTGCCCGACCAGACAATACGGCCGCGCTCCAGAACGATGACCTGCTCGGCGAAATCGAGGGCGCTCTGGATGCGCTGCTCGACGAGGAGGATCGTCATCGCTCCCTCGGCGGCGAGCTTGCCGAAAGCCGCCATGAGCTCTTCACAAATGACAGGTGCGAGCCCTTCCAGCGGCTCGTCGAGCAGCAAGACGGACGGGCGACCGAGGATCGTCCTTGCCGTTGAGAGCATTTGCTGCTCGCCGCCCGAAAGCTGCGACCCCAGGTTCCGTCGCCGCTCCTTGAGCCGCGGAAACATCGCGTACGCCTCCTCGAGCGCCGAGCGGGGTCGATCCTTCAGCCCGACGAACAGGTTTTCCTCGACGGTCAAGGTGGGGAAGACGTCGCGGGACTGGGGAACGTAGCCGAGGCCCTTCAAGGCACGGGAGGAGCTGTCTAATCCGGTGATATCCTGGCCGCCGAGCCGGATCTCACCGCCATAGCGACGGGTTTGGCCGGCCAGCGTGGCGAACAACGTGGACTTGCCCATGCCGTTGCGGCCGAGAACGGCAAGCCGCGAACCGGCTTCGACCGAGAAGGCAATCTCTTCCAGAACACGCGTCTGGCCGTAGCCGGCGCTGAGGCCAGTAATTTCAAGCGACGCTGCGGTCATCGGCATAGCTCCCGAGGTAGGCCTGTCGGACCCGCGGGTCCCTGGTGACGTCCGCCGGCAATCCATCAAAAATGATCTCGCCGGCGGCAAGCACGACCACGCGCCGGGCGAAACGGAAGACGAGGTCCATGTCGTGCTCGATCATCAGCACGGCAAGGTCGGCAGGGAGCTCGGCAAGGGCCTGCTCGATCCGACCGGTATCGCTCTGCGGCACGCCGGCGGCGGGTTCGTCGAGCAGCAAGACCTTCGGCTTGAGGGCGAGCGCCAGCGCCAGCTCCAGAAGCCTCTGCTGGCCGTAGGCAATCTCGCTCACCTTGCGCTCCGAGAGGTGCGCGATGCCGAGCGTCGAAAGCCAGTGCTCGGTTTCCGCGACGACCGACGGCATACCGCGATGGCTTCCGAACATCCGGCCGGAATGTCCCTCGCGCTGTAGGATCGCCAGAGCAATATGTTCTTCCGGCGTCATCTCCGAGAAGAGCCGGGTCACCTGGAACGACCGCACGAGGCCGCGGCGAACCCGCTCCATTGCGCCGAGCCGCGTGACGTCGTCGCCCGCGAGGTGAACGCTACCGGAACTGGCCTTGAGATTTCCCGTCACGAGATTGACGAAGGTGGTCTTTCCCGCCCCGTTCGGCCCGATCAGAGCGACGCGGTCACCGGGCGACATGGAGATGGAAACGTCATTGGTGACGTGAAGACCACCGAAGGTCTTCTTCAGGTTCCGGACTTCGAAGATTGCCGTCATAGGCCCTTCCCCTTGCGTGCAGCGAAGAAAGCAGAAGCGGTGCCGAACAGCCCCTTCGGAGCGAACAGGACCACGGCGATCAGCAGGGCGCCGACGATGGTGAGCCAGTGGAAGGGATTGGCCGCGGAGACCACATCCTCGAACCACATGAAGGAAAGCGTTCCGACGAGGGCTCCGTAGAGCGAGCCGGTGCCGCCGAGGACCAGCATGACGAGAGCCTCCGCCGACAGGGTGAAAGACAGGCTGTCGAGTCCAACGACCTGCGTCGATATCGCATTGAGCGCTCCTCCCGCGCCGGCCACGGCGCCGGAGATCACGTACATCTTCAGCAGGGTTCCCTGAACGAAGGCACCCATGGCCCTTACGCGGATCGGGTCCTGCTTGATGCCACGGCAGAGCATGCCGAAGGGAGAACGAACAAGCTGTCGCAAGATCACGAAAATGACGACAAGGAGCACGATCCCGAAGACGTAGGCCGTCCGTCCCCACAGGTCGAACTGGAACACGCCGAAGACGGCATCGGGCGATATGCCCGCGAGGCCGTCGCTGCCGCCCGTCCAGGCGGATGCCTTGTTGGCGGCCTCGTGTGCCAGGTGAATGATGGCGATCGACAGGACCAGTTGCGGAAGCCCGTGGGCGCGCAGGATGACAACACCCGAGATCAGGCCGGCGGCCAGCCCCGCAACGATCCCGCACGCCAGCATGGCGATCGGATCGGTGATGCCGAAGCTGACTGCTGCGATCCCCGCTCCATAGGCGCCGGCACCGAACAGTGCCGCGTGGCCGAGCGTCGCCACGCCGCAGTAGCCGGTGACGAGATCGAGCGACAGCACAAGCAGCGCAATCGAGGTGATCCGGGTCAACAGCGCGAGGTTATTGGGAAACAGGAAGTATCCGCCGACAGCGATCACGACAATTGCGAGAACGCCGATGCCATCGCGGGTGAGGCGCCCGCGGCGGCCGGACCCTGCGCTGGCGAGGGAAGAGCTCAAGGGAATGGTCATTGTTTGAGCCTCCCGGCAAGGCCGCGCGGGAACAGGCAGATGATCACGATCACGGCAAGGTAGAAGAAGAATTCGCCATATTCCGGCATGAGATAACGGCCGGTGGTGTCGATGCCGCCGAGCAGCAGACAGGCAACGAGCGCACCGGGAATGGAGCCTGCGCCGCCAACGGAGACGACGACGAGGAAGGTCACCATGTAGCGGAGCGCGTAGTAGGGCTCGATCGGCAGCAGCTCAGCGCCGACGACACCGCCGAAGGCAGCGAGTCCCACCGCCACGGCGAAGCTGATCGCGTAGACGATCTGGGTCCGCACCCCGAGGGCGGCCGCCATGGCGGCATTGTCGACCGCGGCTCTCAGTTTCACGCCGAAGGCTGTGCGTTCGATGAAAAACCAGAGGCCGACGGCGACAACCAGACCGCATGCGATCGCAAACAGTCGGTGGGCGGCAATGGAACGGAAGCCTATTCCAACGGACTGGCGCATTTCATCGGGAAGCGGAATCGTCTTCAGGGTCGGACCGAAAACGTAGTTGGCAATGCCGATGATGCAAAAGGTGATGCCGATGGTCATCAGAACCTGGGTCAGTTCCGGGGCACCATAGATGCGGCGATACAGAAACCGTTCGATCGGTATCGCGATCAGGATCGTTCCGGCAACCGCGATCATGACGGCAAAGCCGTAGGCAATGCCAAGGTCACGCGCCGCATAGGAGGCGATGTATCCTCCGATCATCGCGAAGGCACCGTGCGCGAGATTGACGACGCGCATGAGCCCCATGGTGACCGAAAGGCCGATGGAGATCACGAAGAGCACCATGCCATAGGCGAGAGCATCGATGGCTATGCTGAAAACCGTTTGCATAGTGATTGTCCTGAATTCGTCTATCCTTTGCCCGCACTCCCTCTGTCCCGGAAGCCGGAAGAGGATGCGGCAGAGCCGCCCGTCTTGCGTGCCGCCATCTTCCCCCCGTCAAGCCGAGGGGAAGAATGTCAACGGGATCGGGTTGCCCGACCGGCTGGGCGCCCTTACTTCGCGGCGGCCAGTCCGGGATCGCCCTGCTTCTCGAAAGTCTGAACTTCCTTGTTGTAGTAGGTGCCGTCAGCGGCTTTCGAAACCTCACGCAGGTAAATGTTCTGGGTAATGTGGCGCGTCTCCGCATCGATTGTCACGGGACCGCGCGGGCTCTCCCAGGAGAGGCCTTTCACCGCCTCGACGGCCTTGGCGGCATCCTGCTCGCCTTCGGTCGCCTCAATCATCTTGTAGATGACGTGCATCCCATCATAGGCGCCGACCGCGGGGAAAGAGAGTTCGGCTGGATTGCCAATCGCCTTGCCTGCTGCCTCGACGAACTTCTTGTTCTCGGCAGAATCGTGCGACACCGCATAATGGAAGGTGGTCTGCAGGCCGAGCGCGGCATCACCGAGCGCGGGAAGATCGGACTCCTGCGTAAGATCGCCAGGCGCGAAGAACTTGATACCGGCATCCTTCAGGCCGTTCTCGTTGAACGACTTGACGAAGCCGAGCGTCGTCGGACCGGACGGAAGGAACACGAAAGCACCGGTAGCGCCCGAATCCTTGATACGCTGCATGATCGGGGAGAAATCATTCGTCGCAAGCGGCATGCGGATCGATTCGACGATCTCACCGCCCGCGGCAGTGAACCCTGCCTTGAAGGCATTCTCCGCATCGACGCCCGGACCATAGTCGCTCACCACCGTGATGATTTTCTTCACGCCGCTGTCAAAGGCGACCTTGGCCATGGGCGTTGACGTCTGCCAGGTGGTGAAGGAGGTGCGCACGACGTAGGGGCTCTTCGTCACGATCGCCGATGTTGCGGCATTCATCACCACCATGGGGACATTGCCCTGCTCCAGCAGCGGCGTCGCGGCCATCGCATCGGGGGTGAAATAGTAGCCCGCCAGGTACTGCACGCCTTCCTTGACCACGAGTTCCTGCGAGAGCGCCTTGGATTGCGCGGGATCAGGGGTAGGAACGTCGCGGTAGACCACCTCGATGGTGTCGTCGCCGACGGTCGAGCCGTTGAGAGCCATGTAGGCGTCTATACCGGCCTTGAAATTCTTGCCCTGCAGGGCGAATGGGCCCGAGAAGGGACCGATGACGCCGACCTTGATGGTATCGGCATGTGCAACACCGGCCATAAGAGCGGCCGCGACCGCGGCGATCGCAAAGTTCTTCATGATTTCCTCCCTTTGGGACCAGCCCGCGGCCGGTCACATACTCCAGATAGTGGTCCAGCTACCGCAGGGAAAATTGACAGATGAGAAGGTAATGTAAAATGAAATCTATCGGCCACTCCCATAACACAAAGGTTATGAATCGGCTTTTGCAACACCGAAGGATTCGATGGCGGAGAGAACCGCTTCCGCCCGTCGCATCGAAGCGCCGGTGCACACGGCCATCTGCGGAAGGATGAGCCACTCCAGAGTCCAGGCGCTACCGGAACGCTCCTGTTCGTGCACGAGGGCCTGATGCGCGCCAGCGAGCAGTGTCGCGTTGAAGCGTGCGAGAGTGACCAGCACCTCCGCGGCGACCGGGTTCTGCTTGTGTGGCATGGCGGAAGAGCCGCCTCCACCGGAGAGGGTGACCTCCCCACCCTCAAGCGCCATGAGCGCAAGGTCCTGGCCGATCTTCCCTAAACTGCCCGTGATCATCGAGAGCACGCCTGCCAGTTCCGCCACTCGATCGCGCTGGGATTGCCATTGGGGTGCGTCCACGAGACCGAGCGCATTCGCGAGACCGGCGCGAACGGCGGAGGCATCGAGACCAAGCTTTTCGAGTGTTCCGGCCGCCCCGCCGAACTGGAGCGCAAAGCCGTTCGCCAGCAGGTCCTTAAGCCTCTCCACGTGTCTTTCAAGTGGTTGGCGCCATGCGGCGATGCGATCGGCGGCAGAGATCTCGATCGCCGCCTGCATGCGCGTCTTGCCCATGAGGGAATTGGCACCGAACCTGTCTGCGAGCCCGTTCAGACGGTCGACGAGATCCATGACGCGCCCGAGGAGGATGTGGGCAATGCGGCTTGCCCGCAGCATGAAACCGGTATCGACAACATCCTGGCTGGTAGCGCCGAAATGCACATGGGCGCCGTGGTCGTCACCGACGGCAGCGCGCAACTGCCGAACAAGTTCCGGCACGACAACGCCGTCCCGCTGGGTGGCAGTGCGAAGTGCCGAAACGTCCGGCGCGAAGCGCGCGACTGCTTCGGCTATACGCTCCGCGGCCGCGGCCGGGATCAAGCCGTGAACGGCCTCGACTTCCGCCAGCGCTCGTTCGAAGGCAAGCATCGCCTCGATCTCGGCGACAACGGAAAACTGCGCAGCAATCTCCTCGTCTCCGAGCAATCCGGAAAGATAGGGGTGGTCGAAGGGCGAAACGGTCATTGTTCTTTTCTCGTGGCGGCATCCATCCTGGGCCGCAGACAGCGGCCCAGACTATCACGACAGGACGCGGCCAATCCAACATCAAGAGTGCTCGCGAGCCTCAGACGTCGAAGAATACCGTCTCCTTGTCCCCCTGGAGGTGGATGTCGAAGCGATAGCTCGAAGGTCCTGTCGCCTCGGCGATCAGGGTTGCGACCCGCGTGCGATGCTCGATGCGGGCAAGCACCGGATCCTCAGCATTGGAGGCCTGCTCGTCACCGAAATACATCCGGGTATTGAGGCCGACGTTGATGCCTCGGGCAACGATCCAGAAGCTGATGTGCGGCGCCATCAGACGTCCGTCCTTGAATGGAACGCGGCCGGGTTTGACCGTTTCGAAGACGAACTCGCCGGTTGTGCCGTCGGCGGCGCAGCGACCCCAACCGGTAAAGTTCGGATCGGCAGATCCCCGCATCTCGGACGGGCTGTTGTAGAGGCCTGCGCTGTCGGCCTGCCAGATCTCGATCAGCACATCCTTCAGCGGCGTACCGGTACCATCCATGACCGAACCGGTGATCGTGATCCTCTCGCCCTTCGTCTTTCCGTTCACCATCTGGCGCCCGAGATCGCTCTCGTAGACGCCTTCGATCGCGCAGAAATTGGGCGTGAGCCCTATGTGGACGTAGGGTCCGGCGGTCTGAGAAGGTGTTTCCTTCAGGTAGCCAAGCGACTGAACCATCAGTTCCCCTCCAGCCGGTTTTCAAAAAGTGTCGAGCGGCGGCCGCGCAGTACGATATCGAACTTGTAGGCGCGCGCGTCCATCGGGATCGTGCTGGCCCAGTCGAGCGGCGCCACGAGCTGCTCGACCGCGGCACGATCCGGGATGGTCGCGACGATCGGACATTTCCAGATCATCGGATCGCCCTCGAAGTACATCTGGGTGATCAGCCGTTGGGCGAAGCCATGTCCGAAGACGGAGAAATGGATGTGCGCCGGCCTCCAGTCGTTCACGCCATTCGGCCAGGGATAGGGACCCGGCTTGATCGTGCGAAACGCGTAGTAGCCGTTCTCGTCCGTGATCGTTCGACCGCAACCGCCGAAGTTCGGATCCAGGGCGGCGAGGTAGCTTTCCTTCTTGTGACGGTAGCGGCCGCCGGCATTGGCCTGCCAGAATTCGAGAAGAGCGCCGGGAACAGGCCTTGACCTCTCGTCGAGCACCCGCCCGTGCACGATGATCCGCTCACCGATCGCGCTCTCGCCGGGTTTCGCGTAGTTGTGGATGAGGTCGTTATCGAGTTCGCCGAGGAGCGAATGACCGAAGACCGGTCCTGTTATCTCCGAAATCGTGCCGTCGAGGGAAAGCAGCGCCTTCTGCGGGGACCGCAGGACGGACGTCTTGTAGCCCGGCGTCAGGCCGGGCGGGTGCCAGCTTCTGTCCCGGGGGAAAAATGCGCCCGTTTCGGGCTTCGTGTTCGGCAAATCTGACATATCCCTACCTCAGGCAGCCTTTCCGGCGTCCATTTCCTCAAAAACGTGCTTGGCGATCTTGATCGCCCGATTAGCCGCCGGAACGCCCGCGTAAATAGCGACGTGCAGCAACGCCTCGCCGATATCGGCGCGGCTCGCGCCGGTGTTGGCGGTGGCCCGCACATGCATTGCCACTTCCTCGTCGTGGCCCAGCGCCGCGAGCAGCGCAATGGTCACCATCGACCGCTCCCGCTTCGTCCAGGTTGGCCGGGACCAGACATTTCCCCACGCGGCCTCCGTGATGAGCTCCTGGAAGGGCTCGTCGAAAGGCGTGGCAGACGACTGGGCACGATCCACGTGGCTGTCTCCGAGGACCGAGCGGCGCGTCAGCATGCCCTGTCGATAGCGGTCGGAAAAAGTATGCGCATCAGCCATTTGGCGTGTCTCCATGCAAGAGCGGATCGAGGAAGGCGCGCAGCACCGCTGTCAGCGCTTCCGGCTGCTCGACGCAGGGGATGTGTCCCGCGTCGGCAATGACTTCGTAGCGGGCGCCGGGGATCAGCTTCGCTGTCGAAAGCACGAGATCGGGCGGGGTGGATCCGTCCTGATCCCCCACGACGCAAAGGGTTGGCACGGCGATGGAGCGCGCAACGGCGGTGAAATCGGCATCGCGTATCGCCGCGCAGGTCGCCGCATATCCGACCGGGGGCTGGCGCACCAGCATGTTCCAGTAGCCGGCATAGGCGGTGTTTTCCGGACGGCGGAAGGACGGGGTAAACCACCGCTCCATGATGGCGTCGGCGATCGGCTCTAGCCCCCCGCTTTCCACAGCGGCGATGCGGGCGTTCCAGGTTTCCGCAGTACCGATCTTGTGGGCCGTGTCGCAAAGCACGAGCGCCCTCACGAGGTCCGGCCGGGCGGCGGAAAGCCCCTGGGCGATCAGGCCGCCGACGGAAAGGCCGCAGATGATAGCGCCCTTGATCGCATGCAGGTCGAGAAGCGCCGCGAGGTCGTTGACGTGGTCCTCGATCGCGTAGGGCACACGCCCGATATCCGATAGGCCATGGCCGCGCTTGTCATAGGCGAGGATCGCATAGTCTCCCGCAAGGCGAACAATGACATCCCGCCAGATGCGGAAGTCGGTGCCCAGCGAGTTTACGAAGACGATGACCGGCTTGTCCGCCGGACCGCCAATGACCTGATAATGCAGGGTGATGTCGTTGATACGAGCGAATTGCACGAGATCTCTCCTCCCATCCGCAGATTGCTAGCTTGATCTGGTTAGGTAAAATGATATTTTCTGCCCATTCATTAACTGATGGGTTATATGTACCGCGATGGACAGCCGCATCAAGTTCCGTCATCTGCAGACATTCGTGGAAGTCGCGCGACAGAAGAGCGTGATGAAGGCTGCAGGGCTCCTGCATGTGAGCCAGCCGGCGGTGACCAAGACCATCCGTGAACTCGAAGAGGTACTGGGCGTCGCCGTTTTCGAGCGCGACGGACGCGGCATCAAGATCACGCGATATGGCGAAGTGTTCCTCAAGCATGCCGGGGCGGCCCTATCCGCGCTTCGCCAGGGCTTTGATTCCATTTCGCAGGAGCGGCAGGGAGACGGGATACCCGTGCGTGTCGGGGCACTGCCGACGGTTTCGACCCGCATCATGCCGCGTGCGATCTCGCTCTTCCTCAAGGAGGAAACCGGCGCGCGTATCAAGATCGTCACGGGGGAGAACGCCGTCCTTCTGGAGCAGCTGCGCGTCGGCGATCTCGATCTTGTCGTGGGACGTCTTGCAGCGCCCGACAAGATGACCGGCTTCTCCTTCGAGCACCTCTACTCCGAGCAGGTCGTCTTCTGCGTGCGCGCCGGGCATCCCCTTCTCTCGACGCCCCGGTCGGTTTTCTCCGGGCTGGGAGCCTATCCGGTCCTGATGCCGACGCGAGCCTCCATCATCCGCCCCTTCGTCGAGCGTTTCCTGATTGCCAACGGCATTGCCGGTTTGCCGAACCACATCGAAACGGTGTCCGATTCGTTCGGCCGCGCCTTCGTGCGCTCCAGCGATGCCGTCTGGATCATCTCGGCGGGCGTCGTTGCCGACGACATCGAAGATGGAACGCTCGTCGCGTTGCCCATCGATACCAGCGAGACCCGCGGACCGGTCGGTCTGACGGTACGCACCGATGCCTCGCCCTCAATGCCGCAATCGATGCTGATGCAGACGATCAGGGAAGCTGCGCGAGAGGTTTCTGCCCGGGTCTGAGGCGCTGGTCTGGGTTGGCGTCGGCCGATGCTCGCAAGGAATGGTGCCTAATAGGGCAAACCCACATAGTTCTCCGCAAGCGCAGTCGAAGCCGCCCGCGAATGCGTGAGGTAATCGAGTTCCGCTTCCTGGATCTTCTGGTCGAAATCGCCGGTTTCCGGGAAGCGATGCAGCATGGTCGTCATCGACCACGAGAAGCGGACCGCTTTCCAGACCCGTGCGAGTGCACGCGCCGAATAGGCGTCGAGAGCGGCGGCCGATTTCTCCTCGTAGTGCTCCAATAGGCCCGAAAACAAGTAGTGCACGTCGCTTGCCGCAAGATTGAGACCCTTCGCGCCAGTCGGCGGCACGATATGGGCAGCGTCACCGACCAGGAAGAGGCGGCCAAACCGCATCGGCTCGGCGACAAACGAACGAAGCGGCGCGATGGACTTTTCGAAGGAGGGGCCTGTCACAAGCGCCTCGGCGTGATGGGCCGGGATACGCCGGCGCAACTCGTCCCAGAACCGGTCGTCCGACCAGGCTTCCACTTTCTCGTCCAGCGGACACTGCACGTAGTAGCGGCTTCGGGTTTCCGAGCGCATCGAACACAGGGCAAAGCCACGCGGATGATTGGCATAGATCAGCTCGTGGTTGACCGGCGGCACGTCGGCAAGCAGACCTAGCCAGCCGAAAGGATAGACCTTCTCGAACGTGCGGATCGCTCCGGCGGGCACGGCCTTGCGGCTGGGCCCATGAAAACCATCGCACCCGGCGATGAAGTCGCAGTCGATCGTGTGGCTCGTGCCGTCCTTGTCGTAGGTGATGAAGGGCTTGGCACCATCGAAGGCATGCGGCGTCACGTTCTCCGCCTCGTAGACGGCCGGCGTTCCTTCTGCATCGCGACGCATCATCAGGTCGCGTGTCAACTCGGTCTGGCCGTAGACCATGACGCGCTTGCCGCCCGTGAGCCCGAAGAGATCGATGCGATGGTCGCGCCCGTCGAAGGCGAGCGAGAAGCCGTCATGCGGCAGGCCTTCGGCGTGCATCCTTGCACCGACACCGGCCTTGTCGAGAAGTGCGACAGTGCCCTCCTCCAGAACGCCGGCGCGCACGCGCCCGAGAATGTGCTCCTTGCTGGAGCGATCGAGAATGATGTTGTCGATGCCGGCATTGCTGAGCAACTGGCCGAGCAGCAGGCCAGACGGGCCCGAGCCGATGATGGCGACCTTGGTGCGCATGGTTCCTCCCGAACTTGCTTTTACGCAAATTCTGCGAGCCGGGACGCTCCCGGGCAATGGACTCTCCAGTCGGAAAATTGCACAAATCGAACATCCGCGAACGAGGCCGCCGATGAAAAAGTTAGTCCCCACTTACGATCTCTACGGCGAAAGGTTCGACAATGGTCCGGATTTCTGGCTGCATTGCGAGACGATCCCGTCGCGTAGCAGCCTGCACCACTGGGAGATCGGGCTCCATCGCCACGAAAGCTTCTTCCAGATCCTGTACATTTCGCGCGGTTCCGGCGATGCGGTCTTCGAAGGCCGCTCACTGTCCATCGTTCCGCCCGCCGTTGTCACCGTCCCGCCACGGGTCGGCCACGGATTCCGTTTCTCCAGGGATATCGACGGGTTCATCTTCACGCTGCTTACATCGCACCTGCGCGTGGCTCCGGGCGAGCGAAGCCGCTTCGGAGCTTTCCTCGCTGAGCCGCGGGTGACGGCTTTGCCGCTTGGCGACGGGGACGCCCTCTATATCGGCGAAACGCTAACCCGGCTCGCCACCGAATGGGGTCTTCGGAACCGCGGGCGCACCGACCTGATGGAAGCCTACGTAACCGCGGCGCTGGCGCTCACCGCTCGGTTGATCGGCGGACGCGAAGCGGGAGGGCCGGTCGATTCGGACGGCAATGAGCGGCGGGTCGAGAGGCTGGCCTCGCTCGTGCACCAGCATTTCCGGTCCCACAAACCGGCAGCCTTCTATGCCCGCGAACTCGGCATCACCCCGACCCACCTCAATCGCGTCGTACGCTCCGTCACGGGCCAGAGCGTGCGCGACTTTATTGCGCGGAAACTCACGGACGAGATCAAGCGGGAACTCGTCTTCTCGCAGGAAAGCGCCCAGGAAATCGCATTCCGGCTCGGCTTTACCGATCCCGCCTACTTCTCCCGGTTCTTCCTGCGCCAGACGGGCAAGACGCCAAGAGGCTGGCGGGAGGCGGAGCGCGCCAAGCGCGATCCGGCGGCGCGGACCACAGACGAAGCGCCTCAGTCGTCCGAGTAGCGCTCCTCGGCCCATGGATCGCCGCGCATGTGATAACCGTTACGCTCCCAGAAACCCGCCCGATCGCCGGTCATGAACTCAATCCGGTTGATCCACTTGGCACTCTTCCAGAAATAAAGATGCGGGACGACAACGCGGACCGGACCACCATGTTCTGCCGTCAGAGCCTCGCCTTCCCAATGGGTGGCAAGGATGGCGTCCTCGACGGCAAAGTCGGCGAGCGGGAGATTTGTCGTATAGCCGTCATAGCACGTGAGCATCACATGCGACGCATGCGGCTTGGGCATGACGAGATCCAGGAGATCGTGAATGGAGACGCCGTCCCATCGGTTATCATAGCGGGACCATGTCGTCACACAGTGGATGTCGGACAGCTTCGAGGTCGAAGGCAGCGCCTCGAAGGCCCGCCAGGAGAACGATACGGGGTTCTCCACCTCGCCCGCGACGTCCAGCCGCCAGCTCTCCTTACGGACGACCGGCTGCTGGCCGAGGTCGAGCACCGGCCAATTCTTGACGAGGTGCTGGCCTGGAGGGAGGCGCTCCTCTTCGGGACGGGAGACCCGTCCGGTCAGAAATTTTCCCTGCTCGGCCCAGCGCCGCTTCGACAGGGTCAACTTCGTTTCCGAGGTCTGGTCGCCGTCGCTCATGATGCACCTCTTTGCTGCAATGCGGCAAGATTAGAGAAGCACGCAGGCATGATGTCAAGGAAAGCGCCTCATGCAAGCAGCGGACGCAGCGCCGCTTGAACCTCGGCCATCGCCGAGAGATAGCGTTCAGGCATCTCGGCAGCCGGAACGAGTGCAGCCGGTGCGCCGATGTTGAGTGCCGCGACGACGCGTCCGCGGGCATTTTCGAGCGGAACGGCAATGGAGCAGAGGCCAATCTCCAGTTCCTGATCGATAACCGCGTAGCCCTGACGGCGGACGCGGGCGAGTTCAGCCATCAGCGCATCCGGATCGGTCAGCGTTCGCTCCGTATTCGCCTTGAGTTCCGACTTCTCGATCAGACCGCGGGCCTCCGCTTCCGGCAACGCTGCCAAAAGCACACGCCCCATCGACGCGCAGTAAGCAGGAAGCCGAGACCCCGCCATCAGATTAATCGACATGACCCGTTTCTGGGAGGCGCGCGCCACATAGACGACCTCAGCACCGTCAAGTACGGAAGCGGATGCGCTCTGCCCTACCTTCTCGGAGAGCCCATCGAGATAGGGCTGTACGAGGCGAGGCAGCGGCGTCGCCGAGAGATAGCTGTGACCGAGCCGCAGAATCCGCGGCGTCAGCTCGAAGAACTTTCCGTCATACTCCGCATAGCCGAGCTCCGACAGCGTCAGCAGGCAGCGGCGCGCCGTCGCGCGGTCCAGGCCCGTCTGCTTGGCAACGTCGGTGATGGTCAATCTCGGGTGCGTTTCCCCGAAGGCCTCGATTACCTTCAGACCCTTGGCGAACCCGCCCACATAATCCGTTTCCCGCATGCTCTCTCCTGCAATTTTGAAAGCATTTTGTGCGATATTTGAACAAATGTCAATTATCGCACAAAACATTTGACGAGACCGTCTGATCGGGTGCTTATTTCCGGCCACGCAATGGGCTGGTGCCGGCTCCGGATCGGCGCCCTGGCTTTCTTCGCCCGCTAGCGAGAACCAACGCGCGGGACGCGGCCTTCGTGCCGCGGTGACTTCGAACGAAGGCAGCGCCATCCCATGCACGACGACAGCCTTAAGGAGGAACCATGGCGAAGATCACATCGCTTGCCGAGGCAATCGGCGAAAACCTGAAAGACGGCGACACCATCGCCATGGAGGGCTTCACCCATCTGATCCCCTACGCCGCCGGACACGAAATCATCCGCCAGGGCCGCAAGGATCTCTTTCTCGTCCGCATGACGCCCGACCTGATCTACGACCAGCTGATCGGCGTGGGTGCTGCCCGCGGCATGAAGTTCTCCTGGGGCGGCAACCCCGGCGTCGGTTCGCTGCACCGCTTCCGCGACGCGGTGGAGAACCAGTGGCCGCGGCCGCTCGAGATCGAAGAACACTCCCACGCGGCCATGGCCAATGCCTACGAGGCCGGCGCCGCCAACCTCCCCTTCGCCATGCTGCGCGGCTATATCGGCGCCGACCTGCCGAAGGTGAACCCGAACATCAAGTCGGTGACCTGCCCCTTCACCGGTGAGGTTCTCGCCGCCGTCCCGTCGATCCGCCCGGACGTCAGCGTCATTCATGCGCTGCGCGCCGACCGCAAGGGCAATGTGCTGCTCGAGGGCATCGTGGGCGTGCAGAAGGAAGCGGTTCTCGCGGCCAGGCGTTCGATCGTCACCGTCGAGGAAATCGTGGACGAGTTGAACCCGCCGTCGCCCAACTCGGTCGTGCTGCCCTCCTGGGCGGTGACTGCCGTTTGCGAAGTTCCGGGCGGCGCCTTCCCGTCCTATGCGCAAGGGTACTATCCCCGTTCGAACGCCTTCTACATTGCATGGGATGCGATCGCCCGCGACCGCGAGAGCTTCCAGGCCTGGATCGAGGAGAACGTGATGAAAGGCAAGCCGGAAGACTTCGCCAAGTACTCCACCAAGAAGCCAGCCAGAGCTGCATAAGGGAGGACGAACGATGAGCAACGAATTTACGCCCAACGAGATGATGACCATTGCCGCCGCGCGTGCGCTCACCAACGACGACGTCTGCTTCGTCGGCATCGGCGCCCCTTCGGCCGCCTGCAATGTCGCCCGCCTGACCCATGCGCCCGACATTACGCTCATCTACGAGAGCGGGACCGTTGGCACCAAGCCGGATGTCCTGCCGCTATCGATCGGCGACGGCGAACTCTGCGATACCGCGCTGTTCACGGTCGCGGTACCTGAAATGTTCCGCTACTGGCTCCAGGGTGGCCACATCACCACCGGGTTCCTTGGCGGGGCGCAGATCGACCGCTTCGCGAACCTGAACACCACCGTTGTCGGCCCCTACGATCATCCCAAGGTTCGCCTGCCGGGCGGCGGCGGCGCGCCGGAGATCGCTTCCAACTGCGGCCGGATCTTCATCACCATGGCACTCTCGAAGCGCGGCTTCGTGGACAAGCTCCCCTTCATCACCTCGATGGGGCACGGCGAGGGCGGAAATCATCGCGAACGGCTCGGAATGAGGACCAAGGGGCCGACCCAGGTGATTACCGATCTTTGCATCCTCGAGCCGGATCCGGACACGAAGGAACTGACCGTCACTTCGATCCACAAGGGTGTCACCCGCGAACAGATCATCGACAATTGCGGCTGGCCGATCAGGTTTGCCGATGACGTTGCGGAAACGCCGGTGCCCACGGAAGCCGAGCTTTCCGTGCTCCGCGACATCAATGCCCGCACCAAGAAAGCGCACGAGGCTGCCTGACATGACCGACGCTTACATCTGCGACTATATCCGCACGCCCATCGGCCGCTTCGGCGGCTCGCTTTCCGCCGTTCGCGCCGACGATCTCGGCGCGGTACCGCTGAAGGCGCTCATGGGGCGCAATGCCTCTGTCGACTGGGAAGCCGTAGACGACGTCATTTTCGGCTGTGCCAACCAGGCGGGCGAGGACAACCGCAACGTCGCGCGCATGTCCCTGCTGCTCGCGGGTCTGCCGGTCGGCGTCTCCGGCACCACGATCAACCGGCTTTGCGGGTCAGGCATGGACGCCGTGATCGCCGCCGCCCGGGCGATCAAGTCCGGCGAGGCCGAGCTCATGATCGCCGGCGGTGTCGAGAGCATGTCCCGTGCCCCCTTCGTGCTTCCCAAGGCTGAAACGGCCTTTTCCCGCAGCGCGGAGATCTACGACACCACGATCGGTTGGCGCTTCGTCAATCCGCTGATGAAGAAGCAGTACGGCGTCGATTCCATGCCGGAGACAGGCGAGAACGTCGCTGAAGACTTCATGGTCTCCCGCACGGATCAGGATGCCTTTGCCGTCCGCAGCCAGGACAAGGCGGCGGCCGCCCAGGCCAATGGGCGCCTCGCCAAGGAGATCACCTCCGTCACGATCCCGCAGCGAAAGGGCGATCCGATCGTGGTCGACAAGGACGAACATCCGCGCGCGACCACAATGGAAGCGCTCGCCAAGCTTGGCACGCCCTTCAGGAAGGAAGGCGGCACGGTAACTGCCGGCAATGCGTCCGGCGTCAATGACGGCGCCGCAGCGCTCGTCATTGCCTCCGAGGCGGCTGCGCGCAAGCACGGGTTGACGCCGATCGCCCGCATTCTCGGCGGTGCAACCGCCGGCGTCCCACCACGCATCATGGGCATCGGTCCGGCACCCGCTTCGCAGAAGCTGATGGCCCGGCTCGGCATGACACAGGACCAGTTCGACGTGATCGAGCTCAACGAAGCCTTTGCCAGCCAGGGCCTCGCCACGCTTCGCCAGCTCGGGATCGCCGACGACGACGGACGTGTCAACCGCAATGGCGGTGCAATCGCGCTCGGCCATCCGCTCGGCATGTCGGGCGCGCGCATCACCGGCACGGCTGCGCTCGAACTTGGCGAAACCGGCGGGCGCTATTCGCTCTCGATGATGTGCATCGGCGTCGGCCAGGGGATCGCGATCGCACTCGAACGCGTCTGAGCTTCCGCCAAAGCAGAAACCGGAACGCAATCGGCCGGCGAGGTTTCCCTCGCCGGCCGTTTTCTGTTCCGCCGGTCTCTGTCTCAGCCCATGCGCTCGGAAGCGTAGGAGCCGGGGCTTGCCGGGAACACGATGGTGCGGTGGCCGTTCATGAAGACGCGGTGGTGGATATGCGCATGCACCGCCCGCGCCAGCACCTGGCTCTCGACGTCGCGGCCGATCGAGACGTAGTCCTCCGGGCTCTGCGCATGGGTGATGCGGGCGGTGTCCTGCTCGATGATCGGACCCTCGTCGAGATCCTCGGTGACGTAGTGCGCCGTCGCGCCGATCAGCTTCACTCCGCGCTCATAGGCCTGCTTGTAGGGGTTGGCCCCCTTGAACGACGGCAGGAACGAGTGGTGGATGTTGATGATGCGGCCGGACATCTTCTTGCACACCGCATCCGACAGCACCTGCATGTAGCGGGCGAGCACGATGAGATCGGCCTCGGTCTGCTCGACGATCTCCATCAGCCGCGCCTCGGCCTGCGGCTTGTTGTCCTTCGTCACCTTGACGTGGTGGAACGGGATGTCGTGGTTGACCACCACCTTCTGATAATCGAAGTGGTTGGAGACGACACCGACGATGTCGATCGGCAGCGCCCCGATCTTCCAGCGATACAGAAGGTCGTTCAGGCAATGCCCGAACCGCGACACCATCAGCAGAACCTTCATCCGCTTCTCGCTGTCGTGAAACGCGTATGTCATGTCCAAGGTGGAAGCGATGGATTCGAAGCCGGATTCGAGCGCGGCAAGCGTTGCCTTCTCCTCGCTGACGCAGGTGACCCGCATGAAGAAGGTCCCGGTATGCAGATCATCGAACTGTGCGCTATCGACGATGTTGCAACCGTTTTCCGCCAGGAACTGCGATATCGCGGCAACGATGCCCCTTTTTGTCGGGCAGGTGACGGTCAGGACGAACTTGAGCATTGCGAGGCTTCCCATCTGTGTCGGCATGCTTGACGATGCCCCGTGCGTCGGCACGGGGCATCGGGAGACGAATGCCGGCGTACCGGCTGTTAGATGTCGAGGGTCGTCTGGTGTTCCCAGGGCGTGAACTGCGAGCAGTAGGTATTCCACTCGCCGTGCTTGAGCTTGAGGTAGGCCGCGGAGAACTCCGTGCCCAGCGCCTGCTGGAGCGCCTCGTCCGCCTCGTATTCCCGCAAGGCATCGAGAAGGTTCAGCGGCAATTTCGGCGCGCCCGTTACCGTGTGCCCGTCCTTGTACATATCTATGTCGTAATGCGGCCCGGGATCGGCCTTCGAGCGCATGCCGCTCAGACCCGCGGCGATGATGATCGCCTGCAGGAGGTAAGGATTGACCGCACCGTCCGGAAGCCGCAGCTCGAAGCGGCCGGGACCCGGTACACGCACCATGTGCGTGCGGTTGTTGCCGGTCCAGGTGACCGTATTCGGCGCCCATGTCGCGCCCGAGATCGTGCGGGGCGCGTTGATGCGCTTGTATGAATTCACCGTCGGGTTCGTGACCGCCGCAAGCGCCGAGGCATGTTTCATGATGCCGCCGAGGAAGGTACGACCCTGTTGGGAAAGGCCGAATGGCATCTCCCTGTCGGCGAAGGCGTTGACCTTTCCGGCGGTGTCCCAGACGGAGATGTGGCAATGGCACCCGTTGCCGGTCAGCCCCTTGAAGGGCTTCGGCATGAAGGTTGCGCGCAGTCCATGCTTCTCGGCGACGGACTTCACCATGAACTTGAAGAAGGAATGCTTGTCGGCGGTTGCCAGCGCATCATCGAATTCCCAGTTCATCTCGAACTGGCCGTTCGCGTCCTCATGGTCGTTCTGGTAGGGCTTCCAGCCGAGTTCGAGCATGTAGTCGCAGATTTCGGCGATGACGTCGTACCGGCGCATCACCGCCTGCTGGTCGTAGCAGGGCTTCTCCGCCGTATCGAAGCTGTCGGAAATCACGGAACCGTCTTGCGAGATCAGGAAAAACTCCGCCTCGACACCTGTCTTGACCCTCAAGCCCTCCCTTTCCGCCTCGGCGATCAGCTTCTTCAGCACAACGCGCGGGGCCTGTTCGACGGGCTTGTCGTCCATGATGCAATCGGCCGCCACCCACGCAACATCCTTCTTCCACGGGAGCTGGATGACGGAGGAGGCATCAGGAATGGCGAATAGATCGGGGTGGGCGGGGGTCAGGTCGAGCCAGGTCGCAAATCCGGCGAAACCCGCACCGTCCTTCTGCATGTCGGCGATCGCCGCTGTCGGCACCAGCTTGGCACGCTGGGCGCCGAACAGGTCCGTGTAGCTGATCATGAAGTATTTCACGCCCTTGTCTGCGGCGTATGCTGCGAGATCGAGTGTCACTGTGTTCCCCTTTTTTGGATTTGACACTTGTTCGTCAAAAGGCCGCTCAGTCCTCCCAAACTGCGCGGCCCGGTCTCTAAATTCTCAGAAGCCCCCCTTGCCCGGGATCCAGCTCGTGCCGGCGAGCGGCACTTGGGCCATGGCCGAAGCTTCGATGGTCAAGGCCACCAGATCCTCCGGTTCGAGGTTGTGCAGGTGGTTCTTGCCGCAGGCACGCGCAATGGTCTGGGCTTCCAGCGTCATTACCTTGAGGTAGTTGGCGAGCCGTCGTCCGGCAGCAATCGGATCGAGGCGCTTCATCAGCTCAGGATCCTGCGTGGTGATGCCGGCCGGATCCTTACCCTCGTGCCAGTCGTCGTAAGCGCCTGCCGTCGTGCCGAGCGCCTGGTATTCCGCTTCCCAGCGCGGATCGTTGTCGCCGATTGCGACCAGTGCGGCAGTGCCGATGGCAACCGCATCCGCGCCGAGCGCCAGGGCCTTGGCGACATCAGCACCGGAACGAATGCCGCCCGAGATGATCAGCTGCACCTTGCGGTGCATGCCGAGATCCTGGAGGGCCTGGACGGCCGGGCGGATGCAGGCAAGCGTCGGCATACCGACATTCTCGATGAAGACGTCCTGGGTGGCGGCGGTGCCGCCCTGCATGCCGTCGAGCACGACGACATCGGCACCGGCTTTTACGGCCAGCGCCGTGTCATAGTAGGGGCGCGCGCCGCCAACCTTCACGTAGATCGGCTTTTCCCAGTCGGTGATCTCGCGCAGCTCGAGGATCTTGATTTCGAGATCGTCAGGGCCGGTCCAATCCGGATGTCGGCAGGCCGAGCGCTGGTCGATCCCCTTCGGCAGGGTGCGCATCTCGGCGACACGGTCGGATATCTTCTGGCCGAGCAGCATCCCGCCGCCACCAGGCTTGGCGCCTTGCCCGACCACGACCTCGATGGCGTCCGCGCGACGAAGGTCCTTGGGGTTCATGCCATAGCGGGAGGGGAGGTACTGGTAGACGAGCGTCTGCGAATGGCCGCGTTCCTCATCCGTCATGCCGCCGTCGCCGGTGGTGGTTGAGGTGCCGGCGATCGTAGCTCCGCGGCCGAGGGCCTCCTTCGCATGGCCCGAAAGCGCGCCAAAGCTCATGCCGGCGATGGTGATCGGCGTCTTGAGGCGTATCGGCTTCTTCGCAAACCGAGAGCCGAGCACAACCGAGGTGTCGCATTTCTCACGATAGCCTTCGAGCGGATAGCGTGAGATCGAGGCGCCGAGAAACAGCAGGTCGTCGAAGTGCGGGACCTTGCGCTTGGTGCCCGCGCCACGAATGTCATAGATGCCGGTCGCAGCCGCGCGGCGGATCTCGGCGAGCGTATAGTCGTCGAACGTCGCCGACTTGCGCGGCGGGGTGGGCGGATTGTGATAGGACATGATCGAAACCCTCTTCCGGCTCAGTACGCGTCGGCGTTGTCGATGTTGAAGTTGTAGAGCGTGCGGGCGGAGCCGTAGCGCTTGAACTCATCGGGCTTCACGTCGGTGATGCCGGCCTTTTCCAGAAGCCCTGCGAGCAGCGACAGGTGCTCCGGCCGCATCTCCTTCTGGATGCAGTCAGCACCGAGGCTCTTCACGCTGCCACGCACGAACAGACGCGCCTCATAGAGGGAGTCGCCCAGTGCATCGCCGGCATCGCCGAGCACGACAAGATTGCCGGACTGTCCCATGAAGGCAGACATATGGCCGATGCTGCCGCCGACGACGATATCGATGCCCTTCATGGAAATGCCGCAGCGTGATGCGGCGTTGCCCTTGATCACGAGAAGGCCGCCGCGTCCGGTAGCGCCAGCATACTGGCTCGCGTCGCCCTCGATGACGACCTTGCCCGACATCATGTTCTCGGCGACACCCGGTCCTGCCGAGCCATGGACGGTGACCGTGCCGCCGTCGTTCATACCGGCGCAGTAGTAGCCAACGCTACCGTGCACATCCACGGTGACCGGCTGGTCTATGCCGACTGCGACGGAATGGCTGCCGCGCGGATTGACGACCTCGAAAGCGGTTTCGTTCGACCCGTGCGGGATACTGTGAAGCGCGCTGTTCAGCTCGCGAAGCGGCGTATTGGAAAGATCGAATGTCGGCATGTTTTTCCCTTCAGACGGAAGGCCGGCCGCAACCGGCTCCCACATTTCCCGATGCATCTTGGATCAGGCAGCCTTTTCGTGGTCCCAGAAATAGACGGTGGCGGGCTCAGGCTCCCATACGCGTGCGTTCTCGATTCCCGGCAGGTTCACCAAGGCGCGGTATTCGGAACCGAACGCGATATACTGGTCGGTCTCGGCCATGACGGCGGGCTTGCACGCGATCGGGTCGCGCAGGACGCCGAAGCCGGATTTCGTGCCGACGACGAAGGTGAAGAAGCCGTCGAGGTCGTCGAGCGCGCTGGTCAACGCCTCCCCCAGGTCCTTGCCCTTGGCCATCTCCGCCGTCAGGTAAGCGGCCGCAACTTCCGAGTCGTTCTGGGTCTCGAACGCCATGCCCTCGCGAACAAGTTCGCGACGCAGGTTGTTGTGGTTGGACAGGGAGCCATTGTGCACGAGGCACTGGTCCGCACCCGTCGAGAAGGGGTGCGCACCAAGTGTCGTGACGGCAGATTCGGTCGCCATGCGGGTATGGCCGATACCATGGCTGCCCGCCATCTCGCGGATGCCGAAACGGGAAACCACGTCTTTCGGCAGGCCAACTTCCTTGTAGATTTCGACGCTGTCGCCGCTACCCATGATGCGAATGCCGGGACGCTGCTGCAGAAGCAGTTCGCGAACGGCCACAGCCTTTGCAGCATCAACGTCAATGACGGCATGCGTGCTCTTGAGTGCGACACCGGTTGCAGGATCGATGGTCTTGAGCAGGTCGGCCAAGCCCGCGAAATCAGCGGCCGGATCTGCCGATTGAACCGTGATCTTGGCTTTGCCATCCGTTGGCGCGCCGTAGATCGCGATGCCGGCCGAGTCCGGCCCGCGATCCGTCATAGTCACCAGCATGTCCGAAAGAAGCGCGCCGAGCTGAGGCTCGAGGGCCTTATCCTTGAGGAACAATCCGACAATCCCGCACATGGGAGAACCTCCGTTTTCGTGTTGGAGATTGTCTAGCAGGACAGGAAACAGATTTCAACTAAGAAGAAAAATAATTTCTCTATAAGAATATTCGGTAACCTAATCCGATAGGCGAAAGCGCGCACGGAAGAGGGACCGGACGCCGACAAGCGTTCGGACAACTTCAGCATTCAGAGAGTTGGAGCGCCGCATCCCGTTCCCGGCAGACGCCGACCTGTCGCTATCCCTGCGGATAGGAGATGATGGAGAGATATCGTGCCGGAAGCTTTACGAGTTCCTCGGGGCCATGGCGGGCGTCTGCATCGAAGAAGAGGCTGTCACCGGGCTGCATCGTGTAGAGTTGATCGCCGTGGCGATAAACAACCTCTCCCTCGAGCATGTAGAGGAACTCCATGCCTTCGTGCTGGAAGGCAGGAAAGACGTCGGAATCGGCCGACAGCGTGATGAGATAGGGTTCCACGACCACACCGCTGGTGTTGTTGTCGATGTGACCCAGCAGATTATACTGGTGGCCGGAGCGGGTACCGCGGCGCTCGATCTCGACGCCCTCTCCCGCCTTGACGAACATCGCATTCCGCGGCTCTTCGAAACGGCGGAAGAAGGCGGTGAGCGGAACGCCAAGCGCCCGCGACAGGGATTGTAGCGTGGTCAGCGACGGCGAGATGTTGCCATTCTCTATCTTGGACAGCATTCCGAGGGAGATGCCGGTGGCTGCCGACAGGTCCGTCACGGTGATGCCGAGTTTCTTGCGAAATGCCCGAACCTCGTGGCCGATTGCCATCTCGAGATTGTTTTCCTTGGGCTCCCGAAGAGCATGGGGATCCTGCAGGAGGGCAGGCTTCGAGGCCACTACATCGTGATCCTGCGCCTCTTCCGTGTACGATGCCTTCTTCGCCATTTCCCGCCGCTCCATACGCATTGACGAAAATAAGCCTATCCTCAGGGTGAAAATTTCTCAACCATGAAGAAAGAGGGCTCCGCTCATCGTGCCTGGCGGGCCGCTCTTGGCGACATGCCGAAGTGAGTCCGGTACGCCGCCGAAAAATGGCCTGCACTCGAGTAACCGCAGGCAAATGCGATTTCGGACACCGACAGGGGGCTCTGCGTCAACAGGCGACGCGCATGGTCCAGCCTGATGCGGCGGTATTCTGCGACAAAGGTGGAGCGCATCCGGTTGGCGAAAAGCCGGTCGAGATGCCGGGGCGTAACGCCGGCCAGGTCCGCGATTTCGGATCGCGACAGCGGCGATTCCACCGTCGCCTCCATCTTCTCGAGTGCAGTCAGCAGAGCCGGATGATGTACGCC
Source organism: Sinorhizobium sp. BG8 (assembly GCF_016864555.1). Classification (NCBI taxonomy): domain Bacteria; kingdom Pseudomonadati; phylum Pseudomonadota; class Alphaproteobacteria; order Hyphomicrobiales; family Rhizobiaceae; genus Sinorhizobium; species Sinorhizobium sp. BG8. The sequence goes on along the minus strand of NZ_CP044011.1, from coordinate 1,022,673 downwards.
GTGACGCTCGGCCAGCGAGGCGCGCTGCGGTGCGGCAGACTCGCCTACTGCCGTGTGCAGGTACCAATCGCTGACACGCCTGGCAAATCCATCACCCATGCGCTCGGCGATCAGCGCATGCATCATGTCGAGCGGCGCAACCCCTCCGCCACAGGTGATACGGCTGCCGTCGATGACGAACCGGGCCCTCTCCGGCATCAGGTCCGGGAAGGCTTCGATCAGCGCCGTCGCGTGCTCCCAATGGATCGTGAAGCGATGACCAGCAAGCAGCCCGGCTGCCGCCATCACATAGGGACCGCCGGAAATTCCGCCGATGCGAACCCCCTGGCGGGCAAGACGACGAAGTCCCGCATGCACCAGAGGCACATTCCAGTGCTCCGGTCCGCCACCAGCGCAGACGAAGACTGTGTGCAGGCCATCCGCACTTTGCGGGAGTGATTCCGCTGAAAACACTGCACCCGACGATGCCACCCCGGCATGCCCGTCTGCCGAGAAGAGATGCTGCCGGTAGATGTCCCGGCCAGCAAGCAGGTTGGCCGCACGAAGGGGCTCGGAGGCCGAGGCGTAGGACATCAACGCGAAGCCGTCGATGAGAAGAAAGCCGATGTCCTGAATATGCCTGTCATCTTGCTGCATGTCCCATTTTTAGAATTTATCGTCCCTTTCCTGCAAGTCGGATTTTTCCCTTCTGCAATGATGGCCGGACGTAAAACAGGTGACACATGCGCTACTCCGCTCTCTCCCTTCTTCGCAATGCGCTTTCCGGAAACCGGCGCTGGTCGCCGCACTGGCGTGATCCGCAGCCGAAGCAACAATACGACGTGATCATCGTGGGCGGGGGCGGCCACGGACTGTCTACGGCCTACTATCTCGCCCGGACCTTCGGCATCACGAATGTTGCCGTGCTTGAAAAGGGCTACGTCGGCTCCGGCAACGTTGGACGAAACACCACCATCGTCCGCTCGAACTATCTGCTTCCCGGAAACAATCCCTTCTACGAGCTGTCGATGAAGCTGTGGGAAGGGCTGGAGCAGGACTTCAATTTCAACGCCATGGTCTCGCAGCGCGGCGTTCTCAATCTCTATCACTCGGACGCACAGCGCGACGCATACACGCGCCGTGGCAACGCCATGCGCCTGCATGGGGTCGATGCCGAGCTTCTCGATCGCGCCCAGGTTCGCGAGATGCTGCCGTTCCTCGATTTCGACAACGCCCGCTTCCCGATCCAGGGCGGCCTCCTGCAACGGCGCGGCGGCACGGTGCGCCATGACGCTGTCGCCTGGGGCTATGCGCGCGGGGCCGATTCCCGCGGCGTGGACATCATCCAGAACTGCGAGGTCACCGCAATCCGCCGCGAAGGCGGCAAGGTGATCGGCGTGGAAACCAGCAAGGGGTTTATCGGCTGCAAGAAGCTCGCGCTGGCGACCGCCGGCAACTCGGGCCGGACTGCGAAAATGGCGGGCCTGACGCTCCCGATCGAGAGCCATGTTCTGCAGGCCTTCGTCTCGGAGGGGCTCAAGCCCTTCATCGACAACGTCGTCACCTTCGGCGCAGGGCATTTCTATGTTTCCCAGTCCGACAAGGGCGGTCTCGTCTTCGGCGGAGACATCGACGGATACAACTCCTATGCCCAGCGCGGCAATCTCGCGACGGTGGAGCACGTGGCGGAAGCGGGAGTCGCGATGATCCCGGCACTTTCCCGGGTTCGCGTGCTGAGGTCATGGGGCGGCATCATGGACATGAGCATGGATGGCTCTCCGATCATCGACCGGACAGAGATCGACAATCTCTATCTCAACGCCGGCTGGTGTTACGGCGGCTTCAAGGCGACACCCGCCTCGGGATACTGCTTTGCGCATCTCCTGGCCAAGAACGAGCCACATGAGACCGCACGCGCCTTCCGCCTTGACCGTTTTGCGCGCGGTTATCTCATCGACGAAAAGGGCGTCGGCGCCCAGGCGAACTTGCATTAGGACCGAAATCACATGGCAAGCCTTATCCCCTGCCCCCATTGCGGCCAACGGCCGAAGGAAGAGTTTACCATCCGTGGTGACGCAAGCGTCGTTCGCCCTTCACCCGAAGCGGGCGAGCCAGCATGGTTCGCCTACGTCTACCAGCGCGAAAATCCGCGCGGTGCGCACAAGGAACACTGGTTCCACTCAGGCGGATGCCGCCGCTGGCTGATCGTTGAACGGGATACAGCCACCCATCACATCTATGCGGTCGATGACGCCGCCACCGTCTCGCGCAAGGGAGGCGAAGCATGACTTCCCATCGTCTTCCAAAGGGCGGATCGATCGATCGAGCGGCAAGCGTGAACTTCAGCTTCGATGGCCGCCGCCTTGAAGGTCACGCGGGCGATACGCTCGCTTCGGCCCTGCTTGCAAACGGCGTTCGCCTCGTCGGCCGCAGCTTCAAGTACCATCGTCCGCGGGGGATCCTGACCGCGGGCGCGGCGGAGCCCAACGCACTGGTCACCATCGGGCGCGGAGGCCGCACCGAACCCAATACCCGCGCCACCGTCCAGGAACTCTATGCCGGTCTCGAAGCGGTGAGCCAGAACCGCTGGCCTTCGCTCGCCTTCGACATCGGCAGCGTCAACAGCCTGCTTTCGCCGGTCCTTGGAGCCGGTTTCTATTACAAGACCTTCATGTGGCCGGCAGCCTTCTGGGAGAAGATCTACGAGCCGATGATCCGCAAGGCAGCGGGACTGGGGCGTGCCTCCTACGAGGCCGATCCCGATTCCTACGAAAAGAGCTGGGCACATTGCGATCTCCTCGTGATCGGCGCCGGACCCGCCGGGCTTGCGGCCGCACTGACGGCCGGCCGGTCCGGGGCTCGCGTCATTCTTCTCGACGAAGGGCACGCAGCCGGAGGAGGTCTTCTGTGCGAAACGGCCACGATCGGCGGAGTGGTGGCTCCCGAGCTTGCAGCCTCGGTTCTTTCCGAACTCGAAAGCCTGCCGAACGTTCGCGTCATGCCGCGCACCACCGCCTTCGGATGGTATGACGGCAATGTCTTCGGTGCGATCGAGCGCGTCCAGAAGCATGTCGCGCTGCCCGATCCGAAGCGCCCGGTGGAGCGCCTCTGGCGCATCGCCGCAAGACAGGCGATCCTGGCAACCGGAGCGGAGGAGCGTCCGCTGGTGTTCGGCGGCAACGACCGGCCGGGTGTGATGATGGCGGGTGCGCTGCGCACCTATCTCAATCGATATGCAGTCGCCGCAGGCAAGCGGGTCGCTCTCTTCACCACGAACGATACTGCGTACGCGACCGCTTCGGACCTCGAAGCTCGAGGCGTCGAGGTCGCGGCTATCATCGACAGCCGTGACGCACCCTCCGCCAGTTGGTCCGGCCGGGCACGCCTGATCACGGGCGCCACCATCACCGATACCAAGGGCGGGAAATCGCTTTCGGCGATCACTGTTTCCTCTCGCGGAGGCAGCGAAGTGATCGCGGCCGATGCACTCGGCATGTCGGGCGGCTTCTCGCCGGTCATACACCTCGCCTGCCACCGTGGCGGCAGACCGACTTGGGACGCGGCAAAATCGGCCTTCCTTGCACCCTCGGACCTTTCCGGTCTGAGACTGGCCGGTGCGGTCACAGGAGATGGGACGCTGGAAGACTGCCTCTTGGGCGGCACACGGATGGCCGTGGAAGCTCTTGCGGAAATCGGGGTGACGGCCAGCATCGCTTCGTTTGGAGCAGTTGTCGGCGGCGCGAGCGAGGGCTCTTCGAAACCACTCTGGTCTGTGAAGGGCTGCAAGGGCAAGGCCTTCGTCGACTTCCAGAACGACGTACACCTGAAGGATCTCGGGCTTGCCGTGCAGGAGGGCTATGCTCACGTCGAGCTCGCCAAGCGCTACACCACCAACGGCATGGCCACCGACCAGGGCAAGCTTTCCAACATCAACGCGATCGGCATCCTTGCCGAGCATCGCGGCGTTTCGCCGGCGGATGTGGGCACGACCACGTTCCGTCCATTCTACACGCCGGTTTCCTTCGGCGCGCTTGCCGGCACTTCCCGCGGCAAGCATTTCCAGCCTGCTCGAAAATCGCCCCTGCACCATTGGGCTGAGAAGAATGGCGCGGTCTTTGTCGAAACGGGCCTTTGGTATCGCTCATCCTGGTTTCCACGCCAGGGCGAGAAGACCTGGCGCGAAAGTGTCGACCGGGAAGTGCTGAATGTCCGCCGGAACGCGGGTCTCTGCGATGTCTCCACGCTCGGCAAGATCGAGATCTTCGGCAAGGACGCAGCGGAATTCCTGAATCGCGTCTATTCCAACGCCTTCCTCAAGCTTCCGGTCGGCAAGGCGCGCTATGGCATCATGCTGCGGGAGGACGGATTCATCTATGACGACGGCACCACAAGCCGCCTCGGTGAAAATCACTATTTCATGACCACCACCACCGCCTATGCCGCCGGGGTGATGAACCATCTCGAGTTCTGCGCACAGGTGTTGTGGCCGGAACTCGACGTGCAGCTTGCATCTACCTCGGATCAATGGGCGCAGATGGCGATCGCCGGACCGAAGTCCCGCGCGGTCCTGCAGCAGATCGTCGACGAGGATATCGGCAACGAGGCCTTCCCCTATCTCGCCGCGAGGAGCGTCCAGCTCTTCGACGGAAAGCTCCAGGGACGTCTCTTCCGCATCTCCTTCTCCGGTGAACTTGCCTACGAGCTTGCGGTTCCGGCAGGCTATGGCGAGGCCGTGGCGGATGCCTTGATGAACGCTGGGCGCGAGCACGGAATCTGCGCCTACGGCGCCGAGGCACTGGGAGTGCTGCGGATCGAGAAAGGGCATGTGACCCATTCCGAAATCAACGGCACCGTGACGCCGGGCGATCTCGGCTTCGGCAGGATGGTCTCGGCGTCCAAGCCGGACTTCATCGGCAAGGCGATGCTCGCACGCGAGGGGCTCCAGGCGCCGGATCGTCCGCGCCTGGTCGGCGTCAAGCCGATCGATCCGGCCACGAGTTTCCGGACCGGGTCGCACATTCTCGTGAAGGGAGCGTCTCCAAGCCTCGACAACGACCAGGGCTATGTGACGTCCAGCGCATATTCCCCGCACCTCGGTCACACGATCGGCCTTGCACTCGTGAAGCACGGCCCGGAACGCCACGGCGAGGAGGTGCTCGTCTGGAATGCGCTTCGCGCCGAATACACGCCGGCGCTCCTCTGCGACCCGGTCTTCCTCGATCCCGAGAATGGAAAGCTGCATGCCTGATATCGCGCTCAAGACCCGACCCGTTCTCGACAACCGGTCAGCCGTGGGGGATTTGATCCGGCTCCAGTCCCTCCCGGAGGAGACGATCCTCCTGGTGATCGCTTCCGCCGATGCCGGCGATCTGTCTGCGATCCTTGCGAAAGCTGCCGGTCAGGAGAGCAACGCCGTTCGTGCGGCCGGCCCTGGCCAATGGCTTCTCGTCACGACGTCCGCGCTTTCTGCGCAGGCGATCGACGATCTCGGCGCCGCGCTTTCGGGCAAGGCCGCAATTGTCGACCAGAGCCATGGGCGCGTGCGGATCCTCATCGAGGGCGAGGCAGTGGAAGCGGTGCTCGCCAAGGGAATGCCCGTCGATCTCGCCCCGTCCAATTTTCCGGTCGGAAAGTCGGTGACGACGATGATCGGGCATCTTTCGACGCATGTAACGCGGATGCAGGACAATGCGTTTGAAATCATCGTGACGCGCAGCTTCGCCGAAACCTTGTGGGAGGACCTCGTTACGATGGCCGGCGAATATCTTTAGCCGGCTATCCGAATACGCGCACCATTGACAAGACCTCCGGCTTTCCGGCAGGCATAGGCGTCCGATCAGCATATCTCCGGTCTCGCCATGTCCAAGACAACACGCGCCACCCAGGCCCTCGAAAAAGCGAAGGTCGCCTTCACGGTCCACACCTACGACTATGATCCGACAGCGGACAAGGTCGGGATCCAGGCGGCCGAGGCGCTTGGGGAATCGCCGTCGAAGGTATTGAAGACTCTGATGGCTGAGGTCGACGGAAAGCCGGTCTGCGTCATCGTCCCTTCCGACCGCGAGGTCAGCATGAAGAAACTGGCCGCCGCTTTCAAAGGCAAGGCAGCCAGCATGATGAAACCGGCAGATGCGGAACGGCTCACCGGTTATCACGTGGGCGGTATCAGCCCCTTCGGCCAGAGAAGGACCGTGCCGACCGCGATCGAGATAGAGGCGCTCGCCCACGACGCGATCTACATGAACGGCGGCCAGCGCGGTCTCCAGGTTCGGCTTGCTCCGACGGATGCGCAGGCAGCGTTGAGGGCGGTGGCCGCCGCAGTGGTTGCCTGACATGGATACGCCCGACCTCACCACCACGCTTTCAATCCTCGAGCCGTATCCCGGCATTTTTGCCTATTATGACGGCCGGGTACCCGGCAAGCGACTGCATTCCGACGGTGCGAACTGGCTTGATGACGGAGCCTACTCGCTTGGCGTCGCTTCCTATGCGATCGTCGACCGGGACGAGGCGATCGTCCACGACACACACATTTCACTCGATCACGCCCGCGCGATACGCAGGCACATCGAAGCGCTGGGGGTACGCAGAATTCGGGTGGTGCTGAGTCATTGGCACAAGGATCACGTGGCCGGCAACGCCATCTTTTCCGACTGCGAGATCATCGCCTTGCGACTGACCGGCGAGAAGCTTGCGGAGAACCGGAACAGAATCGAATCCGCAAACCCGCCGATATCGCCCCTCGTCATGCCTACGCACCTTTTCGAAGGAAGCCTTGCGCTCACGGTCGGCGGACGTCGCGTCGAACTGCATCACTTCGCAATCCATAGCGCTGATGGCAATGTCATCTGGCTGCCCGATCAAAAGCTGCTGCTCGCGGGCGACACGCTGGAAGATACCGTCACCTATATTGCAGAACCGGCCGAGATCGCGACGCATGTTCGCGAGCTTGAACGGCTCAGACAATGGCCGATCGACAGGATCCTGCCGGCCCACGGCGACCGGGAGCGCATTGCCGCTGGCGGCTATACGACCGGTTTGATCGATGCGAACCGCTCTTACCTCACGCGCCTTTGCGCGGACGTCGCACAAGCGAGAGCGGTCGAGTCCAGCCTGAAGACATTCATCGCCGATGAAGCCGCCTCCGGGGCGATCATATACTTTGCACCCTACGAGGACGTGCACCAAAGCAACATCGCTGCCGTCAGTGCCGCTCTCGGCGCTTGACCGGGCGATCGTTCGCCTTCAATTTTGCGCTGGAGCACTTGCCGGCAGCGAATGCCGGCCGAGAATCGAACTGGCACATCAGCAAAGCAGGCACGTCATGACCTATCCGGCAAATTCCCCAGCACCCGTTGATCCCGAAAGGCTTGAAAAGCTTGCGGAAGTCGCGGTGAAGATCGGCCTTCGCCTCCAGAAGGGGCAGGATCTGGTCATGACTGCACCGGTGAACGCGCTTCCGCTCGCCCGGCTGATCACGAAGCACGCCTATCTCGCAGGCGCCGGCCTCGTGACCACATTCTACTCCGACGAGGATGCGACGCTTTCGCGGTACCGCTACGGGCCGGACGAGAGCTTCGACAGGGCCACGGACTGGCTCTACGAGGGAATGGCGAAAGCCTATGCCAACAATGCGGCGCGCCTTGCGATCGCCGGCGACAATCCGATGCTGCTTTCCGGTGAGGATCCAGCCAAGGTCGCCCGGGCGAACAAGGCCAATTCCATGGCCTACAAGCCGGCGCTCGAGAAGATCTCCAATTTCGACATCAACTGGAACATCGTTTCCTATCCGAACCCCTCCTGGGCACGCCAGGTGTTCCCCGATGATCCGGCAGAAATCGCCGTCGGCAAGCTCGCGGATGCCATCTTCGCCGCGTCTCGCGTCGATCAGGACGACCCGATCTCCGCCTGGGAGGCCCACAACGCAAACCTGAGAAAGCGTTCATCCTGGCTGAACGAGGAGCGCTTCGCGGCGCTGCACTTTAAGGGACCAGGCACCGACCTCACGCTCGGTCTCGCCGACGGTCACGAATGGCATGGCGGCGCCTCAACCGCCAAGAACGGCATCACCTGCAACCCGAACATTCCGACCGAGGAAGTGTTCACGACCCCGCATGCATTGCGCGCCGAGGGTTTTGTTTCGTCGACGAAGCCGCTCTCCCATCAGGGCACGCTCATTGACGACATACAGGTGCGCTTCGAGGGCGGAAGAATAGTCGAGGCCAAGGCCTCCAAGGGAGAGGCGGTCCTGCAGAAGGTGCTCGACACGGACGAGGGCGCACGCCGGCTCGGCGAAGTCGCGCTGGTGCCGCACTCCTCCCCGATCTCGGCGAGCGGCATCCTGTTCTACAACACGCTCTTCGACGAGAACGCCTCCTGCCATATCGCGCTCGGGCAATGCTATTCCAAGTGCTTCCTCGACGGGGCCAAGCTCACGGAGGAGCAGATCAAGTCGCAGGGTGGCAACTCCAGCCTCATCCACATCGACTGGATGATCGGTTCGGACAAGGTCGATATCGACGGCATCAAGCCGGACGGCACCCGCGTCCGCGTCATGCGTGGAGGGGAATGGGTTTGACGACCTTCGGCGTCATAGGAGGCGGTGGCTGGCTGGCGGGAGCGCTCCTTCGCCCAGCCATCGTGGAGGGCGTGGTATCGCCGTCGCGGCTGGTATTGTCCTCCCGCTCGGGCAGTGCGGACGGCTTCGGTTCCTGGCCGGCCATCCGCCTCGTGTCGGACAACGAACTGCTCGCATCGATGTGCGATGTGGTCATGCTTTCCGTCAGGCCGGCGCAGCTCGACGACATAGACCTAGACCTCTCCGACAAGCTTGTGATTTCCGTAATGGCGGGTATCGACATCGATGAGCTGGAAGAGCGCTTCGGGTCGGAACGGATCATCCGCGCGATGCCGAATGCCTGCGCCGAGCAGCGCCTCTCCTTCACGCCCTGGTTCGCAACGGACAGCGTAACGGACGAGGAAGCCGATTTCGCCCATCGGCTATTCTCCGCGTCGGGCAGGTCGCAGCTTATCGCTGATGAAGCCGAGCTTGACTACTACACCGCCCTCACGGGGTCCGGGCCTGCTTTTCTCGCTCTCTTCGCCGACGCGATGATCCGCCACGCGGTGGAGGTGGGGATCGATCCGGAAGCCGCCGACGCGGCGGTGCGCCAGCTTTTCCTGGGTGCGAGCATGCTCATCGCGGAGTCCGAAGCGAGCCCTGCGGATATCATCGATACCTTCATGGAGCATCGCGGCACGACCGCAGCTGGCCTTGCCACGATGATCGACGAGGACATCGCTACGCCGATCTTCAGGGGCTCAACGCGGCGTGGAAAAAGGCGGCACAGGGAGTGGCATGAGGCTTACCGGGATCCCTCAAGCCCAGCCACTACTCTGCAGGCTTATGTCCTTGAGGTCCTAGCCCACTGCCCGCTTCACGGTTTCGGAAGACATGCATCGAGGCGGGGAGAACGCGGCATTGCCGGCGCTGCCATCTGCGCGCGCTGGCTGAGCCAGACGCCGCCGAGAACGATCGCCATTCCCAGGATCTGGAGGAGGGCAAGGGTCTGTCCAAGCAAGCCCCAGCCAAGGAGGACGGCGACCAGCGGGCTCAGGAAGCCGAGGGGCGAAACAGCCGAGGGTTCGAGCCGCGACAGCCCCCGGAACCAGAGAATGTAGGTGAGCGCGCCGCCGACGAGGCCGAGATAGGCGAAGCCGACCAGATTGGCGGCCGTCGGAGCCGGCAGCGCCGGCTCCAGTAGAAGTGCAGCAGGCACCAGCATGATCCCGCCCGCCGCAAGCTGCCAGGCGGTGTAGACAAGCGGCGTCACGGGCGGCTGCCAGCGTCGCGTGAGCACCGTGCCGAACGCCATGGAAAGGGCACCGGCGAGCCCCGCAACGACACCGACGAAATCGAGCTTCGCGTGCGGCGTCAGCACCAGCAGGGCTACCCCGCCAATACCTGCCACGCCGGCCAGCACGGACAGTGCCCGCACAGGCGAACCGAGGATGATGCGCGACAGCAGAATGACGATCAACGGCTGGATGGCGCCGACGGTCGCAGCCACCCCACCCGGCAGCCGATAGGCCGAGACAAAGAGCATGGCCCAGAAGAACGAGAAATTCAGGGCGCCCAACAGGAAGGCGCGGACCCACCAAATGCCCTTAGGCAGCCTTCGAACCAGAGCCAGTAGCAGAAGGCCGGCCGGAAGCGCCCGCAACATGGCAACCGTCAACGGATAGCCTTGGGGTAACAGTTCGGTGGTGACGATGTAGGTGCTGCCCCACACGGCCGGAGCAACGGCCGTCAGCATGATATCGGTTCGTCGTCCCATGGGATGTCCTGTTGTCGCGCTGTCAAATGGAGGGCTGCACGCCCGTCGCACACTCCAGCCAACTGCGATCTTGGTGCAGCCGCCAGAGAGTTATCTTGACGTCAAGATATCTCATTCTATCTTGACGTCAAGATAATTTGAGCGATAGTCATCCCATGGATCACGTCGACAGAATTCTTGCGCAGTGGAGTGCCGAACGTCCGGATCTGGACATCGCCCCGATGGGGTTGATGGGCCGTCTCGCGCGCCTGCGGATGCATCTACAGCGCGAGATCGAGAAGGCACTCGCAGATTTCTCGCTGTCGGCGTCCGGCTTCGATGTCCTTGCAACGCTCCGCCGCTCCGGGGCTCCGTACCGATTGTCGCCCTCGGATCTGGCCGCGATGACCATGGTCACGTCCGGCACGATGACCAACCGCCTCGATCAACTGGAAAAATCCGGCCTCATCGAACGCCTGCACAATCCGGACGACCGTCGCAGCGTCATCATCGGGCTCACCCCCGCAGGTCTTGAACTCGTTGACCGGGCCGTGACCGCCCATGTGGCCAATCAACACCGGCTCGTCGAGGCCCTTACCAAAGACGAGCGCTCGACCCTTGATACCCTTCTCGGCAAATTTCTCTCGGTGTTCGAGGATCCATCGACACCCCCTTCAAAGACCGATGGGTCATAGATAGGCGACGAAGAGCGCAACCCCCACGACAACAACGCCGAGCCGCAGCAGATCTGCGCTGACAAGCCGCGTCAGCCTTCCGCCCAGGTATCCACCCGCAATGGCGCCCGCGAGCACGACGGCTCCTTCTCGCCAGGCGACATTGCCAGTCGCAATGAAAATCGCAACCGCGACCGATGAGATCAGCGTGGCCCGGACGTTCTTTGCGGCATTTGCATCCCGCAGGTCCCTCGTCCCCTGGGCAGTCAGCAGGGCAAGCAGGAGAATGCCGAGCCCGGCGCCGAAGTAGCCGCCGTAGACGGCGACGGTGAAATCTCCGAGCCGCCATGCGCGGAAGGCCCCGGACCGTTTGGCCACCACGGCCCTGACACGGGGCGCGGCCACGAAGAGCAGGGTCGCGGCGAGGATCAGCCAGGGAACGAGTGCGCGGAATATCTCATCTCCCGCGAGGATCAGCAGTCCGGCGCCGGCGACCGCACCTCCGATCGTGACGAGATTGCCCGAAAGGGTGCCTCCTCCTCCCACTCTGCCATAACTCGCCAGAGCGACGGCATGCCCCGGCCAGATCGCCACAGCGCTCGTGGCGCCTGCCACGACCGGCGGAAGACCGGCGAGAAGCAGAGCAGGCAGTGTGAAGAAGGTACCGCCTCCGGCAATGGCATTGCAGAAGCCTCCCGCGATCCCGGCGCTTGCCAGAAGTGCCGTCTCCATGCTGTTCATATCACCTCCGCTCAGGTCTGGGATTTGACCCTAGGGCATTTCGACCCCAGCCGGTGTTGCGGAGATGACAGTCACTATCGCCGGGATGACAACATGCGAGTGGACCCGATAGCCGGCTTCGAAGACGGCAGTCAGCGCATCGTGGGGTACAAGGCCACGTTCGAAACGGCTGCTTCGCCGCCTCCGCACAGCCATCGGCGCGGTCAGATCGCCTATTGTCCGGACGCACCGTTGCGCGTCACGGCCGGCGGCTCCACCTTTGTCCTGGGAAGGGATCAAGCGGCGTGGATACCAGGGGACCTGCTCCACCGCCTTAGCGCGACGACGCGGCGAACCGCCCTCAATCTCTACATCGAACCGGCATACGCCTCCTCGCTCGGCAATCGTCCACGGGTGCTGGGGCTCGGACCTCTCGAGCGCGAACTCATTCGCACGGCAGCGGAGGCGGGCGTGCCGGATCTGGCAGATGCCGCGCATGGCCGGCTCGTGGAAGTACTTTTCGATCGCCTCCGCCCGACGCAACGCCTTCACGGCACACTCGCCATTCCCTCCGACAGGGCGCTGGCGCGTCTCCAGGAAGAATGGCTGGCCGGAAGCGGCCGTGATATCGACCTTTCCGAATGCGCGGCACGGCTCGCGGTCTCGCCGCGCACGCTGCAACGACGGGTTCTGGCGGCGACCGGCCTTACCTTTCGGCGTTGGCGGCAGAAAGTGGTGTTGTTCGCGGCAGTCGAACCTCTGCTACGGGGTTGCCCTGTAAAAGTTCTGGCGGCCGACTGCGGTTATGCCTCTGCGAGCGCGTTCGTCGCGGCCTTTCGCGCAGTATTCGGAATTACGCCCGGCGAGCTGCAAAGGCAGCAAGTCGCTGAATGAACGCGGTTGCCTCCTGAACGAGCGGCAACGGCAAGCCTTCTCAGAACAACGAGCCCTGCTTCGGCGGGCCAGGCGTCGGAGAACCCGGGGTCTTTGCCGCCTTCGCCTTCGGTGAACGATCGGCCGGCGGCGCTCCGTCCTTGCCGGTAACGGCATCGACGCTGCCATCCGCAAACTCGATCGCGATTGCCATGCCCGGGGAAAGGGCGGCTGCCGCGTTCACCGAATGTCCATGCTCGTCGCGGACCAGAGCATAGCCACGGTTGAGAACATTGCGGTAGGAGAGCGACTGCAACACCCGATCCTGCGCGACGACCAGGGCGCGACGGCGCGCCAGCGTGCCCAGAAGTGCCGTCTCCGCCCGTCCCGCGAGGCCGTTTAGCCGGTCCCGCGAGCGGCCGGTCTGCCCTGCAATGCGTGCGGGGATTGCCCTCAGCGCGGCATCGAAGGAGGAGACCCGCGCCCTCAACTGGTCGATCCTGCGCTCGATCACGCGTTCGGCACGCCGGGCCGCATCCGCCACAAGCTGGCGGCGCTGCGCAATCCGGTTGGACAGCACATCGGGTCTCAGATGAGCGGAAATCCGTTCGAAGGAGCGCCGCTTGTTTGCGGTGTTCATCTGCAGCCCGCGCCCGAGCCCGTTTGAGGCTTCGTCAAAGCGGCGGCGGGGCAGCGCGAGCAGTTGATCAAGCGACGGAAGCGCTCTCGTCAGGGCGCGCAGGCCCTGCCGGCGCGTCTCCATCTGGCGATTGGCGGCTGCCTTGAGACGGGCGGACAGGGCCGCCACCTGTGCCTCCAGGTCCGCCTTCACCGGCACGGCCATCTCGGCAGCGCCCGTAGGTGTCGGAGCACGGCGGTCGGCGGCATGGTCGATGAGCGTCCAGTCGGTCTCGTGACCAACTGCCGAAATCAGCGGAATTGTCGAGCGGGCAGCGGCCCGGACCACAATTTCGTCGTTGAAGCTCCAGAGGTCCTCGAGACTTCCCCCTCCCCTCGCGACTATCAGCACATCCGGACGAGGCAAAAGCGGATCTCCCGCCAGCGCATTGAAGCCGTCGATTGCCGCCGCCACCTCCTCGCCGGACCCATCGCCCTGCACCTTGACCGGCCAGACGATGACATGGACGGGGAAACGATCCGAAATTCGGTGCAGGATATCGCGAATGACAGCGCCCGTAGGCGACGTGACGACACCGATCACGCGGGGCATGAATGGCAGCGACCGCTTGCGCTCCTGTTCGAACAGTCCTTCGGCCGCAAGCTTCCTGCGGCGCTCCTCGAGAAGCGCCATCAACGCTCCGCCCCCGCCGGTTCGAGCGCCTCGATAACGATCTGGTACTTCGAGGACCCAGGGAAGGTGGTGATCTTGCCGGTGGCGATCACCTCCATGCCCTCCTCCGGCTTGAACCTGAGCCGCGAGAAGCTGCCCTTCCAGATGACCGCGTCAATGCGCGCACGGTCGTCCTTCAGCGAGAAGTAGGCATGGCCGGAGGAATGCGGACCGCGATAGCCGGAAATCTCGCCGCGAACGCGAACGTGATCGAATGCCTGTTCCACCGTGCGCTTGATCGAGCCGGATAGCTCCGAGACAGAATACTCGGCGAGGTTCGAGGGCGAATCGTTGTCCGAAAACATGCTCATTCGCGATTTCTATCGCAGATTCTTTGCGTTGGCACCGCGGCTGGTCCGTTTCCCCCGCATTCCTGCGGGAGAATATCCGCGCCGCAAATATCCCCGCCGGTCCGGCTCACGGCAGAATGGGCGCGTTTTCATTCGAAAGGACAGCGCCATGACCGATTTCTTTTCCGGATACAATGCATCGTTTGATGCGCCCGCTACGCATGCCTTCGCCATCACTCCCGATGACGGGACCGACTTGCCTGCCGCAACGCGCGCGCTCTACATCGGCAGGGGCGGCGACCTATCCGTCGTCATGCTCTCGGGAGACGCCGTCTCCTTCGTGAACCTCGTGGCGGGTGCGATCGTGCCGCTGAGGGCAAGCCGCGTGCTCGAGACGGGCACCACTGCGGAGGGGCTGGTGGGGCTCTACTGACGCGCCAGGGCCCTGGCGGCGGCATCACAAATGAAACGGCCGCCCAGTGAGGCGGCCGGAAGATCAACGAGAAAGCAGTCTGCGTCAGTTGCCGACCGAAGAGACCATGACGGCATCGCCGTTCTCGATCGAAACCCAGCGCCCGGCGTGGAAGGAGGACTGCCGCTTCAGGTAGCGGTAGGGTGTCTTCGTCCAGAGCTTCACGTCGCTGTTCAGGTTGTCCAGGATGAAATCGCCATCCGTGCTGCGGACGGTGAGAACGGCGTGGCCTTCCCCGTCGGGCTTGCGAACGACGGTGATCAGCAGATCTGCCGCGGCGAAGCCGCGTTCCATCAGCATCCTGCGCTTCAGCAGGACATAGTCCTCGCAATCGCCGGCGCCCTCGGGATAGGCCCAGAACTCATCCTTGCCGAAAAGCTCCTTGTCCGTCATTGGGGTGATCTCGCGATTGACGCTCGCATTGATCTCGCGAACGACGCTCCAGCCGAATTCGGTGACCTTGGCGGGCTGCACTCCACGCGGACCCGCCTGGCACTCGTCGCGATGGGTACGGCAGAACTCGTAGTGCCCGATCGGCTGGGACGTGATGCTGCCGGTGCGCATCGACAGAGCCGATGCCGGTGCCGGCGTTGCAGCGGAAGTGGATACGAACATGGCGGCAACAGCCACCATCAAAGCTTTCGCACCTGTCATCCGCGCCATGAAACGTCCCCTGAATCCTTAACAAAAAGTTAAGATTTAAGCGGGCAACGAGTCAATAATCATAATTCGCGACCGTGAATTATGGTTAAGATGGGGCCGGGGCCGCTCATTTGAACGGCCCTCAAAGCCTCAGGATACGGCGGTTGCCAGCGACGAAACCGTCTCCAGCATCTTCGCGATGTCCTGGGGACGCGAGAGACGATGGTCGCCGTCGCGGATCAATGTCAGCACAGCATCGTCGCCTGCGAGGTGTTCCATCAGCCTCACGGCATGGGTGAAGGGTACATCGGGATCATTCATGCCCTGCAGGATGTGAACAGGGCATCCGGTGTCGATCAGGCCTTCGAGCACGCGGTTGGCGCGCCCATCCTCGATCAGCGCGCGGGTATAGATGTTTGCATCCGGTCCGTAGGGCGTCGGCTCCTCGAAGAAGCCCCGTTCCGCGAGCGAGTTCCGTTCCGCATCGGTGAGATTTGGCTCCACGAGTTCGGACGTGAAATCCGGGGCGGGTGCGATGAGAACCATCGCCCCCACGCGACCTCCCTCGCCGCGCTTGCGCAGTTCCTCGATTGCACGAAGGGCGATCCAACCGCCCATCGACGAACCAACCAGCAGCATCCGCTGCGTACCGAGCGTCGAGCGGGCATGATCCATCACGGCCAGCGCCTCCTCGAGCCAGCGCGAGATCGTGCCCTCGACGAACTGGCCGCCCGAGGCGCCGTGCCCCGAATAGTCGAACCGGATGCAGCCGGTACCGAGCTCGACCGCACGCCGTGCCAGTTCCGCCGCCTTCGTCCCGGTCATGTCGGAGCGGTATCCCCCGAGCCACACGACATGTGGCAAGCGGTTTTCGGATCCTGGCCGATCGATCCGCATGGCTATGGCGCGCTCGGCGGCACCCTCTCCGACCATGAGACGTTCGATGCCGCTTTCTGCCGGATCGTCCTTGTTCATCGCCGTGCTCCTCTCCATATAAGAATGGCTCGCAAGGGCCGACATTCGTCGATTGGCCCCGTTTCTGCTGCTGTCCTAGACCAGATTCGCGCAAAACGGGACAGATGGTGATTTTTTCCGCGAGCCATGCTATTGACAGGGCCGAGGCAATCTACACATTGCCGCTCGACGCCGTGGTTTGCGGCTCAGCGGGGGATCGCCAAGCGCAAAGACATCCCTACCTTTAACGATTCGAGGAGAGTACGACCATTCGCAGACCCTTCAAAACGGAGGCCC
This sequence comes from Sinorhizobium sp. BG8, assembly GCF_016864555.1. Classification (NCBI taxonomy): domain Bacteria; kingdom Pseudomonadati; phylum Pseudomonadota; class Alphaproteobacteria; order Hyphomicrobiales; family Rhizobiaceae; genus Sinorhizobium; species Sinorhizobium sp. BG8. Next base: position 1,006,105 of record NZ_CP044011.1, on the reverse strand, counting down.
CCGTCAAGGACGGCCCGCGTTCCAACAAGGAAATCCGGATACCCCGGATTCAGCTCATCGATGCCGAAGGCACCAACCACGGCATAGTCCCCACCGATCAGGCACTTCGCATGGCCGAGGAAGCCGGCCTGGATCTCGTGGAGATCTCGCCGAATTCCGAGCCCCCGGTCTGCAAGATCCTGGATCTGGGCAAGCTGAAGTACGCCAACCAGAAGAAGGCGGCCGAAGCGCGCAAGAAGCAGAAAATCGTCGAGATCAAAGAGATCAAGATGCGTCCCAACATCGACACCCATGACTATGATGTGAAGATGAAGGCGATGAACCGCTTCTTCGACGAAGGCGACAAGGTGAAGGTGACGCTGAAGTTCCGCGGCCGCGAAATGGCCCACCAGGAACTCGGAATGAAGCTGCTGATGCAGGTCAAGGAAGATACCGTTGCCATCGCCAAGGTCGAAGCCGAGCCGAAGCTCGAGGGCCGGCAGATGATGATGGTTCTGGCACCGAAGTAACCGACAAGAGCCGATCCGGACGTTCAGGCCGCCTCATATGGGGCGGCTTTTGCGTTTCAGGGCAATGCCGGGCACCGGGTTCATGATTCCGGTTGCTCTTTCCGGGGACTTCGGTTACAAGCCCCCGTCCGAACGGTCCGGCAGGGCATGCCGTGGCCGTTCTTTACGCTGGAGACGTGCCTCGTCAGCCCGTCTCGAATTCAAGAAGAATGGAGTAGCAAAATGCCCAAGATGAAGACGAAATCGTCTGCCAAGAAGCGGTTCAAGATCACCGCAACCGGCAAGGTCGTAGCGGCTGCCGCAGGCAAGCGCCACGGCATGATCAAGCGGTCCAACAAGTTCATCCGCGACGCGCGCGGCACCATGGTGCTCGCCGAGCCCGATGGCAAGAAAGTCATCAAGAACTACCTGCCGAACGGTCTCTGAGACTTTCAGGCATTTTGGACACGTTAAGGAGATCATGACATGGCACGTGTAAAACGCGGCGTTACCGCCCACGCCAAGCACAAGAAGACACTCAAGGCAGCCAAGGGTTTCTACGGCCGCCGCAAGAACACCATCCGCGCCGCCAAGGCAGCGGTTGACCGTTCGAAGCAGTACGCCTACCGCGACCGCAAGGTCAACAAGCGCAATTTCCGCGCGCTCTGGATCCAGCGCATCAACGCTGCCGTCCGCGAGCACGGCCTGACCTATGGCCGCTTCATCGACGGCCTGAACAAGGCCGGCATCGAAGTGGACCGCAAGGTTCTGTCCGATATGGCTATCCATGACGCACCGGCATTCGGCGTTCTCGTCGAAGCCGCGAAGAAGGCACTCGCCTACCTCAAGGAAGCCGGTACGGCAAACGAGTTTGAAAGCGCGGTTCGTTAAGACCAGCGCTTCCCAAGCCTTTGACACTTCAAGTTGGGAAACCCGCGCTGGCAGGGCTAGCGCGGGTTTTTTCTTTTTCCGAATGGATTTTGACCGATGTCCGATCTCGACTCCCTCAAACAGACACTGCTTGCCGACGTTGCCACCGCTGAAGATGAGGCGGGCATCGAGGCGCTCCGCGTCGCCGCTCTGGGCAAGAAGGGTTCGGTCTCCGAACTCCTGAAGACGCTTGGTTCGATGTCGCCGGAAGAGCGCCAGACCCGTGGAGCCGCGATCAATGCCCTGAAGAACGAACTGACCGAGGCGATCGCGTCCCGCAAGAGCGCATTGAAGGACGCCGCAATCGCAGCGCGTCTCGCTGCCGAAACGGTGGACATCAGCCTGCCGGTTCGTTCCTCCCCCGCCGAGCGCGGGCGCATCCACCCGATCAGCCAGATCGTCGACGAGATCACCGCGATCTTCGCCGACATGGGGTTTGCGATCGCCGAAGGCCCGGACATCGAGACGGACTACTACAACTTCACCGCGCTGAACTTCCCCGAGGGTCACCCAGCCCGCGAGATGCACGACACGTTCTTCTTCCCGCCCGATGCGAACGGCGAGCGCAGGGTGTTGCGCACCCATACCTCCCCGGTGCAGGTGCGCACGATGGAAGCGCAGAAGCCGCCGATCCGCATCATCATCCCCGGCAAGACCTATCGCCAGGACTCTGACGCGACGCACTCGCCGATGTTCCACCAGGTCGAGGGTCTGGTGGTGGACAAGGCGGCGAATGTCGCCAACATGCGCTGGGTGCTGGAGGAGTTCTGCAAGGCCTTCTTCGAGGTGGACAGCGTGACGATGCGTTTCCGCCCGTCCTTCTTCCCCTTCACCGAGCCGTCCTTCGAGGTCGACATCCAGTGCGATCGCTCTTCAGGCCCGATCGTCAAGTTCGGCGAGGGAACCGACTGGATGGAAATCCTCGGCTGCGGCATGGTGCATCCCAACGTGCTCAAGGCCGGCGGGCTCGATCCCGACGAGTATCAGGGCTTTGCCTGGGGAATGGGTCTCGACCGTATCGCCATGCTGAAATACGGCATGCCGGACCTGCGCGACTTCTTCAACGCCGACGTGCGCTGGATGAGCCACTACGGTTTCCGTCCACTGGACATGCCGACGCTGTTCGGCGGTCTGAGTGCCTGAGTTGAGCGCCTAAGGAAAAAATCATGAAATTCACCCTCTCCTGGCTCAAAGAGCATCTGGAAACGGACGCCTCGCTCGAACAGATATGCGAACGCCTCACTGCGATCGGGCTCGAGGTCGAGGATGTCGACGACAAGGCATCATTCCGACCCTTCGTGATCGCCAAGGTGGTTTCGGCCGAACAGCACCCGAACGCCGATAAGCTGCGCGTGCTGATGGTTGATACCGGCACGGGCGCGCCGGTGCAGGTGGTTTGCGGTGCGCCGAATGCGCGTGCAGGCCTCGTCGGCGCCTTCGCAGCACCCGGCACCTACGTGCCGGGCATCGACGTGACGCTTTCGGTCGGCAACATCCGCGGGGTCGAAAGCCGCGGCATGATGTGTTCCGAAAAAGAACTCGAGATGTCGGATAACCACGACGGCATCATCGATCTGCCCGCGGACGCCCCGATCGGCACCAGCTTTGCCTCCTATGCGGGCCTCGACGATCCGGTCATCGAGATCAATCTCACACCGAACCGGCCCGATTGCACCAGTGTGCACGGAATTGCGCGTGACCTCGCAGCCTCCGGCCTCGGCACCCTGAAGGATGTCCGGGCGCCGTCCTTCAAGGTCGAGGGGGAGACGCCCGTGCGGGTTTCCCTCGAACTCGGCGAGGACACCCACCTTTGCCCCGGCTTCGCTCTGCGCATCGTGCGTGGCGTGAAGAACGGACCGAGCCCGGCCTGGATGCAGCGGCGTCTGCTGGCGATCGGCCTCCGTCCGATCAATGCTCTGGTCGACATCACCAACTACATGACCTTCGACCAGGGCCGGCCGATGCATGTGTTCGATGCCGCCAAGGTTACGGGCAACCTGACGGTCCGTCGCGCGAAGGAAGGCGAGACAGTGCTCGCACTCGACCAGCGCGAATATACGCTCGCCCCGAACAACGTCGTCATCTCTGACGAGGACGGGATCGAATCGATCGGCGGCGTGATGGGTGGCGAACATTCCGGATGCGACGAGAATACAGTCGACGTGCTGATCGAGTCCGCGCTCTGGGACCCGATGAACATTGCCAAGACCGGACGCACGCTGGGCATCATCACAGATGCGCGCTACCGCTTCGAGCGTGGCGTGGATCCGGAATACATGGTGCCCGGGCTGGAGCGCACCACGGAACTGGTGCTGCAGCTTTGCGGCGGCATTGCCGGCAAGGCCAATGTCGTTGGCTACAAGGGCCACACTGCAAAGGTCGTCGATTTCCCGCTCTCCGAAGTCAAGCGCCTCACCGGCCTCGAGGTTTCGGCCGAGGAAAGCCGCGATATCCTGACCAGGCTGGGGTTCGGCGTATCCGGCAACGGCGAACGCATCTCGGTTTCCGTACCGTCCTGGCGTCCCGACGTAGACGGCAAGGCCGACCTGGTGGAAGAGGTGATGCGCATCCACGGCGTGGACCAGATCCGTGCCGAGCCTCTGCCGAACCATACAAGCGTCAATTGCAAGATCCTGACCACGCTGCAGATACGCTCGCGGACCGCAAAGCGCGCACTTGCTTCGCGCGGAATGATGGAGGCCGTCACCTGGTCGTTCATTCCGAAGGCGCATGCCATCCTGTTCGGTGGCGGAGCGCCCGAGCTTGCCTTGTCCAATCCAATCGCTGCCGACATGTCGGACATGCGTCCGTCCCTGCTTCCCGGGCTCCTGACTGCGGCGCAGCGCAATGCCGACAAGGGCTATGGCGACGTTGCGATCTTCGAAGTCTCCGGAACCTACGAGAACGATCGGCCGGAAGGCCAGCGCCGGGTTGCCGGTGGCGTGCGTCGCGGCACGGCCTCGCTCGCAGGGGCTGCACGCATGTGGTCGAACGCGGCCAAGGGCGGCGGCAAGCCGGTCGACGTCTATGATGCCAAGGCCGACGCACTGGCCGTTCTCGAGGCCTGCGGCCTGCCGATGGGCAATGTCCAGATCGAGCGCGGCGGTCCGGCCTGGTACCATCCCGGCCGGTCGGGCACGATAAAGATGGGGCCGAAGGTGGTGCTTGGCTACTTCGGCGAATTCCATCCGAAGACCCTCGAGGCGCTCGACGTCTCGGGTGCACTCTGCGGCTTCGAGATCTACATCGACGCCATGTCCGAGCCGAAGAGGAAGGCCACCCGTACCAAGCCGGCGCTCGAGCTTTCCCCCTTCAGGCCGTGAAGCGCGACTTCGCCTTCGTCGTCGACAAGACGGTGGAAGCGGGCGCAATCCTTCGCGCCGCTTCGGGGGCCGATCGCAAGCTCGTAACCGCAGTAAACGTCTTCGATGTGTTCGAGGGCGCAGCGCTCGGCGAGGGAAAGAAATCGATCGCGATCGAAGTCGTGATCCAGCCGGCGGAACGTACGCTGACGGACGAGGATTTCGAGGCTCTCACGGCCAAGATCATCGCGAACGTCGCAAAAACGACTGGCGGTGTGCTCAGGGGATAAACAGAGCCCTGACGCGAGGACGGCGTTCAGTTCTTCGAATGGGGCGCCCCGGCCATCTCCCAGCTATCGGCATACGAGCCCCTCGAATCCATCGGATTCGGGGGCCTTTTTGTCAGAACCGGCTGATGGTCAGGCTTGCGGCAAGCAAAAGAACCGCACAGCCGATGACGCAAAGCATAATGGAGTTGAGGCTTCTGGATGCCTTACGGTTGCGATGCTCGGACACCTTGCCGATGGAAACGTAGCTGCGCGCGCTGAAATCGGCATAGGCTACCGGCAGAATGAAGAAGACGATGAGCACCGTCAGCGAGTAGAAGAGGTATTTCAGGAACAGACGAGGATCGACGAGCGAGAGCGGATCGGTTCTGACCAGATCCATCAATACCGATGCCTTGTCACTGAGGCTCGAAATCGGGGCAATGCGGGAAATCTCGCCCTCGGCCGATCGAATTCGCAGCACCTGCTCCAGACAATCATCGAGGTAGAAGACCGAGAAAAGCGCGAGGACCGCAACGGCCAGTCCGTGAATGAGGAAGCTTGTCGGCCGTCTGAAGTAAAGTGAAGAAATGGCTTTCGAGAGCCTGCCAACTGTGCCGAACTCGTTTCTCACGTGGCGTGAAAACCTGCGGATGATCCCCTCGGCCCACGGAAGGCGCGTCGTGGAGACCGAAATGACCAGATTGGGCTCGGACGATGTACTCCCGCGCAGCCATTGTACTCCGCTGCGATTCGACGTCACGTAGACGTTTATGTCCTGCTCTGTCGCGAGGTCGCGTCCCGCAAACTTCACGAGATAGGTGAGGCGAAGCACTGCCGAAATCGAGGTCGCATGCACGGTGTGACTGTTCAGCAAGAGGGCATCGACACTTCGAAATGACTTGCTGGATCCGTCATCGTAGAGCACGTCGACGGAAAAATTCACGCATTCGGTAGCGCCGCTCTTCTTTGCCACTGCATCGATTGCCTGGAAGAAAGCCGCTATGCGCGCTTCATCGATGTTCGCACTTACACTGTAGCGGTGCGCAATCTGCGTTTTTGGCCTGAGAATTTCATCCAGAGAGTCCGGAAGTCGCGGCTTCGGGATCTTTAGGAGGATGTTGTCGTCCGCTGTTTGGATCTCGGGCACATCCTCATTCATCGTCCACAATACCCCTCAAAAATTATGGGATGCAAACACGATCAACTTAAATTGTATTATCAATTGCTCAAAATTGGGTCAACTATAAGCTGCACGAATTACTGCGATCGCTGGACTATCCACAGGAACTGGCGAGCTCAATACTATTTCCACTCGTAATAGTAGAAACAATGACGCGATCGGAGGCGATCCGTCAACCCCGCCTCGCGGCGTTGACGGATCGCCTGCCTGCGTCAAATGGCGCCAGCCTGGTCCAGGCGAGCCAGATCTTCGGCCGAAAGCTTCAGTTGCGCTGACTTGATCAGGCTTTCCAACTGGGTCGTGCTCGTCGCGCTCGCAATCGGCGCCGTCACGGCAGGCTTCGCCATAAGCCAGGCAAGAGCGATCTCAGCGGGCTTTGCGCCGGTGGCCGCCGCGACGTCGTCGAGAGCGGCAAGTATCCTCGTTCCGCGATCATCGAGATACTTGGCAACGCCCTCGCCACGGGTGTGCCCCACCACATCCGCCTTGGAACGGTACTTTCCAGTCAGGAAGCCGGATGCGAGGCTGAAATACGTGATCACGCCAATCTCTTCCCGCCGGCACAGTTCGGCGAGCGGTCCCTCGAATGCGGCTCGGTCATAGAGATTGTATTCCGGCTGCAGGACCGTGTAGCGCGGCAGGCCTGCCTTCTCAGCCGCGTCGAAGGAGGCCTGAAGCTGAACGGCGTCGAGGTTGGAAGCACCGAAGTGCCGGATCTTTCCCTGCTTCACGAGGTCTGCATGGGCCTCCAGCGTTTCCTCGTAGGGCGTTGAGTCATCCGGCCAATGGGAGAGATAGAGATCGATGTGGTCCGTCTGGAGACGTTTCAGCGAATCCTCGACAGCCTTGACGATCCACTTCCTGGAAAGGTCCGTGCGGCCTTGCCCCATGTCTGACCCGACCTTGGTGATGATCACGACCTTGTCCCGGGGAACGGCAGAGCGCTTCAGCCATTTGCCAATGATGGTCTCGGATTCGCCCCCGCTGTTGCCCGGCGCCCAGCGAGAATAGACATCAGCCGTATCGATCGCGTTGAAACCTCCGCCAACAAATCCGTCCAGAAGATCGAAAGACGTGGCCTCGTCGGCCGTCCAGCCAAAGACATTGCCGCCAAACACGAGAGGTGCGATCTGGAGGTCGGTACGACCGAGAGTGCGCTTCTGCATAGGTTTCTCCATGGTGGGATTTTGAAAGGAACAAGGATTCTAGGAACATAGCGATGCGAGAGGCCAATTTCACGCTCTGCCACAGATATTTTACGGATCGATCTCCTGCGGGCGGCGAGTCTTGGAGGAACAACCGAGGGACCGGGTTTTCCCGGTGCCACGAGAGCCGGCGACCGACGTGAACATCCGACTGGAATGTGGTGTGAGAGCGGCGCCCTTACTCGGCGTTCTTCGGGGGATGGCTCCCTCCAAGCCAACAGAATGTTTCCATTTGAGGATCCGTTGCTCTAGTCTGCGGACAAAACTCAGGGAGGAATTTCCATGTTGCGCTTCGGTATTCTGTCAACGGCAAAGATCGGTCGAGAACTCGTGGTTCCCGCTATCCAGGATGCGGAGAATTGCGTGGTCACTGCGATTGCGAGCCGCGACCAGGCCAAGGCGCGCGCGATGGCCGACCGGTTCTCGGTGACCCATGCCTTCGGTTCCTACGAGGAAATGCTGGCATCAGACACGATCGACGCCGTCTACATTCCGCTTCCAACCGCACAGCACGTGGAATGGACCATCAAGGCGGCGGAAGCCGGAAAGCACGTCCTGTGCGAAAAGCCGATCGCATTGAAGGCATCGCAGATCAACGGGTTGATCGAGGCCCGCGACAGGAACAAGGTTCTTGTCTCGGAAGCGTACATGGTGACCTACAGTCCCGTCTGGCGGAAAGTGCGGGATCTGCTGCGGGAAGGCGCAATCGGAAAGTTGCGCCACGTGCAGGGTGCATTCACCTATTACAATCGCGATCCCGGCAACATGCGCAACGTTCCGGAACTCGGCGGCGGCGGCCTGCCTGACATCGGCGTGTATCCGACAATTACAACGCGCTTTGCGACCGGCAAGGAAGCGCTTCGCGTGCAGGCCACAACGGACCGCGATCCGGAATTCGGCACGGACATCTATTCGAGCGTCCGGGCAGACTTCGGCGATTTCGAACTGAGTTTCTACATCTCGACGCAGCTCGCACAGCGCCAGGTGATGGTGTTCCACGGCGACAAGGGATTCATCGAGGTGAAATCTCCCTTCAATGCCGACCGTTATGGCACGGAGGAAGTCGAACTCACCAACCAGACCCACTCGGAATCGCAGCATTTCCGCTTCCAGGACGCCCGCCAGTACAAGCGCGAGGCCGAGGCTTTCTCACGTGCGGCCATGGGGCAAGACGAAGAGGTCGTCACGCTTGAGAATTCGCTGAACAACCAGAAGCTGATCGATGCGATCTATCGAGCAAGCGAGAAGGACGGCTGGGAGGCGGTGTAAATCCAGCCGCCAGGCGCCGCGATCACTCCGTCGTCGCGGCTGCCCCGCCAAACACGAAACGCGAATAGCCGAACCATGACCAGGCCGTCGCCAATCCGGACGACAGGGCGACGGCGACAAGCGGCGGAAGCTCCGGAACCGCGAGCAGCAGGCCGGAATAGATCCCATAGTTGAGCAACGCCGATGACAGGCCGATGCTGCCGTAGCGCGCGCCCTCCGTCGCGAGCGAGTGGCGGCTGCGTCCGAAGGTGAGGCTGCGATTGATCATCCAGGTCGCTGCCATTGCAACGGCTATCGCAACGATCCGCGCCGCGAACGGGCCGAGCGGCGTTAGCGAGAGCAGAATGGCGAGCATGCCGGCATCGACAAGGAAACCCGTTCCGCCGGCCACGGCGAACCAGAGAAGTTTCCTCATGCGGCTTCGGCCCTTGCATCGTCGCGACCCGTCAGGGCAGCAACAGGAACGACCGCGGTTTCGCCGCGCGTGGACGGGAGACCCATGTAGTGGATGCGCAGCTGTTCGCTGCGGGCGCGGGCAAGTGAATCGAGAATGAGCCCCGCCGTGAAGATCATGAAAGAGATCATCATCAGCGCCATGGACAGAACCCAGGTCGGGAGCCGGTCGACGAGCCCGGTCTGGAAATATGCTGTGACCACCGGCGCCATGAACAGGAGGCTCGACAGCATGAAGGCGCCGCTGATCGCGCCGAAGAAGGTGAACGGTCGCGTCTCCTTCATCAGCATCGCGAACATCCAGAGGATCTTTCCGCCGTCGCGGAAGGTCGAGAGCTTGGAATGGGAGCCCTCCGGCCTGCGGCCATAGTCAAGCTCCAGCTCCGCGACCGGCAGGCGCAGGCGCGAGGCATGGACCGACATCTCGGTTTCGATCTCGAACCCACCGGATACGGCCGGAAAGCTCTTCGCGAAACGGCGTGAGAAAGCGCGATAGCCGGAGAAGATATCGGTGAAGTCGCTGCCGAACAGCGAACGATAGAGAAGGTTGAAGATGCGGTTGCCGATGGCGTGTCCCTGCCGCCCGGCATCGGCGCGCACGCCGCGACGCGTGCCGACGACCATGTCCGCCCCTTCGGTCAGAAGCGTTCGTATCAGTTCCTGCGCATCCCGCGGAGGATAGGTGCCGTCGCCATCGGCCATCAGGTAGATGTCGGCGTCGATATCGGAAAACATCCGGCGCACCACGTTGCCCTTGCCCTGGCGACGCTCGCGCACCACTCTCGCGCCGGCGAGCGCGGCCCTAAGCGCCGTGCTGTCGGTCGAGTTGTTGTCGTAGACGTAGATGCGGGCATGGGGCAGTGCCGCCCTGAAGCCGGCGACGACGTCGCCGATGGTCTGCGCCTCGTTGTAGCATGGCAGCAGGACCGCCACCTGATATTCCTGGAATTCGGCTTCCGTCATGACGGCTATCGTTTCCTGCAAGGTTGGCGGGTCTGAACGCATCCCGTGTATTTTACTATTTCTTGAGAAGGTTAAGGCTAGGTTTCGCCGGCGCGGGAATGCTGGAGAAAGGTGCGGGCGGGTGGCAAAAACGGTATCGATGGACCTACCGCATCCTTCACAGGCGGATGATCGGAGCCTTCGTGCCGAGCTTCCCCTCAAGGTCCTCGCCGCCTATGCGGTAGCGGCTATCGCCGCCATCCTTCTCGTGTCCCTGCCCTTTGCCACCGACTATGTCGGTGCGGACAATGACGACATCATGCGCCTCGTCGTCGTACGCGACCTTCTCGCGGGCCAGAGCTGGTTCGATCCGACCCAGTACAGGCTGGGGCTAGAGGGCGGAACGCTCATGCACTGGTCACGGCTGGTCGATCTGCCGATCGCCAACCTGATCGACATCTTCTCGGTGTTTGCGGGCAGGGAACGCGCCGAGGCGCTGGCCCTTGCTATCTGGCCGCTGGCACTGACGGTGCCACTTCTCTACGGCATGGGGCTCGCGGGCCTGCGCCTCGGCGGGCGACCGACCATGCACGTGGCGCTTCTTCTCAGCGCCATCTTCGTCGTCTCAATCAACCGTTTCCAACCAGGTTCGATCGATCATCACAATGTACAGCTGGCATTGATCGCAATCGTCGCTGCGATGCTCCTCGATGGAAGATTTCGGGCGCGAAGCTTCGCGGTCGCCGGCGCGGGCTGCGCCCTTGCGATCGCGATCGGGGCCGAAACCACGCCGCTTGTCGCGGTCGTCTGCCTGCTCGTTGCCTTCAAGTGGGCCTGGCACGGCGAACCGTTCCTGCGTGCTGCCTCCGCCTTCGGTTTGGCGCTCGCACTTGTGACAACACTCGCATTCTTCGGTACCATCGCGCCCGCACACTATCGCCAGGTGACGTGCGACAACCTCTCCTATGGCTTCTATGCGCTGGCCACGTTTGGCGGAGGCGCCCTCTTCCTCGTGGCAACGCAGGCCAGTCGCCTTGAACGCAACGGGCGCTTCGTCGCGCTCCTCGTCGCCGGCGCGGTGATTGCGGCCGCGACGCTTGCGATCGCGCCCGGCTGCCTGCAGAATCCGCTGAACGAACTCGATCCCCTCCTCAAGACCTTCTGGCTCTCCGGGTGATCGAAGCGCAGTCGATCACCGCCCAGTTCGGCATAGATCCAGGCTCCATCGGCGGGTTTTACGCTGTCGCAGTCCTGGCGCTCATCGTCTGCGCGGTTCGCATGGTGCGAGGCGAGGAGATCGAGGCGCATGCCACGCTGATGGCGATGATCGGCTGCGCTTTCGCGATCGCCCTCATGCAGGTGCGCGGATCTGCCTTCTCGAACCTGCTCGCGGTTGTTCCGCTCGCAATGGCGATCGCAGACCTTCGACGCCTCTCCAACGCCAACCCGAAAAACCTGGAGCTCGGCATTGCTTTTGCGGCGCTGACGATCGCCTCCGTCCCGCCCGCCTGGGCGATTGCGGGTCTTGCAGTACCCGGCATGTCACGCGAACGGCTTCTTGCGAACCTCGGACCGAGCCGCGCGAAACCTTCCTGCACCAGTCCACTCGCCATGGCGGAACTCGCGCGCGAACCTGCAGGTGTTGTGGCCGGTCCGCCGGATCTCGGTGCGTCGATCTTGCGCTACACCAAGCATCGAGCACTCGCCGGACCCTACCATCGCAATCAGGGCGGCATGCTGACGGAGCTCCACATCGGCCTTGCGCCCCCGAAGCAGGCGGAAGCCTTCCTCAGGGGTGCCGGCGTCACCCTACTCGCCTTCTGCCCGTCGGACATGCAGTTGCGAAGTGTCGCGAAGGCCGAGCCCCAGGGGCTCTATGCACGGCTGCTGGCAGGAGACGTTCCTCCCTATCTCGAGCGGTTGGACAGCAGCGACACGGCACTTGCAATCTTCCGCATCAGGCCCGAGGCAAAGTAACCTTCAAGATCGAGTCAGGGCTGACGGGAACGCGCTTCAGGCGTTTCCGATCAATACGCCGGCGGCCAGCACCAGCCCGCCACCAAGCACGACCTGGAAGGCCGCACGCAGGAAAGGCGTTTCCATATACTTGTTCTGAATGAAGGCGATGGCCCAGAGTTCCACGAACACGACCGCCACGGCGATTGCCGTTGCGAGCATGAAATGCGGGATCAGGTAGGGAAGCGCGTGGCCGAGCCCGCCGATCGCCGTCATCAGGCCGGAAGAAAGACCGCGCTTGATGGGCGAGCCACGGCCGGAAAGCTTGCCGTCATCGTGCGCGGCTTCCGTGAACCCCATGGAGATACCGGCGCCGACCGAGGCAGAGAGGCCCACGAGGAAGGTCTGCCAGGTATCCTGGGTGGCGAAGGCGGCTGCGAAGATCGGCGCCAGCGTCGATACGGAACCATCCATGAGACCGGCGAGGCCCGGCTGGATGTAGGTCAGGAGGAATTGCCGCTTCGCCGTCTGCGCCTCGTCCGCCTGGACGTCTTCGGGCGTGAATTTCTCGCCAAGGCGGCGTGCGAGCGACTCGTGGGATTTCTCGGCCAGGGCGAGATCACCAAGCAGCTTGCGGGTGGCCGCATCGGTGGCGCGCGCGGCCGCCGTCACATAGAACCGGTGGGCCGCTTCTTCCATCGCCTCGGCCTGCGTCCGAGCCGTTTCGATCGACAGGTTGGCGATTAGCCAGTCAGGCTTCCTCTCGGGAAAATCGTGCACATGCTCGCGCCGGACCAGTGGAATGCGGTTTCCGAACCGGGCGACATGCAGGTCGATCAACATCTGCCGGTGGTGGCTCTCCTCCGCAGCCATTTCCTCGAACACCCTGGCCGAGTGAGGATAGGCGTCGCGCAAGGCATCCGCGTAGGCGAGGTAGATCCGCCCGTCATCTTCCTCCGACGAGATGGCGAGTGCCAGGATCTCCTGCTCCCCCAAAGTTTCGAGGGAGCGCTTGGACGACGGAAGAAAACGGGAGAGCATGAAAAATCCTTCTTTAGAATAATTCTAAATGTAGGATTTCACGCATCCACGGTCAAGCGATACGGCAGGCTTTGCCGCGGCCAAGACGTCGCACCCGAGATCGTCAAACCTCCAGGGACAGAGCCTTTTCCCGGGCCATGTAGTCGCGCTGCCTGTCGGTCACGTAATCACGCACGATCGGCGCGGCGTCACGCGAGCGGGAGAGCTGCATATGGAAGACGAGCTGGCTGCCGGTGCGGAACATCATCTCAGCGCTGATGAGATAGAACTCCCACATCCGCGCGAAGCGCTCGTCATACATTGCAACGACCTTGTCGCGGTTCTTCTCGAATCTCTCTCCCCAGTGGGCCAGCGTCGTCGCATAGTGAACGCGCAGGAATTCGAGGTCGCTCACCCAGAGGCTGTTCTGCTCCACCACCTCAAAAACCTCGGAAAGAGCCGGCGAATAAGCGCCCGGGAAGATGTACTTCCGTAGCCATGCGCTCGCCATGCCCGGCGGGCTCATGTGTCCGATCGAATGCAGCACCGCCAGGCCGTTGTCCGGCATCAGGGCATTCAGCTTCTTGAAGAATTCGTCGTAGTGGTGAACGCCCACGTGCTCGAACATGCCGACCGAAACGATGCGGTCGAACGGCCCGGAGACGTCGCGATAATCACGGAGCTCGAATTTGACGCGTCCGGCGAGCCCCGCCGCCTCGGCGCGACTGGTAGCAAGCGCCTGTTGCTCCTTGGAAAGGGTCACGCCGAGTACCTCGACGTCTTCCAGCTTCGCGAGATAGAGGGCAAGATCGCCCCAGCCCGAGCCGATATCGAGAACCTTCATCCCCGGCCTGAGGCAAAGCTTGGAGGCAAGCAGCCTCAGCTTGTTGCGCTGCGCCGCTTCCAGGCTTTCATCCTCCTCGCGGAAATATGCGCAGGAATAGAGCATGTTCTCGTCGAGGAAGAGCTTGTAGAAATCATTGCCGAGATCGTAGTGGTGCGCGACGTTCTGTTGCGCCTGGCCCTTGCGGTTGGATTGCTGGCGCTTGCGAAAGCGCATCTTGATCGCACGCAGCACCTTCTGGATCGGATAGGAACCGAGCGAGAGGCGGTTGATGGAAAAGAGCCGCAGGAAGTCTCGGAGCGTCGACCCATCCTCGAAACGCATCGTCCCATCCATGTAGGCCTCGCCAGCCGCGAGTTCGGAATTGAAGACGAGCGTGCGATAGAGCTTCGGATCCGTGAGGCGCATGGTCACCTTCGGCCCCGGTTCTCCGGAAAAGACGTGCCGCCTGCCGGTCGCGTCGATCACGGTCAACTGACCCTTGCGAATGAAGGCCTTCATCATATGCGAGAGTGGAAACATGCACGCCTCGTTTGCAGAACTGAATCGCCGTCTGGTGGTACCATCCACGAAGTGGCGTGGACGCGCAATCATCTTTCCGGCCTGCCCACTGCAGCTGCGACGATCCGCGGAAACCCTAGTTCGCCCTCCGCGAACGGCTGCGACAAAGGGAGCGATTGCGCCGGCCGGCGCGCTTGCCTATCTGTAAGGGCATGGAACAGACCGCCGCACCATCCCGCCAGTCGCATTTCGAAGCCATCCGCAACCGGGCAGATGCGGACATGGAACAGATCGGTGTGACACCCGGCTTCATCCCGCTTCTTGTCGACACGTTCTATGGACGCGTCCGGGCACACGATATGCTGGGGCCGGTCTTCGAGGCACGCCTTGCCGGACGCTGGCCGGAGCACATGGAAAAGATGAAGCGTTTCTGGTCGGCGGTGGCCTTCAAGGATGGCGGCTATGGTGGCAAGCCGGTGATGGCGCATCAGGGTATCGCCGGCCTGCAGCCCCCGCTGTTTCAGGCCTGGCTCGGGCTTTTCTCGGAAACACTGGACGACATAGCGCCCTCGCAGGAGGCGAAGGCATGGTTCATGGAGACCGCGGAGCGGATCGCCAAGAGCCTGGTTCTCTCCCTCTTCTACAATCCGGCAGACGACGACCCCGCGCTGAAGCGGGCATAATCAAGCAGGATCGGCGTTACTCGGCAGCTGCCGTCACACCGGCGCTGGCGGCGACCACGAACCCCGTGCCCAGCATCTGCAGGGGGGTCATGACCTGCCCGAGCACCATGAACCCAGCTATCGCACCGACCGCGGGCTCGAGGCTCATGAGAATGCCGAAGGCCGAGGTCGGCAGATGGCGAAGTGCGATCATCTCCAGGGCATAGGGAACGAGCGGCACAAGGATCGCCAGCCCGGTCATCAGCGCAAGAGTATCCGGCGCCATCATCTCCGGCGCCCGTACGAGGCCAAGGGGAGCGCAAACCACAGCCGCCACGGCGAGCGACATCGCAAGACCTTCGAGGCCCGGAAAGAGCTTGCCCGCGCCCTTCATCAGCAGAATGTAGCAACCCCAGCCCACGCCGGCGCCCGCGGCGAGCAGAACCCCGACCGTGTCGCCTGTCCAGGTCTCGCCATTGTGCGAAAGCAGTATGACACCCGCCAGCGCCGCCAGGGGCCAGAAGAGCTTCCGCCCGAATCCCATCCCGAAACTCGCGACCGCGAGTGGCCCGAGGAATTCGATCGCGACCGCGAGGCCGAGCGGTATGCGTTCGATGGAGGCATAGAAGCAGGTCGTCATCCCCGCCATTGCCACACCGAGGAACAGGGCGTTTTTCCACTGCCGGGCATCGTAGGATAGAATTCGTGGACGAACGATCGCCGCCAGGATCGCGGCGGCGAGAAGCAGGCGCAGGAAGCTTGTGGCGAAAGGGCCATGGGCGGAAATGATGTCGGCCGACAGCGCAGCGCCGAACTGCACGCTCGAAATCGAGAGGAGACACAGAATCGTTCCGGTCAGCAGCGAGGCCTTCACTGCGCCGGCTTTTCGCACCGCTACGGGATCACCAGCAAGCGGCCGGGCGACGATTTTTTGATCCATGATGCATCCTCCTAGGGAAAGAGGTCCTAGCTGGAAGCGCATGCATGTTCAAATTGATAGTTATGACACTGAAGTTCAGCGAATTTGATGGAATGCCTGCTGTCACGCCCTGCAAACAAGATCGCCAGGCCGAAATCTATCTATGATAGCCGGCAAGCCATGCCGGGACGAAGCATATGGCCCGTCCCGGCAGGAAGGATCAGCTCTCGCGCAACGGAGAGATCGAGATCTCGACGCGGCGGTTCTGAGCGCGACCGGCCTCGGTGGCGTTCGAAGCGATCGGCCGATCCTTGCCGTAACCCACGGCGGACATGCGCCGCTGGTCGACACCACGCGCCGCGAGGTAGTTTGCAACCGAGCCGGCACGGCGCTCGGAAAGAGCCTGGTTGTGTGCCGCGCTACCGGTGGAATCCGTGTGACCGTCGACGTCGACAAGGGTCTTGTTGAACTTCTTCAGCACCAGCGCGACAGAATCGAGCGTCGGATAGAAGGCCGGAATCACCTGGTCCGCATCCGTTGCGAACGTGATGTTCGAGGGCATGTTGAGGATGATCCGGTCGCCGGCGCGGGTTACCGAAACACCGGTTCCCTGCAGCTGGGCGCGCAACTCCGATTCCTGGTTGTCCATGTAGTTGCCGATCGCACCGCCACCGAGCGCACCGATACCGGCGCCGATCAGGGCCGCGTTGCGCCGCTGAACGGGATTGTTGCCGACGAGCAGGCCCGTCGCCGCGCCGAGTCCCGCGCCAATCAGCGCACCGCCGGCCGTGTTCGACATCTTCTGTTCGCCCGTATAGGGATCAGTCGTCGTACAACCGGAGAGGTAGGCGGCGGCAACGGCAACGATTGCAATTTTCTTGTACATGAAGGCTCCCGAGAGTTCTGCGTGATTCTGCTTCAAGCTACCGATTGCGGCAGGAACATGATACGGCGGCGCAAAACCGCCGCCGCCCACAGATCCCGACGCCCGTCAGCCGACAATGCCCGTGAGCACGTTGGCGACGTTGAGGCCTATTTCCGGAACGCCGTAACCGCCTTCCATGACTACCAGCAGTGGCACGCCGCTCGCGGCAATCCGCCGGCCCATGGTCAGATAGTCGGGCGAGGTCAGCTTGAAGAAGGATATCGGGTCCTTCTCGAAGGTATCGACCCCGAGGGAGACAACGATCGCCTCCGCTCCGAAGGCGGCGATACGCTGCAAGGCATCTTCCATCGCCGCGCTCCAGACGCTGTAGGGCGTACCGCGCGCCATGGGATAGTTCTGTGTCGTTCCTTCGCCGGCCCCCTTGCCGGTCTCTTCCGCATAGCCGAGGAAGTGAGGGAAGGCTTCCGCTGGATCGCCATGCAGCGAGGCGAAGAACACATCGCCGCGCTCATAGAAGATGTCCTGCGTCCCGTTGCCGTGATGGAAGTCCACATCCAGGATCGCGACCTTGCCTGCGCCCTTGTCGAGCAAGCGCTGGGCGGCGACGGCAGCATTGTTGATGAAGCAGTAGCCACCGAACATGTCGATCCCGGCGTGATGCCCCGGGGGACGGCAGAGCGAGAATGCTGCCTTGTGGCCGCTCGCCACCAGATCCGCGCCCGAGAGCGCCGAATACATGGCCGACAGCGCAGCTTCCCAGGTACCAGGGGAAATCGACGTCTCGGCGGCGTTGCAGTAGTAACCGATCTGCCCGTCGATATCCTTCGGGATGCGGCGGGAAGTGCGGCGAACGGGGAACGACGTCGCGATTGCCTCGCCCTTGAAGCCGGCGGCCTGCCAACGCTCCCAGGCGGTTTCTAGGAATTTCAGAAATCCCGCGTCATGGACCTTGAGAGCCGTCTCCATGCCATACTCGTTGGGCGCAACCACGTCGGTGAAACCCGCTTCCTTGACCGCTGCCAGGATCCACTCGGCACGAAAGGGCGCCTCGAAGGGTGGCACCAACTGCCCCCCGTAGAGTTCGGTCTTCGAATTCCTGAGCTTGTGGTCTTCGGAAAATATGACGCGCATAACGTGCTCCCTCTTGTTTTGCGCGCACGTTAGAGCGGCAGCTGTCCAAATGGAAGCAGTTCGCAGGATTGAATTTTTCGAAGGTCCGCGGATTTCCGCGCAAGGTCGCGCCCGAGGCGGAAGCATGGCAAAGATCGTGTCCGCGCGCTTATGGGTGCGTGGTCAGGCGGCAGCCATCGCGACAGGGCCGACCCGCTTGTAGAACAGCGTTGTTCCGCAATAGCGTCCATCCGGATAGAGCGCATAGTCCGGAATGACGCCGACGCGTTCCCAGCCAAGGCGTGCATAGACCTCCTCCGCCGGACTTCCCGTGGCCGTGTCCAGCACGAGGACCGTCTTGCCGCGCCTGGCCGCCGCCTCTTCCGCAGCAGACATCAGGGCTCGGGCAAGTCCGAGGCGGCGGGCACGCTCCACGACGAGCAGTTTCTTGACGTCCGCGCGGTGGAGCTGATTCGGCATTTGCCGGATTCCGACCTGTACTGTTCCGACGATTTCACCTTCCACCTCGGCGATAAAGAGCAGCGTCGCATCCTCAGCGACAGCCGCAATGACGGCCTCCCAGAAGGGACGCGCGTCTTCGAGCCGGTATGGAGACATGAAGCCGACCGAAGCACCTCCTTCCACGCAATCGACCAGCACCGCGGAAAGCTCATCGATGCGGGCCCGCGCCTCGGCTGCTTCGATCAAACGGATATCACTCATCTTGTCGCCTTTCGTCGCTCAGCCGCGACCACGGTCGAGGACGACCGCGTAGTGTGCAATCGTGCTGCCGGGATTGTGGAACACATGGTTGTCAGTGATGCCCATGTAGAGGCAATCTCCGGGCTTCAGCCGGTGGACGATGTCGCCGACCGTCATCTCCAGTTCACCTGCGAAAAGCCAGACATGCTGTGTCATCCCCTCCTTCGCCGTTTCCGGCGGATAGGGAATGCGGGCACCTGCCGGAAACTCCACCTCGATGATCTCCACGCGCGATGGGGTGCCCGGCGGGGAGACCGAGCGGCGGAGATACCCAGTCTCGGGATCGCGCCACACAATCTGCTCCGTGCGTCTCGACAGCGGGCTCTCCAGCGTTTCGCCAAACGCGAAGAAGGTCGAGAGCGTCACGCCGAGCGGAGGACAGAGGCGGGCGAGAAGCTGCGCCGTGGGGCTCGCCTCCCCGCGCTCGATCCGGGAAATCATGGCGCGGCTCACACCGGCGCGTGTCGCGAGCTCATCGAGCGTCAACGACTTCGCTGTCCGAAGCAGCCGGACGCGATCGCCGATCGCGCCTTCGAGATTGTGGTTTTCGGTCTCCATTATGATAGATTATTTATCCATTTTAATGGAGTCAAGAGCAGAGGAGCTTGCTCGCGAAGGACATTCAAGGCAACCGACTCGGTCCCTTGCGACCTAACTGAAGGGGTAATCTTGCCCTCACCGCACACCGGGTTGGTCCCACCTCGCAAACCTCTGACATACGGGATCGGCAACGCACTTCATGCCCGGGCCGGGATGCTGCCGGCTGCGAAACCCTGGTGCATGCCCGAACATGGTGAACAGACCGTCGATTTACCGCTTTGCGGGCGTTCAAGCCGCTGCTATATGGCGCCCATGAGCACCAATTCCTCCACGCCCCTCGACCACATCCGCAACTTCTCGATCGTGGCCCATATCGACCACGGCAAATCGACGCTCGCCGACCGGCTGATCCAGTCGACGGGAGGTCTTGCGGATCGCGAAATGTCCGAGCAGGTGCTCGACAACATGGAGATCGAGCGCGAGCGGGGGATCACCATCAAGGCTCAGACCGTGCGCCTGCACTACAAGGCGAACAACGGCGAGACCTACGTCCTCAACCTGATCGACACGCCCGGCCACGTGGACTTTGCCTACGAAGTCTCGCGCTCGCTGTCGGCCTGCGAGGGATCGCTGCTCGTCGTCGACGCTTCGCAGGGCGTGGAAGCTCAGACGCTCGCCAACGTCTACCAGGCGATCGACAACAACCACGAGCTCGTGACGGTTCTCAACAAGATCGACCTGCCGGCGGCCGAGCCCGACCGCATCAAGGACCAGATCGAGGAAGTGATCGGCATCGACGCTTCCGACGCGGTCCTGATCTCGGCCAAGACGGGCCTCGGCATTCCCGACGTGCTCGAAGCGATCGTCAACCGGCTGCCGGCTCCCAAGAGCCCGGGCGGCGAGAAAGCGCCGCTGAAGGCGCTCCTGGTCGACAGCTGGTACGACACCTATCTCGGCGTCATGGTTCTGGTTCGCATCATCGAGGGTCGACTCAGCAAGGGCCAGACGATCCGAATGATGGGCACCGGCGCGAAGTACTCGATCGAGCGCGTTGGCGTTCTGACACCAAAGATGGTCGCGATGGATTCGCTCGGTCCGGGCGAAATCGGCTTCATCACTGCCTCGATCAAGGAGGTCGCGGATACACGCGTCGGCGACACGATCACCGAGGACAAGCGCCCGACGACCGAAGCGCTTCCTGGCTTCAAGCCGGCGCAGCCGGTGGTTTTCTGCGGCCTTTTCCCCGTCGACGCCGCCGACTTCGAGGAACTGCGCGGCGCCATGGGCAAGCTGCGCCTGAACGACGCGTCCTTCTCGTTCGAGATGGAAAGCTCGGCTGCACTCGGCTTCGGCTTCCGGTGCGGCTTCCTTGGGCTCCTGCACCTCGAGATCATCCAGGAACGCCTGTCCCGCGAATTCGACCTCGACCTGATCGCGACCGCGCCGTCGGTGGTTTACCAGCTGACGATGACCGACGGCACCGAGAAGGAACTGCACAACCCGGCCGACATGCCGGATGTGGTGAAGATCTCCGAGTTCCGTGAGCCCTGGATCAAGGCGACGATCCTGACGCCCGACGAATATCTCGGCGGCATCCTCAAGCTCTGCCAGGATCGGCGGGGCATCCAGACCGAGCTGACCTATGTCGGCAATCGCGCGATGCTGACCTACGATCTGCCGCTCAACGAGGTTGTCTTCGACTTCTATGACCGGCTGAAGTCGATCTCCAAGGGCTACGCTTCCTTCGACTACAATCTTTCCGACTACCGCGAGAGCGATCTCGTGAAGATGTCGATCCTCGTCAATGCCGAGCCTGTGGATGCGCTGTCCATGCTCGTCCATCGCTCGGCGGCGGAAAAGCGCGGCCGCGTCATGTGCGAGAAGCTCAAGGACCTGATCCCGCAACACATGTTCCAGATCCCGATCCAAGCCGCTATCGGCGGACGCATCATCGCCCGCGAGACGGTTCGTGCACTGCGCAAGGACGTGACGGCGAAGTGCTACGGCGGCGACGCTACCCGTAAGCGCAAACTTCTGGAAAAACAGAAGGAAGGCAAGAAGCGCATGCGTCAGTTCGGCAAGGTCGAAATTCCGCAGGAAGCCTTCATCGCGGCACTCAAGATGGGCGACGAATAGCCAACGCCTTACGAAACCATTCGAAATGCGGAAACGGGCGGCCTCGGCCGCCCGTTCCTGTTTTGGGAGACTAGTGTTTCCAAGCGTGGAGGGCTTCCCTCAGGTCCGGGTGATCGAGATGCCACCATCGACCAGCGAGGCCGTGCCGGTAACGAAGGCCGCGTCGTCGGAAGCGAGATAGAGCACTGAACGTGCCAGTTCCTCGGGAGCGGCGACACGCTTCAGGGCGTGAAGGTTGGTGATGAAGGACTGGGATTCCGCCGTGTTGTTCTTCTCACGATACATCGCGGTATCGACGGCTCCAGGAAGAATTGCGTTCACGCGAATACCCTTCGGCCCATATTCGGCGGCGAGTGCCTGCGTCAGCCCGATCAGCCCTGCCTTGCTTGCCGCATAGGCGGCGACACCGGGAAAGGCGAAGCTGTAGCCGACGAACGTCGATGTGAAGATCACCGAGCCCCCGCCCTGCTTTTCCATTTCGGCAATCTGGTGCTTGGCGCCGAGGAACGAACCCGTGAGGTTGATCGCGATGGCATCGTTCCACCCCTCTTCGGAGACTCCCGTGCTGGGGCCGCCCTCGCCGAGCGTCCCGGCATTGTTGAAGGCGATGTCGAGCCGGCCGTAGGTCTTTGCGGCGAGTTCCACCAACGCCTTGGCATATTCCTCGGAACGTACGTCGCCGGAGAGAGCGACAGCCTCGCCGCCGGCTGCCCTGATTTCCGCCACGAGTTCATCAAGCTCGCCCTGCCGGCGAGCGCCAACGACGAGTTTCGCGCCTTCGGCTACGAACAGCTTGGCCGTTGCCCGGCCGATCCCGGCACTGGCGCCGGTGACGATTGCTACCTTTCCATTGAGACGTGACATGCTCGTATCCTCTTCGGTTGGGGTGGAGGCGCCGTCGTGGCCCTCACTTCCGCCCCTTGTTGAAAACGAATATGGCGCATTCCATTCGTTCGGATTAGTCTGAGAATTCGAGAACTGCTTTCCGGATTTTCCGAACAATGATGAAACTCGACGCAATCCTCTGTTTCGTTGCCATCGCGGAATCGGGTTCAATCAGCGAAGCGGCCCGGCGGCTGCGACTATCGAAATCCGTCGTCAGCGAGAGACTGGCCGACCTGGAAGTGGAACTCGGCACCGTCCTTCTTCATCGCACGACGCGCAAACTCACGCTGACGGAAGACGGTGAGGCATTTCTGACGCGCGCGAACCGCATAGCCCGGGAAGTCTCCGACGCCACGTCCGACATTGCGGAACGCCGCGGCATGCTTATCGGACCGTTGAGGATATCCGCCCCCGTCACCTTCGGCCGCCTGCATCTCGGGCCTGCACTCTACCCGTTCCTGGCAAAGTATCCACAGATCGAGATGACGCTCGATCTCGACGATCGGCGGGTCGACGTAAGTTCAGGAGGTTACGACGCCGTCATCCGGAACGGCCCGATCCCCGACTCTCGCCTGATGGCGTGGCGCCTGGCGCCGAGCCGACGGGTTCTCGTTGCTGCACCCGATTATGTCCAGCGAAACGGCGCGCCGGCGACACTCGAAGAACTGGATGGTCACAGGGGCATTTTCTACACGAACCGCGGCGTGGCGGACTGGCGTTTCACCAATGTGGAAGGCGCGCGCGAAACGATCGTGGTGCGCGGCCGGCTGGCTCTCGGCCTCAACAATGGAGACATGATCAGGGACGCGGCAATTGCCGGTCTCGGCATCGCCCTGCTGCCCATGTTCATCGCAGGCCCTGCGATCCGCGAAGGTGCACTGAAGGTGGTCGATATCGGCGTGCGTCCCGAAGACGAGTTCATCTACATGGCACACCCGGACGGACGGAACCCCTCTGCGAAGCTTCGTGCCCTGGCAGAACATCTTCGCGCGGCTTTCGGCACGCCTCCCTATTGGGAGCTTTGAGCCGACGAGACCCCGAACAAAGAGCCCGGCTGGAACTGCCAGCCGGGCGAGGCGGGGAGGATTCGCGAAACCGGTTAATCGCAGATACGGATGCGCTTGACGATCAGATTGCCGTAAAAATCGTAGGTGCGGATTTTTTTGACGTAGCAATAAACCTGGTGCCCGGGCTCGCTGGAATAGCCGTAGTAACCGGCTTTCGAAGGAACTGCGAACGATACGGCGAAAACTCCAAGGGCCGCGGCGAGGAGGATGAACTTGCGCATCAGGGTCTCTCCTGTTCAGTTCCCGAATGGTCGGTTCCATCCGGCAAGCAGGATTTTCGCACCTTACCAAGGGCGAGGCTGTTCCGCGGGGAACAGGGAGAGCTGTCAGGGATAGATCACGCCCTTGCGCAAGATCACATTGGCATAGAGCCGCGGCTCGCTCGTCTGGACCACCGTATGGGCCGCGCGCACGCGCGGATAGAAATCACCTCCCAGAAGCGGCACGACGGCCATTCCGGGCGCAAGCCGCGCGCAGCTCGAGATGATCTCCCGATGAACGGGATCGAGCAGGTCCCGATCCTGCTTGACGGTCGAGCGGAATATCGCCTCGGGGACGAAGTCGTCGATCGGCAGGACGCTCATGATGGCCTCGAGGACGGGGATCAGAGGCACGCCGTCGAGGCGGATGAGACGTCGCGCGTGCTCGAGGCCCGGATAGTTCCCGTCCACGATTGCTATCTCATCGCCATGACCCATGGCTCTCAGGGTGAAGAGCAACTCCGGGCTCAGTATCGGATCTATTCCCTTCAGCATCATGCGAGCTCCTTGAAGAGGACGTTCTGGTCGAGAAGGTAGCGTGCGAAGAGGGGCAGGCTGGCCCCGCCGAGCGCGCGGGCCCTGCTGCCGGCTTCGCCCTCGAGAATCTCAGGCATCGACACGCCCTGAAGGTCGTGCGCATCGAGTGCGGCACGCGCAGCCGCGACGATGCGGACGCGGACCCATGGCGGGAATCCGCCATCGATGACGGCGGCAGAGAAATCGATGACCGAGGCGGCCGCAATCACTGCCTGGGCAAGTGCGGCGCCCGCATCCTGTATCCAGATTTCCAGCGGTTCGCCGAAGTCGATCCAGTCGTCGGGAGAATACCACAACGGTTGGGGGTCGATGCCGTGGGCGCGCAGCAGGTTCTCAAGTACGAAGATGGATGCAATCTTCAGAAGCTGGACGGTCTTGCCGTCGCGTCTCTGGACCGGCAACGACCCTACGGCACCTGCCGTTCCCGTTCGGCCGGAGAAGAGCGCCGAGTTCAGCACCACGCCGCCACCGATGAACGACCCTATGAAGAAATAGATGAAATCCGGGTAACGCTGGCCAAGGCCGAAGACGAGTTCCGCGCCACAGGCGCTGGTGGCATCGTTCTGCAGGAATACGGGATAGGAAATGCGGGAAGCGACTTCCTGCCGGAGATCGATGCCGTGCCACTGGTCCATTGCGGCCTTGGGTGCCCCCACCTCCTCCGCCCAGTTCCACAACTCGAAGGGAGCCGCAATGCCAACTCCGGCGATGCGCTGGCGCTCCTCGGGCGTCAGGCGGCTTTCCAGCTCGGCTATCCCGCTCGTAATGAACTCCAGGATCTCTTTGGGCATGGGATAGGCATAGATCCGGCGCACCTCGAACCTGACACGGCCGACGAAATCCATCAGGACGAGGTCTGCGCTCCGCCGTCCGATCTTGACGCCGAAGGAATAGACCGCATCCGCATTCAGCCTCATCGGCACGGAGGGTTGTCCGACCTTGCCGCGCATCGGCTCTCCGCGGTCAAGCAGCCCATCCGCCTCGAGCGATCGCATGATGACAGTGACGGTCTGGGCCGAAAGGCCGCTGCGGCGCGCAATTTCGGCCTTGGAAAGCTCGCCATGCCGCCGGACGAGCGACATCACGAGCCTCTCGTTGTAGGCGCGCACGCGAATCTGGTTCGCTCCTCCCGTTGCGTCCAGAACAACCGCCGACGCGCCCTGCGCCGGTCCGGCTACCTCCGCCATGCCAGTCTCCTCCCGAAGCCCATCGAGGCTTTCATTCGAGCGTTTCCGGTCGCCACCAGACCCCGGCGGCAAAACTTCCAACGCTCCAGGCTATGCCCTGTTTACGCGCAGCATGCCACATTTGATTAATAATTCAATTCGATTTATTTATTGACAGACTTCCACATTGATGGTTCTCTGAAAACGGAAGCACGATCGGACGCGGTGGAATTGCCGCCCGCTCATGTCTCCGGGCAACCGAGAGGAAGGTGCCCACTCTTGTCCCTTGGGAGGATTACATGAAGAAGACTATTGTTTCCGCCGCTCTTGGCGCGCTGGCGCTTGGCGCCGCATATGCGACCCCGGCATCGGCTGCCGACGTGTCCGCCTGCCTGATCACGAAGACTGATACCAATCCATTTTTCGTCAAGATGAAGGAAGGCGCCACCGCCAAGGCACAGGAACTCGGCGTTACGCTGAAGGCCTATGCCGGCAAGGTCGACGGTGACTCCGAAAGCCAGGTCGCAGCGATCGAAACGTGCATCGCCGATGGTGCCAAGGGGATCCTG
Organism: Sinorhizobium sp. BG8; assembly: GCF_016864555.1. Taxonomy (NCBI): domain Bacteria; kingdom Pseudomonadati; phylum Pseudomonadota; class Alphaproteobacteria; order Hyphomicrobiales; family Rhizobiaceae; genus Sinorhizobium; species Sinorhizobium sp. BG8. The sequence goes on along the minus strand of NZ_CP044011.1, from coordinate 980,247 downwards.
ATTGCCGCATCCGACACCAAGGGCATCGTTCCATCGGTCCAGAAGGCACGGGAAGCGGGCCTGCTCGTCATCGCGCTCGACACGCCGCTCGAGCCGGTCGATTCGGCTGACATGACCTTCGCCACGGACAACCTGCTCGCCGGCAAGCTGATCGGTCAGTGGGCAGCAGCAACGCTTGGCGATGCAGCGAAGGACGCTCGCATCGCATTCCTCGACCTGACACCCTCGCAGCCCTCCGTCGACGTACTGCGCGACCAGGGCTTCATGATCGGCTTCGGCATCGATCCCAAGGATCCCAATAAGATCGGCGACGAGGACGATCCGCGCATCGTCGGCCATGACATCACAAACGGCAACGAGGAAGGCGGTCGCGCCGCCATGGAAAACCTTCTCCAGAAGGATCCTTCCATCACCGTCGTTCACACGATCAACGAACCGGCTGCAGCCGGCGCCTATGAGGCGCTGAAGGCCGTCGGCAAGGAAAAGGACGTGCTGATCGTTTCGGTCGACGGCGGTTGCCCGGGCGTCAAGAACGTCGCCGAGGGTGTGATCGGCGCCACCTCGCAGCAATATCCGCTGATGATGGCGGCACTCGGCATCGAGGCGATCAAGAAATTCGCTGATACCGGCGAAAAGCCGGCTGCGACGGAAGGCAAGAACTTCTTCGACACGGGCGTCGCGCTCGTGACCGACAAGCCGGCTACCGGCGTCGAATCGATCGACACGAAGGCCGGCACCGACAAGTGCTGGGGCTGAGAAGGCCGACCGGCGCATTCTGACACTGGAGGGCGGCCCCGGCCGCCCTTCGCATAGACGCAGACGGCTTTGACAAAGTGCACGAAACATGCGCTGCTTTCAAAGCTGATGCCGTACCGGACATTCAGCATCCGGGACGCACCAACTGGCACAGCCACCCCTCGGGAGCGGGGTTCAGTCGGAGGAAATCCCATGAGCGAGCCTCAAGCCGCCGCGCATCCGCATCACGATTATGAAAAGGTCCTGTCGGGGAGTTCGACGCAGGTCGCATCCTTCGACACGCACGATAAGACGCCTCTTCAAAAGTTCCAGCACTTCCTGCATTCGAGTCCGGCAGCCGTGCCGTTGATCGTTCTTGTTCTCTCGCTGGCCATATTCGGCACCATCCTCGGCGGCAAGTTCTTCTCGGCCTTCTCCCTCACGCTCATCCTGCAGCAGGTGGCGATCGTCGGCATGGTCGGGGCGGCTCAGACACTCGTGATCCTGACCGCCGGCATCGATCTGTCGGTCGGCGCGATCATGGTGCTTTCTTCCGTCGTCATGGGGCAGTTCACGTTCCGCTATGGCCTGCCGCCCGTCATGTCGGTCGCCTGCGGTCTCGCGGTAGGCGCAATCTGCGGCTACATCAACGGCGTCCTCGTCGCTCGCATGAAGCTGCCGCCGTTCATCGTCACGCTCGGCATGTGGCAGATCATTCTCGCGTCGAACTTCCTCTACTCGGCCAACGAGACAATCCGTGGCCAAGACATCGCCCAGCAGGCGCCGATCCTGCAGTTCTTCGGCCAGAATATCCGCTTCGGAAGCGCCGTGTTCACCTACGGAGCGATCGCGATGGTGCTCCTTGTCGGCCTGCTCTGGTACGTGTTGAACCGTACGGCATGGGGCCGACATGTCTATGCGGTGGGAGACGACCCGGACGCGGCAGAGCTCGCAGGCGTTAACGTCAAGGGCATGCTCATCTCGGTCTACACGCTCTCCGGCCTCATCTGCGCGCTTGCCGGCTGGGCCCTCATCGGACGCATCGGCTCGGTGTCGCCCACGGCAGGACAGTTCGCCAACATCGAATCCATCACCGCAGTGGTGATCGGCGGCATCTCGCTGTTCGGCGGCCGCGGTTCGATCCTCGGCATGCTTTTCGGCGCTCTCATCGTTGGCGTGTTCTCGCTCGGCCTGCGCCTGATCGGAACCGACCCGCAATGGACCTATCTGCTAATCGGCATGCTCATCATCACCGCCGTCGCAATCGATCAATGGATCAGAAAGGTAGCAGGCTGATGGCTCAGGAACCCATTCTCACCGCGCGCAACCTCGTCAAGCGCTACGGGCGGGTTACCGCTCTCGACCACGCCGACTTCGACCTGTACCCCGGTGAAATCCTGGCGGTGATCGGCGACAACGGCGCCGGCAAGTCGACCCTGATCAAGGCCATCTCCGGCGCGGTCACGCCGGACGAAGGTGAGATCCGCATCGACGGCTCGCCGGTCCATTTCCGCTCGCCGATCGAGGCACGGAAGGCCGGTATCGAGACGGTCTACCAAAACCTCGCACTGTCTCCTGCCCTGTCCATAGCGGACAACCTGTTCCTCGGGCGGGAGCTGCGCAAACCGGGGTTCATGGGCAAGTGGCTTCGCAAGCTCGACCGCACCGCCATGGAGAAATTTTCCCGCGAGAAGCTGACCGAACTTGGGCTCATGACCATCCAGAACATCAACCAGGCGGTAGAAACGCTTTCCGGCGGACAGCGGCAGGGCGTCGCCGTGGCACGCGCGGCGGCCTTCGGGTCCAAGGTAATCATCCTGGACGAGCCGACGGCAGCCCTCGGCGTGAAGGAGAGCCGACGCGTGCTCGAGCTCATTCTCGACGTTCGCCGGAGAGGCATCCCGATTGTCCTCATCTCCCACAACATGCCGCACGTGTTCGAGGTCGCGGACAGGATTCACATCCACCGCCTCGGCAGCCGCCTCTGTGTCATCAATCCGAAGGAATATACGATGTCCGACGCGGTCGCCTTCATGACCGGAGCGAAGGAAGCACCAAAGGAATTGTTGGCAGCATGAGCATGACAGCAGCACAGATAGCGGAGGAAATCATTCGGCGGGCCACTGGTGCCCGCCGTTTCGTCGCGGGGATTGCCGGTCCCCGGGTGCGGGAAAATCGACGCTCGCCGAGGCGTTGCGCGATGAGCTGCTGCGCCAGGGCGAAACGGCCGAAGTGCTTCCCATGGACGGCTTCCATATGGACAACGGGATCCTGGAGGAACGCGGCCTTCTTCCCCGCAAGGGTGCGCCGGAGACCTTCGATGTCCGAGGCTTCGTCGATATCGTCAATGCCGTGCGCAAGGGCGATCAGGAGGTGCTGGTCCCCGTCTTCGATCGCTCGCGCGAGATCGCCATCGCCTCGGCGCGTGCGATCGCGCCGGATACGAGGTTCGTGCTTGCCGAAGGCAACTATCTCCTGCTCAACGAAGCGCCCTGGACTGCGCTTGAAGACAGCTTCGACGTCACCGTTCTTGTCGCCCCCTCTTTCGACGTACTCAGGGAACGTCTGCGGCAGCGCTGGGTGCACTACGGTCTCGATGAAGAGGGTATCGCCTGGAAGCTCGACGGCAACGATCTTCCGAACGGCCGGCGCATTCTCGAAAATTCCCGACCGGCTGACATACAAATCGACAGTTTCTGAGGCCTTGCCGTTGTTCTGCGACGGAGGTTGGTGTTATCGCATCCGTCGACCACGCTTGCGGAGACATCGCCATGAACGACCTGCCGATCACCGAACTCACCCTGCGGCGCCCGGACGACTGGCATCTGCATCTGCGCGACGGCGAAATGCTGAAAGGCGTGATCGCCGACAGCAGCAGGCATTTCGCGCGGGCGATCATCATGCCAAATCTGGTGCCGCCCGTCGTTACGACCGAGGACGCGGCCGCCTATCGAGAGCGCATTGTCGCGGCACTGCCGGCGGCTGACCGTTTCCAGCCACTGATGACGCTCTACCTCACCGAACACACCGATCCCGATGATGTCGAGAAGGGAAAGCAGAGCGGCCTCATCACTGCGGTCAAGCTGTATCCCGCGGGCGCCACGACCAACTCCCACAGCGGGGTTCGCGACATGGAAAAAGCCATGCCGGTGCTGGAGCGCATGGCGAAGATCGGCCTGCCCCTATGCGTGCACGGGGAAGTGACATCGCCTGAAGTCGACATTTTCGATCGCGAGGCCGTGTTCATCGAGACTGTTCTCGATCCGCTGCGCCGGCGGTTGCCTGAGCTCAGGATCACCATGGAGCATGTCACCACGCAGGACGGCATCGACTACATCAAATCCTCCAAGGCCAATCTTGCCGGCTCGATTACGACCCATCACCTGATCATCAACCGGAATGCCATTCTGGTCGGCGGTATCCGCCCGCACTACTATTGCCTGCCGGTGGCCAAGCGCGAGTCCCACCGCGTTGCGCTGCGCGCTGCGGCGATCTCCGGCGACCCGCGCTTCTTCCTGGGCACCGATTCCGCGCCTCACGTCGATCCGCTGAAGGAGTGCGCCTGTGGCTGCGCCGGCATCTACTCGTCGCTGAATACCTTGAGCTGCCTGGCCCACGTCTTCGAAGAGGAAGGCGCTCTCGACAAGTTCGAGGCATTCACCTCCTTGAACGGACCAGCCTGGTACGGTCTGCCTGCCAACGAGGAAACGATAACCCTCGTGCGCCGCGCCGAGCCGATCGAATTTCCGCCGAAGAGGATGACCGGCGCAGGTTCCGTCACTGTCTTCGATCCGATGTTCCCGCTGCACTGGGACGTCGTTTCGTAAGTCTGGACTTTCAGATGAAGGGTCGCTTCTTCTCCTTCACGCCTTCCCAGCGCGAGAGGCGAAGCAGACCTTCCGGATCAAGCACTTCGCAGCCGCGGTCCAGCCAGCGGATGAGCCCGCCCTGTGCCAGTTTGCGCAGCGTCTTGTTGGTATGAACGAGCGACAGCCCCAGCGTGTCGGCGACGTGCTGCTGGGTAATGGGGATGACTCTCTTCGAGTCCGTGACCATGCCGACCGCCTCGGCCTTGATTTTGAGGAACGAAATGAGGTAGGCGGTTCGCTCGACGGCCGAGCGGCGACCGATGCTGAGCAGGTTCTCGTCGAGAATTCGCTCCTCGTGTGCGGCGATCCAGGTCAGATCGTAGGCAAGCGAAGGATGCTTTTCGAACAGGCTTTCGAGCTTGGACCGCTCGAAAACGCACAGCGTGACGGCAGAGAGCGCCTCGACTGAATGATCCATCTCGCCCATCAGACCGCCCTGCAGGCCCACGAGGTCGCCCGGGAGCACAAAATTCAGGATCTGCCTGCGACCGTCGGACAGCAGTTTGTAGCGAAAGCCCCATCCGCCGAGCACCGTGAAGATGTGGGCGCTGTGCGTGCCTTCCACCAATATGGTCGCGCCGCGATCGACAGAGAGCTCCCCTGTCTTGAACCCCGATACGAAATCGAGTTCCGGCTTGGTGAAGTCCCGGAAATAGTGGAGTGATCTCAACGGACACTGCGTGCAGGGGGTCCGCCATTTGGTGGCGGTGCGAGATGATGCTGGTGCCGTCATGACCCGCCTCCTGTGCCTCGGCGGAGCCGCTCACTCCCACTTTCCCCCATAGGTTTCGCTCTCCGACAGACCCGCATTCAGCGTCAATGCCGAAGATCCGAACATGTTCCGTCAAGTGACAAGGCTATGTCATTTTTAAATGACACTTGGGGCTCGCAGGCCCACATATGTCCGCTTGAGCCGGCGAGCAGCACGGCTTCGAATGCGGAGAATGCGTCGACATGAATGGAAGTCTCCCCCACATTCTGATCGTCGAGGGAGAGTACCTCATAGCCCTCGACGCCGAATACCAGATCAAGGCTGCAATGGACTGCCGTGTCTCGGTCATGCGGCTGGAGCAGGTGGACGAGCAGCGCGACCTGGATCTCAGGACCGTCGATCTCTGCCTGATGGACCTGCCGCTCGATCCGTCGCCTGCGCTGCGCCGCGCCCGGCGTTTGCTGGACCTCGACGTGACGATGCTGTTTACCACCGTCTGCGAATCACACCGCGCGGGTGTTGCGGGCTTCGAGAAAATTCCGATCGTGATGAAGCCCTACAACGGTGACCATTTACGCGACACCGTTGCAGAGGCAACAAAACGCGAGGGCTCGAAAACCCCTGCGACGAGAGGTCAGAACTGACGTCCAAGCTTGGCGTCCACCGACTGGCTGTTGGCCCCGCGGATCGCAAAGAAGAGAGTGATCGCAGCCCACAGAATCGACTTTTCGGCACCGCCGAGGCCCTCAGCCTTCACGATCCAGTGGAAGTAGATGGTAACGGCTAGCACGATGGTGGTGGCGACAGCAGCCGGCCGCGTCAGCAGCCCGAGCGCCAGGAGAATGCCGCCGAAGAACTCCGTTGCGGCAAGAAGCGGCGACCAGAACACACCCGGATAGAAGCCGAGACTTTCCACCATGCCGACCGCGCCGAAGGGGTTGATGATCTTGCCGTAGCCATGCGTGACAAGAAGCAGGCCGGCGACGACGCGCAGCAAGGTTTCAGCGCTCTCGCCGAGCGCGCCATAAAGCCCGCCGAGCGAGGGCAGGATCAGCCGCGGGCGAGCATTGCTCAGTTCGGACATTTCTCTTCCTTCCAGAAAGTATGTTGCAATGCGGCATTCTCTTTTACCAACCCCTCGCGCAATCAAGGCGGTGACCGATAAAAGCTTATGAAATCAGCTGACATTTCCGTGAGAACGCGTGACTTGCCGAGCGCGCTTTCAATGCCGGATGTCTGGTGTAGGATGGCGCAGTCGTGACCGGCTGCATGCCTGGCCGCATCGAAAACCCGGAAATCCAGACAGGAATCTGCCAATGACCGCCGAGAAGCCGCGTGTTTCCATTCTCTACTGCACCCAGTGCAACTGGCTGCTACGCGCCGCCTGGATGGCACAAGAGCTTCTTTCAACCTTCTCGGACAGCCTGGGCGAGGTCTCGCTCATTCCCGGGACAGGCGGAAATTTCGAGATTCGCGTCAACGGCGAAATCGTCTGGGAACGCAAGCGCAACGGTGGATTTCCCGGCCCGAAGGAGCTCAAGCAGTGCATCCGCGACGTCATCGAGCCGGGGCGGGATCTCGGGCACACCGACAGGACATAAAGGTGAGAGGCGGGCTTTCGGCCCGCCTCTCCTTTCTGTCCGACCATTCTCGTCGGCGTCAGCGATAGGGCGAAATGCAGACCGGATAGACGCCACCCCCCGCGTGGTAGCGGTTCGTCTCCGGATTGTACGTGCGATATCGATTGAGGCACCACTGCACGTGGGAGCTATAGCCACCATAGGCCGGCGGCCTGTAGTATCCCGGGGCGTAGTATGGGCGATAGTAGGGCCGGTAAGGGCGGTAGTACGGCCGGTAATAGGGGCGGTAGTACGCCGGACCGGTATTCCAGCATCGATAGGCGTTGCAAACGACGCGAGCCTTCACCACATCGCGCCCCGCCTCGATCTTCACATCGGGGGCGGCGAGCGGGAGAGCTTGGGCAGGCGTGAAAGCAGGGATAGCGGCAGCGACGGTCATCGCGGACCCAAAGACAAGATTGCGTATGCTCGACATTACAGATCCTCTTAATTTCGAGCGGGAGAATCTCCCATTGGCGTCCCTCGTTCCATTACGTTCACTCTTTTTGTTTTATTCATGGTCGCCGCGACAGGATTGTAGGCCTTCGCGCTTGAAACTATGACGAAAACCGGTGTGTCAACAGTGGCAGGCAGACGGCGCTGAGGAGGACCGAGGATTGATCCTTTCTCCCCGCGCCCCATCTTTCCGTCGACACCTTAGGAGACGAGACATTGAGCCTCAAGTTCGGCACAAGCGGCCTTCGCGGCCTTTCCGTTGACCTCGAAGGCCCGGCAACGGCGCTGTATGCCACGGCGTTTGCGCGGCATCTGCTCGCCCGCGGTATCGCCAAGCCGGGCGACACGATACTCGTCGGCCGGGACTTCCGCGAGTCCAGCCCGGCGATCAGCGCAATCGCCATCGGTGCTTTGCGGGCGGCGGGTTTCGAGGCGCTTGATTGCGGCGCGGTTCCGACCCCTGCCCTTGCGCTTTCGGGACTTGCGCGCGGTGCGGCGAGCCTCATGGTGACCGGCTCGCACATCCCCGCGGATCGCAACGGGATCAAGTTCTACCGTCCGGACGGTGAAATCGACAAGGACGACGAGAAAGCGATAACGGCGATAGCGGATGCGATACGCCCAGAGGGCATGGCCTTGAATGTTCGACCGGAGACCGCTCCGGATGGCCGACAGGAGACGGAAGCGCTGTTCCTCGCCCGGGTCACGGGGATCCTCGGTGAAAACGCGCTGGCAGGGCTGAGGATCGGCGTGTACCAGCACAGCACGGTGGCGCGCGACCTGTTCATGACCGTACTCGCCCACTTCGGCGCCGAAACCGTGGCGCTCGGACGGTCGGACGTCTTCATTCCAGTCGACACTGAAGCGGTATCGCCGGAGACGATCGTACGCCTGAGGGAATGGGCGACCACGCAGAAGCTCGATGCCATCGTCTCGGCGGACGGGGACGGCGACAGACCGCTCGTCGCCGATGAGACGGGCACGCCGCTCCGTGGCGATCTCCTGGGGCTCATTGCCGCCGGATTCCTCGGCGCGGCGGTGGTGGTGACACCGGTAACCTCGAATTCGGGGATTGAAGCGGCCGGTCGGTATCGGGTGATGCGGACGCAGGTCGGGTCGCCCTTCGTGATCGCGGGCATGCAGGCGGAAGTCCAGTCCGGCAGGCAGGGCGTCATGGGGTTTGAGGCCAATGGCGGAACGCTGACCGCATCCCCGTTCACCGTCAACGGCAACGTCCTTTCGCCACTGCCGACTCGCGACAGTTTTCTGCCGGTCCTGGCAGCGCTCGCGCTTGCGGCCCGCAGAGGGCAATCCCTCTCCTACATCGCGTCGTCCTTCGGCCTGCCGGTGGCAGCCGGAGACCGTCTTGAGAATTTCCCGGTCGAGACGAGCGCGGCGCTTATGAGGCACCTGCGCTCCGGTAGTGAGGCGCTCGCCAGCTTCCTCGCCCCATCGGCGTACCCGCCGAGACAAGCGACGTGGACGGCCTGCGCGTGACACTGGAGGATCACCGAATCATCCACTTCCGACCATCAGGAAATGCGCCCGAAATGCGCTGCTATGTGGAGGCACGGGACGAGACAGCGGCAAAGGCACTGCTCGCGCAAGGACTTAAGCTCATCACAGAGTGGGCTGCGGGCAAGAAATAGAAGAATTCTCGCCCGCCATGGTGAAAACTTCAAAATGCCTGTTGACACCGGGCGGGGAGCCCCTTACATGCCGGTCCGTCGCCCAGATGGCGGAATTGGTAGACGCGCAGGTTTCAGGTACCTGTGCCGCGAGGCGTGGAGGTTCGAGTCCTCTTCTGGGCACCATTTCCTATTGATCACTGCCAGATCAATATCCTGATTTTTCCATATGCTGTTACCAGACGCCCTTTGGCGTCCTGTGCCGACGGACCGTCGGATGGGGCAGCGCGGGTTTCTACTCACTTCGGAAATCGGTATCTCAAGATCAGTGGGAAGCCACTGGCGTCGAATGGTTGCTCGATTCAGACGCCTGGCGGGTCTTGCGAACGAAGGGGCAGCCTGCTGGGCCGCCGTTGCAGGTTGCCTGCACCAGGTCTCCTGGATTCGACACGCTGCCTGCGCTTATCCCGCGGCAATGTGAACAAACTCACGGCAGGAAGTAGAACGATCGCAGCAATCGGATGTGCGCCAGCCGCATCGGGCCGACAATGGCCCGGCTGTCGAGGGTTACCGTCGACCGGTGTCTGCTACGCCCGGCCGATCAGTTCGCGCAGGATCGACGCCGTGTTGTGGGCGCCTTCGAGTTCCAGCAGAACTTCGCACGGGGAATCGGTCGCCAGCGCAGAGCGAATTGCCTCGGCCATCGCGGGGCCGGACAAGCCATCTTCCTTCAAGACCCTCGCCAGGCCCAGTCGCTGCAGGCGTTCGGCCCGCACGGTTTGTTCGGTCTCACCGCCTGCCGCGAACGGAACCAGCAGCGACCGGCAACCGGCACGCAAGATGTCGCAGACCGTATTGTATCCGGCCTGAGATATGGAAAGCTGCGCGCCGGCGAGGAGGCTTGCAAAGTCCGTGCGGAACCGTACGAGGCTGACGCCGGACGGTGCCTCGTCGGCAAGGCTCTCGAAATCTTCCTTCGGGAGATTGGGGCCGGCAATCATGCACCATCGACCGGTAGCACCGAGGAGGCGGTAAGCATCCAGCGCGCCGCGGATCAGCGAAGCGCCGACGGCACCGCCACCGGCAGACACGATCACGTCGAAATTCTCGGCGGGCGATGGCGGCGGCGGGGGAGCGACCAGGCCGGTATAGACGACCTTGTCGCCAATCTCCGCCGCGAGCGGGAATGTATCCTCAAGGCGCACGAAGGTCGGATCGCCATGGACCAGAACCCGGTCGAAATGCCGCTTCACCAGTGCAACGGTCTCCTCGTCGCGGCCGGGTTTGCTGCGCTCCTGCAGGATGTCCCTCAGCGAGGTGACCAGGAGCGGTCTCGGCCGGCTCTTCTCGATTGCGTCGAGAAGCGGCAGAAGCTCAAAGCGGACCTGCCGCCTGCCGAATGGAAAAGCCTCCACGATGACGATATCCGGGCTGCAATCGTGGAAGGCCTCGAGCAAAAGGCCGGCGCGGTTCTTCATGAAAGCTTCGTCGACGGCAACGCCTTCGGACGTCACCAGCCCCGAGAAACCGGCATCGCCGACAGCGACAGGCGGCAGCATGACATGGTGCACCCCCGGTCCGGGAAAGCCCTGCACCGGCATGCCCCCCGTCACGATCGTCACATCGAATCCGTCCGCATGAAGCGCTTCGGAGATGCGGCTCGCCCGTGCGAGGTGGCCGATGCCAAGCAGGTGCTGAACGTAAAACAGAACGCGCGGCGCCGCGGCGCCTGGGAGGGTCGTGTCTCCTTGCGGCGTCGTCATGTGCGGCTCCACTCCGCATGAAACAGCGTACGAAGCTGGCCGATGCTCGATACATGGTCGAAGTCGTTTCGAACCCTTGCCTCCGCCGCGTCCCCGAGGCGCACGCGCAGCTGCGGATCGCGGATTGCCGTTTCGAGCGCCGTCGCCATCGCTTGCGGCTGCTCCGGCGGCACGAGCAAACCATTCTCACGATCCGTAAAGAGCTCCGGAATGCCGGAAATGTCTGTAGCCACGCAGGCAAGGCGCTGGCTCGCCGCCTCCACCAGCACGTTCGGCAAGCCGTCCCGATCGCCGTCGTCGGTGACGCGACAGGCCATCACGAAGAGATCCGCCTGGCGGTAGTGCTCGAGCACGTCCTTCTGGTCGAGCGCGCCCTTCCATGTCACCCGATCGGCGATACCGAGCTCGCGGGCGAGCGCCTGCAGCTTCGGCAACTGTTCCCCACCCCCGATATGCTCGAACCGCCAGTTGATTTCAGATGGCAGGAGCGCAAGGGACTTCATCAGGTAGTCGAAGCCCTTCTTGCTGACGGCACGGCCGACGCTGAGAATTCTCACCGGATCGTTCGGATCAGAACCGTCGCGAAGCGAATGCCTCTCGGTGAAAGGTGGGAAGCGGTCGAGGTCCAGACCGTGATAGCTCAGGTGTACGTCGCCCTTGCCGCCGGCCAGCATCTTCAGATGATCAAAACCGGTGCGCGTGCATGTGACCACCCAGCGAGCACTCGCGAGCTTGCCGGCGAGCTCCCAATCCTGCGACGTCCATATGTCCTTCGCATGGGCCGAGACGGTCCAGGGAATATCGGCGATCTGGCTCGCATAGGCCGCGACGGATGCAGGGGTGTGAATGAAATGAGCGTGCAGCCAGTGCGCATCGCCCGGCCACTCCGCAACGAGCACCGCCGCCTGGCCGAAGCGCCGGAAGCGATTGCGGCTGACATCGCGCTTGAGATCGGCAAGGAAGGAGCGAAAAGCCTTGCGGAAGCCGGCTTTCTTTCGCACGGCAAGCAGCGCCTTCAGTACCCGGATCGGCTCCTGGTGCAGATATTCCGGCAGGTAGTGAACCGGGGCACGGATTTCATCGTGGATGGGATGGCGCTTCTTGTCCGTGGGCCGCCGCATGGCGACGAGCTCAAGTTCGAAGCCCGCCTTTTCCAGGCCCAGAAGCTCCTGGGCAATGAAGGTTTCGGACAGGCGCGGGTATCCTTTGAGAAGGACAACTACCTTGCGATTCTGCATTGCGGCCTGCTTTATCCTGTTGCCGTGGAGGCATCCTGCATTTCGTCGGATTCGAGCCAGGTTCCGACGATGCGGGAGATGTTGGAGAGGCCATCAAGCTCGAGCCTCTGCCCACTGGCAGAAGGCGCGGCCCGACCGAGCAAGGCCTTCAGCGCGGCGGCCATGCGAGCCGGATCGTCCGCCTCTTCGGGCAGAAGCATGTCGACGAATCCCATCTCGGAAGCCCTTCGCGCCCGGATCAGTTGCTCCATGCGCGGAATCAGCCTCGGAACGATCAAGGCCGGCTTGTCGAAAGACAGGATCTCGCAGAAGGTGTTGTAGCCTCCCATGGACACCACAGCCTCCGCGCCGGCGATCAAGTCCTCCATGCGGGAATCGAACTCGATTATCTCGACCTGCGGAAGGGAGGCGGCACTCTGGCTGAAGCGCTGCCGCTGTTCGCTCGGCATGTAAGGCCCGAGAACGATGAGAACCTTCTGCGTCAGGGTCTTGTCGTGATGATAGGCGTTGATGACATTGTCGATCAGATCCGCGCCGTCACCTCCGCCACCGGTGGTGGCGAGAATGTACTTCTCCTTCGGCCGATGGGACTGAAGCTCGTTCTGCGCGGTGCTGCGCTGGAGGAAGCCGATGAAATCCATCCTTCCCCGCACCGATTGCGGCACGTCGAGCCCCTTCAGTGGATCGTGAAAATCCTCCGGACCATAGACCCAGACGTGATCGAAGAACCGATCGATCTTCTTCACCACACCGCCGCGCCTCCATTCGGCCTCGAGCAAATGCGGGGCGTCCATGACATCGCGCAGGCCAAGCACAAGTCGCGTGCCCTGGCGCTGGAGATAGGAAAGCGTTTCCTCGACTTCGCCGCGCAGGCCCATAGGCTCCTTGTCGACGATGAAGATATCCGGCTGGAAGGTTTCGGCGGTGTGCCGGATGATCGAACGGCGCATCTTCAGCGTTTCCTGAAGATCGATGTGCTGGTCGAGCGAGGTGTAGTCGCCGTCGCGCAGCTTGATCACGCTCGGGATCTTCACGAAATCCACGCGCGTTCGATAGTCGAACGCGCCTGCGATCGTGGCTCCGGAAATGATCAGTACGTTGAGGCCACGGTAGTCCTCGACCAACGAATGCGCGATCGTCCGGCATCGTCTCAGATGACCGAGGCCGAAGGAATCGTGGCTGTACATGAGGATGCGGGCATCCTTCAGTGGGCGTAGCATGTGTTAAAACCTCGCAGCGTAGACGCTCGCACCTGCTTGACGATGAATGCTCTTACGCACGCTTCATTCCACTTCACTTAAGGGGGTCGGCGGCATCCCTCAATCCATCTCCCAGGAAATTGAATGCCAGGATCACAAGAATCACCGGAATCGTGGGCAACAACAGCCACGGATAGAGCGCGATCGTGTTGACGCTGCGCGCCTCGGTCAGAAGAATGCCCCAGCTGGTGATCGGCGGTCGCAGGCCGAGGCCGAGGAAGCTGAGCGCGGTTTCGCCGAGAATCATCCCTGGGATTGTCAGCGTTACCGATGCGATGAGATGGGACATGAAGCCGGGGATCAGGTGGTGGGCGATGATCCGCTTGCTGCTCGCACCCATGAGCTGCGCGGCGAGAACGTAGTCCTCTTCTCGCAGCGACAACAGCTTCGATCGGACGGCACGCGCAAGACCGGTCCAGTCGAGAAGGCCGAGGATGATCGTTATGCCGAGATAGACGAGTATCGGGCTCCAGGTGACAGGCATGATCGCGGCAAGCGCAAGCCAGAGCGGAATACTCGGAATGGACTGCAACACCTCGATCACACGCTGCACGACCATGTCGAAAATGCCGCCGTGGTAGCCGGCGAAACCACCGATCACGATGCCAAGGACGAAACTCATCGCAACGCCCAGGATGCCGATTGTGAGCGAAATGCGCGCACCATAGATGATGCGGGACAGCACATCGCGCCCCAATCGGTCCGTGCCGAGCAGGAACATCTGTCCGTCGACTGCGGGGCAAACGAGATGCAAGTTGGCGTCAAAAAGGCCCCAGAAGCGATATCCATCCCCCCGGCAGAAGAAGCGAAGCGGTTGAATATCGGACGTATTGTCCGTGTACACCCGCTGGAGGTTCTCCATGTTCAACGTCATCTCGCGCCCATAAACGAACGGACCTACGAAGCTTCCCTCATGGAAAAGACGCACCCTCTGGGGTGGGGAATAGATGAAATCTATGTGCCGCGTGTGAAGATTGTATGGCGCGAGAAACTCTGCAACCACGATCATCAGGTACATCGCGACCAGGAAGATACCGGAAATCAACGCTACCCGGTGGCGCTTGAACTTCCACCACATCAGCTGCAGCTGGGAGGCCTGGCTGAACCGGCTCTGGGTGGCGGCACTTGATTCCGTCAGATACGGATCGAAAGGTGCCGAAGAGACAAAGTGCCCGAGTGGCGCGCCCGGTTCAGGAAGTGGAGTCTTCATTTGGTGCTGCCTCCGCCGAGCCGGATGCGGGGATCGAGAATGGCAAGTGCAATGTCGGACACCAGCACGCCGATCACCGTCAGGAAGGCCAGGAACATGAGGAAGGAACCGGCAAGATACATGTCCTGACTTTGGAGCGCCCGGATCAGCATGGGGCCGGTCGTCTCCAGCGACAGGACGATCGCGGTTATTTCAGCACCCGAGATCACCGAAGGCAGGATGGATCCTATATCGGAGATGAAGAAGTTGAGCGCCATGCGCAACGGATACTTCACCAGGACGCGAAACGGATGCAGCCCCTTGGCCCGGGCCGTGACCACGTACTGCTTGTTCATCTCGTCGAGAAGATTGGCCCTCAGCCTCCGCACCATGCCCGCCGTTCCCGCCGTGCCGATGATCAGCACCGGGATCCAGAGATGCTCGAGAATGGACTTGAACTTGTCCCAGCTCATCGGAGCGCCGAGATACTCCCTGTCCATGAGATGGCCGATCGAGGTCCCGAACCACATGTTGGCGAAATACATCAGGAGCAGCGCGAGCATGAAGTTCGGAACGGCAATGCCGATGAGGCCGAGGAGGGTCAGCCCGTAGTCGCCCCAGCTATACTGATGGGTCGCCGAATAGATGCCGATCGGAAACGCAAGGATCCAGGTGACGACGATGGTGACGAACGAGACCATCACCGTCAGCCATAGGCGATCGCCGACCACATCGCTCACCGGCATCTGATACTCGAAGGAGTAGCCGAAATCCCCCACCATCATGCCGCCGACCCAGTGGAGGTAGCGTATTGGCGCGGGCTGATCGAAGCCATAGCGGGAACGCAGCGCCTCGATCTCGGCCATGTCGGCGGATTCGCCCACCGCGCGCAGCTCGGCGACGTAGCTCTCGAAATAGTCACCCGGCGGCAACTCGATGATCGTGAAAACGAGCACCGAGATCAGGAACAGGGTCGGCACCATCATCGCGATGCGCCACAGCATATATCGCAGCATCGTCAGGCCCCCTTGTCGTACCAGAACGTGTCCGGCATGTAGACACCGAGATAGCAGGTGGGATCGAAGCCGAACAGTGCCTTTTCAGGCACGTTACGCAACCGCGAAGAGCGCACGATGGGTGTCAGTGCACCGTTCACGATGCCAATCGTGTAGACCTGCTGCGCACGCAGTTCGAGCATGCGATGCCAAATGGCCCGACGCGCTTCACTGGTGATCGAGGAAAACCATTGGCGCAGGAGTTCGACCAGTTCCTTGACATCAGGAAGATCCGGCGGATGGCCGTCGCTGCCGCCCGAGAGATAGTACATTCCCCAGACTGGCCATTGCAGCTGGTCGTCCATGGTGGGCGCGAGACCTTCGGGCGACATGTCGGGCGTGGGAATGCCGTTGTCCAGCCCCATCCAGACCGACATCATGATCTGCCCGCCGAGCGCGCGACTGCGGAAAACGTCGCGTTGCGATACGCGGGTGAAGAGCGAAATTCCGACCTGGCGCCAATGATCGGTCACCAGTTCCAGCACGTCGGTCTCGAGCGTGCTTTCGCCGGCGCTTTCCACCACGATCTGCGCCTGCCGCCCATCGGGGAGCCGGCGAATTCCGTCACTGCCCCTCTCCTTCAGGCCGGCGTCATCGAGCAGCTTGTTGGCCAGGTCGGGATCGAACTGGGCCCATGCAGTCGCATATTCCGGCTTGAAGAGCTGGCTTTCAGGCAAGACCGTATCCGCACTCTCGTGTGCGAGACCGTAGAAGCAGACGGCGTTGATCTCACGCCGGTTTATCGCCACCGACAGTGCGCGACGCACGTTGACATCCGAGAAGAGTTTCCGCCAGACCTCGTCGCCGCAGTTGAGATTGGGCAGCATTGCGATGCGAGACCCCTGCGTGCGCTTCCAGAGGTCGACCTTGAACGGATACCGCCCTTGTGCATCCTTGAGAAAGGTGTAGTCGGCAAAGTCGATGCCCGCGAATTGCAGGTCGCTCTCGCCCGATCCGGTCTTCGCCGGAATGATTTCCGACGAACTCACGTTCAGGACGAAACGGTCGATGTAGGGCAGTTGCAGGCCGTTCTCATCGACGCGATGGAAGTACGGGTTTCGCTCGAAAATGAACTGCTCGGCCGGCGGCGCGGTCATGTTGCGCCAGGGATCGAGGGTCGGAAGGTCCGGATTCTCGGGTCGCACCTGGCGCGACATCTTGATGTGCAGCCCACTCCAGTCGTCGACGTCGTTCTCCTTGACGAGCCGTGCGAGCACCTCCGGATCCTGGTAGCGCACGTGGAACTGGCGCATGTAGGCCGACGGAAGCACAATGCGTACCGGTGACGGTGCGGCGAGCTTTGCAAGGAAAACCGGGTTAGGACCATCCCAGGTGTAGCGTATGGTCCACTTGTCGAGGACCTCGAAGTGCGGCGGCTTGCCGTTTACGAGGAGATCGATGGGTGGCCCCCCTTGTGGATCTCCTTGTTGAGCGAGACGTCTTCCCAACAGTAGCGAAAATCCTCCGACGTCAGCTCGTTGCCGTCGGACCATCTGTGTCCCTCGCGCAAATGGAACGTGAAGATCCGCGCCTCGGCGACTTCGAAACTCTCCAGGATGTCCGGCTGGAGCGCGAGCTTCTCGTCGTAGCCGACCAGACGGGAATAACCGATCACGGGCATGACGCGGATGTCGCGTTGTCCGCCGATCAACATCCGGACACCACCGCCATGGCGACCCGCTTCCCGTCCCATCTGGGCAAGAGGCACGACGCGTGGGTTTTTGGGCAGCCGTGCGGCTGTTTCCGGCAGAAGGCCTTCCTCGACCTTCTGCTTGAAGAAGTCAGATCCCTGGAAGGCAGCACGCGCCTGCAACGGCAGGAGCGTGGAGGCCAGCATGGCAAGCGTGGTGCGACGGGTGACGCTCATGGGCGCAATTCCCTCGCATCAACGCTCCTTCGCGCCAGCACATAGTGCCCGCCGCCGAGATCGGCGGCGGCCATCACGCCCTCCTGGTCCTCGTCGTCGAACTGCGGTCCCCAAACGTGCTTGTTCGCCGCCCCACCCTGTTCCAGCACCGCATAGTCGAGCGGCCGGTCGAGATCCGGATAGGGAACGGCGGCGAGAAGCGACTTGGTATAGGGGTGGACGGGCGAGCTCATGAGTATCTCGCACGGCGCAACCTCCACGATCCGCCCTGCACACATGACCGCAACCCGATCCGCCATGTAGTTCACGACCGCCAGATTATGCGAAATGAACAGGTAGGTGAGGCCGAGATCCTTCTGCAGATCCTTGAGCAGGTTCAGGATTTGCGCCTGCACGGAGACGTCGAGCGCAGAGACCGGCTCGTCGCATATGATGAGCTCGGGCCCGAGGGCCAGTGCCCTTGCTATGCCGATCCGCTGCCGTTGACCGCCGGAGAAGCTGTGCGGGTATCGGCTCAGGGCCTGTTCGTCCAGGCCGATCGCCCGGATGAGAGCCTTCACCGCATCCGCTCGCGTCCGGGCATCACCACGTCGATGTATCTCCAGCGGCTCGCTCAGGATGCGCCGGATCGTCATGCGCGGGGACAGGGAGGAAACAGGATCCTGGAACACCATCTGGATCTTCGTGCGCAGCGACTGCAGTGAATCGCCTTCGGCCGCCAGGACATCGACGGGACCGTCCGCGCTCTCGAAAATGACTGAGCCGGTATCGGGCGTCACCGCGCGCATGAGGATCTTGCTGACGGTCGTCTTGCCACAGCCGCTTTCACCAACGAGGCCGAGGCTTTCACCACGCTTGACTTCAAAGCTCACATCATCGACGGCGCGCGTCCCCGTGGCCGCTGCCCCACCGAACCAGCCCGACTTGCGCATCCCGAAGGTCTTGCTGAGATTGGTCGCTGACAGGAGAATATCCGGCCTGTCGTGCCGGACCGCATGGTCCTTCTTGCCGAGAAGGTTGGCGCTGTGCACCGATACTTCGCGCAGCGGCTTCAGCCTCTGACCCCGCTCCATGTGGAAGTGCGGCACCGCAGCCATGAGCCCCTTGAGATAGGGATGTGTCGGCGCCTTGAAGATTTCCTCGACCGGCCCGGCCTCCATGATCTCTCCCTGGTAGATCACCACCACCTCGTCCGCGAGATTGGCGACCACTCCGAGATCGTGAGTGATCAAAAGCATCGCCATGTTCAACTGGGACTGGAGATCCTTGAGGAGCTTCAGGATCTGCGCCTGGATCGTGACGTCGAGGGCCGTGGTCGGCTCGTCGGCAATCAGCAGGGCGGGATTGCAGATCAGAGCCATCGCGATCATCGCCCGCTGGCGCATGCCGCCGGAGAGTTCGAAGGGATAGAGATGGAAAACCTTTGCCGGATCGGAGAAGCCCACGAGACCAAGCATCTCATGGCATCGCGCCGTGATCTCCTCCTCGGTCGCCTCGCTATGGATGCGCAGCGCTTCGCTGATCTGGTTGCCGATCGTGTGGAGCGGCGAGAAGGAGGTCATCGGCTCCTGAAAAATCATCCCGATGCGATTGCCGCGGATCGCTCGAATCTCGGCACCATCCCGCGGGAGCTGCTGGAGGTCGATCGGCCCATTGCCGGATCTCACATCGTTGAACAGCACCTTGCCGCGCGACGTGGCGTTCTTGGGCTGGATGCCCATGATCGTCTGCCCGATCACGGACTTGCCTGAACCGGACTCGCCGACCAGTGCCGTCACCTTGCCGGGAGGATGCGCAGGCTCGCACTCCTGACCGCATCGACATGGTGGCCGAGCATGGAAAACGAAATTCCCAGGCTTTCAATTCGAAGTAGATCTGCACCTGAACTCATGCGGAGCGGGTTCCTTGCCCCCCACCTCCATCCTGCTGACGCGGACAGAGGAATTTATTGTTATCTCTTGAGGCTATCGCAGCCATTGACGTCTGTCCATATTTCCTCATTCGCATAAAATCTCAGGTCGCAAACGGTGCTCGCGGACCGGCTGATTTTCGCAACACGCTTAGCGGGCAATCATGACAGAGGCATTGAGATGGGGCCCATCTCGGGCCATAAAGCGATCCGCCCGCGGCAATAGCGGCCGACTGCGCACCGGGAAGGTTAGGCATGAAGACGAAGCATCACTACGCCGCAATTCTGGAGGAGGCCCGGGCCTTGCAGGAGCAGCGACGGTTCGACGAGGTTCGGGTCATGTACGACGCGTTGGTCGCGGACCCCGACAACCACCTGCTCGGAACACCAACCGCAATCGGTTTGCCACGGCGCCTTCACGCGGCGATGCTCCGTCTTGCCAAGGCGGAAGGCGACCCTCTGAAGCGCATCGGCTACCAGTTCAATCTGGTGCCTCCGCCCGCGATGACGGAAAAGTACGGACGGTTCGATGCCGCAGAGCGCAAGGCTCTCGCCGCCGCGAGCCGCGAGGCCGTGCCCCGGGTGATCCACCAGATCTGGATAGGCCCGAACGAGCCTCCGGCATCGACCGTGGCATGGGCGGAGCACGCGGCAGCACACGGCTACGAGTACCGTCTCTGGCGTGAAGGCGAGCTCAGTGAAGCGGGCTTCGATGGCGATCCGGTCTTTGCCGGCATGCTTGAAGACGGTGACTATCCCGGGGCGGTGGACGTGGCCCGCTATGCGATCCTCGAGGAATTCGGCGGGATCTATCTCGACTGCGACTGGTATCCGGCAAGGCGGGATGTGAGCTTCCACGATTTCCTGCCTCTCGTCGGCCTCTCGGCGCTTGCCGAGGATGTCCCCCGCAATACTTCCGCCGGTAGCCTGCTGCTCACCAACTCCTTCATCGCCGCACCGCCGCGCCATCTGGTTTTCCGCAGGACGCTCGAAGCGCTCCCGCATCTGAGGGAGGCAATGCCCGGCGCACCCGCCTGGTGGTCGACCGGCCCGCTGATCTTCACAGTCGTCTCCAGGGGCGGCCCGGTGTCTATCCCCGACGCATCGTTCGTCGCGGCCAGCGTCGCCCGCGGGACGCCTCACGAGGAGGTCAAGGCCCTGTGCAAGGCGGCAGATGAGAACGAGGCCGGGCTACTCCTGGCCTGGAAATCCTGGTGATCGTGTAGGGCCTGCCCGTGTGAGCTCGGATGCGGGGCTCCACCGGCAACCCGGATGATCTTGGGTCGCCTCGAAGAGTTGTTCAAGGAATTCCCAGGCCGCAGCGTCGTGCACGAGGCAATGGGTCAGGAACCCCGTGGGCGACCCGGCATGCGCCGGCAGGGAGAGACGCGCAGCAATTTCTGCGAACAGCGTGTCATGATCCCGGCCTCCACGGGTGCCGTGCCAGTCGATGATATCGACATGGGTATTGAGGACTGCCAGCGGTGCCCGCTTTTCCGTCCCGAAGACCGAGAGGGATTCGTATCCGCAGGCGGGCAGGCTTTCGACGACGGCACGGTCGATCCGGTTCCAGGGTGGCACCATCATCGGCAGGAAACGTTCGCCATGAAGTACGGACAGGCGATCACGCCCGGCACGCAGCTCCTCGACCACGTCAGCGAGCGGACGATGCGGTCCGAGTTCCTGCTTCTTCTCTCGGGGACCGGCGTAGTTCTCGTGCGACCAGCCATGGACCGCCACTTCGGCCAGCGGCGTATCCTTGAGACGCTCAGCGAGCGGGTTTCCGGTGAAAGCCGGAATAACGGCTATCGTCACCGGCACTGCCGCACGCTCGGCAAGCCCGAGCAGTCGATCAAGCGGACCACAGGGCTCGACGACATCATCATCCCTCAGCCACAAGGTGGCGGGGTTCCCCGCGTCGGCGCGGATGTCGAGCACGGTGCGAAGCGCTGCGAGCGTCATGGCTTCCTTCCCAGGTGACTTTCGAGGATTTCGGCAAGTCGAGCGGTCGCGGGGGCAAGCGAGCGCTCCTCCCCGACAAACCTGCGGGCGGCTTCGGCCATTGAACGGCGCCTTTCGGAATTGGTCAGCAGCCCCGCAATCGCAGCGGCATAGGCGGTAGTATCCCGCTCGGGCGTCAGGAAACCCGTCTCACCGTTTCGAACGACCTCGCTCACGCCCGCCGTCCGTTCGGCTACTACCGGCAACCCCGACGCCTGCGCTTCGAGATAGGCAAGGCCGTAGGCCTCGCCGTGCCCGGGCCAGACATAGATGCTGCTTGCCGAAAAGACTTCTGCAATCTCGTCGGGCGTCTTCTCGCCCTGCCATTCGATCCGGTCCGGCGCGAAGCGCGAATAGAGAGCCTTGACCTCCTCGCGACGCTGCCCATCCCCGACCACGGAAAGCGTCCACGGCAGGTGCGAGATTTCGGCGAGCGCCTTTGCGAGTGCCACGTAGCTGTCGAACTTGTCCCCGCTCCGCATCATCGCCACGGCGACGAGGCGCCCGTCTCCCGACGCCAACGGGCGTTCCAGGAACCGGGCCGAGTCGATGAATGGCGGGAGCGTTGCGAAGGCGGCACCGGGTGCTGCGGCCTCCAGTCCGGCGCGATCGCGCGCCGTGAAGCAGATGTTGACCGCCGCCAGCTCGAGCCCCTGGAGCAGCAGGTCCTGCGTCTTCGCGTGAAACCCCTGGTTCCTTCGCTGCGAATAGGAGCATTCCGCCGTGACATAGGGGATCGAAAAGCGGCGGCACAGGTCCGGACCGATTAGGTCTGGCGCCTTGTAGTAGGGATGGTAGGTGAACCAGAGGTCCGGCGGTGCTGCCGCCTCCCAGGCCTCGGCGAGGCGGTCTTTCTCCTTGTGGGAGCCATCCAGCAGACCCTGCCATTCGCCAGCCGTCAGCGACGGAGAAAACGAGCGGAACTCCGATGCGACTTCGAGCTCGTGGCCGGCGCTTTGGAGAATTCCAACGATCTGCCGGGCCATCAGCCGGTCGCCGGACGGAACGGGATGACGGGGCGACTTCAGCGGAGAATAGAATGCGATCCTCATCCGAGGACCATGCCGGCCGCGGCTTCATCGTCGGCCGATTTCCGGGCTTTCGCAGGAACAAACCGCATTGGCTGGGCTCGGAAAGTCCAGATTTCCTGCACCTCTTGCGATTTGGGATAGGCGATCAATTCTCTTGCCCGGCGTCACTTGCAGCTGCGATCGGGACCGTCCGCCCGACGGCGGCAATAAAGTACAAAACATCCGCAAAATCCAGACCGGA
Source organism: Sinorhizobium sp. BG8 (assembly GCF_016864555.1). NCBI lineage: Bacteria > Pseudomonadati > Pseudomonadota > Alphaproteobacteria > Hyphomicrobiales > Rhizobiaceae > Sinorhizobium > Sinorhizobium sp. BG8. Next base: position 957,675 of record NZ_CP044011.1, on the reverse strand, counting down.
CGTCGTATACCCTAATGTAGGGTAGCAATGTTTCGCCACGTGGCACCCTTGACACCCGCCCGGTTCTCTCTCAACTGAGGGCCTCTTCCTAATATGCATGGAGCCACGGCGGCCTTGACATCAAAGTCTTCGCATTTCGAAAGCCTTCACTCGCTGATCGAACAGAGACGGGCAAAGGCGGGCGTGATCGGCCTCGGCTATGTGGGACTGCCGCTTTCCATGACGATCGCGCGCGGCGGTTTCCAGGTGACGGGCTTCGACATCGATCCGGACAAGATCGTTTCCATCGACGCCGGCCGCAGCTACATCGAAGCCGTGCCGGAAAAGGTGCTCAACGAGGAGCGGGCCGCCGGCCGTTTCGAGGCGACTTGCGATTTCTCTCGCCTTTCGGAATGCGATGTGATCGCCATCTGCGTGCCCACGCCGCTTACCCGCCATCGCGATCCGGATCTTTCCTTTGTGGAGAATACCTCCCGCGAGATTGCCAAGCGACTGCGGCCGGGCCAACTCGTGGTGCTCGAGTCCACCACCTATCCCGGTACCACGGACGGGCCGGTCAAAAGGATCCTCGAGGATTCGGGCCTTGTCTGCGGCACCGATTTCTTTCTCGGATTCTCTCCGGAGCGCGAGGACCCCGGCAACCGCGACTTCGAGACCTCCACGATACCGAAGGTCGTCGCCGGCGAGGGTGAAGCTGCGGCGGAGCTGATGAAGGCGTTCTATGGCGCCGTGGTCAAGACCGTGGTGCCGGTGTCGTCCAATGCGACCGCCGAGGCGGTCAAGCTTACAGAAAACGTGTTCCGCGCGGTCAACATCGCGCTCGTGAACGAGCTGAAGATCGTCTACGAGGCCATGGGGATCGACGTCTGGGAAGTGATCGACGCCGCCAAGACGAAGCCCTTCGGCTTCATGCCGTTTTATCCCGGTCCCGGGCTTGGCGGTCACTGCATACCGATTGATCCCTTCTATCTGACCTGGAAGTCGCGGGAATACGACCTGCCCACGCGATTCATCGAGCTTGCGGGCGAAATCAATACCGCGATGCCGCGCCATGTCATATCGAGGCTGGCCGAGGCTCTCGATGTCAGGCTCGGCAAGGCGCTCAGCCGGTCGAACGTGCTGGTCCTGGGACTGGCCTACAAGAAGAACGTTCCGGACATACGTGAAAGTCCCTCGTTGAAGCTCCTTGAGCTGATCATCGAGCGCGGCGGCCGGGCGTCCTATTTCGATCCGCACATAGCCGAGATCCCGCGCACGCGCGAATACAGCGCGCTGAAGGGCATGCGGTCGGTACCGTGGACGAAGGAGAGCATTTCCGCTTTTGATGCCGTACTGGTCGCAACGGACCATGACGGCGTGGACTATGCCGCCCTGGCCGAATGGTCACCACTCGTCATCGACACACGCAACGTCTTTGCGCGCCGGGGCATTGCCAGAGAAACGATCATCAAGGCCTGAACAAGCAGGCCGCAGGGCGCAAGCCAGGAGGGAATGCAGCAGGATGAGTCGACTGGACAGTTTCATTCGCCGCCTCACGGCCCAGCGCGATATCCTCAACCACGTCCGGGACCAGATCGGCCTGGTCGACGGTGGGCCGATCCTTGAGATCGGCCTCGGCAACGGCAGGACTTACCACCATCTTCGGGAAATCTTTCCGGACCGCCGGATCGTTGCCTTCGATCGAGCGAATGCCGCACATTCCTCATCAGTGCCCGATCCGGAAAACCTCGTGATCGGCGAGATCAAGGAGACGGCTGCCACGTTTGCCGGCTGCGGCGCCGCGCTGGTGCATGCCGATATCGGCACCGGCTATCCCGACAAGGATGCGATCACCCTGACATGGCTGCCCCAGCGCGTCGCAGCCATGCTTGCTCCCGGCGGCCTCGCTGTCAGTGGCCTGCCGCTCGATCACGCCGCGCTCAGTGCGCTCCCCAAGCCCGCAACCATCGATCCAGATAGATACTTCCTCTATCGCCGGACCGACGCGAGCTAACGGCCAAGGCCTCCAGGGGGCGTCGCGATTCCTCGGCTTCGCCACTCACGCCAAAGCGCCTCGCATTTGGGCGTGACCTCATCCTGAAGCCGGTGACCTTAGGCGGGGCACACACTACCCCCCAGCCACTCCCGCCTCCCAGGGGTGAACGAAGCGCTGGAGAGGCCGCGCCCGGGGTTCAGGCGAAGCGCCCACTCTCTTCCTCGGTCACGAGATACACACGCATTTCCGAGACGCGCCCCCGGATGGCAATCTTGCGGCTCTGCAGATCCCCTCTCTCGGCCCGTGCCTGAACGATCGCCGGTTCGGATACGACGATCGCGCTGTCGTACTCCTTTGCCACGCTTTCGAGGCGGCTTGCCACATTCACCGTGTCACCGATCGCCGTCAGATTCTTTGCCGCGCCGTAGCCCATCACGCCGACGATCGAAGGGCCGGCGTGGATTCCGATCGCAACCCGAATGGTCAAGGTGAACTCTCGGCTGAGCTCTTCGTTGAGACGATCGATGTTGCGAATGATGTTTGCGGCGGCCTTCAGCGCGTTTCGACAGGCGTTTTCCGAATTTCCATCCAGACCAAAGAGCGCCATGGCGCCATCGCCGATGAACTTGTCGAGCCGGCCGTCGGCCTGCTCCACCGCCTGACCGACGATGGCGAAGTAGCGGTTGAGCAAGAAGACGACGTCATAGGGGAGCCGCGTCTCCGTGAGCATCGTGAAGTTGCGGATGTCGCAGAAGAGGATGGCGATCTCCGCCTCGCGCCCCGGCCGCACGCTGCCGCTTCCGACCGGCAACTCGACTTCCTCCTGCGGGGCAAGGACGAGAGCGATCTTCAGGTCGTGTTCGGGGTGGAGCTGACAGCCCAGACGGACATCGGGATCGGCATGAATGCGGCGGAGCGTCGCCTGCTCGATGTCTCCCGGCGGAGGCAGCGGGAACTTGCTGCTCAGTATCCGCACCCGGCATGTGGAACAGCGCCCTTTGCCGCCACAGACCGCATAGTGCGGCACCGCTCCGAGACGGCTTGCCTCAAGCAGGCTGAGCCCTCTCGGTGCCCTCACCATGGCGCCGCCCTCGTAGCTTATCTCAATGTCCGTCGATCTCTGCCTCCAGGCACGCAAGGCGCGAAGCAACAACACCGATAGCAGCATGCCCCCGAACACCCCGATGGCTGTTCGCTCTATCCTTTCGAGATTCGCATTCATGGCCTCCTGATCGATGCCCCGATCCTCGCGAGGAACGGACTGCTCCTCAATCTGGGGATTTCGCCCGACGAGACCCGCGTCGATCGCGATCGCCTCCAGTGCCCTTCCGGTCGTGGCGAAACCGAGGAGCGCGAGCACTGGCAGCAATATTGCGACGACCAGAAGGTAAGGCGAGGCGAACCGATACCAATTTCGATACCGAAGCCAGAAGAACACTCCGAGGCAAGCGTGCGTCCAGATGACGACAAGTGCGACGCTCTGGCGAAGTCCGCCGAGGGGCGAAATGACCCACAGCTTGTAGATAACGGTCTGGTAGTCGATGTCCGCACCGTAGAGAAGGCGGGAAAACCGGACCCCCACGACATGCTGGACGATCAGCAGGGGGATCAGGAGGCCGAGGACGATCTGCAATGCCTCGTGAATGGGCATTCTAAGGGTTCGCCGCAGGTAGATCGAGCGCAACACCAGCGACAGGTGAACGGCAAGCGCCCCATAAAACAGCGTCGTTCCCACGGGGTTCCACCACAGCGATCCGATCCAGTATCTGGCACGCTCGGCCGCACCCAGCGACACGAGCGTCAGCGCGTGGTTAGTGAAGTGCATCATCACGAAGAGGAGCATGACAAGGCCAGATGCGAGCCTAAGCGTTCTGAGCGTCTTGTCGGAGGGACGGGGAAAGGGCATTGCCTTACATAGCCGGGACTTCCTGCGATGGGGAAGCGCAATTCTCGCCGGAGCGGCCGAAGACGAAAACTCTACGCGCCGGAACAGGCCCCAAACAAGGCCCACGCAGGGTCCATCCCAGTGTCATGCCACGCTACGCGCGCGGGGACCACACGCGCGAACGCCTGACGTCAAAGCACCAGGGTCTGTCCGTCCCTTGCCACGAATGCCCCGGGGAACTGGAGGCGCGCGCGCTCGTCAATCGTTGCGAGCTCGGGGTCCGTTCGCCACTGGGCATGATGGATGAAGGCGACCTTGCGGGCTTTTGCCTCCTCCGCAAGACGGATCCCCTGCTGCCATGAAGAGTGACCGTAGCCGCGATACCGCTTCATCTCCTCGTCGCTGTAGGTGCTGTCGTAGATGAAGAGATCGGCGCCCTCGATCAACTGGAGAACTGTCGGATCGTTGACACCCGGTTCATGTTCGGTGTCCGTAATGATGGCGATGACGCGGCCGCCCCATTCCACGCGATAGCCGACCGCGTTTCCGGGATGGTTCAGCATTCCGGTTCTGATCGTCAGGCCTTCCGCCACCGACAGTGTGTCGCCCGGGTCGAAGTCTCGGGTTTCCAGTGTTGCGGTACAGATATCCAGGGGAGCGGGAAACCAGGGCGGGCTCATGAACTCCCGCAGCATGTCGCTGGTGGTCTTTACCCCCGCGAGATGACCGGACCACACGCAGATCGACGTCTTCTTCTTGAACATCGGATCGAAATACGGAAATCCGATGATGTGGTCGTAGTGACAGTGGGAGAAGAAGAGGTTGATGTCGGTCAGTCCCTCGGCTGCTAGCACCTTTCCGGCCGGCCGCAAACCCGATCCCGCATCGAAAAGGAGGACATGAGGCCCGCAGCGCACTTCAATGCAGATGGTGTTGCCGCCATAGTGTGCGAACTCCGGACCGGCCACCGGCAGGGTTCCCCTGACGCCCCAGAACTTGACCGTAACCGTACCTGCGTCTTTCGTCGGGTCAGACGCAAGGCCAGTTGAACTGCTCATAAGAAGGACCTTTACAGAAAATACCTATGAAAATCCCAGCATATGTCGGCACTCGCCTTGCTTGCAACCGATGAAGGCTCCGGCAGCGATCGGCATGCTCACAGTGTCGTCGCCGCTGGCGGTACCGGAGAGGGAGAGACCTAGCAGAGAAGGCTCATGCATCCTGCCTCGCGCGGGCAAGACCCAGTTCGTTTGTCGTATTTGTCAGCCGCTGGGCCAGGACGCGCATGATTTGAATCGTCACGGCAGGATTGTCGGACATCAGCTTGAGGAAATGGTCCTTGCTGATGCGCAGGACTTCGAGAGGTGTGGATGCCTTGACGGTGGCAGTGCGTACCCCATCGCAAAGGATCGCGATTTCTCCCAGCACGGCGTTGCAACCCATTTCGGCAAGTTTAATTGGACCGGCCGGAGAATCGATGATGACTTCCGCCTTGCCGCTCAAGACCACATAGGCGGCGTCACCAGCGTCTCCTTGTCGAAATAACGTCTGGCCAGGGGCATAATTCAGGCGATCGGAGGCAAATGCAAGGAGCTTTAGTTTTGCCGGCTCAACTCCCGCAAAGAGAGGAACGCGCCGCAACAACTGAACTTCGTCGTTAAGAAGCATGACTACATCTGCTCCAATATATCCCGATTATCAGCAAGGCATCTTATGTTGATACCAGTTCGTTTAATATACCGCTTTCCTGAGAAAGAGTCTCGTACGTTCCATCCTGGACCACCGTCCCTTGGTCGAAGACTATAACCCGCTCGAACAATCTGCAAAGCGAAACATTCGACAGTACCCATATGATCGTAGGATTGTTTGCGTTCTTGCCCAGGAAAAGGAGAACGTTTTCCACGATCTCTTCCTGCAAGCGACTATCCAGTCCCGGGAGGGGGCGATTGAAGACATAGAAATCCGATCTGCGCATCAGCGCTCGGGCCAGGTTGAGTTTCTGGCGTTGCGCGGTGGTCAACCGCTTTCCGCCAGCGCCGAGACTGAAATCGAGACCGATTTCAAGCACATCGCCATACATGCCCCTCTCGCGTATCAGTTTTGTGACGACGGCGCGAATACGCTGTGAGGCATCGGCATGCCGATGGCTGATCTTGCCGAACAGGATGTTTTCGATGAGCGTCGTGGCGGCGAGATACCGTTCCGGATCGTAAGGCTCTATCAGAGCCCTCAAGTCCTGCGGCAGCCCCTCGTGGAAGATATGCCGCGTGTCCACGATCTTCTGCATTATCTCCGGTGTCAGCACGCCAAAGCGGTGACGCGGCTCGATGTAGAAGAAGCTGAGCCGGATGATGTCGCGCCTCTCCTTGTTTCCCGCGGTCTCGAAGCCGCCCAGCTGCAGCTTCTGCAGCAGCTGCTGGTAATAGGGAATTTCGTCGGCGCTTATGAAGGATAGTTCCTGGAAGAAGGGATGGTCCGGCGGCAGATCGCCGAAGATTTCAACCGTATTCTCCGCGATGGTGTAACCCATGTCGAAGAGAATCGAGGACAATCCCGTCTGTGCAACGACCGACCGGAAGTAGTCGGTGGAGACGATCGCGGGGATCGTTGAACTCGGGTCGGAGAGGCTTCCGAACAGCAGGTTGTCACCGACCGTCGCTTCCACGTTGTAGCCTTCTGGCTCGAAGCGCACGACATAGTCCGCCATTCCGTCCTTTGCGAGTTCGGCGCCGAGTGCGTTGCGCATTTCCACGATCCCCTCGGCAAGCCGGGCTTTGGACAACGGATCGAATGTCGAACGCATCGCGAGATCCAGGACATCGGTCGACAGTTGCACGACATCCAACACCGCGAGCATGGTAGCGGTCAGATCCTGCGGATTGCCTTCGTTGATCGTGGTCGAGCTGTAGTCAATCCAGTCGCTCATGAGATCGAAATCCGGATTGCCCGCCAAGCGGGCCTCGTGGATCGCCCACTTGCGGTGCAGAAGATGCGGGCCCTCGTAGGTCACGGGCACGAGGGGTGCGTGCTTGAGACCATAGAGAAGATTGTCCCGAAGGCTCCCGAGGAAGAAGTAGGTTTCAGACGAGACGTGCGAGATCTGCCGACCGCTATGCGATTCCGGCCAGTCCAGTAGATCGCGCTCCCCGGCTGTCACCCTGCCTGCGGACGGCCATATGACCCGGCCGAAGGCATCGGCGAGCGCTTCACCGCCGTTGCCGGCATTGTCGACGATGGCAACGGTCTCGCCATGCTCGATCTTCAGCGTTACCCGGTGAAGGAGAGTGGCCCCACTATCGTCCTCCAGGCTCAGGTTGACGGCGGCAAGCGGAGCCAGAACAGCAGCGGGCGCCTCAGGAGCCAATGCCTGGATAGAAGAATCGAGAACGGAAGCGGCGTTGAACTGCTCGACGACCTGCTCGTACTTGACTTGGACGTCCTGGCGGGCCTGATCCCAATCGATGAGTTCCTTCAGCGGCCCCGGCAGATCCTTGTAGGCGTTGATGACAGCCACCAGCTGCCCCACGTCGAGATTGCCCTTAAGCGTCAGATAGCCGCCGATACTGTAGAAGAGGAACGGCGTCAGCTGGGACAGGAAGTTATTGATGAACTTCACCATGAACTTCCACTGGTACAGGTCGTAGCGGATCTTGAAGATGTGGCCTAACTGATTGGCCGCGTCGGCGCGCTCGTAGTTGGACGTGTCGTAGGCGTGGATCGTTCCGATGCCATCGATGATCTCACTGACCCGGCCCGCAAGATGGCGCGCGCCAAGCTGCCGTTGCCGGCCGAGCTCAATCAGGCGGCGTCGCATCTTCGGAATGATGCCGACCTGGATGGCGGCCATGAAGGCCGCGATCAATCCGAGCCAGAAGTTCTGGAGGAGGATGAATGTCAGCGCCGCGATCGCCTGCCCGCCGACAAGCGCCGGCTGTACGAACGCATCGCCGGTGAAGCCACCCATGGGCTCCACCTCGTCCTTGACCATGCTCGAGACTTCCGCGGCCTTCATCCGCTTGAAGATTGAGGGCGGAAACCGAAGAATCTTGTCGATGAGCTCGAAGCGTATGCGCCGCAACAGGCGCTCGCCGAGGCGCCCCTTGTAGGTGTTGATGTAGAATTTCAGCAGACCGTTGACGATCACGAGCAACAGGAACGTGATGCTGAGCGCCATCAGCGTGGACATGCGGTCGAGCTCTATGCCCGGAAAGAGCAGCACGTCTCCAAACCCGGGAATATGCACTTCCGTTTTCATGAAGAGCTGCGTCGAATCCGCCGACTCGAACCCACTTCCCTGAATCGGCCCGTTGATGATCTGCTTGGGAAGATCGAAGGCCATGAAATAGGGAATCATGGATGCGAGAACGACGAAGAGGATCCACAACTGCTGGTTCCGCGTGTGAGTCCAGATGTAGCGGGTTAGGCTCTTTTCCATACGGAGATCGACGTACCTGTTGATGAGGGGAAATAGATTTAAGCCAGTCCAGCACAAGAATCACGTCAAAAAAGCGTATTGTACGCGCTCGGACGATATCGCTTGCGTAGGAAACTCGCCTCGTGTTGCCTAAAGCGCGAAACGATCAGTACCTGAGAAAAAGCCTGAGTTCACGTGGCCCGGGCGGTTTTCCATCCGCGCCCCATCACAGATCGTCGGAACCTGCAGCCATAGATCCTCGCCGGTACCGGACAGTCGCAGGCGCTGCTAACTTGCATGACGCTAGTAAAAGACCTATTTTTTCGCCATGCAACGCAAAAGTTTCGAAGACATGGTCTGCCCGATAGCACGCTCCCTCGACAAGGTTGGCGAGTGGTGGAGCATCCTGATCCTGCGCGACGTGTTCTTCGGACGAAGCCGCTTCGACGAACTCCAGAAGAGCCTCGGGATTGCACCCAATATCCTGACGACCCGCCTGCGCCGGCTTGTCTCGGAAGGATTGCTGGAAAAGCGCGCCTACCAGGACCGGCCCGTGCGCCATGAATACGTGCTCACCGAGCAAGGTCGCGATCTTCAGCCCGTCCTGCTGGCACTTGCGGAGTTCGGTAATCGCCATCTTGCCGATCGCGGCAGGACGATGAAGGCATTCGACAACGAGACCGGCCTGCCGGCGGATCCCGTCTATGTGGACCGCGTGAGCGGGCGCGAAATCACCACGCAGAACTTTTCCTTGCGATCCGCGAAGACCGCCTGACCCAGTGCCGTCACCTGCGACGCACGGTGATTCGACCACCCAGTAACTTGCATTATGCTAGCTTCGCTGCTATTTACTTGCATAATGATAGTCACTGTTGCGCCGACCCGGTCGGCCCGGACGGAGCCACCCTATGCTTTCTGTCGCCATTTCCACCCGCTTTGAACGGCGCGGCATCCACTATGGATGGATGATTGCCGCCGTCGCCTTTTTGACCATGCTCGTTACGGCGGGGACCGTCGGGGCACCCAGCGTCCTCATGCTTCCGCTTCAAAAGGAGTTCGGCTGGGAGGCTTCGGAGATTTCCGCAGCCCTTGCTATCCGGTTCTTCCTGTTCGGTCTGATGGCGCCCTTCGCCGCGGCCCTGATGAACCGCTACGGACTACGCCGCATGACCCTGACCGCTCTGTCCGTCGTATTCGCCGGGATGGGCTTGTCTCTGTTCATGCGTGAAGTCTGGCAGCTCATCATTCTCTGGGGCTTCGTCGTCGGCATCGGCACCGGCCTCACCGCAATGGTTCTGGGCGCCACCATTGCGACCCGCTGGTTCACCGAGCGGCGCGGCCTGGTCATCGGCATCCTGACGGCCAGCACCGCTACCGGTCAGCTCGTCTTCCTGCCCCTGATCGCCGCGATCACCGAGGCCGGGGGCTGGCGCATCGCCGTCGCCTTCATACTCGTGATGCTCTCGATCTGCGCTACCGGCATCCTGCTGTTCATGCGCGACCGGCCGAGCGATCTCGGACTTCGCCCCTACGGCCAGTTGCACGAAGAACCCGCCCCGACGGGCGCCATTCAAAGCAATTCGCCGATCGATGCCCTTATCGACGCATCGAGAACCCGCGTCTTCTGGGTGTTGTTCCTGTCGTTCTTCGTTTGCGGGGCTTCGACCAATGGTCTCATCCAGACCCACTTCGTTCCACTCTGCGCCGACTTCGGCATGACCGCGATCACGGCGACCTCCATCCTCGCGATTGTCGGCATCTTCGATCTGGTCGGGACTATCGCTTCAGGCTGGCTGTCGGACCGCTACGACAATCGATGGCTGCTTTTCTGGTACTACGGGCTGCGTGGCCTGTCCCTGATCTGGCTCCCTTTCACGGGGTTCGAATTCTACGGCCTGGCGATTTTCGCGATCTTCTACGGGCTCGACTGGGTCGCAACCGTCCCCCCGACGGTAAAGCTGACGGCACAGCGCTTCGGCCGGGACCGCGCAAACCTCGTCTTCGGCTGGGTCTTTACCGGTCACCAGATCGGGGCAGCCTTCGCGGCATTCGGCGGCGGATTTATTCGCGACAACTACCAGAGCTACCTGCCTGCCCTGACCATTGCCGGGGCACTGTGCCTGCTGGCGGCACCGCTCGTCCTCGCCGGACGGGGCAACAGGGTCCAGGCCACAGCATGAGTAAAGGCCGCCTCGCCGGCAAGCGGACGGGGCGGCCTCGCCAAACTATCTTTCGCGGAACAGTACCCCCCAGCGCCAACATGCGGTATAGCGCTGTCACATTCACGATGATCGATGCGGGGTTTGCATGGCGAGTTCGATACGCTTCCACGATGGCGACATTTCAGCCGCGGACGCGGCCCGCTATACCGATGCGATCGCGGTCGATACCGAGACGCTCGGTCTGATCCCACGTCGCGACCGGCTCTGCGTCGTGCAGCTTTCGCCCGGCGACGGCACGGCGGATGTCATTCGCATCGCGGCCGGCCAGAAGCAGGCGCCGAACCTCGTCGCCATGCTCGCCGATCCATCTCGCCAGAAGATCTTCCACTATGGCCGCTTCGATATCGCGGTGCTGTTCCATACCTTCGGCGTGACGACGACCCCGGTATTCTGCACCAAGATCGCCTCGCGCCTCGTGCGTACCTATACCGACCGGCACGGTTTGAAGGACAATCTCAAGGAGATGCTCGAGGTCGACATCTCCAAGCAGCAGCAGTCGTCCGACTGGGCGGCCGAGGTTCTCACGCCGGCCCAGCTCGAATATGCGGCCTCCGACGTCCTCCACCTCCATGCCCTGCGCGACAAGCTCATGGCGCGGCTGGTGCGCGATGGTCGCAGGGAGCACGCCGAAGCCTGCTTCGCCTTCCTTCCGACACGCGCCAAGCTCGATCTGCTCGGCTGGGAAGAGACGGATATCTTCGCTCACAGCTGAGCCTTTTGCGGGTCGCTGTTGAGAGGCGTAATCCCCCAACATCGCGCGTGAGACGCTTAATGCCCGGTTAATCGGTTGTTCCTATCCTGAACACGATCTCAGGAGGTTACCGATGCTGACACCGGTGCAGAGCGGTCTGTCCGCGGTCATATCGAATACGATGCAATCCATCGTAGGCGATCTGGAAGAACGCCGCCGTGAAGAGGCCGAAAAGCAGAGCGGACGCAAGACCGACGACATTCAGCTGGCACAACTGCGTTCCGACGAGACGACGCAGCAGGCCAACGCCCGCATCAACGAGCATTTCTTCGGCAGCAATGCCCGAAACGAGGACAAGCTCGCCAAGCTGATCTCGCGCTTTAGCGACGCCCTCGGCGTTTCGCAGCGCGCCGACGAGACGAGCTACGCCTTCGCGCAGCGCCTCAGCGACATGCTGGAACTCGTCCAGAGCGTGGCACCGAGCGACGGGACCGAAGACGCGGCCATCACGCTCGATTTGCTTGGTACGACGGTCGAATCCGTCAAGACCGCGATGGGCGGAGTTACGACGGACGATACGGCCGCCAACCTCGTGGCACGGCTCGCCTTTGCAAGCGGCATCGTCCAGCGCGAGGATGAGGCGGACGCCGACTTCGGACAGCGGCTCGCGTCGATGCTCACGCGCCTGCGCGACGAACTGCCGGCAGACAAGGACATGCTGGAGAACCAGACCGGCCTTTCCGAACTCGGGATCGGCGCCGAGGACCTGATCGCCGCGATCCGCAACCCCAACGGCCAGGAAGCCTTAGAACTGAAGGACGCGCTTGCGGAGAAAGCGCGCGCAGAAAAGGCGCTCACGCCCGAAATGCAGAAGGTGATCGACCGCCTCGAAGACGCGGCGGACCCGAAAAGCCTGGAGGAGCTTAAGCTCGAACGTACTCGCCGAGACCCGACGCGCATTGAGGACACGGAGACCCACGCCGAGCGGGAGGCAAAGATCACGGTTCTGGAGGCTGGCGAGAAACTCGACGACGTGCGTGAACTGCAGGAGGCGGTAAAGCTCGCCAACAAGGCCGCAGCCACCAATGAAGTCGCGGGCGATGCCCAGGGTTCGCCAGATGATCCTCTTGCGACCATTCAGCTCCTTGCGGCCAGCGTTACGGCAGCCAAGCAGATAGAAAAGATCGCCACGGAGACTGGAGAGACTGTTGCTGCGGGCGACGACGCCCCTGCAACAACGACCGAGGAAGCCCTTCGCGATCTGGATGAGACGAGCGCGCAAGAAAAAGAAAAGCGCGAGGAGGCAGAGAAGGACATCTTCGTTCTTCGCGTCGACGACAACGGCATCTACGACCTCTTCACACGCCAAATGATGGCCTGGTGACGGGAGGTCGCCCGTTGCCGGCTACTTCCGCCGGACGATGCCCAATCTCGCCATGACATCCGGTGGAATGCCGTAACGTCGTATCGCATCCTTCTGGCTTCGAAGGCCGCACATTTCGCGCTGGATGAAGAAGGCCCAGACCTTGTCGGCCGCATCGTTCAACAGGTCCTCGCGTTCCTCGGGCGAACAGCCAACGGAGACGCGCTCAGCAAGCAACGCCAGAGCCTTCTCAACCTTGAGCCCATGCCGGCCGAGCGAATCCGCCCGTTCGGCCATAAGCTCGTATTCGAGAGCGTTGAGCCCGCTATCCTTGCTGAAGGATGGGGCAAGTGCTTGGGGCGGGCGAACCGTCATGTCTCGTCTCCAGTCACGGTACCCAAGATGGAGCGACAGACGCGTTGCTGCAAGAGGTCAGGCGGCTCTCTCGCGCACCTCTGTGAATGTCCAGTCCTTGAGAAGAACTCCGTCCTTCCAGACCGGGGCCATATGGTTCTTTCGATTGCCGAGCTGGTCGATGCGCGCAGCCTCGAGCCCACCAAAGCCCGATACAACCGCCTGCCGTCCGGCCTTCGAGGATTTGACGTTCATTGTGGCCGGACGCTTGTAGACGTCGTGCCAAACACCCCGGTCGTCCTGCCGCGCGTTCGCCTTCATGGCGAAGGAGTAGGTATCGCGGTTGACCTTCTGCAACAGGGCCGCCCCCATGCCGAAGGCGATGTTCTCCGCCGAAAATCCGAAGGCCTCCAGCCGGCCGAGGATCTGAGCGATGTCCGCAGTGGAAATGCCGTCTCCCTGTATGATCCGCACGCTGTCGTCCAGCACCTTGAAGCCCTTCGCGTTCAGGTGCGTGCCAAAGTGATAGGCCAGCTGGCGAACCACCTGGACCGGCGTCTCCACGGGGTCGCCGCTATCGGGGCGGATGACCAAGGTACCGCCCGCGGCCTTCACTCTCTCCTGCAGCTGTTTCCCCCAGATTTCGGAGACAGCGTTATGAATGTCATAGCTGTCGGATACGACCGCGTAGAGGCCTCTGCCCCCGAACTGGTCAATCATGTTGCCGTAGGCCTCCGCCTCCCGTTCCCGCCCCCAGGCGGTCATGGTCGCATGCTCCGAAGCCGGAATGGAAAAACCGGCCATTTCCGCATGATAGTATCGACGGGCATAAAGCACGCCTGTCATCGTGTCGGTGCCCATGAAGTTCACCAGATGAGCCGCGCCGCCGATGCCTGCCTGTTCGAGCGCACCCGTACCGCGGGCGCCGAAGTCGTGGAGGCGGAACGGCAGCACGGCGGCCGGGTCGTCGCAGGTCCGCTCGAGAACCGGCTGGATGATCTGCTTCACCCTGCGCGAATTCGAGGCGACGGTGCTTGGATACCAGATCGCCCTCAACAGCGCCGTCTCGAGATAGGATGTGAGCCAGAAGGATTGAGGGTCGGTGTTGACAACCTGTGCGACCGGAACGCCGCGCTTGACGAGGGTTCCTTCGGGAAGCGCTTCTATGAGGAGAGGCAACCGTCCGCCGAACTGCCTGACGATGCGCGTCCAGCCCTCACGATTGAATGGCAGGCCGTGAGCCCTGACGATGGGTTCTGCTTCGTCGACGTCCTGCATCGTCACCGGCTTGGAGAGATACTCCTTCAGGAACATCTGTAGACCGAAGAACACGACCTCCGGCTGCTCGGAGTGGCCGCGAGCCTCGACGTAGGAACTGATCGCCTGCGTCCCCGGCGGATACTGAAGGTAGTGACTGAACTTGTAGCTGTCGGTGTTGAGGATCAGATTCGTAAGGCTCATTCTTGCAATGCTCCACCCGACGCGAACCGGTGCCCGTGAGGGCCGTGGGCGCGTCCCCGCCTGTGGGCAAGGTTTACGCGCGGCACAGGCAAGGAGCAATAGCCAGACGGCGAACGATTTCGACTGTCGTTGCTGCAGATGCGAAACAAACAGTTACACAGTTAGCACTTCATTAACCAAACAGTGCGATTTCTTATCCATCAAGACTTGGTCGGATCCCGTGGAGATTACCCGTTCCGACACGACAGCAGCATGCCGCCTGTCCGGTTCTACCGTGACCCCGCGTTCGATCATCGAGTACTTCGCGGATCTTGGCCAACTCCCCCCGTCGCGCATGATGCGCCATCCGAATGAAAATGGATCATAGTAAGCCGTCACGGCCGCAGAGAACGGCCGCGCAGAACCGAGGAGCATACCGATGTTGCCGTACGTGGCGACCCCGAATGGCCAGGCCGTCCTGACGTCCGCCGCCCCGGCGACGGCGATCTCGAATGCCGACGCCAGCGGGGCGCGCGGCGACAACCTCGAAAGGTTGCGCTCGGCGGTGATGCTGCGCCTGATCGAGACGATGTTGCACCACATGCAGCAAAACCCCGACGCCGATACGGAGATCCAGAAACTGCTTGCCGAAATACTCACGGTGTTCGGCACGGCCCAGGCTTCGGGCGCGGGTGTGAACGGATCCGAGCGCCAACTCGCGGAGCTGCTGGCGAAGCTTCCCCCGGAAACCAGGCAAGTGGTCGAGCGGCTCCTGAGCCAGGCGATCTCGATGCTTCCGACCCGGCTCATCGCCGAAATCATCCGCAATCCGAACGGATTGGAGGCGCGCAAGCTTGCGACACTGCTGCTTGCCGGAGCCACGCAATCCGGACTGCTTGCAGGTCAGGAGGACACGGCTCCTTCCGTGCAACGATTGCCGAGCCTGGAAGGGCAGCTCGCGGCAATCGCGAACAGCGCAGAAAAACCTGCCGCAACCGGTTCGGGTCGTCTCCAGCAGTTGGATGTGCGTGCCTTGCAGATCGCTCTCAGCCAGATGTTCGAGATCGACGGCAGCGAAGAACCCGCCGGCGACGAGCGTGATCCCGACCTTAAGACAACCGCCTCCATCCCTTCTGCTCCGAGATCCGCCTCAAGGATCCAAGATCCGGCTTCTGCCGGAGCAATGACCACGCCAACCGGCCCTCAGGAAACACCCGAGGAGGGTTCAAGCACACGCGCAGAGCAAATGCAGGACGCGACTTCCTCCGCAGCCGAGCCGAAGCCGGCAGCCCTGGCACCTCCGAAATCGGCGACCGTCGCAGCCCAGTTGGATCCCCCAGTTGAAGCGGCGGAGGAAGAAGAGGGTATCCGCGCCGTTCGCAGCAATGTTCAGGTCGACGAAGCGGCCTTGGCCCCAGAGCTTCCGGCGGAAGAACTGAAGTCAGTCCGACGCCTGATCAGCGGGATAATCGCCAATCTAAGCGACGACGAAAGAAGCATGCTCAAGTCGCTGCTCGAATTGCCCCTGCCTCCCGAAACGGCTCCCCTGGACAAAGAGGGTGCGAAACAACGCGCCCTCCTCCAGCTGGTCTCCGGCGAGGCACCGGAAGCGGAAACATCCGAGCGCGGCACCCAGGCTGCGGCGACCGGCGAAAAGGCGCACGCAGGTGCGGCGCGAAACGACCTCCCCTCCTCCGCCGTCTTTCCGCAGGAGGCGGCAGGCGAAACGCAGCAGACCCCGCCAGAGCCCCGCGTCGTCCATCGCCAAGCGGCGGACACGCTTCCCGAGGCGACGAAGGATCACCCGGTCCAGGTGCCTGCGCGCGACGGCATGGGTTTTGCTACGATTCCCTACCTCGCAGCGCCCGAGGACATGGAAGAACGGACGGAACTTCGCGGCCATCCCGAGGAGGACGAGACCGACGAGCCGGCAGGAGACGAGGATCCGAAGGGCGAACATTCGCATTCGGACGGGGACGAGGAGCCGGCGGGCCGACTGGAAGAGGAAGATCCGGACACCCAGCGCCGCCGCCAGAAGATCACCGACCTGGTCGGACCGCCGGATCCGGGACATGTGTTCTACCAAAGGCTCGGCGACTACTGGACCTGAGATCAACAAGGCCTTCCAAAAAGAAAGCCCGCGGAAATCGCTTTCCGCGGGCTTTCTCAATTCGTGCGACAGCGATTACTCGTTGTTGCCGCGGTTCTTCAGAGCCGCACCAAGGATGTCGCCGAGCGAAGCGCCGGAGTCGGACGAACCGAACTGAGCGACTGCTTCCTTCTCTTCGGCAATTTCCAGAGCCTTGATCGACAGCTGGATCTTGCGGTCCTTCTTGGAGAAGTTGGTGACGCGAGCGTCGACAACCTGACCAATCGAGAAACGCTCCGGACGCTGTTCGTCACGGTCGCGCGACAGGTCGGCACGACGGATGAACGCGATCAGGTCTTCATGGTTGACCAGCTTCACTTCGATGCCGCCATCGTTGATCGCGATGACTTCGCAGGAGACGACTGCATTCTTGCGCAGGTCGCCGGAAGCAGCAGCGTCGCCAACCGCATCGCGGCCGAGCTGCTTGATGCCGAGCGAGATGCGCTCCTTGTCGACGTCAACGTCGAGAACGACGGCCTTGACCACGTCACCCTTGTTGAACTCCTCGATGACCTGTTCGCCCGGACGGTTCCAGTCGAGGTCGGAGAGGTGAACCATGCCGTCGACGTCGCCGTCGAGGCCAATGAACAGGCCGAATTCGGTCTTGTTCTTGACTTCGCCTTCGACTTCGGTGCCGGCCGGATGGCTGTGGGCGAATGCCTGCCACGGGTTCTCGAGCGTCTGCTTGAGGCCGAGCGAGATACGACGCTTGGTCGGATCGACTTCGAGAACGACCACGTCGACTTCCTGGCTCGTGGACAGGATCTTGCCGGGGTGTACGTTCTTCTTGGTCCAGGACATTTCGGAGATGTGGATCAGGCCTTCGATGCCCGGCTCCAGCTCGACGAACGCACCGTAGTCGGTGATGTTCGTGACGGTACCGGAGATCTTCTTGCCGACCGGGTACTTCGTGCCGATGCCATCCCACGGATCCGACTCGAGCTGCTTCATGCCGAGCGAGATACGGTGGGTTTCCTGGTTGATGCGGATGATCTGGACCTTGACCTGCTGGCCGATGGACAGGATCTCCGACGGATGGTTGACGCGACGCCATGCCATGTCAGTGACGTGCAGCAGGCCGTCGATGCCGCCGAGGTCAACGAACGCACCGTAATCGGTGATGTTCTTGACGACGCCGTCAACAACCTGGCCTTCTTCGAGGTTCTGAACGATTTCAGAACGCTGCTCGGCGCGGGACTCTTCGAGAACCGTGCGGCGCGATACAACGATGTTGCCGCGGCGCTTGTCCATCTTGAGGATTTCGAAGGGCTGCGGGTTGTGCATAAGCGGCGTGACGTCGCGGATCGGACGGATGTCGACCTGCGAACGCGGCAGGAAGGCAACGGCGCCGTCGAGATCGACGGTGAAGCCACCCTTGACCTGGTTGAAGATGACGCCTTCGACGCGCTCGCCAGCTTCGAACTTGACTTCGAGACGAGCCCAGCTTTCTTCGCGGCGAGCCTTTTCGCGCGACAGAACAGCTTCGCCGAGAGCGTTTTCAATGCGCTCGACATAGACTTCAACTTCATCGCCGACCTTCAGCGTGCCGTCCTTGGACTTGGCGCCGAATTCCTTGAGGGCGATGCGGCCTTCGACCTTGAGGCCGACGTCAACGATGGCGACGTCCTTCTCGATGCCGGTGATGATGCCCTTGGTGACGTAGCCTTCGGCCAGGTCGTGCGTGGCAAAGGATTCCTGCAGCAGGGCTGCGAAATCTTCGCGCGTGGGATTAGCTTGAGACATGGAAACTCCTGATGTGCCGATAAAGGCACGAGCGCCGGTGGTTAGCGTTGATCACGAACGAAGCGCGTCCGCTCCATGGAATGGAGCAAATCCGGCGCGGGGACTGCCTTCGAACCTAGTGCTTAAGTGCGGCGTCGATGATTGCCTTCGCCGCCGAAAACGCCGCCTCTATACTCATTTCGGACGTATCTAGCAAGTGCGCGTCATCAGCCCGCCGGAGCGGGCTGTCGGAGCGACCGGAATCACGCTCGTCGCGCCGCACGATATCGGCGAGGATCGTATCGAAATCGGCCGATCCGCCGGCGCTGTTGATCTCGTCCCGCCGCCGCTTGGCCCTTACCTCGGCCGAGGCCGTCACGTAGAGCTTCACGGGCGCCTCCGGGCACACCACGGTGCCGATGTCCCGACCATCAAGGACAGTACCGGGTTCACGTATCGCGAACGCCCGCTGGGCCTCCACGAGTGCGCGACGGACGGACGGCATCACGGCAATCTTGGAGGCGGCCTCACCGATCTCGTGGGCCGAGAGAACGTTGCGGTCGAGCCCGCCGAGATCGAGCGTGCGGGCGACATCGGCGGCCACAGCCTCGTTGTCTAGCGGCAGGCCACGGTCGATCAGCGCCTTGGCGGTCGCCCGGTAGGTGAGGCCCGTATCGAGGTGGTGAAACCCGTAGGCCTCGGCGACCTTCCGCGACAGCGTACCTTTTCCGGCGGCCGCGGGGCCATCGATTGCAATCGTGAACGTCATCAGACCGCCTTGTTCTCCGCCTGCTCTATCCTCGCACCAAGACCCGTCATCAGGTCCATGAATTCCGGAAAGCTCGTAGCGATCATCGTCGCATCGTCCACCGTCACCGGATGCTCCGAAACCAGCCCCATGACGAGGAAGCTCATGGCGATGCGGTGATCGAGGTGCGTGGCGACGGCAGCGCCGGACGCATTGCCGAGCCCCTTGCCATCCGGGCGGCCACGCACGACCAGCGAGGCCTTGCCCTCGTCGCAGTCGACGCCGTTGAGTTTCAGGCCTTCGGCCACGGCGGACAGGCGGTCCGATTCCTTCACACGCAGCTCTTCGAGCCCGTTCATGACTGTCGTGCCCTCGGCGAAGGACGCGGCAACGGCGAGAACCGGATACTCGTCAATCATGGACGGCGCGCGATCTTCCGGCACGGTCACGCCCTTGAGGCGAGAGGAGCGGACGCGCAGGTCCGCCACGTCCTCGCCGCCGGCAAGCCGGGCATTGAGGACCTCGATGTCGGCTCCCATTTCCTGGAGCGTCAGGATGAGGCCGGTGCGGGTCGGGTTCATCAGCACGTTGAAGATGGTAACGTCCGAGTCCGGCACAAGCAGGGCCGCCACCAGCGGAAATGCCGTGGACGAAGGATCGCCCGGCACATCGATCGTCTGGCCAGTCAGCTTGCCCCGGCCTTCGAGGCGGATCGTGCGGACGCCGTCGGCATCCGTCTCGACCGTCAGATTGGCGCCGAAGCCCTGCAGCATCTTCTCGGTATGGTCGCGCGTCATCACCGGTTCGATCACGGTGGTGATGCCGGGCGTATTGAGACCGGCGAGCAAGACGGCGGATTTTACCTGGGCGGAAGCCATGGGCACGCGATAGGTGATCGGCGTCGGTGTCGCGGGGCCGTGGAGCGTGACCGGCAGGCGATCACCGTCTTCGGCCTTCACCTGCACACCCATTTCGCGCAGCGGGTTCAGCACGCGGCCCATCGGGCGCTTGGTCAGCGAAGCATCGCCGATGAAAGTTGAACTGAAATCATAGACGCCGACAAGACCCATCGTCAGCCGGCAACCGGTACCGGCATTGCCGAAATCGAGCGGTGCTTCCGGCGCCAGCAGCGCGCCGTTGCCGACGCCGTTGATGATCCACGTGTCGCCTTCCTTGCGGATTTTCGCTCCCATGGCCTGCATGGCCTTGCCGGTATTGATCACATCCTCGCCTTCGAGCAGGCCGGTGATACGGCTTTCGCCGCTCGCGAGGCCACCGAACATGAAGGAGCGATGAGAGATCGACTTGTCGCCAGGGATGCGAACGGTGCCCGAAAGGCCAACGGATTTGCGGGCGGTTGCGGGCCGTGACTGGGCGCCATGCGACATGGGGCAGTTTCCTCTGGTCTATTTTCCAAGGGCGGCGGACGGCCGATTGTCGTCGTTTTCGGATCGCGACCCCGCTGAAGTCGGGGCTGCCTAGCATAAAGAGTATGGAGCGTCATCATCCAGCTGCGAAAAACCGGACGGGTTTGCCGGACTTGCCGCGCGGCATGCCCCGCGAAAACTCCGCCCAAAGTTTGGCTTTGACACGCGAGGCCAAGACGATTATGGGGACCGGCTAATTCTTTCTACCGTTCACCCGCCGGTAATCCGGCTGCGCCGGAAATAATTCGGCCATTCAAGAGGCTTTGACTGTGGCAAAACCGGAACTCGGAACCAAGCGCATAGACCCGGAGACAGGACGCAAGTTCTATGACCTGAACCGGGACCCGATCGTATCGCCCTACACCGGCAAGTCCTACCCTCTCTCGTTCTTCGAAGAGACTTCGGCCGCTTCCGTCATGGAGAAGGACGAGGAGGAAGAAGTCAACGAAGTCGATACCGAGAACACGGAAGTCGAACTGGTTTCGCTGGAGGATGCCGACGACGAAGCAGCGGGCGGCGATGATCTTCCGGATCTGGGCGACGACGACGTCGAAATCGGCGACGATGACGACGACACCTTCCTCGAGCAGGACGAAGACGACGACGACGAGGACATGACCGGCATCATCGGCGTGACCGGCGACGAGGACGACGTCTAAGTGCATGATATTCCGGCCGGTTCAAAAAAACCGGCCGGATTGGAATTTTCGGCTTGCCATCTTCGAGAACCAGAAGTATGAAGCCGCACCTGCCGAGGAAACTCGCTTCGGTATCCCGGAAACCGGCCTTGCCGGACCCGTTATGGGGCTATAGCTCAGCTGGGAGAGCGCTTGCATGGCATGCAAGAGGTCAGCGGTTCGATCCCGCTTAGCTCCACCAAATTTCTTCCCTAAGCAACAATCTCGTCGAACGGCACCCGCTCACAGAGAGTGACTTCACGCTGTTGCAGATCGGCATATGTGCCCCTGGATTGCGACATGAAAGTCGACGCGACAGTCGTCTTTCATCCCTCGGCTTCGGTGCCGGAATTGGCCCGTTTATACATTAGCACTTGCTATCCACCCGCAATGCGCCATACTTGGCGGCATCGAACTTTGCTAGCGACTCTTGTCCGCAGCCCCATGGGCGCTCTCAGATCTCCTCTCATCGTCGATTATCACAACGGTCGTTTCGACCGCATCAACAACGATTGAAGGATATCGTTATGAACACAGGCACAGTAAAGTGGTTCAACAGCACCAAGGGATTCGGGTTCATACAGCCCGATAACGGAAGCACGGACGTTTTCGTCCACATCTCTGCCGTGGAGCGCGCTGGCATGCGTGGCCTCAACGAGGGGCAGAAGATCCGTTACGATATCGTGCAGGACAAGCGCTCCGGCAAAAGCTCGGCAGACAACCTGCAGGCAGCCTAATGTTTCATTGCTCAGCGTGACCACGGAGGTACTGGCACGCCGGAGCTTTGGTCGAAGGTCGGGAGCTTTCCCGGCCTTTGTTTTTGCAGGGAGGAGGATCGCATGCCGAGGCCCTGCTACACCGTTGGTGATAATGTCGTCATCAAGAGCGACGCTTTTCGAACAACGGAATACGACCGCAAATGCCGTATCGCTGTGGTTTTGCCTGAAGCGCAGGGAATTGCTTAGCATCGCGTCAAGTTTGAAGACGTGAAATATGAGCGACGCATCACCGAGGCTGAAATCGATCCTGAAGCTACGTCATGCCCACAAGGGCCGAGAGCTCCGTGTCGACGTTCTCGTGGATCAATTCAAGTCCAATGAAGGTCAAGAGATAGCAGCAGCGGCTGCACAAGGAGACGTTTTGCAGGTACTCGTCAGGGAAAACAACGTTGAACAGGCGCTCCGCGCGCTGAAGAAGAAAATGCAGCGCGAAGGCCTGTTTCGGGAAATGAAGGCGCACACCGCCTATGAGAAGCCGTCTGAAAAGCGCGCACGCGAAAAAGCAGACGCAATCCGGCGGTTTCGCAAGCTCGCCCGCAAGAAAGCCCAGCGCGAAGGCCTGTTGCCTGCTCCGAAAAGGAAGGTAGTAGCCCGGGCCCGATGACGACAGAGGGCAGCCCGCTGCTTTCCTCAATGGGAGGGACAGATGACTGTCACCAAAAAGGGTTTTTCAAGCCGGACAAGCTGCCGGCGCATGGAACGGCTTCCCCGATCGACACGACTGCCAAGAACATCGTCGCGGCGGAGACCGCTGCGCGCGACAAGAAGACACAGAAACTACGTGCACTGCGCCTGGCGCAACCAAACGCAGAAGCAAAGCCGCGATCGGAGTAAGGTGGCTTGTCGCGGCCCGTTGCGCTCGCACGCGGCCGGCTCCCCTCTCAAACGTCAGAAACAAAAAAGTCGGGGCGAAACCGCCCCGACCTTCCTCATCATCGCTAATCCATCAGTGCCAGTACATCCGTGGTCAACGTCAGAAGCGACTGCGGCTACTGCGAGCGGCAGACAAAGAGCAATACCGGGCATGCCGCTGGCGCCTGCATGTCGGAGCAGCAGCTTACCACCTCGTCTGCCGATAGGTGTCGAACCGTCGATCGGCGCGCTTTACGCCGCTCGACCCGTCGCACTACCGTTTTCCGGAGAGAACAAGCGAGTTTCTCCGTCAGCTGGGATGGCGCTATGCTGTCGCAACCGCTCCAGTGTCACGGGCAGCATACAAAAGCGTGATTTGGACAGGGCGCCGACCGAGACTAGACTTCGCCGGTCTTGAAGAGCGAAGGAGTCCCATCATGAAAGCAGCGCTTACCATCGCAGCCGTCCTGTGCTTCTCCGCCTCCGCGGCCCTTGCGGACTGCCCGGCACACAAGAAGGTCACGGCGTCAGTCGACACCGAAATCACGACCGCCAGCATCACTACCACCGACGACACGGAGATGCCCTCAACGGACGATGCGATAGTGCTCAAAAAGCAAGGCCGCATCGCTAACGAGACTTCCGACTGAAATTCTCCTCGCGGAGCCGCTTGGCAGCCGGACCGCCGGCATCGACCGAGTTGCTCGCGCTGAAAGCCACGCTACCGAGTTGCTCCGGGCATCGTGCGAAGTTCGCCGATGCCCATCACTTTGTGCCAGAGACAACCCATCTGCATTCTGGACTTCCGGGAAACCAGGGACGGGTGGCAACTGCGAAAATTCCGAAACTCTGTGGAACCCGAACAGCCCGGCAGCCGTTCGAGTTCGAGAGCAGCAAGGAGAAAGCAATGGCTACCGATGCGCAATCCCAGATCGCCGCCCTTCGAGATGACCTCGCACGACTGCACAAGCAGCTGGCGGACCAGGGCACCGATACTTACAAGGGCTTAAACCGCCGGGCGCGACACGCTTTTCGAGCAGCCCGACCGGCAGTCTCGAACGCAGCCGACTATGTAAGATCCGAAGGCACTGCCGTGGCCGACACCGCCCGCAGCCACCCGGCCGCGCTGTCGGCGATCGTCGTGACATCCGCACTCGCCGGTCTTGCAGTCGGCTTTCTCCTGGCGTCCGCGACCAGCGAACCACCGCGCCGGCGCTACTGGTGAATGGTCGGTGCCAGGGCGCGATAAGTAACGGGCAGCCCGTCGAGGCTGCCCGTTTTCATGCGCCGAAGCAGGACTGATGGGCTCTAGCGCCTGGTCAAGCCGAAGAGATATCCAACCAAAGCCGCTCCGGCGAGGGCGGCAAAGGGGTTGGCCACGATCAGTTCCTCGGCGTCGTCGCGAAGCGATCTCGCCTGGGACATGGCAAGGTGACCCGTGCCCTCAGCCAGAAGCCCTGCGCTCTCCTTCAGCCGGCCAATCTCCGCCCGGAGTGCCTCGATCTGTTCGCTTACCGATTCGCCTGCCGCCGCAGTCGCATCGAACTCGTCAGCCATGGGATCCTCCGAAGCCTTGTTGCCGGGTCGAACCACGCCAAGCGGTGGTTTTGCGCTTTTCTTATCGTCTGCCATTGCCTGTCTCCTGATGAGGTTTGCCATGGGACAACTGAAACCATCCACACTATGTTCCATTGCGGGGGGATATAGAAGGCGTTGATAGTGATGGCGCGTGCCGCGATTTCCGTGTGGCACGAGGACGGTCGCCCAACCGTGCCGGCAGCCATTCTATCATGGGTGAGGCATCGGCCGGCATGCGGCCGGCGCCGCACCAAGGTCGCGGTTCGATTTTCTTTACCTTGTTTTGCTAGCAGCACATGCGCGGATCGTGCCGTGGCACGCGCCATCGCACTCAGTGGCCGTACCGGAATGACCGGAACTCGCGAATGGGGCACATCTTCGGGTTGGCGGCGCCGCCCGATGCGGAGCGCGTCACCGTCGACATCGGCCAAGTTCTGCAGGAAAGGCAACGATTGACCTATCTCATCTCAAAAATGGCCTGGCTTGCGGCGCAACCACTCTCGTTGAGCTTCGTGCTGCTCGCCGGTGGCATGATCTTCGGCGCGCTCAAATGGCGGCGCTTGCGCAGCCTCGCCCTCCTCTGCGCGGCGCTCCTTCTGTTCGTGACGCTCTTCACCTCCACCGGCACGGTGCTGTTGCAGCCCCTCGAGGACCGCTTCGAACGCACGAGCCTGCCCGCGTCCGGGCCGGGATGCATCATCGTGCTCGGCGGCGGAATAGAGGCGGAGGTCATAGCCGCCCGCGGCGGCTTCGAAATAAACCAGGCCGGCGACCGCTTCATCGAAACGCTGAGGCTGGCGCGCCTCTTTCCGCAGGCCCGGATACTGATTTCCGGCGGAGATGGCTCCTTCAGCGGCACCTATGCGGGCGATGCCGCCGTTTCTCGGGACTTCTTCGAGACATTCGGCATCCCTCCGGAACGGCTGCTCCTGGAGACCCAGTCCCGCACGACTTTCGAGAACGTTTCGAAGACGAGCGAGGTGCTGACGACCAACAATCTCTCCGGCTGCCTGCTGGTAACCTCCGCCTTTCACATGCCGCGTGCGATGGGACTGTTTCGCCGGGCCGGGATCGATGTCCAGCCCTGGCCGACCGACTACCGCACGACCGGAGTTGCTGGCCTGGCGTTCGATTTCACGCAGCCTTCCACCAATGCACAGATCATGACCACCGCCCTTCGTGAATGGACGGGTCTGCTTGCCTACTACGTCACGGGCCGCACCGATGCTCTCTTTCCCGGATAGAACGGCTCGATCCCAGCTCGGTCGCTGGAGACACAGCCATCGGTCGCCGGTCAGTCACCGGGCGAGCTAAACGGTCGACAGGCTATTCCGCCATATCAGGAACGTAGAGACACTGGGTACGGCCATTGGGACCGAAATTGCCGAAGGCGGTGCAACGATGGAATTCCCCGTCGGGAGACCGCTTGAGGGGCCAGCTGTTGTACTTGATCACTTCGCCGGTAATGCGGACCCGCCAGCCCTCCTTCGTCGGCGTCACGTCGCCTGCAGGGATGGGTTTGCAATCGCGGCCGGAGCAACAGGCGACCTCATAGAAGCTGTGCGGCAAGGCGGGCGTGCCGAGGAGAAATGCCGCCGCCAATGTCAGCACCGTGCGCATCGGTTCGTCTCCGGAACAGGCGCAATGGAGTTTGCCGTGCCTGAACGCAAATCACGCGTTCAGGGTCTCATGAGAAGGTGTTGCAGGCCAGACCGCTAACGGAGAGAGGATCACTTCTTCGAGATCGTCTCGAACCGGGCGCCACGCACTCTTATCGTCATTGAGCAGTATTCGGAGTCATCCCGTCCGCAGGAGGCGGCATTCGCCTTGAGCTCAAGGACCATGTTGCCGTAGCGCTTCTTGACATCGTAGCCGTAGAGATCGGCATTTGCGGCAAAGAAGTAGCCTCCTTCGGCCACCTGAATATAGAAGTTGTAGGGGCATCCGACCTCGCCGCAGAGGCCGCCCACCTCGCCGTCACACCTCACCGCACCCAGATTGGTGATGACGTCATCGAGACCGTCGTTGTTGAAGTCCACCAGGGAGACAAAATCCTCGGCATACTCGGCGGCCTTGCACTTCTGGCCCACCGCTTCCTTCTCGTGCGAAACGACATCCGCGATCAGGTTCTGCGCCGACAGGTCATTCACCTGCACGAGGAGGAACGGAAGGCAGAGGGCAAGCATTCCGGCACGAACATTCATTACATCGACCTCTTTGCGGCGCGGTATTCCGGATGGGCGATGATCCAGTCGAGGGAGACGGCCACCACCTGGTGTGGGCATGCTCGCGCCGAACGGCCGCGACAAGCGAATCCCGGCGACGCTGGCCGCAAAATACGCCATGCAATCTGTCGCGAAGCTGTGCAGAATGCGGATTCGCGTGCAATCCCCACTTGCGGAAGGCTCACCTTGACCGTTCTTGAACTCCTCGACTATGCCGGTGTGGCGGTCTTCGCTGCAACGGGCGCGCTTTCGGCGTCCCGCAAGCAGATCGACATCATAGGCTTTCTCTTCCTCGCCCTAGTCACCGGTGTCGGCGGCGGGACACTGCGCGACATCATCATCGGGACGCTGCCGGTGTTCTGGGTGAACAATCCGGTCTATATCGTGGTTTGCATCACGGTGGGGCTTATCGTCTTCTTCACCGCCCACCTGGTCGAGTCGCGATACAGACTGCTTCTGTGGTTCGACGCGATCGGCCTTTCCGCGTATTGCGTCATGGGTGCGGCCAAGGGGCTGTCCGTCACGGGTTCGCCCATCATCGCGATCGTCACAGGGGTCATGACTGCGAGTTTCGGGGGGATCCTGCGCGACGTTCTTGCTGACGAACCCTCGGTTCTGCTCAGACCGGAGATCTACATCACAGCGGCGCTGATCGGTGCGGCGGCGTTTACGGTCGCCACTCTAGCGGGCACATCGCTCATCTTCGCCTCCGTCGTCGGCACGCTGTCGGCCTTTGTCGTGCGCGCCGGTGCGCTTCGTTTCGGCTGGTGCTTTCCGGTTTACAAACCGAGGCCCGGCAGGCGCCCCGAAGACGTCATGTAGCCAAGCATTCGCCAGGACTGGACCGTTTCCGCCCGAACAGCGAAGTGCGCATGCCAGGACGTAGCGTCCTGGCCCCCTGCGGCTATTTTCGACGAAGCCTTATGATGACATCGACATGGGCGATCTCCATGCCTTCCGGCGCATCCGGAAGATTGCCGATCTCGATGTTGCTGACGGGAATATCGAGGACGTGGTTGTCACCTTCCACGAAGAAGTGGTGATGATCGGATACGTTGGTGTCGAAGTAAGTCTTGGAGCTTTCGACGGCGAGCACACGGATGAGCCCCGCCTCGGTGAACTGATGGAGGGTATTGTAGACGGTCGCCAGCGAGACGGGCACGCCCGCGCCGACCGCTTCCTCGTGAAGCTCCTCGACCGTCAGATGCCGGTCGCCCTTGGCGAACAACAGATCGGCAAGCGCAACGCGCTGGCGCGTCGGGCGCAACCCGGAGTGGCGCAGGCGCTCTTCAATGGGCATTTCTTTTCCATGCGTCATCAGCAGGTAGTCCGCGTGCCTGATCTTTGACAAACTGAATTGAGCTTCCGATATAACTTTGCAATTCGAAGGTTTCAATAGCAACCAGAACACAGGACAGCCGCGAACATGCGGAAAACCGGGCACTTTGCGCACCTGCGCTCAATTTGCACTGGCTGAGGGCGCAGTCATCATGTATGCGACACCGGCAATAAGCAAAGCCTTCCTTGTCGCCAGCATGGGGTATCAGGACGGGAAGGGTCATGCGGATGCTTCATTTTGAGGTGATCCTGCTTTAAAGCTGTTAACGAAAACCAAAGTGCGGGGATTAGACACTCAGATGACCACACGGCAATCCAGCTTCAACTACGAGGAAATCCTGACCTGCGGACGGGGCGAAATGTTTGGCCCCGGCAATGCGCAGCTTCCGCTTCCTCCGATGCTGATGTTCAACCGGATCACCGAAATCTCCGAGACCGGCGGACCGCACGACAAAGGCTTCATTCGCGCGGAGTTCGACATCACTCCGGATCTCTGGTTCTTTCCCTGCCATTTCCAGGGCGATCCCGTCATGCCGGGCTGCCTCGGTCTCGACGCGATGTGGCAGCTGACCGGCTTCTATCTCGGCTGGCTCGGCGAGCCAGGCAAGGGCCGGGCGATCTCGACCGGCGAAGTGAAGTTCACCGGCATGGTCACGCCCGCGACGAAACTCGTCGAGTACGGCATCGACTTCAAGCGCGTCATGCGCGGCCGGCTCGTCCTCGGCATCGCGGACGGCTGGATGAAAGCGGACGGAGAAGTCATCTACAAGGCGACCGACCTGCGCGTCGGACTCTTTCAGGACAAGGCCGCCTGAGCAGCACAGAGCTGCCCGTCGCGGCGCAGGCACCCGCCTGCCCGCGACATCCGACGTCAACGCGGACAACCGCCTCGCTTTTTACGCGGGTCGTTCCGCCGAGTAAGCAAGAAGGTCAAAAACAATGAGACGGGTTGTTGTAACGGGTCTAGGGATCGTATCTTCCATCGGGAACAACGCGGAGGAGGTCACCGGATCGCTCCGCGAAGCGAAATCCGGTATCAGTTTCTCGCAGGACTTTGCCGACCATGGCTTCAAGTGCCAGGTCTGGGGCTCCCCTTCCCTCGATCCGACCGACCTCGTCGATCGTCGGGCCATGCGTTTTCTCTCGCAGGGCGGAGCCTGGAACCACGTCGCGATGAAGCAGGCCATCGCCGATTCGGGCCTGGAAGAGAATGAGTACGCCCAGAACGAGCGTACCGGCATCATCATGGGATCGGGCGGGCCTTCCACGCGCACCATCGTGGAAGCGGCGGAGATCACCGAAAAGAACAACAGCCCCAAGCGGATCGGCCCCTTCGCCGTGCCGAAGGCCATGTCTTCGACCGCGTCGGCGACCCTTGCGACCTGGTTCAAGATCCACGGCGTCAACTACTCCATCTCGTCGGCCTGCTCGACTTCCGCGCACTGCATCGGCAATGCCGTGGAAATGATCCAGTGGGGCAAGCAGGACGTGATGTTTGCCGGTGGCCACGAGGATCTCGACTGGTCCATGTCGAACCTGTTCGACGCAATGGGCGCCATGTCCTCCAAGTACAACGACACGCCGGCAACCGCATCGCGGGCCTATGATGCAAGCCGTGACGGCTTCGTGATTGCCGGCGGTGCGGGCGTACTGGTTCTGGAAGAACTGGAGCACGCCAAGGCGCGCGGCGCCAAGATCTACGCCGAAGTCGTCGGCTACGGCGCGACATCAGACGGCTACGACATGGTAGCCCCCTCCGGCGAAGGCGCGATCCGGTGCATGCGCCAGGCGCTTTCGACGGTCAAGGGCGACGTCGACTACATCAATACTCACGGCACCTCCACCCCGGTCGGCGACAGCAAGGAAATCGGAGCGATCCGCGAAGTGTTCGGCTCGAAGCTTCCCTACATCCAGTCGACAAAGTCGCTGACGGGGCATTCGCTGGGAGCCGCCGGCGTCCAGGAATCCATTTACAGCCTGCTGATGATGCAGGCGGGCTTCATCGGCGAAAGTGCACACATCACCGAACTCGACCCGGAATTCGAAGGCGTGCCGATCGTGCGCAAGCGCATCGACAATGCAAAGATCGACACTGCGCTGTCGAACTCCTTCGGATTTGGCGGGACGAACGCCACGCTGGTATTCCAGCGTTACAACGGGTGATGCAATGACTGGCTTGATGAACGGAAAACGCGGCCTCATCATGGGTGTCGCGAACAATCATTCGATCGCATGGGGAATATCCAAGGCACTCGCCAGTCAGGGTGCGGAACTGGCATTCACGTATCAGGGGGAGGCACTCGGAAAGCGGGTCAAGCCTCTCGCCGCTGAGCTTGGTTCAGACTTCCTGCTGCCCTGTGACGTCGAAGACATCGCTTCGGTCGACTCCGTGATTTCGGCGATCAAGGAACGGTGGGGCAAGCTCGACTTCGTGGTTCACGCCATCGGTTTCTCCGACAAGAACGAGCTGAAGGGGCTCTACGCCAATACCAGCCGGGAGAATTTCACCCGGACCATGGTAATCTCCTGCTTCTCCTTTACCGAGATCGCGAAGCGCGCAGCAGAACTTATGAACGAAGGCGGCACGATGTTGACGCTGACCTACAACGGGTCGATGCGCGTCATGCCGAACTACAATGTCATGGGTGTTGCGAAGGCCGCTCTCGAGGCTTCGGTGCGCTATCTGGCGGGCGACTACGGCCCACGCGGAATTCGCGTCAACGCGATCTCGGCTGGCCCGATCCGGACGCTCGCCGGCGCCGGCATTTCCGATGCGCGCGCAATGCTCTCTTGGCAGCAGAAGAACTCTCCGCTGCGCCGCACGGTCACGATCGAAGACGTCGGAAATTCCGCTCTCTACCTGCTCTCCCCCCTGTCCAGCGGCGTGACGGGCGAGATCCACTACGTCGACTCCGGCTACAACATCACCTCGATGCCGGTCCTGGATACGCTGGCGAAGGCGGACGCCGAGTAGGCATGTTCCCCAGCCGGGCGCCGATCTCGATCGCGTCCGGCCTCCTTGCTCCTAAGTCTTGCCAAGGCGATCCGCTTTTTCCCGCGGGACCGGATCGCCCGATGAGCGGCTCTAGCGCCTGCCCCAGAGAACCTTGAAGCGCGCATTGCGCGAGATCTCGCCGCTTTCCTTGAACGCCTCCGACAGCACGGGCTCGTAGGGCAGCCCGCGATTGGCGACGAGCATGAGCCGTCCGCCGACCTTCAATGCCTTGGCCGCCATGCGGATCATTGCCGCTCCGAGGCCGTGGTCTGCCGCATGGCCCTCGTGGAAGGGCGGATTCATCACGATGAGATCGTAGTGGTCGCGAGGCTGCTCGCTCGTCAGGTCGCTCCAGAAGAAGCGTGTGGGGACGTTCGGGCAGTTCTCCGCGATGTTTGCCCTGGCGGCCTCCAGCGCATCGTAGTCGGCCTCGAAGAGATCGACACCCTTGAGGCCCGGAGCGTGCTCCGCAAGCATCACGGAGAGATAACCCCATCCAGCACCGAAATCGGCCGCATGGCCCTTGAAATCGGCAGGGATCCGGGCTGCCAGCATCTCGGATGCGGCGTCGACCCGATCATGCGAGAACATGCCCGGCGTTGCCGTGAAGCGATCCTCAACCCGAACGGAACGGGCCGAAAGCGCCTTGGCTGCTTCGGCAATGTTTGCGGGCCGCTGGAACCAGAATGCGACGCCGTGATACTTGGGCGTGTGGTCGCCCCCAAACTCAAACTGGGCAATGCGCTTGCGGAGAGACTGGATTCCGTCTTCCTTCCCGCCTGCGACGACGATCAGCCCACCTTCCCGGACGCGCCGGAGCGCCTCCGCAATCCGGTCCTCGTTCTGGCCCTTGTGCTTGCCGCACAGGATCAGTGCCCCGTCGTATTCTTCTCCCTCGATGACAGGCGTGACCTGGAGGCGTGCGGCCTCGAGAGCGCGGAAGAGCGAGCGCAACGGCTGGACCGAATGGATCTCCGCCTGAAACCCATCCGGTGCCCTTTGGCCAGCCTCGGCGCCAAGGAACAGATAGCGCTGCCCGGCACCCGGCGGTTCAACGATACCGGCTGCAAAGGGATGATAGAGCGTCTTGAGAGCATCACGCGACATGGCGGGGGGTCCTGGAGGGGGAGCACCAGCTCCCGGTATAAAGAAAGGGGCGCGGAACGTGCCGCTCCGCGCCCCCGGATTTTCATCGAGCCTCGATTACTCGGCGGCTTCGCCGTCGCCCTTCTTCTCGGCAACGACTTCCTTGCCGGTCGCCTGGTCGACGACCTTCATGGAGAGGCGAACCTTGCCGCGCTCGTCGAAGCCCATCAGCTTGACCCAGACCTTGTCGCCTTCCTTGACGACATCCGAGGTCTTAGCGACGCGCTCGGAAGCGAGCTGCGAGATGTGGACGAGACCATCGCGCGGGCCGAAGAAGTTGACGAAGGCGCCGAAGTCGGCGGTCTTGACGACCGTCCCTTCGTAGATCTGGCCAACTTCCGGTTCGGCGACGATCGAGTGGATCCACTTGCGGGCCGCTTCGATTTCCTTGGCCGAGGACGATGCGATCTTGACGGTACCGTCGTCTTCGATGTTGACCTTGGCGCCGGTCTTTTCGACGATCTCGCGGATGACCTTGCCGCCCGAACCGATGACTTCGCGGATCTTGTCGACCGGGATGTTCATGACTTCGATGCGGGGAGCGAACTCGCCGAGTTCCGAACGACTCTCGGTGATTGCCTTGGCCATTTCGCCGAGGATGTGCAGACGACCGCCCTTGGCCTGGTCGAGAGCGACCTTCATGATCTCCTCGGTGATGCCGTCGATCTTGATGTCCATCTGCAGCGAGGTGATGCCGGCGTCGGTGCCTGCAACCTTGAAGTCCATGTCGCCGAGGTGGTCTTCGTCACCGAGGATGTCCGACAGGACGGCGAAGCGCTCGTCTTCCTTGATGAGGCCCATGGCGATACCGGCGACCGGCTTTGCAAGCGGAACGCCCGCGTCCATCAGAGCAAGCGAGGTCCCGCAAACGGTAGCCATCGAGGACGAACCGTTCGACTCGGTGATCTCCGAGACGACACGCAGCGTGTAGGGAAACTGGTCGGCGGCCGGCAGCATCGGGTGGATGGCGCGCCAGGCAAGCTTGCCGTGACCGATTTCGCGGCGGCCCGGGGAACCCATGCGGCCCGTTTCACCGACCGAGAAGGGCGGGAAGTTGTAGTGCAGCATGAAGTTTTCCTTGTACATGCCAGTCAAGGAATCGACGTACTGCTCGTCTTCGCCGGTGCCGAGGGTGGCAACGACGATGGCCTGGGTTTCGCCGCGGGTGAAGAGGGCCGAACCGTGCGTGCGCGGGAGCAGGCCGACTTCTGCGACGATCGGACGGACGGTGACGAGGTCACGGCCATCGATGCGGCTCTTGGTGTCGAGGATGTTCCAGCGAACGATCTTGGCCTGCAGGTGCTTGAAGACCGCGCCGATTTCCTCGGCGGTGTATTCCGGGTTTTCAACGCCTTCGGGCAGGAAGTGCGCCTTGACCTTCGCCTTTACCGCGTCGACGGCTGCGTAGCGGGCGGCCTTTTCAGTGATCTTGTAGGCATCACGCAGTTCTGCCTCGGCAATGCCGAGCATGGCGGTCTCGAGAGCGGAATAGTCTTCCGGCTCGAATTCGCGCGGCTCCTTGGCAGCAACTTCGGCGAGCTTGATGATCGCATCGATAACCGGCTGGAAGCCCTTCTGTCCGAAGACGACGGCGCCGAGCATGATGTCTTCCGGAAGCTCCTTGGCCTCGGATTCGACCATGAGCACAGCTTCCTGGGTTCCGGCAACGACGAGGTCGAGGGTCGACTCGGTCATTTCATCGAGGTGCGGGTTCAGGACGTACTGGCCATTGATGTAGCCGACGCGTGCGCCGCCGATCGGGCCCATGAAGGGAATCCCGGACAGCGTGAGCGCTGCAGAAGCAGCAACCATCGACAGGATGTCGGGGTTGTTCTCGAGGTCGTGCTGAACGACGGTCACGATGACCTGCGTGTCGTTCTTGTAGCCTTCCGGGAACAGCGGGCGGATGGGACGGTCGATCAGGCGAGATACGAGCGTCTCGTTCTCGCTCGGGCGTCCTTCGCGCTTGAAGTAGCCGCCCGGGATCTTGCCGGCGGCATAGGTCTTTTCCTGGTAGTTTACGGTCAGCGGGAAGAAGTCCTGGCCGGGCTTCGGCGCCTTGGCAGAAACGACAGTCGCGAGGACGACGGTTTCGCCGTAGGTGGCAAGCACTGCGCCGTCAGCCTGACGCGCGATCTTGCCGGTTTCGAGCTTGAGCGGGCGGCCCGCCCATTCAATTTCAACCGTATGGGTATCGAACATATCTTGTCCTTCATGTGCGGATCCTGGCACCGCCGCCGCTAGGCGCAGGTGGCTCTGATCCGCATTCATGACACATCATGGGCAAGACAACGGGAGGCTTCGCGCGGAGGGCGAATTCTGCACCGCCCGGCTATGGCGCTTCCCGCCACGCCGGAGACAGGCGAGCGCCTGAAGCATCCTGCAATCCTGCCCCATGACAGGTCATCGGTTGGTTCCGCAGGACCGGCCCACCCGGCCCGCTGGAATAGTCTCGTTCCGATCGGCCGCCCACGGGCAAAGCACGACATGGAACGGTCGGCGGAGAACTCCGCAAAAACAACTGGCGGGCGCTCCGCAAGGAACGCCCGCCAGAAAAACTTAGCGGCGAATGCCCAGTGCAGCAATCAGCTTGCTGTAACGGGACTCGTCCTTCTTCTTGAGATAGTCAAGAAGCGAGCGGCGGCTCGAAACCATCGTCAGAAGACCACGACGGGAGTGGTTGTCCTTCTTGTGGCCCTTGAAGTGTTCCGTCAGGTTGTTGATGCGCTCGGTCAGGATTGCAACCTGGACTTCCGGAGAACCGGTATCGCCTTCGACGGTCGCGTATTCCTTGATCAGCGCAGCCTTGCGCTCAGCAGTGATCGACATCGAATGATCCTTTCATCAATGGAGGACTTGGGTCGCCAATTGCCGGGATGTCGTCCAGCAATGGCCATGAAGGCAGACGGGCCAGGCCCGAATGCTGGGCGTGCCTATAAACCATTCAGCCACGAAATGGAAGGGGAGATACCGGCCCCCAAAAGCGTGCGCCGTCAGCCTTGCTCGCCGTCCGCAACCTCCGGATGATCCGCCGCCCTGAGGTTCCGCGACGGTATGCTGACATTCCACTCGATTCCATCTTCGTGCATTTGCCGTTCGAGCGTCGCGTCAAGGGCCATGCTGAGCATCCGCTCGAGAACCGTGCTGCCGAAACCCTTCCGATCACTGGCGCGGTGTTCCGGCTCGATCTCAGCACCGCGCTCGCGCCAGACGATGCGAAGGGTCTCGCCGTCATCGGTCCAAGTGAGGGTGACGGTTCCGTCGCTATTGGCAAAGGCGCCGTATTTCGTGGCGTTGGTCGCAAGCTCGTGCAACGCCATGCCGAGGGTTTGCGATGTCTGCGCATCGAGAAGAACCTCGGGTCCCGCGATCGTCAGGCGGCGCGGCTCGTCGGGAGCGAAGGGCTTCAGCTGGTTTCGGGCGAGATCGGCGAAATTCACGCCCTGGCTGGCATTGTCGATCATCAGGTCGGTCGACCGGGCGAGCCCCGCAACCCGCTTGCGGAAAGCATCGGCGAATTCGCTCGCCGATTCCGCCTTGTTTGCGGACTGGTTGAGCATCGCCTGAATCACCGTAAGCTGGTTTTTCGAACGATGGGCCACCTCGCGCATCAGGAACCGCACTTCCCCCTCGGCTCTCCTGCGGGCATCCGAAGCCGTCGAGAGGGCACGTGAGACCGTCTCGAGCTCGGCGACCGCGTGACGGCGCGGAGGAATTCGCTTGCCTTCTCCGAGCTTGCGGGCATCGCTCGCCAGCATCCTCACATCGCGCGAGACAATCCGTGCGATGGCGAGACCTCCGCAAGCAGCGATCACGGCGAAGACAAGGCCTCCGATCGTGAGCCAGAGGAACGAAGCCTCGGCAGGCGCCTGCACCGCCGAAGCCTTGGCCCAGGCGATGATCTTCCAGCCGGTCACGGCAGAGAATTCCGTCACGACACGATATTCTTCGCCGCCATGGGACATCGTACTCACGCCGAGCCTGAGGGATGGGACGACCTGCAGGAAGAAGGGTGCTCCGGTCTGCTGGGTCGTATCGGTCGAAACGATCACGTTGCCTGCGCCATCAAGAACGGCGGCGCTCCAGCCCGGGGAAAGAATGTCCCGGTTGACCGCATTCTCCAGGCTTTCGGCATTTTTGGTCAGAGTGAGCAACATGCTTTCGCCGGAGGCAAGGCGCACCGGTTGATAGACGTTGAACACCCACTTCTGGGCCGTCTTGCCGAAGAAGAGGTTGGAGACAGCGAGCGTATCGCGCTCGAACACATCCTCGGCAGTCTCGGGGTCGGACGTCGGACCGAGAGGCGCGCCGTAACTCACGCGCGTGTTCAG
Organism: Sinorhizobium sp. BG8; assembly: GCF_016864555.1. Lineage (NCBI taxonomy): Bacteria > Pseudomonadati > Pseudomonadota > Alphaproteobacteria > Hyphomicrobiales > Rhizobiaceae > Sinorhizobium > Sinorhizobium sp. BG8. Next base: position 921,364 of record NZ_CP044011.1, on the reverse strand, counting down.
AACCTGATGGAGGTTCCGGTCGATCAGCAGGAAGTGGGTATTACTGCCGGCGAGCGCCTTGACGGCCTGCGCATGCAGCTCCTCGAAGTTGCCTTTCTGAAGGTGATCGGAGGTCGAGAGGAAATTCAGTGTCGAGACCATGCCCGACACTTCGCGCTCCACCACCCGATTGACGGCACCTGTGGATGTCCGGAGCAGGGATTCTAAGATCCTCTCCTGCGCCTCGTTCGTGCGCTCCACGACGATAATGGCAAAGAGAAACGCCGGAACGACGACGACGAGGATGAGGCAGACCATGTAAAAGGCAATCGGCCGGTGCAGCCACCTGCGCCAGAACGAGCGGAGAGCCTTCTCGGAAGGCGCTGTTGCCTCTTTCATTGCGATCGTCACCGGCCACCCTTTCTGCCCGGTGCCAGGCCGCGCCGTGCCCTTAGCCAGCGAAAGAGCTTGACGTATTGAGCGTGCATGCCCGACACGCGACGACTTCAGGCGCCTATAAAGCCGCGCCCGTCAGGGGAAATCAAGTGGCGATATTTCGCGCGCTCGCCCGGACCGGGCGAGGCGCCTTCGTGAAGAGACCCGCCGTCAACCGGCGAAGACCCTCTTCGGGCGAAACTCCCCGCCACCCACTTCGCCGATAGCGACGAGCTTGCCGCGCGCGGTCGCATAGGCTTCGTCCGCCGATACGGGAGCGTCGCGGCCCCGCAGGATGATCGGATTGCCCATCCGCAGCCGATGCGCCTGGTCTTCGCTGACCGCGACATGCGGAAGGTCGGAAAGTGCCTCCGCCGTGTCGATCAGGAACTCGTCCAGTGCGGCCAGCCGCTCCGCGTCGTCCTCGATGGACTCCAGCGCCACCAGATCCGCAAGCGGCACCATGTCCTCCTCGCCGAACGGGGCGACGAAGGTACGGCGTAGCGAGGAAACGTGACCGTAGCACCCGAGGTCCCGACCGAAATCACGCGCGAGCGCACGCACGTACGTGCCCTTTCCGCATTCGACCTCGAAGTGTGCAGTGTTCTCGTCCGGGCATCCGACCAGAGTCAGCCGGTGAATCTCGACCTCGCGCGACGGGATCTCGACGGTCTCGCCTTCCCGGGCGAGATCGTAGGCGCGCTCGCCTTCGATCTTGATCGCTGAAAACTGCGGCGGAATTTGCTGGATTGTCCCCGTGTAGGCGGGAATTAGCGCGTGAATGGCCTCTGCGGTGGGGCGATCCGAGCTGCTTCGTGTCACGTCGCCTTCCAGATCGTCCGTCGACCGCTCCTCGCCCCAGGTCACCGTGAACTCATAGATCTTGCGACCATCCATGACATAGGGAACCGTCTTGGTGGCATCGCCGAGAGCAATCGGCAGCATGCCGGAAGCAAGGGGGTCAAGGGTTCCCGCATGTCCGGCCTTCTGGGCCTTGAAGAGCCACTTGATCTTGGAAACTGCTTCCGTCGACCCGAAGTCGAAGGGCTTGTCGAGGATGAGCCATCCGGAAACCGGGCGCCCCTTGGGTTTGCGTGGTTTGGACATCTGTACTTCTATTGTTCTTCGTTCTCGTCGCCTGCGGAGAGGTCGCGCGCGACCTCTGGGGAGCGCAGGAGCTCATCGATCTTCTTGTAATTGTCAAAGCTGGTATCGTCGCGGAAGCGCACGTCCGGCATGTATTTCATCTGCCGCAACTGCGGGCCAAGGCGGCCGCGAATGTATTTCGCGTTGCGGTTCAGGGCTTCGATCACTGTGGTGTGGTCGGCCACCCCAAGCGGCGTGACATAGGCCGTGGCGTGCTTCAGGTCCGGAGACATGCGTACCTCCGAAATCGAGATCACCGTCTTCTCTATCAGCGGATCGCGCACTTCGCCGCGCTGAAGGATCTGGGTGATCGCTGCGCGCACCTGTTCGCCAACACGAAGCATGCGCTGCGACGGCGCGGAAGTCGTTGCCTTGGTCATGGTCTGTGGTCTCTGTCTGCCGTCAGCCGGCCCTGGGGTTCGAACCCTTGTCAAAAGAGAGGGTGAAATGAACCTTTTGTGTCAAAAGGTCAAGACACGGGTGGCCGGCAGGGCGAGAAGCCTTCCGTCCACCGCCTTGATCGGGTCAGGGAAGGACAATGCCGCCTCGCGGCCATGAACCCTTCTGATACAGGAAGGGGCGCCGAAGCGCCCCTTGCCGTCGTATGAATAATTGGCCGCTATCAGAGCGTGCGCGTGACATGCTCGACGCGGAAGCACTCGATCTGGTCGCCGGCGCGGATGTCTTCGTAGTTCTCGAAGGCCATGCCGCATTCCTGGCCGACATTGACTTCCGAGACCTCGTCCTTGAAGCGCTTGAGCGTCTTGAGCTTGCCTTCGTGGATGACGACGTTGTCGCGCACGAGACGCACGCCCACACCACGCTCGACCTTGCCTTCGGTGACGCGGCAACCCGCGACCTTGCCGACCTTGGTGATGTTGAACACTTCCAGGATCTCGGCATAGCCGAGGAAGGTTTCGCGGCGTTCGGGCGAGAGCAGGCCGGACATGGCCGCCTTCACGTCATCCACCAGATCGTAGATGATGTTGTAGTAGCGGATTTCGATGCCCTGACGCTCGGCGAGCGAGCGAGCCTGTGCGTTCGCGCGGACGTTGAAGCCGATGATCGCGGCGTTGGACGCTTCGGCGAGCGAAATGTCCGATTCCGTGATGGCGCCGGCGCCGGAATGCACGATGCGCACCCGCACTTCGTCGGTACCGAGCTTTTCGAGCGCGCCGGCAATGGCTTCGATGGAGCCTTGCACGTCGCCCTTGATCAGCAGCGGGAACTCCTTGAGGCCGGAGCTCTGGAGCTGGCTCATCATCTGTTCCAGCGAGCCACGCGAACCCGACTGGCGCGCCACCTGCTTTTCGCGGGCGAGGCGCTGGCGGTACTCGGAAATCTCGCGGGCGCGACCTTCGTTCTCGACCACGGCGAACTTGTCACCGGCGGCCGGCGTGCCCGAAAGGCCGAGCACTTCGACCGGCATCGACGGGCCAGCTTCCTTGACGTGTTCGCCCTTGTCATTGACGAGAGCGCGCACGCGGCCCCACTGGTCGCCGGCGACGAGGATCTGGCCAGGACGCAGCGTACCCGTCTGCACGAGAACTGTGGCGACGGCGCCGCGACCGCGATCGAGCTGGGCTTCGACGACGACACCTTCCGCGGTGCGGTTCGGGTTCGCCTTGAGGTCGAGGATTTCGGCCTGGAGCAGGATCGCCTCGAGCAGCTTGTCGAGGTTCGTGCCGTTCTTGGCCGAGACTTCCACGTCAAGCGTTTCACCGCCCATGGATTCGACGAAGACCTCGTGCTGGAGGAGCTGCGTGCGAACGCGCTGGGCGTCGGCGGACGGCTTGTCGATCTTGTTGATCGCCACGATGATCGGAACACCCGCCGCCTTGGCGTGGTTGATGGACTCGATCGTCTGCGGCATCACGCTGTCGTCTGCCGCCACCACGAGGATCGCGATGTCAGTCGCCTGCGCACCACGGGCACGCATGGCGGTGAACGCGGCGTGGCCGGGCGTGTCGATGAAGGTGATCTTGTTACCGTTCTGCTCGACCTGGTAGGCACCGATATGCTGCGTGATGCCCCCGGCTTCGCCAGCGACCACGTTGGCATGACGGATGGCGTCGAGCAGCGACGTCTTGCCGTGGTCGACGTGGCCCATGATGGTCACGATCGGCGGACGCGATTCCAGGTCGCCCGCCTCGTCGGCGACGTTGAAGATGCCCTCTTCGACGTCGGATTCGGAAACGCGCTTGACGGTGTGGCCGAATTCGCCGGCGATGAGTTCAGCCAGGTCGGCGTCGATCAGATCGCCGGGCTTCATCATCTGGCCTTCCTTCATCAGGTACTTGATGACGTCGACGGCGCGTTCGGACATGCGCTGCGACAGTTCCTGAATGGTGATGGTCTCCGGCAGCACGACTTCACGCGAGATCTTCTCGCGCGTTTCCTGCATCATGGAGCGCTTGAACTTCTCCTGGCGGCGACGCATCGCCGACAACGAACGACCACGCTGCGAACCATCCTCATCGGCGCTGGCGTTGGTGAGCGTCAGCTTGCCCTGGCGACGGCCTTCATCGCCCTTGGGACGAGCCGGAACCTTCGCGGGCTCCGGACGAACGACCTTGCCACGTGCCGGACCGGCATTGTTGCGCGGGCCGCGGTCGTCTTCCTCTGTCTCGGGGCGCCTGGTGCGCACGGCCGGCGTTGCGGCCGGGGTGCCGGGAGCGGCGGCGGGTGCCGGGCGTGCTGCCTGCGGACGCTGCTCGGCAGGACGAGCCGCGACAGCAGCCGGAGCCACGACGGGCTGTTCCTGCTTCTCTTCCGGCTGCGCCTCGGGTTCGCCCCGCGCAGCAGCAGCAGCGCGACGTTCGGCCTCTTCCTTTTCGAGCCGAAGGCGCTCTTCCTCTTCCGCCTTGCGGCGAGCTTCTTCCTCGACCTTGCGGCGAGCCTCTTCCTCGGCCCGCTGACGGGCTTCTTCGGCGTCACGGATCTGGGCTTCGGCCAGCGCACGGCGGCGCGCCTCGATCTCATCAGCAGAAAGCTGGTTCAGGACGACGCCTACACGCGGTCGCGGCTGTTCTTGGCGCGGAGGCGGCGCGGGCTGCTGGCGAACGGGAGCCGGCTCCGGAGCCTTCGCCACCGGGGGACCGGCACGACTTGCGGTCGCTCGTCCTCGGGGCGCGAGATCCGGCGCTTGCGCGTCTCGACCACGACAGCCTTCGTGCGGCCACGACCGATGTCCTGGCGCACGGTTCCCTGCTGAACCCCGGAGGGCTTCAGGGTCAGCGTCTTCTTGCCTGCCACGCTGATTGTCTTGTCGTCTTTGTTGTCGGTCATTCCGTTCCGTTCCTAAGATCAGAGCCGGATGCGTATCACCAGACCCCGTCGTTCAATTTCGTTCATCCAATGCAAAGCAGGCCGGCCGGAAGCCGGTGACAGTGTCATTGGTTTGGCTGGCCAGCGCCGCCATGTGCCCCGACCCGGCTGTTGCCACGGTACTTTTCGAGCATGATTGCGCGCTTCACTACACCCTCACCCGCCTGCCCTGCAAGCGCTGCGGCATGGATAAAAGCATTCTGACCCAAAAGGCCCTCCATTTCCGCCTCGGTCGCGAAGCGGAAGGAGGGTATTTCCTGCTCGTCCTCGCTCGCGAAACTCATCGCCTTGCGAGCCTGATCGATCTTGCGCACGCCGTCCGGGGCCGCATCGGCCGCATGGAACACCGCAAGCGCCGCGAGACTGCGCACCGCCTGCTCCACCTTGGTCGAGCCGGTAATGAACTGGCCTGCCTTGCGGGCCATGTTCATCATCCCCGCAAGCTGCAGCACGAAAAGTCTTTCGACCTCCGCGCCGAGGCCCGGGTCGGCCTTGACGTCCGATTTCAATGCCTTGGCGAAAAGCCGCTTCGAAACGGCCTTCTCGACGACGGAGCGTTCCGCCGTGACCCAGCAGCCACGGCCCGGAAGCTGCCGCTTGAGGTCGGGGACCACGGTTCCGTCCGGTCCGGCGACGAAACGGATGAGTTCGTCCGTATCGCCGCTCGCCCGCGTGACGATGCACATGCGCGCGCCGTCACTGTCTTCCTTGCGTTTGCTGACCGCCAAAGGCTTCCCCGCTTTCCGCGTCGAACCGGGCGCCTCAGGCGTCCTGTTCGGCGCCTTCCACGATTTCGGCCTCGGTCTGGCTCTCGGCGAGTTCTTCCTCGGTGATCCAGCCGGCAGCAAGACGGGCCTGAACGATCATCGCCTCGGCTTCCGCGCGGGAAACGTCGAGCTTGGAGAACAGGCCTTCGAACTTCTTGGTCTCGCCGTCCTTGCGTTCGGTCCAGCCGACGAGGTCGTCCGCGGCGCAGCCTGCGAAATCTTCCATCGTCTTGATGCCGTCTTCGCCGAGCGCGACCAGCATCTGCCCGGTCAGGCCGTCAATCTTACGAAGGTCGTCCGAAACACCAAGCTCCTTGCGCTTGGCATCGAGTTCGGCTTCCAGACGATCGAGGTACTCGCGAGCGCGGGTCTGGATTTCGACGGCCGTATCCTCGTCGAAACCATCGATCGAAGAGATTTCATCGAGCTCGACATAGGCGAGCTCCTCAACGGCCGCAAAGCCTTCGGAAGCCAGCACCTGGCCAACCATCTCGTCGACGTCGAGCGCGTCCATGAACAGGGCCGTGCGCTCGTTGAATTCCTTCTGGCGGCGCTCGCTCTCTTCCTGCTCGGTCAGGATGTCGATATCCCAGCCGGTAAGCTGCGAAGCGAGGCGAACGTTCTGACCGCGGCGACCGATGGCGAGCGACAGCTGCTCGTCGGGCACGACCACTTCGATGCGCTCCGCATCCTCGTCGAGAACGACCTTGGCGACCTCGGCCGGCTGCAAAGCGTTGACGATGAAGGAAGCAGGGTCCTGCGACCACGGAATGATGTCGATCTTTTCGCCCTGCAACTCACCGACAACCGCCTGCACGCGCGAACCACGCATACCGACGCAGGCGCCAACCGGGTCGATTGAGCTATCGTTCGAGATGACGGCGATCTTGGCGCGTGAACCCGGATCACGGGCAACCGACTTGATCTGGATGATACCGTCGTAGATTTCCGGCACTTCCATGGTGAAGAGCTTGACCATGAACTGCGGATGGGTGCGCGACAGGAAGATCTGCGGGCCGCGCTGCTCGCGGCGCACGTCGTAGACGTAGGCACGGACGCGGTCGCCGTAGCGCATGTTTTCGCGCGGGATCATCTCGTCGCGACGGATGATGCCTTCGCCACGGCCGAGATCGACGATGACGTTGCCATATTCCACGCGCTTGACCGTACCGTTGACGATCTCGCCCATGCGGTCCTTGTATTCCTCATACTGGCGATCACGCTCGGCCTCGCGCACCTTCTGCACGATGACCTGCTTGGCCGACTGGGCGGCGATACGGCCGAAATCCATCGGCGGCAGCGGATCTGCGATGAAGTCGCCGAGCTTGGCGTCCGGATTGCGGTCGCGGGCGAGTTCCAGCGGGATCTGGGTCGAGTAGTCCTCGGCGTGATCGACGACTTCCAGCAGGCGCTGGAGGCGGATTTCACCGGTCTTGGAATTGATGTCGGCGCGGATGTTCGATTCCGAACCGTAGCGCGAGCGTGCCGCCTTCTGGATGGCATCGGCCATCGCAGCCAGCACGATCTCTCTGTCGATGACCTTTTCGCGCGCCACAGCATCTGCGATCTGCAGAAGTTCTAGCCGGTTAGCACTGACTGCCATTGTCGTAAGTCTCCATCGTGTTGCCGGCGCATCCGCCTCGGCTCATGGAACGGCTTGCCGTTCCGGTTGTCTCTCGGTTCGCCCCGTTGCCGCCCATTCGAGCGCGCAGTACAGGGTTCATTAAAGCTCTTCCGCGTCCTCGTCGTTCTGGTTCGCGGCCTGCGCAGCCTTGGCTTCCTTGTCGGCGCGCAGTGCGTCACGGATCAGATCGTCGGTCAGTATCAGCTTCGCCTCGGCGAGCGCCGTAAACGGAATTACGACCCTCGGCTCCTCGCCATATGCAGGCTGATCGCGCTCGATGGTGAAGCCATCCGCATCGGCGGCCAGAATCTTGCCGCGGAAACGCTTCCGGTTGTCGACGAGAATCGACGTCTCGCACTTGACGAGATGCCCGAGCCAACGCACGAAATCGGACTTGCGGACCATGGGCCGGTCGATACCCGGCGACGACACCTCGAGATGATACGCCTTGTCGATGGGATCCTCAACATCGAGGACCGGCGAAACCGCGGTCGAAACGGTCTCGCAATCCTCGACCGTCATGGTGCCGTCGTTGCGCTCGCACATGATCTGCAGGGTCAGACCGTTCTGTGCCGAGAGCCGTACGCGCACGAGACGGTACCCCAGCTGCACCAGAACGGGTTCTATGATGTCGGCCACGCGACGGTCGAGACCGGTCTCGACGATCAGCCGCGGATCATATCTTTCAGTCGTTTCATTCGTGTCGGACACGTGATGCCCTCCGGCATGCTCGATAATGCGCCTGATCGGGGCAATAAAAAAGAGCGGGTCCTCGCGGTCCCACTCTTCATCAGCCGATCAAGAATTTATCGGCTATATACGCGGTGGCGGAGGAAATATCAAGAGAGGCCGGAAACCGGGATGTTGACGCCCGCGTTTCGGGGGCGCAGAAGACCGCACCGGACAAAGGTGCGCCTGTCGTGCTTGCCGTGAGCCCTCAGGCGACTACCTTACACCCGGTCCCATCAGAAGCAGACACGATCCGAGCGAGTTCCCGGTGCCAAGTTCCTCATCCCCCCTGGCCCCTTTCAAGCACGAAACCTTCCGCATCATCTGGGCGGCGAGCCTTGTTTCCAACTTCGGCGGACTGATCCAGGCGGTCGGGGCGGCCTGGATGATGGCGTCGATCTCGGACTCGGCCAACATGGTCGCACTCGTGCAGGCCTCCACGTCACTGCCGATCATGCTTTTCTCGCTCGCCTCCGGAGCGCTCGCGGACAATTTCGACCGCCGCCGCATCATGCTGGCGGCACAAGGCTTCATGCTCGTCGTGTCCGTGACCCTGACGCTCTGTGCGTGGTACGGGCTGATCACGCCGTGGCTACTCCTGTTCTTCACCTTCCTGATCGGCTGCGGCACCGCGCTCAACAATCCCGCCTGGCAGGCCTCCGTCGGTGACATGGTACCCAGAAGCGACCTTCCGGCGGCGGTCGCGCTGAACAGCATGGGTTTCAACATCACACGCAGCGTCGGACCGGCAGTGGGTGGTGCGATCGTTGCTGCGGCAGGTGCTGCGGCCGCCTTCGCCGTCAATGCGTGCAGCTACTTCGCTCTCATCTTCGCACTCCTGCGCTGGAAGCCTGCAGTGCCGGTGAGCCCGCTGCCGCGAGAGAGCTTCGGCCGCGCCATCTCCGCGGGTTTCCGCTACGTCTCCATGTCGCCCAACATCGGCAAGGTCCTGCTGCGAGGCTTCGCCTTCGGCCTCTCCACGAGTGCCATCCTCGCGCTCCTGCCGCTGGTCGCGCGCGACCTGGTGCAAGGGGGCCCGCTCACCTACGGCATTCTGCTCGGCTGTTTCGGCCTGGGCGCGATCGCCGGTGCGCTGGTGAGCGCACGGATGCGCGAGCTGTTGTCGAGCGAATGGACCGTGCGCCTGGCGTTTACAGGCTTTGCCTTCAGCGGCTGCGTTACGGCCCTCAGTACCCACGCGTTCGTCACAGGCCCTGCGCTCCTGATCGCCGGAGCATGCTGGGTGCTGGCATTGTCGCTGTTCAACACGACCGTCCAGCTTTCAACCCCGCGATGGGTCGTTGCGCGCGCCCTGTCGCTCTACCAGACGACCACCTTCGGCGGCATCGCTGGCGGAAGCTGGCTGTGGGGCGCAGTTGCCGATGCGCACGGCGCCCAGAACGCCCTCTTCTGGGCGGCTGGAGTGATGGTCGTCGGCGCTGCCCTCGGGCTGCGTTTCGGCCTTCCGCAGTTCGAGACGCTCGACCTCGACCCACTTAACCGTTTCCACGAGCCGCAGCTTCCGCTCGACCTGAAGCCCCGAAGCGGACCCATCGTGGTGCTGATCGACTACGAGATTGACGAAGCCGACATTCCCGAGTTCCTGACGGCGATGACCGAGCGGAGGCGCATCCGCATCCGCGACGGGGCGGGGCAATGGACCCTGATGCGGGATCTGGAAAACCCCACGGTATGGACGGAAACCTATCATGTCCCGACATGGGTCGAATACGTTCGTCACAACCAGCGCCGCACCAAGGCCGACGCGGAAAACGGCGACCGGCTGCGAGCACTGCATCGCAGCGCGGACGCTCCGCGGGTCCATCGCATGATCGAACGCCAGACGATCCTTCCGACCGAATACGAGCGCTACAAGCAGCAGGTCGACATGCACTGAACGGGTGGGCCGGCGGGCTGCACGCCAAAGAGGCGCGCGACGACGCGCCTACCGCAGCTTCGCCTTCAGGGAAGCGTCGGGGAAACAGGTCGGTGTCATTCCCGCCTTCGCCTGCCAGTCACCGAGGGAGCGCCTGGTCTTGAATCCGGGCAGGCCATCGGCCTTGCCGACGTCGTAGCCCTTCGCCACCAGGGCTTGCTGCATGGCCAGCACATCCGAGCGCAACATCTTGCCAACATCACCCCAGTTCGCTTCGAACGGGCCGGAGCCGTAGGCGATGCGGTCGGCCAGGTTGCCGATGTAGAGCGCATAGAGGTCGGAGTTGTTGTACTCCTTGATGACGTAGAAGTTCGGCGTGACGATGAACTCCGGGCCGTGCCGCCCGGCCGGAACCAGCATCATCGCGGAGGCGCCGAGCTCAGACTTCGGGAACGGCTTTCCGGAAATCCGGGTGATGCCGCTGCCAGCCCAGGCCGAAACCGGCTTGGCAAGATCAGGCCCCTCCTGGGCGCATGTGACGCCGGCAGGGATGGTGACCTCGTAACCCCACGAGCGGCCCGCTTCCCAACCCTTCTTGCGCAAGTAGTTCGCGATGGACGCAAGGCTGTCGGGAACGGAATTCCATATGTCCCGGACACCATCGCCATCGAAATCGACGGCATACTTCAGATAGCTCGTCGGCATGAACTGGGGCTGCCCCATGGCGCCCGCCCACGAGCCCTTCAGCTGGGATGGCGTACGGTCTCCGCCATCGATGATGTGCAGGGCGGCGACAAGCTCGCGGCGGAAGAGATCCTTGCGCGTCGACATGAAGGCCTTGGTGGCCAGAACCTCGATTGCCGGATGCGGAATATCCGCACGGCCGAAGCCGGATTCGCGTCCCCACACGGCGAGGATGATCTCGCCGGGCACGCCATAGGCCTGCTCGACCTTGCGCAACGTCGCGGCGTGAGTCTTGGCGAGCGATCTTCCGCTCGTCGCGAGCCCTTGCAGTCGCTTCTCTGAAAAATACGCGCCCGGAGACGAGAATTCCGCCTGGCTCTGCTTCTGCTCCTTCTGCGGAGCCGCACCCGGGGGTACCAGATCAGGAAGATCCCAATTGAGGTGCACGCCCTCGAATGCCGACTTGAAGGCCTTTTGCGAGACCCCGGATTTCGAAGCTTCCGGCCACAGGTCGTTGGCGAGCCAGGCCTGGAACTGGCCCTCGACTTCCGCCTTCGATGCGGCATGGGAGGGAAGCGCGCCCAAGAGCAGGGAGAGAGCCGCAACTGCAGTTCGCGTATGCAGGCACGCGCGTACGCGCAAGCTTTCAAGCCGCATTCCTGGCCCCCTCATATCGCCGTTCGCGCCCTGAGCGCTGCCGTCAGCGTACCTTCATCGAGATAGTCGAGCTCGCCTCCGACGGGCACGCCGTGGGCAAGCCGGGTTATCTTGACCTCGAGCCCCGCCAGCTGGTCGGTGATGTAGTGCGCGGTCGTCTGACCCTCGACTGTCGCGTTGACGGCGATGATCAGTTCACGCACTCCGCCGGCGCTGATGCGCTCGATCAGTCCGCGAATGTTGAGATCGTCAGGCCCGATCCCGTCGAGGGGCGAAAGCGTGCCGCCGAGGACGTGATAGGCGGCGTTCATTGCGCCCGCCCGCTCCAGCGCCCAGAGATCGGAGACATCCTCCACCACGATGATGACGGACTGGTCCCGGCGCTCGTCCGTGCAGACGGTGCAGGGATCGATCGTATCGACGTTGCCGCAGCAGGAGCAGATGCGTACCTTGCGATGCGCCTCACCCATGGCGTCGGCAAGCGGCCCCAGCAGCTGGTCCTTCTTCTTGACGAGGTGAAGAGCGGCGCGGCGCGCCGAACGCGGGCCGAGACCCGGGACCTTCGCCAGGAGCTGAATGAGTTTTTCAATTTCGGGGCCGGTGACTCGTTTTGCCATGGGCGGTTTCTACTCCATATCTTCCGGTAACGGAATCGCGGAAGGATTGTGCGATCATGAAAATCAGCTCGGTCTGTATCGGACAAGCGGAAGTGACCCCTGGACGGTCCTACAAGACCGGTATCTTCAAGCGCCCCGTCAGCGCCCCGGTCATGCTCGACCGCGAAGGCCTGATCGGCGACACGATCTGCAATCGCAAGCATCATGGCGGTCCGGATCAGGCCATCTATGGGTTGGGCTCCATCGACGTCGACTGGTGGGCGGAGCGACTCGGCCGGACACTCGATCCCGGGACGTTCGGCGAAAATCTGGTTATCGAGGGAATCGACAGCCGGGATGTCTCGGTCGGCGACCGGTTCGAGACCGAGACGGTATTGCTCGAGGTCACCTCGGCACGCGTTCCCTGCGCGACCTTTGCCGCGCGCATGGGCGATCCGGGCTTCGCCAGCGTCTTCCTGAAGGCCGGACGGCCCGGCTTCTATTGCCGCGTCCTCAGCGACGGCGTGGTACAGGCCGGCGATCCCGTCACTTACTCCGCTTTCCCCGGGGAGCGCGTCACGATGCCTGAACTGCTGGCGACCTTCGGAAAGAACCTGTCGGAAGCAGACCGGTTGCGCTATCTTGCAACCCCGATCAATGGCAGGCTCAAGGCCGCGCTGACTGGCTGACCTTCACAACAAAAACGCGTGCAATATTTCGTTATGCAATCCATACTGGTGCAACTCGACCAAGAGGTGCCGCATGACAGACACGAACGCTGCACTGCCCTACGCAAACCCGACCAAGAATTGCGATCTCATCATGAAGGGGGGCATCACGTCCGGCGTGGTCTTCCCGCATGCGATCTGCGAACTTGCGAAGACCTACCGTTTCCACTCCATCGGCGGCACTTCCGCCGGGGCGATCGGAGCGGTCATGGCGGCAGCGGCGGAATACAGGCGGAGCACCTCGACCGATCCGGTGGAAAGGAATGCCGGCTTCGAGCGCGTGAACGCGATGCCCGACGTGCTCGCGGCCAGGCTTCCGACCTTCTTCCAGCCATCGCAGGAAACAAAACCTCTCTTCAGTATCGGCATGGCCGCCATCCGCGCGAAAGGCAGCAAGGTTTGGGCGGTGCTGTTGCAGACGCTCCGCAGCTTTGCGAAGGAGGTGATCATCGGCGCCATTCCGGGATTGCTGATAGCGCTCCTCAGTCGGAGCATCGAAGGCGCCCTTCTCGGCTTGGTTCTCTTGCTCATCGGCGTCCTCGGGATGCTCGTCTATGCGCTTTACCGGGCAGTCACGACCGTCCTTCCATCCAATGACTTCGGGCTGTGCAGTGGCCTCACGCAGCCGGGAGAAACCGAACCCGGCTTCACGGACTGGATCGCAGCTGAAATCGAGGCGGTGGCCGGGCGAAGCGGCGGCGATCCGCTGACGATCGGTGACCTGACGAAAGCGGAAATCCGGGTGGCCAGTGTCACGACCGATCTTTCGTCGCGGCGCCCCTACGAACTTCCCTTCGCCACGAGGGTCCACTGCTTCCGCAAGTCGGAATTCGAGTTGCTGTTCCCCCCATCGATCATGAACTACCTGCTAAGGGTCAGCAGCAAGCGGGAGGCCACAGGCAAGGGTATTCCATCGGATTTCTATGACCTGCCGCCGTCAGAGGAACTGCCGGTGGCGGTCATCGCCCGGATGAGCCTCAGTTTCCCCGGCCTTATACGCGCCGTTCCGCTCTACCGCCGTGATCTTTCACTCGTGCCTACCGACGACTCCAAGGAACCCGTTCCGGTGCGCTGCCTGTTTTCGGATGGCGGCATCACCAGCAACTTCCCTATCCATCTTTTCGACAGCCTCCTGCCGTCACGCCCGACCTTCGGCATCTCGCTCGCAAGTTACGATCCGCGAAGGCACAGCAGACGGGTATTCATGCCGAACACGTTCCAGGAAGGCGAGGAGGAAGACGATATCACGCCGGTCCTGCCGGTCAGCGGCCTTTCGGGATTCGTCGCCTCCATCCTGTCCACTGCGCGGAACTGGCAGGACACGCTGCAAAGCCAGCTGCACGGTTACAGCGAGCGCATCGTCGAGATCCGGCTCGACGACAGCAAGGAGGGCGGCCTCAACCTCGACATGGAGAAAAAGACCGTGTCCTACCTCTCCGAACTCGGCAAGGAAGCCGGAACGACGGTCATCAGCAATTTCAGCTTCAACGAGCACCGCTGGCGGCGCGCCATCACGGCGCTTCCGACGCTCGCGCAATCCCTCAAGCGAATGCAGGAACGCTTCGATGCCGAGGGCGGCCCCGTCGGAACGGCAGGATCACTCGAGCCCGGCGCATTCGCCTACGAGACCATTCTTTCCTCTTACACGCCGACCGGATTCGTCGATCTTTCCGGGGAAAGACGGGAGGCCTTGAGAACCTTCGCGGAAAAAGCGGCGGCAGCCGGTCATTCGGCGGGAGCGCCGGCAACGGATCCGGTCACGCGCCAGAAGGCCAATCTGCGCATTGCGGCAAGTATGGAAACAAGCGCGCGCGCGCCGAGCGCCCCACCGCCACCACCAGCACCGAACGGGTGATCAGAACGGCAGCTTGAAGCCGGGCGGGATCGGGAGACCGGCCGTCAGCGCCTTGGTCTTCTCGGCGGCCAGCGCTTCGGCCTTGTCCTTGGCATCCTTGTGGGCGGCGACGATCAGATCCTCGAGGATCTCGACATCATCTTCCTTGAAGAGCGAGGGGTCGACCTTCAAGCCCTTCAAATTGCCCTTCCCATCGAGCGTAACGGAGACGAGACCACCGCCGGACGTGCCGGAGACCTCCAGCGCAGCGATCTCCTCCTGCATCTTCTCCATCTTGGCCTGCATTTCCTTGACCTTGCCCATCATGCCCATGATGTCGCGCATCGGTCTCTCCTTCTCGTCGTTCTCGGGTTTTTCAGTATTCGATATCGTCGCCTGGGAGAATGTCGCCCTCGGCAGACTCGGCGGCGGCCGGCGCCTCCAGGGTCTCGACCTCCGCTTCCTGCACCTTGATGCGCACGTCGGTGATCTTCGCTCCGGGGAAGCGCTGGAGGATTGCCGCTACATCCGGATCCTGGCGCGCGTCTGCGACGCGATCCTCCTGTTCCTTGGCCTCCGCCTCGGCAAGCGTGAGGGAACCCGCCTCCCGCGACAGGATCACCATCCAGCGCGTACCAGTCCATTCCTCGAGCCTGCGCTGCAGATCGGCGACCAGTGATTTCGGCGCGTCGTCGCCGAGGTTGATCTCGAGCCGGCCCGGCTCCAGCCGGACGAGGCGCACGAAACCGCGCAACAGCGCGCGCAGTCGAATGTCGCGGTTCTTCGTGCAGAGATCCGCAATGTCATTAAGGGAAGCGACGGGCACCTTCGCGGCGGCTTGCGCGGCTGGAGCTTCCGCCGCGCGCGTCTCGATACGCCCGACCGTCTCGGGCTGCGGGGCTGCCTGGGGAACCGCGCGCAGCATCGTCGCCGCACTTCCGCCGGAGGGGCGGGCCGGGCCGGATTCGGAGGGGCGCGCGAGCGTCTGCGCCGGCATGGCAGCGCTTGGCTGCTGGACACTGCTCCCCGGGTAACCGGCGGCGGAAGGCCTCGGACCGTTTCCGCCGGCCGCATCGCCGTTCGCAAGCTCGGCGAGACGCCGTGCCGCATCTTCCGGCGACGGGAGGTTGGCCGCATGAGCAAGGCGAATGAGGACCATTTCGGCCGCGCCTGCAGGCCTGCTGGAGGACTCCGTCTCGGGAATCCCCTTCAACAGCATCTGCCACATGCGCGAGAGTGTGCTCACGGTTATGGAATTGGCGAACTCCAGTCCGCGTACCCGCTCGATTTCGCTCAGCGACTGATCGGTGACCGCTTCGGGCACATACTTCAGGCGGGTCACCAGGTGGGTGAAGTCGGCAAGATCGGTGAGCACCACGGGCGGGCTCGCACCCGCCTCGTACTGGGCGGAAAATTCGGCGAGCGCCGCGGCAGCGTCGCCCCTCACGATATGCTCGAAAAGATCGACGATCCGCGCTCGGTCCGCAAGGCCGAGCATTGAGCGAACCGCCTCAACCTCGACGGCGCCGCTCCCATGGGCGATTGCCTGGTCGAGAAGTGACAGGCCATCGCGCGCCGAGCCTTCCGCCGCACGGGCGATCATTGCCAGGGCGTCGGCATCCGCAGAGACACCTTCCTTGCCGAGGATGGTCGTGAACAGGCCAACCAGCTCGGACGCACCGATGCGGCGCAGGTCGAAGCGCTGGCATCGGGAAAGGACCGTGATGGGAACCTTCCTGATCTCGGTGGTGGCGAAGATGAACTTCACATGCTCCGGAGGCTCCTCGAGGGTCTTCAGGAGACCGTTGAAAGCCTGCGTCGAGAGCATGTGCACCTCGTCGACGATATAGACCTTGTAGCGCGCGGAGACTGGCCGGTAGCGAACCTGTTCGATGATCTCACGGATATCGTCGATGCCGGTGTGCGAGGCCGCGTCCATTTCGATCACATCGACGTGCCGGCCTTCCATGATGGCCTGGCAATGTTCGCCCGGTATCCTGAGGTCGATCGTCGGCTTGTCGATTTCGGCAGTCTTGTAATTGAGTGCGCGGGCGAGAATTCGCGCCGTCGTCGTCTTGCCGACACCGCGCACCCCGGTCAGCATGTAGGCCTGGGCGATGCGGCCGGTCTCGAACGCGTTCGTCAGCGTCCGCACCATCGGCTCCTGGCCGACCATGAGGTCCGAAAAATCCTTGGGTCGATATTTGCGCGCCAGCACGCGGTACGCGGCCGGCTTTTCCTGCTCTGGAGGAAGGGTATTGTCGGTCATCGCCCCTGCCGCTTGGCTATAAGTCTTGTCCAGACAGGACGGAAAAGGGTGGGAGGCTGGCACGATGACCCGTGCCTGGGCTCGTTAGGGCTGCTTCCTTCCGGACCTGACCCGGTTGGCGAGTGGCTCGTCCACCACCAACCTCCCGTACCCCATATCGGCAATATTGAACCCAATTGCAAGCCACGCCCTCAAAAAACTGTTGGAGCATCATCCGAACCCATGGCATGACTCTTGTCAAAGAAACTCCGGGAGCGAAACTTGACGGAATACCACCTCGACGAACGGCTTGCACGCGACAGCGATCTGGTGACCAAGATCGGCCTGTGCGAATTGCGGCTGATGAAGGACGGCCGGTGGCCCTGGCTCGTGCTCATTCCCCAACGCGGCGGCATCAGCGAAGTTTTCGAGCTGACGCCCCTGGACCAGACCATGCTCACTTTCGAGACGGCTCTCGTTGGCGAGGCCCTGAAGCGCGCGACCGGTGCGACGAAGATCAACGTCGCAGCGATTGGAAACATCGTGCGGCAGCTGCATGTGCACGTCATCGCCCGAAACGAGGGCGATCCGAACTGGCCCGGCCCGGTCTGGGGTTTCGGAAGCGCCGAGATTCGCGATGACGAGGAAAGGGCAAGCCTCGCAGCCAAGCTGGTGGAAGCCCTGAAATCATGACGTCATCCCTGTTCGACTTCCATCTGCCGCATGCTGAGCCCAGCACGCTCGTCGCCTTTGCGGAAAACAGCCTCGACCGACGTTCCGAATACCGTGCCGCGGATTGCGTGGAAGCAGCCTTTGCGGCGGCGAACGTCCATGCCTTTGCCTTTGCCGGAGGCAAGCTCGTCGTCAAGCACGACGAACAGATCGTCGATCCACTCTTTGCGCCCTACGAACTGGCAAGCCTCGATCCGATCGCCGACGAGGCGATCCTGCTCGGCTACCTGAAAAACGGCGAGCCGCGCCTGGCGATCCCGGTCAAGGCGGACCCCGACACGCTGCACGAGCCGCTGAGAGCTGCCGACGGGCGCACCCTTTATCGCCAGCAGATGCTGGGCGACGATCTTCTTGGCCAGTTCGCCCAGGCGTCGAGCCTTCTCACCTGGAACCTCAACAACCGCTTCTGCGGGAAGTGCGGCGGGGCCAACAGGTCCGAGATCGGCGGTTATCGCCGCGTCTGCGAGGCATGCGGCCACACGATATTCCCGCGAACCGACCCTGTCGCCATCATGCTGGTCATCGATATCGAGCGGGACCTGTGCCTCCTCGGCCGCTCTCCGCATTTTCCGGAAGGCATGTATTCGTGTCTTGCCGGCTTCGTCGAGCCCGGCGAAACAATCGAGCATGCCGTACGGCGGGAAACGCTCGAGGAGTCCGGTATCCGCGTGGGGCGGGTGCGGTACCATGCCTCCCAACCCTGGCCGATGCCGCATTCCCTGATGATCGGCTGTTACGGCGAGGCCAAATCCTTCGACATCCATCGCGACGAGCAGGAGCTGGAAGACTGCCGCTGGTTCACGCGCAGTGAGACGGCCGAAATGCTGGAGCGCAATGCCGCGACCGGCGCCGTTTCCGGCACGACTTCGCCGCCGCCCAAGGGTGCCATCGCCCACCGCCTGATGCGCGACTGGCTCGATTGGTCGTAGAGCGCGGGGTAATCCGCGCGGATTCGAACTTGCGCGGCCTCAGAGCTGGCCGCGCATCTTGTGTCCCTTGTAGACGCCAAGGATCCGGACCTTCTCCGAGAAGAACCGCAGCTCCTCCAACGCCCTGTTGACGTTCGGATCGAGCACGTGGCCCTGAATGTCGGCGTAGAACTGCGTCGCCACGAACCTTCCGCCGATCTGGTAGCTCTCGAGCTTGGTCATGTTGATGCCGTTCGTCGCGAAACCGCCGAGCGCCTTGTAGAGGGCTGCCGGTATGTTGCGAACGTTGAAGACGAAGGTCGTGACGATGATCTCGTCGTCATGGGTACGCGAGACCTGCGTCTGTTCGCGTGACAGCACGACGAAACGCGTCACGTTCGAATCGGCATCCTCCACGTTCTCGGCAATGATCTCCAGGCCATAGAGATCCGCCGCCAGGCGCGGCGCAAGCGCCGCCATGCTGCGGTCCTTGGTCTCGGAGACAAGCTTTGCCGCGCCAGCCGTATCGCCGGCGATCACCGGCTTCCAGCCGTTGCGGCGCACGATGTTGCGGCACTGCCCGAGGGCATGGATGTGGCTGTGAACCGTACGGACTTCATCCTTCGTCACGCCGGGGAGCACCATCAGCTGGAACCGGATCGGCATGAAATACTCGCCGACGATGTTCAGCCGCGAATCCGGCAGAAGGTGGTGGATGTCTGCCACTCGGCCGGCGATGGTGTTCTCGATCGGGATCATTGCCAGATCGGCCTCACCATTCTCCACCGCGAGGAAGGCATCCTCGAAGGTTTGGCAGGGCAGCGGCTCCATGTCGGGAAACATGTCGCGGCACGCCATGTCCGAATTGGCACCGTAGTCGCCCTGAAAGGCGATCTTATTGGTCTTGAGCGTCATCAGACTCCTCCCGGGCGAGATGCGGAAAGAATGGCGCGCGCCTTGTCGAGGTCGCCCGCAGTGTCGACGCCGAGCGGCACGGTCTCGATGATCTCGGCATCGATCCGCATGCCTGCCTCGAGCGCGCGCAGCTGTTCGAGGGACTCGCGCATCTCGAGGGTGGACGGCTTCAGCGAGACGAAAGCCTCCAAGGCCTTGCGACGATAAGCATATAGCCCGATGTGGTGGTAGAGCGGGCCCTTGCCGTGCGGAGCGGTCGCACGTGTGAAGTAAAGCGCCCGGAGACGCGTTTCGCTCAGCGGGGAGCCAACCACCTTCACCACGTTTGGATTGGATTTCTCTTCCTCGTCCGTGATCTCGGTCGTCAATGTCGCAATGTCCACCGCGGCATCTTCCAGGGGACGAAGGGACGCGCGGATCGCATCGGGATCGATGGTCGGAAGGTCGCCCTGCACGTTGATGATGGTGTTCGCCTTGCCCTCGGGGTCGGCCTTGGCGAGTGCCTCGTGGATCCGGTCCGACCCCGACTGATGGTCGACGCGGGTCATCACCGCCTCGAAACCGGCCCGGGTCACGGCGTCAAAAACGTCCTGATGGTCCACAGCGACGACGATGCGGCCGGCGCGAGCCTCGAACGCGCGCTTGGCAACCTGAACGATCATCGGCAGACCGCAGATATCCGCCAGGGGCTTGCCGGGGAGACGCGTCGACGCCATGCGTGCCGGAATGAGGACGAGCGTCTGGTCAAAATTCACCTGATTCATGGGTAACCCTTCAAAACCCCCGCGAAAAGTGTCAAAAGGTCTCAGTGCGGGAGCCACAATCTCTGTTGCAACGACGCAGCAAAAGACATAGGTTCCGCGCGATTTCAAGACTGGCCGGCTTGTTTAAGCCGGTTCGAGGGGAGCGTTTGCGGATGAACTCTTATGTGAATATGGGTGTTGGGGCCCTGCTCGGTACCGTTTTCGTACTTATGTCGGTATCGATCGCATCGGAAGGTATTTTTCACTCGGAAGCTCCCGAAAAGGAAGGTTTCACGATCGTGGCCGAAGAGGCCGGCGCTGAAGGTGGCGGTGGTGGCGCGGCCGAAGCCGCTGCCGTTCCGATCGCAACGCTTCTGGCGAAGGCCGACGCCGCCGCTGGCGAAGCCGTATTCAAGAAGTGTCAAGCCTGTCATTCCGGGGAGAAGGGAGGGCCTAACAAGGTCGGCCCCGATCTCTGGGATGTCGTAAACCGCCCGATCGCCTCGCACGAGGGCTTCAGCTACTCGGCCGCGATGACGACCTTCTCCGAAGGCGGCAAGCAGGTCTGGGACTTCGAGCACCTGAACCACTTCCTCACCGCGCCGAAGAAGTACATCGCCGGCACGGCAATGGGCTTCGCGGGTCTGAAGAAGGATGACGAGCGCGCAAACCTGATCGCCTATCTGCGCAGCCTCTCCGATTCGCCGGCTCCGCTGCCCGAGCCCGCTGCCGAAGGCGCAAGTGCCACCACCGGAACGGAAGCGGCACCGGCCCAGCAGTAAGGCCCGCTCCCAACTCGGACACGGACAGACCCGGCCTCGCGCCGGGTTTTTCTTTGGAAGATTTCGACGTTGTCGATCGCGACAGCCGCGCGCTTGATCTTTAGCCGAGCAGCCAGGCCCAGAACGACACGCTGAATACTCCGACCGCCGTGGTCATCGTAATGGTTGACGAGGCTAGCGCATGGCCGACGCCGAAGTGATTGGCGAGCAGCCAGGCATTGACGCCGGTCGGCACCGCCGACGTCAGGACCATGGCCGCAGTCCACTGCGGATCGAGGCCCAGGAACTGGCAGGCCGTGTATACGCAGGCAGGGAGCAGGAACAGCTTGAAGGCGGTCATCGTCAGTGCCGGTCCCAGGTTGCCCTTCACGCCGTACTTCACCAGCGCCATGCCGATCGAGATGAGAGCCGCCGGGGCGGCAACGGCTGCGAGCTGGTCGACGATGACCTTGGCCGGTCCGCCGAGCGGTACGCCCCCCAGGTGGAAAAGCGCACCGGCGACAAGCCCGATGACCAGCGGATTGTAGAGGAGATTGCGCCCAATGCCGAGCAGCAGCTTTGCCATGCTCTGCGCCGGGCGCCCGCCCTCCTTGCGCTCGGCCCGCTCCATCAGCACGCTCCCCGCGACCATCATCACGGGAAGATGCACGGACAAAAGCACGGAGAGGGCCACGAGCCCCTCTTCCCCGACGATGCGCGAGACCAGCGGCAATCCCACGAAGACCGTGTTGGCGAAGGCCGACGACACGCCTGCGAGAACCCCAAATCGCTGATCCCGTCCATAGACCCGCGTGGCGAAGACGTGACCCGCCGTCCAGGTGACGGCGACGCCGCTGAAATAGGCGACCCATATCCGCCAGGGGGATTCGCCGGAAAAATCGGCTTCCGCTATCGTGCGGAACAACAAAACCGGCACCGCGACACGGAAGACGAACTCCCCCAATGCCTCACCCACACCGCCTTGCAGATAGCCAGTGCGGACAAGCAGCCAACCGAGAAAGATCAGTGCGAAGATTGGAACGACATTGAATGCGACGTCGGTCATGTGGGCTTCTGGGGTCGGCGAGAATCGATGCGGGCAGCAAGACTGGCCGCGCATTGCCCGAACCAGCATTCGATGGGTAGAGCAATCTCGGGATCGGGTCCATGCCCGCCGATCAAAAAGCCGGCGGCATCGAGATACACGCGAATGAAAAAAGCGGGGTCGAACCCCGCTTCCCACCCCCGATCCAGTCGGGGAAGCGTCCCTCGCGCTGCCAGTACATCCGTGGTCAGCGCGGGGACACATTTCTCCGCCGAGCCACCCTTTGGCGGGTAGCATCAGCCCGTTGCGACCTTCCTAGAGACTGCGCATAACAGCCGTGTGACAGGAATCGCGAACCGTCGATGAAGCGATCATGCGTTTGCAGGGTTAACGAATAGTTAACAAACGGACCGCAACCGCCGGATTTGGCCTCCCGCGCGCTCCCGACCGAAAAAGATTGCGAACCCTCTTTTAAAACAGTCCCGCCAAACGTCCCCTTTGTCGACATCGCAAAATTTCCGGATCATCTTGCTTGAGGTACCTTGCAGCTTGCGGTTGACGCGTTAGCCTCGGCACGGACGGAGGAGGCGGAAACGCGCGTCGCACCGAAGGAAGGCGCGAGAACTAAACAGCCGCTTCATGTGATGCGTCGATCTCGGGACAGCACATATCGCCACCCTTGGAGGAATTCATGTCGGTACGCAAACTGGTCGCCTTTTCGGTTTTCTTCCTGGCCTTCGCGGGCATAGGGCTGCCCGCGACCGCCGAGACACGGCGGGAAGCGGTGACGAGCGAAAACAGCGACTATTACGGCTTCGACCTTCGAACCGTTCAGGATGTGACCCTGGACGGCTGCAAGGCGAGCTGCATCGCAGACCAATCCTGCCGCGCGTTCACCTACAATCCGAAAGTAAAGTGGTGCTTCCTGAAGTCGGACTTCAACACGCTGTCCAGCTTTCCGGGAACGGTTGCCGGGAAGATCATACTGGCGGACGGCGAACCCGACATCGGCGCGCCCCCAAGGCTGACCTTCGTTTCGGATCGATTGCTGGCCGAGGCGCGGGACATGAAGGATGGCCTCGAGGTTGCGTCGGATCAGCAGGGACAGGGCGCCGAAAGCCTGGCGGCCCTCGGCCGGATCGAAACGGTGTCTTCCCGTATCAGCCAGGCGATCACCGCCTTCCGAAGCGCGCTGGCGATCTCTCCCGATGATCGATACATCTGGATCGAGATGGCACGCGCCGCAGCCCGTGCACAGAACGACTCGCAAATCGCCAACCAGGGAGTGCTGGCGGCGATCAACGCCTAC
This sequence comes from Sinorhizobium sp. BG8, assembly GCF_016864555.1. Lineage (NCBI taxonomy): Bacteria > Pseudomonadati > Pseudomonadota > Alphaproteobacteria > Hyphomicrobiales > Rhizobiaceae > Sinorhizobium > Sinorhizobium sp. BG8. The sequence goes on along the minus strand of NZ_CP044011.1, from coordinate 898,321 downwards.
CAGCTGACACGCAGCGCGTCCTCTCGCGCCGAGGCGCTCGCGGTTCTTGCAGATGCGCTGGACAAATCCGAAAACTATCGCGCGGGCCTCAACGCCTACAAGGCGAGCCTCGCCCTTGTCGCCGATCCCAGTGTCCGCACCGCCTACCTGGCGCTGAAGGCACGCCAGGGATTCCGCATCGTCGAGCACACGATAGATGCCGACAGCATCGATCCCCGGGCGTGCGTCCGGTTTTCCGAGCCGCTCGTCAAGGTCGGGGCGGACTATGCGTCCTTTGTTACGCTCGATGGCACGGCGCCGAAGGCAGTCGAAGCCAAGGACAGCCAGATCTGCATCGAGGGCCTTACCCACGGCCAGCGTTACAAGATCGGCTTCCGGGCCGGCCTGCCGTCGTCCGTCGAGGAAACGCTGGAGTCTCCGGTCAGCCTCGACATCTATGTGAAGGATCGCTCCGCGAGCGTCCGGTTCACCGGTGACAGCTTCGTACTGCCCGGCTCGGCGCGGCGCGGCATTCCGATCGTGTCGGTCAACACGCCGAGCGCCGATCTCGAGGTGTACCGCATCGGCGACCGGGCGATCGCACCACTCCTCGCCAGCTCGCAGCTCCTCACCCAGATCGATGGCTACAGTGCCGAGCGTATCGAGAATGAAAGCGGCGAGCGCGTGTGGAAGGGTACCGTCGACGTCAGCACGGAACTCAACAAGGACGTCGTCACAAGCGTTCCCGTCGACGAGATCCTGCCCGAGCGCAAGCCAGGCATCTATGTCATGACGGCGACTGCCTCCAACTCCCCCGGTCGTGATTGGGACGCAAGAGCCACGCAGTGGTTCGTGGTTTCCGATATCGGCCTCACCACCTACGCCGGCACCGACGGCCTACACGTCTTCGCACGCTCCCTGGACAGCGCCCGGCCCATGCAGAACGTCGAACTCCAGCTGCTAGCCAAGAACAACGAGGTTCTGGGAACGGCAACGACCGACATCGCGGGCCATGCGACGTTCACCGCGGGCCTCATCCGCGGCAGTTCCGCTTCTGCTCCAGCGGTCATCATGGCGCGAAACGGCACTTCGGATTTCGTATTTCTCGATATGACGCGCGCGGGATTCGATCTGTCCGACCGTGGCGTTACGGGACGCGCGGCGCCCGGCGCGATCGACATTCTCGCCTGGACCGAGCGCGGCATCTATCGCGCCGGCGAGACCGTCCACGCTTCCGCGCTTGCCCGAGACATCGAGGCAAGTGCGGTCGAGAACCTGCCGCTCACCTTCGTCTTCCAGCGGCCGGACGGTGTCGAGGATCGCCGGATCGTCAGCCAGGGTGGCGCGCTCGGCGGACATACGGTCGACCTGCCGATCCAGGCGAACGCCATGCGCGGCAGTTGGACGATGCAGATCTTCGCAGACTCCAAGCAGGCTGCGATCGCCGAGAAGCAGTTTCTTGTCGACGACTTTGTCCCTGACCGCATCGAGTTCGACATGACGAGCACGGCGAAGGACATCGCGGTCGGCGCGCCTGTTCCTGTCGAAGTCGAAGGCCGGTATCTCTACGGTGCACCGGCTGCGGGCCTGAGCATCGAGGGCGATGTCAGTCTGAAGCCCACCCGCGAAAATCCGTCCCTCAAGGGCTATCTTTTTGGTCTCGCGGACGAGGAAGAGCTTGAGGAAAATCGAGTCCCGCTCGAAAACATCGACACACTCGACGAGAACGGCAAAGCGGTCTTCGACGTCACCGTCACCGATCCTCCATCGACCACGCAGCTCCTGAACGCCAGCGTCACGCTCAGGATGACCGAAGCAGGCGGACGGGCGGTGGAGCGCTCCCTGGTCCTTCCTGTCAGGCCATCCGGCCCGATGATCGGTGTTAAGCCCGAATTCTCCGGCGACCTCGCGGAGAATTCGACCGCACGGTTCCACGTGATCGCCGTCGATGGCGAAGGACGCAAGATCCAGATGGCAGGCCTCCCGTGGCGACTTCTCAGCGTGGAAAGGAACTACCAGTGGTACCGGGACGGGAGCTCCTGGCGCTATGAGCCGGTGCTCTCGACGCAGAAGCTTGCGAGCGGCTCGGTCGACCTGACGGGCGACGGCGCCGAGATTGCCGTTCCGGTGACCTGGGGCCGCTACCGGTTGGAGGTAGAGACCCCCGAGCCGGACGGTCCGGCGACAAGCGTCGAGTTCGACGCTGGCTGGTACGTGGCCGCAACCTCGACGGAAACGCCCGACGCCCTGGAAATCGCCCTAGACAAGGAAAGCTACTCCGTGGGCGAAACGGCAAAGCTGAAGGTTTCCTCGCGCTACGCCGGAGAACTGCTAGTGACCGCAGGTTCCGAGAGCCTGATCGCCACGACGACCCAAAGCATCGACGAGACGGGCGGAGAGGTCGAAATCCCCGTCACGGCGGATTGGGGCGCGGGCGCCTATGTGACGGCAACCCTCTTCCGTCCGGGCGAGGCACAGCAAAGCCGCATGCCCATGCGCGCCATAGGCATCAAATGGGTGAAGGTCGATCCCGGCGAGCGCAAGCTCGACGTTGCGCTCGAGGTGCCCGAAAAAATGCTGCCACGGCAGGCTCTCGACGTGAGCCTCCAGGTGAGAGGCGCCGGCGCCCGGGAGGAAGCCTATGTCACTGTCGCCGCGGTCGACGTCGGCATCCTGAACCTTACACGCTACGAGGCACCTGATCCGGATGGCTGGTACTTCGGTCAGAGGCGGCTCGGGCTCGAGATCCGCGACCTCTATGGACGCCTGATCGACGGCTCGCTCGGGGCGACCGGAAGGCTCAGAACCGGTGGCGACGGCGGACAGGCGGCCTTGCAGGGCAATCCGCCGACCGAGAAGCTGGTGGCATTCTTCTCCGGACCCGTGAAGCTCGACGGGGATGGGAAGGCGACAGTCAGTTTCGACATTCCCCAGTTCAACGGGACGGCCCGGATCATGGCGGTCGCCTGGTCGAGGACCGGTGTCGGCCACGCAACGGCCGACGTCATCATCCGCGATCCCGTGGTCGTGACCGCGAGCATGCCCAAGTTCCTGGCTCCCGGGGACCGCTCGGCTCTCCGCCTCGATATCGCCAATACGGATGCGCCTGCCGGCGACTACCAGCTGCAGATAACCCACAACGCCGCCCTCTGGGTCGAACAGACCGGTCCCTCGCAGGTCGTATCCCTTGCCGCTGGCGGAAAGGCGGACATCACCCTGCCGCTCGTGGGCGGAGAGATCGGCACCGGGCTCGTCACGGTGAAGCTCACTGGAGGCGGCGGGCTTGCGCTCGAGCAGGCCCTCAGCATCCCCGTTCGACCGGCCTCGATGCCCGTGACGACACGCCGGACCCTGGAAATCACATCCGGCGGCAGCCTCACAATCGATGACCAGTTGCTCGCCGACAGCATGCTGCAGGGCGCCTCGGTCAGCCTCAATGTCTCGCGTTCGGCCGCCTTCGATATCCCCGCTATCCTGATGACGCTCGACCGCTATCCCTATGGCTGCGCTGAGCAGACCACCAGCCGGGCACTGCCACTGCTCTATCTGAGCGAGCTGTCGAAGCAATCCGGCCTGCCGGAGGACGCCGAGACCGGGAAACGCGTTCAGGATGCCATATATCGCGTGCTTTCCTATCAATCCTCTGCCGGCAGCTTCGGGCTGTGGTCTCCGGGCTACGGCGACCTGTGGCTCGATTCCTATGTCACCGACTTCCTGACGCGTGCTCGCGAGCAGAAGTTCGATGTGCCGGAACAGGCGATGGTGCAGGCATTGGAAAATCTCCAGAATGCGTTGGCCTACGACGTCAACGTCCAGGACAAGGGCAACGAGATCGCCTACGCGCTCTATGTTCTCGCCCGCAATCGCAGGGCCGCGATCAGCGATCTGCGCTACTACGCCGACACGAAGCTCTCGGAGTTCCCGACGCCTCTCGCCAAGGCGCACATTGCCGGCGCTCTCGGTCTGTACGGCGATTCGCAGCGGGCCGAACGCGTGTTCCGCGATGCGCTCGGCATGTCCACGCTCGTCTCGAACGTCAGCCTGTCGCGCTCCGACTACGGCTCAGCGCTTCGCGACAGCGCTGCGGTTCTGGCGCTCGCCGCAGAAAGCCGCCCGGTTCCCTCCATCATCGGCGACCTTACGAAGATCGTCGTCAACGAATGGAACAGGACCCGCTACTTCAGCACGCAGGAAGAGACGTGGATGCTGCTTGCCGCACGCGCCACCCAGGGCAAGGACCAGGACCTGCGCCTCGAAGTGAACGGAGCGCCGCACGACGGCGGCTTTGCGGCGCGCACGACGGGCGAAGATCTTCTTCGTCAGCCGATCACCATCGGCAACCGGACTGGCGAGCCGGTATCGGCGGTCCTGACCACGGTCGCAGCACCCGTCCAGCCTCTTCCGGCAGGCGGCAACGGCTTCAGCATCGAGCGCCGCTACTACACGCTTGACGGCGTGGAGGCCAATGTCACCGAGGCGCGCCAGAACGAACGCTACGTCGCGGTGATCAAGGTGAACGAAGGCAACGACTGGCAGTCGCGCATCCTCATCAATGACCTGTTACCGGCAGGCTTCGAGATCGACAATCCGAGCCTCGTGAGCAGCGCCGGGCTGTCGAACTTCGAATGGATCGGCGAGGTGGAAGCGGCCCATACGGAATTCCGCAGCGACCGGTTCGTGGCCGCCTTCGACAGATCGCCGGGAGACAGCCGCGAAATCACGCTCGCCTACGTCGTCCGCGCGGTCACGCCCGGAACCTATGACCATCCGGCAGCGACCGTCGAGGACATGTACCGACCGCAGTTTTCAGCGCGGACTGCGACGGGCAGGATGCAGGTGGTCGCCGCACGATAGGCGAACGGAGGATGCGATGGGTATCGTGCGAAAAGGAGCGGCCGGACTTCTCGCCGGGGCGATCGCGGTGACCGCGATCGCTTTCGGGCTGGACGCCGCCGACCGCGCCTATCCGCCGCCGCTCGATCGGGCAAGCGAGGTATCGCGGGAAGTCGTCGACGCCAACGGCCAGTTGTTGCGCGCCTTTGCCACGTCGGACGGTGTCTGGCGGCTGGGTACGACTGTCGCCGGCGTCGATCCGCAGTTCATGCGCATGCTGGTTGCCTACGAAGACCAGCGCTTCTTCGACCACGGTGGGATCGATCCGCTCGCGCTGATGCGGGCTGCCGGACAGCTGGTCGGTAACGGTCGCATCATTTCCGGCGCATCGACCCTATCAATGCAGGTGGCGCGGCTGATCGAACCGCGCGAAGGCCGTTCGCTCATGGCGAAGATCCGCCAGATGGCGCGCGCCATCCAGATAGAAAGGCGCCTGTCGAAGGAGCAGATCCTCGACCTGTACCTCACACACGCACCCTATGGCGGCAACCTCGAAGGGGTGCGAGCCGCAAGCCTCGCCTATTTCGGGAAGGAGCCAACCCGGTTGACGGTCGCCGAGGCTGCACTCCTCGTTGCACTGCCGCAGCTTCCGGAAAGACGGCGCCCGGATCGCCACAGGGCCGCGGCGGAAACTGCACGCGAACGCGTATTGAAACGTCTGGCCGTCTCCGCAGTGATCGGCGAGGGAGAAGCCGAGCGCGCCGGCGCCGAGGCGGTTCCTTCGGAGCGGCGGCAGCTTCCCGCCTATGCCGCGCACGTGGCGGAACTCGCCTTGCGCAAGAACCCTTCCGCGACAAGGCAGCAGACAACGCTCCGGCGCGAGGTTCAGCGCCAGCTGGAGACGGTCGCAAGATCCGCAGCCTCCAGGCTGGGGCCGCGGATCTCGGTGGCCATGGTGATGGCAGACGCCAGGACCGGCGAGATCATCGGCGAGGTCGGTTCGGCCGACTACTTCGACGCCAGCCGCTCCGGCTGGATCGACATGACGCGGATCCTCCGGTCTCCGGGCTCGGCCCTGAAGCCCTTCATATACGGCCTTGCCTTCGAGGAGGGGCTCGTTTCCCAAGAGACGATCATCGAGGATCGGCCTGCGGATTTCTACGGCTACCGGCCGCGCAACTTCGACATGACCTATCAGGGCGACGTTTCCGTGCGCGAGGCGCTGCAGCTATCGCTGAACGTGCCGGCCGTGCGGTTGCTGGAATCGGTCGGTCCCTCGCGGCTGATCGTGCGGTTCCGGAGAGCCGAGGTGCGGCCGGTCCTGCCGCAGAACGAGGCTGCCGGTCTTGCGATCGGTCTCGGAGGCCTCGGAATTTCGCTCCGCGATCTCGTGCAACTCTATGCGGCGCTCGCCAATCGCGGCGTACCTGTCCGGCTCGGGGATGGCATCGACCGCGCGCCCGGACCAATCGAGGGTGAGCCCCTGCTTGACGAAGTCGCGACCTGGCACGTTGCCGATATTCTCTCAGGCGTGGTGCCGCCGGCCGGCAGCCGAAAACTCGGCGTCGCCTACAAGACCGGCACGAGCTACGGCTATCGCGATGCCTGGTCCGTCGGCTATGACGGTCGCCACGTGCTGGGCGTATGGGTGGGCCGGGCCGACAATGCCGCGGTCCCGGGCCTCACAGGGTATCAGGCCGCAGCGCCAATCCTTTTCGAGGCCCTCTCGAAATCCGGCGTCGCCATTGCCACCCTGCCGAGGGCACCGACCGGTGCGGTCAGGATCAGCCAGGCCGAGCTCCCGGTGAGCCAGCGGCGCTTCGCCGTGACCGAGAACGGACTGCCTACGACGTCGGCCCGCGAGCCGGCTCCCCAGATCGTCTATCCGCCCGAAGGCGCACATATCGAACTCGGGTTGCGGGCCGGCGCAGACGCCAGTCCGCTGGTCATGAAGCTGCAGGGCGGGCGGGCGCCCTTCCGCTGGCTGGCGAATGGCCGGCTTCTTCCCGACGCCACGCGCCGGCGGACGACGCAGTGGTCTCCTGAGGGCGCGGGCTTCACGACGCTCACCGTCATCGACGCCAACGGGCGGGCGGCAAGCGTGCGTGTCTTCGTGGATTGAGAAACGCGAGAGTACGTGAGAGCCGGCCAACGGGTGGCTCTCACATCACTGTGCCCAGTTCGGCTTGCGTTTCTCCAGGAAAGCCGCCACGCCTTCGGAAGCTTCGGCCGTTTCCCAAGTGTCGGCAAGGCGCTGAAGCGTCATCTCGATCGTGCTTTGCCCTATGCCTGGGGCAACGGCACGCACCAGCGCCTTGGCGGCTGCGATCGCTCCGGGGGCGGCCTGGAGATAGGGTCGGATCTCGGCCTCGACCGCATTGTCCAACCCATCCGAGGGCACGATGAGGTTGACGAGGCCAAATTCGAGCGCCTCAGCAGCGCCAAAAATACGTGCCGATGTGAAGAGCCGCATTGCGTTCGGCGCCCCTATCCGATCGATCACATAGGGGCTGATCGTCGCCGGGATGAGGCCAAGTCTCGCTTCCGTGAGTCCGAGGCGGGCGGTCTCGGCGGCAATGGCGCTGTCGCAAACGCTTACGAGGCCGACGCCGCCGCCATAGGCCTGCCCGTTCACACGCGCAATCAGCGGCTTCGGCAGATCGCGCAAGGCCTTCAGCATGAGTGCGAGGCGCCGCGCTTCGACAATGCGCTGCTCCCGGGAGCCCTCGATCTGTTGCTTCATCCAATTCAGGTCGGCACCGGCGCAGAAGCTTTCCCCCTCGCCGGAGAGCACCACGACCCGCACCGACGGATCGTAGGCAAGTTCCCGCACCGCGTCGGTCAGTTCGCCGATCATCTCTCCCGAAAGGGCGTTGTGCTGCGCGGGTCGGCGGAGCGTGAGCGTTACGACGCCTCTGGGATCGAGCTCGATGGTGATTGTCTGATAGTTCATTCCACCTTCTCCCCCTCCTCCTTGCGGAGAATCTGCCGCGCGAACGCGCCGACAGCCTCGACCGCCCCGCGATCCAGACCGGTCTCGAAGCCCATCTGTTCCAGCATCGCCAGGACGGCCCCCGTATCCACATTGCCCTTGGCGCCCGGCGCATAGGGGCAACCACCAAGACCACCGATCGAGGCGTCGAAGACCCTTATGCCCTTTTCGAGGCTGACACGGATGTTGTCCAGGGCCCGCCCGCCGGTGTCGTGATAGTGCCCGGCGAGACGTTCCGGGGGCGCGACGTCCAGAACAGCGTCCAGCATGGCTGAGACCTCTTCAGGCTTACCGTGCCCGATCGTGTCGCCGAGGCTGACCTCGGCGCAGCCGAGCGCGAAGAGGGATTCGGTTATCTTGGCGACCGCCGCGGGAGGCGTCGGGCCATCATAGGGGCAGGAGACGACGCAGCTGACATAGCCGCGCAGGGGCATCTTCTTCCTGCGCGCAGCCTTGGCGACCGGAGCAAGTCGCTCCAGGCTCTCGGCGATCGAGCAGTTGATGTTGGCGTGGGAGAACCCTTCCGAGGCCGAGACAAAGATCGCGACTGCATCCGCCTTCGCGGCCCTTGCCGCCTTGTAGCCCTGCATATTCGGCACCAGCGCGACGAACTTCACGCCTTCGCGCCTGCGGATCTCGGCCATGACCTCCGCACCATCGGCGAGTTGCGGCACCCATTTGGGACTTACGAAGCTCGCGGCTTCGATGCGGCGATAGCCGCAGACCGACAGGAGATCGATGAGCGCCACCTTTTCCGAAACGGGAATGATGCGTTTTTCGTTCTGCAGCCCGTCGCGTGCTGCCATTTCCACGATCTCGACGAACTCGCTCATGGCATTTTCTCCTCGACAAGCCGCAGCAGGACGGCTGCTTCCGCTACCTGCTGGCCGACCGACACCCCGACCGACTCGACGATGCCGTCGCGCGGAGCTGAAATGACGAGCTCCATCTTCATCGCCTCCATGGTGACGAGAGGGTCGCCCTTCGACACCGCCGCGCCGGCCGTCGCGGAAACCGCCCGGACGAGGCCGGGCATGGGCGCCGTGAGGATATCTCCCCCCGCTTCTTCGTTGCCATGGTGCCCGGGAAGATCGGCAACCACGAACACGTGGGTTTCCCCATCCAGAAAGACGGTGATCGTCCGGGAATCCCGCGCCACGACGGCCTGGAGGGACCGCGCCTCGCACGTTCCCTGCACGGAGCCTCCACTTGTTTCGGCAAGCTCGACTTCGAAGGCCCCATCTCCCTCATCGATCGCGAACCGTCCCTTGTCGACGCAGGTAACGGCAATCTCGCGCTCCTCTTGCCCGTACTCGACGAAGGTCGTCTGCCGCGCGGATCCCCAGAGGCGGAAGCCACGCAGGGCGTCCCACGGATCTATGGCGTGCGGCGGCTCAAGCAGGTCGAGGGCAGAGAGGGCCGCAAGCGCCCACGCTTTCCGCGCCGGAGGTGTCTCCTTCAACAGGCTTCCAGCCCGGCGTGCGATGAGACCGGTGTCGACATCGCCCGCGGCAAAGTCGGGCTCCCGGAGGAGCCGCGAAAGGAACGGCACGTTCGTCGTCAGGCCGGCAATGCGGCTGCGCTCAAGCGTTAGTCTCAGCTTACCCAATGCTTCGTCGCGATCGCTGCCGTGCACGATGACCTTTGCGATCATTGGATCATAGAACGGCGTTATCTCATCCCCGGCCCTCACGCCCGAGTCGATGCGCGCCAGTTCCCCCGGCACGTCGAAAAGCGTGAGACGTCCCGTGGCCGGCAGAAAGTCCCTTGCCGGATTTTCCGCGTAGATGCGCGCCTCGAACGCCCAGCCTCGGCACCGCAGATCCTCCTGCCGCCATGGCAGGGGCTCGCCAGCCGCAACGCGGATCTGCCACTCGACAAGGTCAAGCCCGGTGATTGCCTCGGTGACCGGATGCTCCACCTGCAGCCGCGTGTTCATCTCCATGAAGAAGAACCGATCCGCCCGAAGACCATCGGAGACGTCCGCGATGAACTCGACCGTTCCCGCGCCGCTGTAGCCGATCGCTTCGGCGGCGCGAACCGCGGCCATGCCCATCGCCTCGCGCATCTCGCCGGTCATTCCGGGTGCCGGCGCCTCTTCGATCACCTTCTGATGCCGGCGCTGCACGGAGCAGTCCCGTTCGAAAAGGTGGACGACCTTGCCGTGCTTGTCGCCGAAGACCTGGAACTCGATGTGACGCGGCTTGGCCATGTACTTCTCGACCAGCACGCGCCCGTCGCCGAACGATGCCTCCGACTCGCGCGCGGCACTTGCGAGCGATGCGCGGAACGCCCCGGCGTCATCGACCCGCCGCATGCCCTTTCCGCCGCCGCCCGCACGAGCCTTGATCAGGACCGGATAGCCGATCTCTTCGGCGCGCTCGGCCAGGAAGTCCGGGTCCTGCTCTTCGCCGTGGTATCCCGGAACGACTGGCACGCCGGCCGTTTCCATCAGCGCCTTAGCCGCATCCTTCAGTCCCATCGCACGCATCGAGGCGGCGCTCGGCCCGATGAAGACGAGGCCTGCCGCCTCGACCGCGTCGACGAAGGCGGGGTTCTCGGAGAGAAAGCCGTATCCCGGGTGCACCGCTTCTGCTCCGCTTGCCCTGCAGGCAGCGATGATGGCGGACACGTCGAGATAGCTCTTCAGTGCTTCCGCAGGACCGATGCGGTAGGCTTCGTCAGCGAGGGCAACATGCTGCGCGCCATGGTCGGCATCGGAATAGACGGCAACCGTCGACATGCCGAGCCTTGACGCCGTGCGCATGACGCGGCACGCAATCTCACCCCGGTTGGCGATCAGGATCTTGTTGAAGGTGCGCCGTTGCGACATGCAGATACGCCCTATTGCGCTGCCACGGCTTCGACCTCGAGCAGCCACTTGTCGTCGAATAGTCCCGTAATGATCACCGTGAGAGCAGGGGCGACCGCGCCGAGATACTCGCTGCGGATTTCGCGATTGGCGGTCGCGTGCTGCCGGTCGGCCAGGTAGATCGTCACTCTCACCAGGTCTGCCTTGGACATTCCAGCCGCCTTGAGCTGCGCATCCATGTTGCGCCACACCAGCCGTGCCTGCTCCTCGAAACCCTCTGGAACCTTGTCGTCCGTGGTCATCGGAATCTGACCGCTCACCAGAAGCAGGCGCTTGCAGTCTTCGAGTTTCACGGCCTGCGAATAGCCGCCATGGGGGTCGGGCGCATTCTTGGCATTGATGTTGTCTCGCTGCATGCTCGTGCTCCCTCTCGTGGACCTACATTCTGAAGACACCAAATCTCGACGGCTCGATGGATGCGTTGAGGGCGGCAGACAGGGACAGCCCAAGCACGTCCCGCGTGTTGCGCGGATCGACGATCCCGTCGTCCCAGAGCCGTGCCGATGCGTAGAGCGGATGGCTCTGTCGGCTGAACATCTCGACAGTCGGCCGCTTGAAATCCTCTTCCTCTTCTACCGACCATGTGCCACCGCCACGTTCGATCGTTTCCCTGCGAACCGTCGCGAGAACCCCGGCCGCCTGCTCGCCTCCCATGACGGCGATGCGGCTGTTCGGCCAGGTCCAGAGAAAGCGTGGCGAGTAGGCCCGGCCGCACATTCCGTAGTTTCCGGCTCCATAGGACCCGCCTATGAGGACCGTTACCTTCGGAACGCCCGTGGTTGCGACCGCGGTGACGAGCTTTGCACCGTGCTTGGCGATTCCTTCCGCTTCGTATTTTCGCCCGACCATGAAGCCGGTTATGTTCTGCAGGAAAACGAGCGGGACTGAACGTTGCGTCGCAAGCTCGATGAAATGGGCGCCCTTCAGCGCCGAATCTGCAAAAAGCACGCCATTGTTTGCGAGGATGCCGACGGGAATCCCGAAGATGTGGGCAAAACCACAGACCAGCGTCGTGCCGAACCTCGCCTTGAATTCGTCGAAGCGCGAGCCATCCACCGTTCGGGCGATCACTTCGCGTACGTCGTAGCTTACCTTCACATCGGCAGGCACGATGCCGATCATCTCCTGCGGATCGTATCTCGGAGGCTCGCTGTCGCGGAGCACAACGGTCTGGGGCTTGCGGGTGTTGAGATTGGCGACAATCGAACGGGCAAGGGAAAGCGCGTGCCGGTCGTCTCGCGCCAGGTGATCGGCCACGCCGGACAGGCGGGTATGGACGTCGCCGCCCCCCAGATCCTCGGCATTGACGACTTCTCCGGTCGCCGCCCTGACCAATGGCGGCCCGGCGAGGAAAATGGTGCCCTGGTTCTGGACGATCACCGTCTCGTCGCTCATCGCCGGGACATAGGCGCCCCCCGCGGTGCAGCTTCCCATGACGATCGCAATCTGTGCGATCCCCTTGGAGGACATTTGCGCCTGGTTGTAGAAGATGCGCCCGAAGTGATCGCGATCCGGAAAGACCTCATCCTGGTTGGGCAGGTTCGCCCCTCCCGAATCGACGAGGTAGATGCACGCCAGCCGGTTCTGTTCGGCAATTTCCTGGGCCCGCAGGTGCTTCTTCACCGTGATGGGATAGTAGGTGCCCCCCTTCACCGTCGCATCGTTGCAGACGATCATGCATTCGCGTCCGGCGACGCGGCCGATGCCGGCAATGAGCCCGCCTCCGGGGGATGCTCCCTCGTACATGCCGTGGCCGGCTGTGAGGCCTATTTCCAGAAACGGCGAGCCGGGATCGAGCAACTGCGCGACGCGATCGCGAGGCAAGAGCTTTCCACGTGCAAGATGCCGCTCGCGCGCCTTTGCCCCGCCGCCCTCCAACGCCAGTCCTGCTGCGTCCCCGGCCACTGCAATGGCTTCCAGCATGGCCCGGCTATTGGACTTGAAGACCTCGCTGTGCGGAGAGACGGCCGACGACAAAACCGCCATTACGCGCTCTCCTGGAAGATTTCCCTGCCGATGAGCATGCGGCGTATTTCTGACGTTCCCGCGCCGATCTCATAGAGTTTGGCGTCTCTCAGAAGGCGTCCGGTCGCATAGTCGTTGATGTAGCCGTTCCCGCCCAGCGCCTGGATGGCCTGGAGGGCAACCTGCGTGGCATTCTCGGCCGCATAGAGGATGCAGCCGGCCGCATCCTTGCGTGTCGTCTCGCCGCGGTCGCAGGCTGACGCCACGGCATAGACGTAGGCACGCGCAGTATTGAGGGCCACATACATGTCCGCGAGCTTGCCCTGCATGAGCTGGAATTCGCCGACGGCCCGCTCGAACTGCTTGCGTTCGTGCACGTAGGGAATGACGATGTCGAGGCAGGCCGCCATGATGCCGAGAGGGCCGCCTGCTAGCACGACGCGCTCGTAGTCGAGCCCGGACATCAGCACGTTGACGCCGCTGCCGACCGTACCCATCACATTCTCGGCCGGCACCTCGCAATCGGCAAAGACGAGTTCACACGTGTTCGAGCCGCGCATGCCGAGCTTGTCGAGCTTCTGGGCCGTGGAAAAGCCCTTCATCCCTTTCTCCACGAGGAACGCCGTGATGCCGCGCGGACCGGCGGCGGGATCGGTCTTGGCATAGACGACCAGCACGTCCGCGTCGGGACCGTTGGTGATCCACATCTTGCTTCCGTTGAGGACGTAGCGGTCGCCCTTCTCTGCCGCCCGGAGCTTCATCGAGACCACGTCGGACCCAGCGCCCGGTTCCGACATGGCAAGGGCGCCGACATGCTCGCCCGAAACCAGTTTCGGTAGGTACTTCTCGCGTTGTACCGGTGAACCGTTGCGCATGATCTGGTTGACGCAAAGATTGGAGTGGGCGCCATAACTCAGGCCGACCGATGCGGAGGCGCGGCTGATTTCCTCCATGGCGACGCAATGCGCTGCGTAACCCATGCCGACACCGCCATAGTCCTCGGAGGCCGTAATGCCGAGCAGGCCGAGGCCGCCGAGCTTTTTCCAGAGGTCGGCGGGAAAGACATTGTCGCGATCGATATCGGCCGCCCTCGGCGCAATTTCCTCAAGGGCGAAGCGTCGGACGGTTTGTCGGAGTGCGGCGATCTCCTCTCCGAGTCCGAAGTCCATTTCGGCTGAATACATGCCCTTCCTCCCCGAAGCGCATCGAGACCCTTTGCCACGTCGTACGCCTGCCCCACGCCGAGCGGTCGAATGCGTCCTCGCGGCATTCGCGGGCAGGGCCGGTCGAAGAACGTCCTTATCCAGACATAGGAGTTTACGCCGGAAAGACGAGAAGCAACTCCTTATTTTAGCGTTCTCTTGTCGATTTTGAGAATTCCTGCTCGCTCACCCGAATTTGGCCAAAACCTCCCGGCGGCGGCTGGCGATCGATCCCGAATATTCCGAGCGCGTACGGATCCGGTCCGGCAGGTTGTATTGCTAAGCCGTTGCAGCGCCGGTACTATGATCGCTTGCATGCACAGCTAGCGTAACGAGTTCAGAGGCAAGGGCGGCTGTAACGATGCATTTGCACAGCATGCAAGACCAGCAATCCCAACTCGCCGCGCAGGGAGTCGCTACTTCGTCGCCTGCCTTGGAGACGGGGCGGGTGCCGCAAACTTCATTCTCCATCGGATTGTCTGCGCTGCGCGGCTTTGCTGCCCTTGGTGTGGTCGTCTACCACACGTTCGTGATGCTGCCGGTTGGCGGGATCGAAGCTCCGGATGAGTTGCGCATCGACCTCTCAAACGGCCCTCTGTTGCTCCAGCACTTATTCCTCGGCGCGTTCAATGGGCGCGGCCTGGTGGTCTTGTTCTTCGTGCTGAGCGGATGTGTCCTTTGCATATCCATCAACCGGCGCCAGCATTTCGGACTGCGGCGGATACCCGGATATCTCGTGCGGCGCGGCGCGCGGCTCTATCCCCTCTTGATCCTTTCGGCAACGATCGCCGCCCTCTTGCAACTCTTCTTCTTCAAGCAGACCGGCCTTCCCGGCGCATCGGCCTGGGCCAACACCCAGCATGTCACGCCGGAGGAATGGCTATGGCGCGAGTGGTTCGTGAATGCGATCGGGCATTCCAGCAACCTCAACACCCCTGCCTGGTCCATCAGCGTCGAGCTGTTGGGCTCTTTCATCTTCCCGGCCATCTATTTCCTGGCGGTTAGGCCGAAAACGGCTGTCTTCGCGGTGGTTGCGAGCATCGCCCTCATGTATTTCACACCCGGCGACCCGAGACTCTATTACAGGATGAATCTCTATACCTTCTGCTTCGTCATGGGCGCACTGGTGCCACTCTACGGAGAAAGGCTCATCCGGGTTTATGACCGGCTACCGCGCCTGATAAGACGGATCGCGCTGGTTGTCGCGGTCCTGACGTTCATGTTCGCGCGCCCGCTCGTCGCCCCGACAGGCACTTCGTCCACGGTCATCCTGATGGAAACGATCTCGGCGACCTTCATCGTCGCTCTCGTCCTCTTCCGGCCGGCGCCTTCAATTCTGAAGACAGGCGTGGCACAGGAAATCGGACGCATCTCCTACGGAATATACCTCTTCCATCTGCTGGTCATATTCGTTGTTGCCCATGCCCTCATGCCCCTCATGCGGCCTGACGGCACAGCGGAGGAGGTCGCCCTGCTCCTTGTGCTCGGAATTTCCTCGCTCGCCGTGACGCTTGTGCTTGCATGGATTGTGCACCGGGTCTTCGAGGTCAGGATGCAGAACCTCGGCCGCCGGATTGGAGACATGCTCGATGCTCGACTTTCACCGCCGGAACCGAATGCGCTGCTGAAGTCCGCCTGAGCCGCCGCTATCCCTGAAATTCGTACGACGGCAAGCGAAGGGCGACGCCAACGGCCGCTACAGCAACCCGCGGGCGGCCAGATTGCGCATCATGGAGGCTACGCCAAACGTCCAGGGAGCGCACTCCGTCGACAATCGCACCGTGTTGGTGAGCGAGCCCAGTTCTGCACTGGAAATCGTCACCCGGTCTCCCAGCTTGTGCGTGAACCCCTGCCCCGGCGCATCACGATCCTCGACCGGCGCGAAAAGCGTGCCCATGAACAGCATGAAGCCGTCCGGATACTGGTGATGGCGACCGATCGTCTGTGAGACCAGTTCGAGCGGGTCGCGGCTGATCTCGCGCATGGTGCTCCGGCCCTCGAGCCGGAAGCCGTCCTCCCCTTCGACAACGAGTTCGAGATCGGCATTCCTGACGTCGTCGATCGTGTAGGTCTCGTCGAAGAGCCTTATGAATGGCCCGATGGCCGCGGAGGCATTGTTGTCCTTGGCCTTGCCGAGCAAGAGCGCGGAGCGGCCCTCGACATCGCGCAGGTTGACGTCGTTGCCGAGCGTCGCACCCTTGACGGTACCGAGGCTGTTGACCGCCAGCACCACTTCGGGTTCGGGATTGTTCCACTTGGACACGGGATGGAGGCCCACCGGGGCGCCCCATCCGACGGCGGACAGCACCGGCGCCTTGGTAAAGACCTCCGCATCCGGGCCGATACCAACTTCCAGGTATTGGGACCAGACGCCCTCCTCGATGAGCGCCGCCTTGACCTTCGCCGCTTCCGGCGATCCGGCCTTGAGGTTGCGAAGGCTGTCGCCGATGATTGCCGTAACGCGCGCACGTATCTTCAACGCGAGCGCCGGATCGCCGGCGGCCTTCTCCTCGATCACCCGCTCGATCATCGATCGCGCAAACGTCACCCCGCAGGCCTTGACCGCCTGGAGGTCGCAAGGAGCGAGCAGATGGATTCGCGATGGATCGCCACTTGCCGATGCCGAGCTCTGTACGAGTGCCTCAAGCGTCGCAAGCACGGCACCCTCCTGCTCGCGGGCATAGGCGACAGGGTCGTCCAGTTCGAGAAGGTCGCGCATCGTCGGCACCGACGAAGTGGTGATGTCGACGACCTCTCCGCCACGAAGACTGATTAGCGCGGGCCCTGCAACATCCAGTCGCCAGACGCGCCCGACAAACGTTCCCTTCGCGAAATCTCCCGCCCTCAATGACACGATTACCCTCCTCCTGCCGGTGATCCGCACCTCTTTTGCCTGAAATAATCCTGATGGAACAGGAAAATTGCCGCAGAGCCTTTGCGGTTTCCCGAAGGGTGCGGCTCGCCCGAGGAGCTCGCAGACCGGCGTCCGTCAGAACGAGGAATTCATCTCCGGCTAGTAGCGGCCTCCGCCGCCCATGCCGCCGCCGCCGTTCCCGCTGCGGTTCTGGCCCGCGGTGGTATAGCCGGTGTTGTAGCCGCCGCCGCTCTGGGTCGCGCATCCGGCAAGAACCAGGAGTGCCACTGCCATAGTGGCGATCAAGAATCGGTAGGTCATGGTGGTCTCCATTCACCGATACATGCTGACAACAAGATTGTCCTCCCGTCGGCGGTTGCCTGCAAGTGGAGGGTGCGGCGCCTACATCGGTGAGCACGACCAGGGTTGCTTTTTTTCGACATCAGCGCCCGCGGAAGGCAGCGCTAAGGGATGTTATAGTACGAATTCGGGTCATAGACGCAGGCGTAGTCGAGGATGCACTGCTTTCCGCTCGCATCCCGCAGCCGGGTTGTAGACCACATTTCGCCGGGCCTGCATTGCGCGGGCGGATAGCGGAAGCTGCGGCCGCCAAAACCGACGCGGACAAAGACCGTTTTGTGCTGGCGAATGAATTGTGCAAGCTGAGCACAGGTATGCGAGCGGGCGTCGACTTCCACTGCCTTGGCAGCGAAGGATGGCGACGGGAGCAAGAGCGCAGCGGCCAAGACCACGTACTTCATGAGAACCTCCCTGGTTGCAAGCCAGTTAAGCAGCACTGCCAGCGCCGTTCAAACGAAATAATGAGACTACGTGTCCGGCCTTCCCGTTTCTGACTGGCCTTCCCGTTGCGGAGGACCTTCGAACACGTGCCGAGTCCTTTGCGTCATTTGAGAAGCTTGCCGAGTTCAGGGGAATGCGAGTGGCTGAAACGCCTCGACTGCGACCAGGCAAGTCACGGCAGGCCTGACGCGTTTCCTGCTTCGCGCAGGCAATAAAAAAGGCCGGGGCGAAACCGCACCGACCTTCCTCATCGTCGCTTATCCACCAGTGCCAGTACATCCGTGGTCAAAGTCAGAAGCGACTGCGGCAATCGCGAGCGACAAAGTCATTCAGCGCTCATCAGCGATGCCTATGGCGTGCATATAGGCAGCCATTGTGTTGAGAACAAGGCCTCGGTGCAGGAATCAATCACCGCAGTTCTTCGAGAGGTCCTTGAGCTGTATATGAACTGAGCATCAGGATTATCTCGAGCATGGGGTGTCGGAACCTTATCTGGCCAGTCGTCTTCAAGGCAGACAGCTACGGAGAACACCAATGACGATCACCATTACCGTCTTTGAGCGGTCGCCCGATGGCGGCAAGGGTCTGGCGCGTGACATGCGCGTTCGCTGGGCGCTGGAGGAAGTCGGCCAGCCTTACGACGTTCGTCTCGTCTCCTTCAAGGCAATGAAGGAACCCGCGCATCTCGCGCTTCATCCTTTCGGGCAGATTCCGACCTATGAGGAAGGCGATCTCGCCCTGTTCGAGTCCGGGGCGATCGTGCTGCATATCGCGGAGCGCCATGCTGGCCTGCTGCCCAACGATGCGAGTGCGCGGGCGCGCGCGATCACATGGATGTTTGCAGCACTCACCACGATGGAGCAACCGATCGTCGATCGCGAAGTCACCAAGCTCCTGGAGCGCAATGAGACCTGGTACGAGCAGCGCCTGTCCGCCGTCGAGGAACGCGTCCGCAAGCGGCTGGGCGAACTTTCCAGTCGACTGGGCGATGCCGACTGGCTGGACGGCACATTCAGCGCCGGTGACCTGGAGATGGTGTCGGTGCTGCTCAGGTTGAAAAGTTCGGGCATGCTGAGCGAATATCCGAACCTCTCCGCCTACGTCGCCCGCGGCGAGGCGCGGCCCGCATACAAACGCGCTTTCGACGCCCAGCTGGCGGTCTTCACCGCCGCATCGACCGGCTGAAAATAGTCCAACTTTTCAAGGGGGAGGATGGCGGACAGAGAGTCCGCCATAATAATCGCTCGCCTCATATCAATGAACCTCATATAGCGTTGGTTTTATGGCATTTTCCAAACTCCATCGGTTATCGGCGTCTCATTTCGTCCCAGTTCATAGCATGAAATCTTGCCTCTTGTGGCGGGCTAGATGGCGGGCTAAAGACAGATCCATCGACAAAATGATGGATCTGAAAACATGTTGAGCGACGCCAAGGCCCGGAAGCTGAAGCCGGATGACAAACCTGTATCCGATGGCACGATCGCCGGTTTGTCTCTCGTCCCAGGCAGCGCAGTTGGCCGTGGAAAATGGATCTTGCGTTTCGTTTCTCCTGTGAATGGCAAGCGACGCGAGATGGGCTTGGGCAGCTACCCGACCACTTCGATCCGCGATGCCCGAGCGAAGGCCTTCGAAGCCAGGAGCGTGATCGATAGTGGCAAGGATCCTCTTGAAGCCCGCCGCGAGCAGGAACAGGAGATTAGGCGTCTCGCGACAGTCCCCACCTTCGCGGATGCGGCTCGCCGTCACCACGCTGACAAGGCGGAGGGCTTTCGCAATAAGAAGCACGTGGATCAGTGGATCAATACTCTCGAGCAGTACATCTTCCCAAAGATCGGCAAGAAGCTGGTCAATGAGTTGGGTCCCGCAGATTTCGCTGCCTGCCTTAAGCCGATCTGGCTGGAGAAACCGGAGACGGCATCCCGTGTCAAACAGCGTTGTGATGCGGTGATGGACTGGGCTGCCGCAAATGGGTTCATCGTCGCCAGCCCGGTCCGTGTGGTCGACAAGCTGTTGCCAAAGCAACCGGGCAAACGGGAGCGGGTTATGCATCAACCCGCTCTGCCCTGGCGATCTATGCCGGCGTTTGTCTCAAACGTGCTGCAGAGCAGCAATCCAAACACCACCAGGCATATGCTGGAGTTGCTCATCCTGACGGCTTGCCGCTCTGGCGAACTTCGTAAGATGCAGTGGATCGAGGTCGAGTTCTCGAACTGCATTTGGACGATCCCGGCATCACGCATGAAAGCCAAGGTGGCGCACCGGATACCGCTGACACCCCGCGTGATTGAAATTCTGGAGGCACAGTTGGACAAATCGGAAATCGGTGAAGGGTTGGTGTTTCCATCCCGAAACAACACCCCGATCAGCGACATGACGCTCACCAAGTTCCTGCGGGACCACCGGGTCATGAGCGACACACCTGACCGCATTGCGACTGCACATGGTTTCCGCTCGAGCTTCCGCGACTGGGCTTCAGAAAGCGGCTATCCGCGCGATGTTGCAGAGCGGGCGCTCGCGCACACCGTCAAAAATGCTGTCGAGGCTGCCTATCATCGCACAGACCTTATCGATCAGCGGCGAGCTATGATGCTTGCATGGGAGGGTTTTTGTCTGGGAAAGTGAGCAGCGATCCTCCCGTGTAAAAATAGCGCTCATAGCCTTGCTGACCAGGCTAGACTATGGAACTTATCCGCCATCGATCTACCGGCTAGTCATTCGGTAGCACGCAACGATGGTGTCTGTCCTAGCATCGGTGTCGATAGGGCATTGTAAACTTAACAAAAATTCGATTTCGATGTGCGATCACAGGACTATGACACACCGTGATCCGCTTTGCCGTCGCCATCGCTTTCCCGCCGAGGTGATCGCTCATGCCGTTTGGCTGTATTTCCGCTTTCCTCTCAGCCTGCGGATTGTTGAGGACATGCTGGCTGCCCGCGGGATCATTGTCTCGCATCAAACGATCCGACTATGGGCGGAGAAGTTCGGCCGAGCCTTCGCCAACGACATCCGCCGTCGCTCGGTCGGAAAGCTTGGTGACAAGTGGCACCTCGACGAGGTGGTCATCACCATTCGCGGCAGAAGGTACTGGCTCTGGCGTGCCGTCGATCAGGACGGCTTCGTTCTGGACGTTCTCGTGCAAAGCCGCCGAAATGCAAAGGCGGCAAAGCGCCTGATGCGCAAGCTCTTGAAGGACCAGGGACAGCCGCCACGGGTGATGATTACCGACAAGCTTCGATCCTACGACGCCGCGAAGCGAGATGTCATGCCTGGTGTCGAACACCGCTCGCATAAGGGCCTCAACAATCGGGCGGAGAATTCTCCCCAGCCGGTTCGGCGACGGGAGCGGACCATGAAACGCTTCAAGTCGCAGCGACATTTACAACGTTTCGTCTCCATCCATGACCCGGTTGCCAACCTCTTTCATATTCCTCGCCACGACATTCCCTCCCGCCATCATCGCGAACTGCGAGATGCAGCGATGAGCTTGTGGTCGCGAATCGCTCGTGTCTGAGCGACAAACCCAAGCCATCGTGATAATCCGTCGCCAATCGCGATTAAGTTTACGATGCCCTCTGGAGGCCGATCGGGAGCCCGGCCGAACTTGCACTCGCGCCTTCACGACGCCGGCATGATGCACTTCGGTTAGGTTCTCCAGCTACCCCTCCTTGTCAGCAAGACCGAGTTCGGGCATCCTATAATTATAGTCTGGGACTATATTCACGAGCATACTGCATCCACTAACCCTATTCACCTTTCGGCTTCTTGTTGGGGGCCTACGAGTGATGAGTATCGTTCTGCCTGCCTGCGTTGCGCGGATCGTCTTATTTGTTGTCGCAGTCATCCTCTTCCCCGCTGCTGTCTCGGCGCGTGATTGCTCGTTCCGGCCCTTCGGTCTTATTGGAGAGCGTTGGCTCGAGCTCGACGGAGCCGATGGACCTCTTGGCTGTCCGGTGGGCGAAGAGTTCGTAGTCGAGGGCCAGAAGGACTTTACGACCGAGTTCACCGGAGCCGCGCCATCGCTTGCTGGCCATGCGGGCCGGTTGTTTCTGGCCTGGAAGGGTTCCGGTAACGACGCACTCAACCTGATACTTTCTGGTAATGGTGGGATCAGCTTCGGCTCCAAGCGCACTTTCGGCGAAACGTCCGACCGTACGCCGGCGCTCACATCCGACGGTGGCGGACTGCTTCTCGCCTGGAAGGAGCGTGATGACGCGCAGGAAGCGCTGGCCAAGCATATCAGTATCGCTCGCATAAGCCTCTTTGCGAACACGAACGGCATGATGGGTATAGAGGGGATCGGCCCCAAGTCGATTCTGTCGGAGATGACGGCAGAGGCGCCCGCACTTGCCTCTCACCAAGGCCGACTCTATCTCGCTTGGACTGGTGTCAGTGACCGACGTCTCAATCTTGCTGTGTCCACCGATGGGGGGCGTAGTTTCCCAAACAAGCGAACGCTCGATCAGATTTCGGACGCGAGTCCTGCGCTCGTTTCAACACCGAACGGATTAGTGCTGGCATGGAAAAAGGCGGATAGCGTCGAGATTCGAGTCGCACGCGTGGTGATCATCGGCAATACTGCTGGAGGCACAGGCATTGAGGGCCTGTCGGACGAGGCTACGACAGGCCATCAGACTGACAGTGCCCCGACACTCGCCTTCCACGATGGACGGCTCTTCCTTGGATGGAAGGGTGCGGGGAACAAGATCCTGAACATTGCTGTCGCGCGCCCAGGCAGCTTCACCTTCGAAAAAAGCATGCTTGCCGACACGAGTGATCTCGCCCCGACCCTCGCCTCTGCCGGACGACTATGGATGGGCTGGCGTGGTTTTGAGAACCATCGGTTAAATGTCGCGAGTGCGATTCTAATTGGAAATACGGCGGGAGGCTTCGGCATCGAGCGCCTCCAGCGTATCGCCGCGATCAAGAGGCGCTTCGAAAACGGCGAGATCGTCTGGTCTCCCGCTCAGGGTGATCGGATGCTCGTTGCAGCCTATCAACAGGACGACAATCTGATCGTGAACTGGGGCGACACTGCTCCATTTGAATACGACAAGTTCATCGTCAACTGGGATCGCGACGGCGCACACGCAGGGTTTGTTGATGTCAGCAAGTACATTGACCGTACCAACGGATTCTTTCGCCTCCAGGCACCATTGCCGGCGCGCTACAGCTTCGTCGTAGAAGGGTGTAACACCGGTATCGGCGGGTCCGATTGCCCACAGCGATGGACTACGTCGGTTGAGGTCGAATACCGGTTGCCCCAACTTCCAGCCTATGCCGGCTGTCCTCCGGAGGCTCAGCCATTTGGCTTGATCGGCGAGCGCTGGGCCCAACTGGGCGGCGCCGAGGGACCGCTTGGTTGCCCGACGTCTCGGGAGGGGCCTGTTTCCGACAGGCCAGGCGCCACTCAGTCCTTTCGAAACGGCACGATTTCGTTCTCGCCCCAGCAGGGAGAACAAATGCTTGTCGCCGCCCATCTGTCTGGCAACGATATAGTCGTGGAGTGGGGCTCGACCGCTCCGTTCAGCTATGACAAGTTTATTCTGCGCCTCGACAAGGATGGCGTGAACGTGCTTCAGGTCGATGCTGGCAAGGGCACCGGGGGACGATGGTCTACGCCAGCAACAGGCCCGGGCACCTACAGCATCATCGTGGAAGGCTGCGATACTGATCTAACTGGTTCTGATTGTGCGCAGTCCTGGACCATCCCGGTAAACGTCCTCGTTCCAGTGCCGGTGCCAGCCTCATCACCGTCTGCGCCGGAACCTGAATGCGATATTCCCGTAGCCGGACTGATCCGCGATCGATGGGTCGCGCTCGGCGCAAAGAACGGGCCTATGAAGTGCCCGACTGAGGCTGAGCGTGACGTTGCGGGACGGCGCGGAAAAGCCATGCGCTTCCAGAATGGCGAGATCGTTTGGTCCCCGGATCAGGGCGATAGAATGGTCGTATCCGTCTTCCAAGAAGGTGACAAGCTTGTCGTTGATGTGGGCGACAGCGACCCCTTCTCATACAGTTGGTTCGATCTCCGGCTCGACTACGAGGGCGTGGATATCAGCCCCGAGGTTATACGGGGTGCGCGTGGAGGACGTTTGATTATTGGCCCTCTCGGCAACGAAGACTCCCCCGAGATGGCGAACGTCGGTCCAGGTACAGGCAACTACACCGTCACTGTACAAGGGTGCGATGACGCCTCAGGAATCCCACCGTTCGATTCGGTCGAATGCCCGCAGGGTTGGACTGTCCCAGCAACGACCTTCTTCCAGACTGAGACCGATGTACTGGATTTCTCGGGTCTTGATGTGCCGCGAAACGTGCACGATGCCCTGCGCGACAAGGCAGAACGTGCTCAACGCGCGGCAATAGTTCTGGCCGATCGGTCGGACTATGGTGGATCCTGGGGTGATGGCCAGACCAATAACGCAATCGCGACGCTGTATCTGCTCGACCGCGACGTGGCACGTGGCCTTCCCGCTAGAGACCGGCGTCGTTTTGGCCACCGCTTTGGCATGCTCACCGAGATCGAGAACGCCGTCCGCGTTCAAACTATCCACGCAAAGGTTGGAACGGCGATTGGGGCCCCCTGCAAAGACAGCGGCGAATACGACACGGTACTGAAAGGCTACGTTGTCCTGCTCTACCGGTACGGGCACTTGCTCGCTCCAGACGTGCGCTATCGGATGCTGCGCCTGATGGACCAGTTCGGACCTCACAATCCGGATCTTAGTAGCATGGGTTGTTTTGGGGTCATCATCCCTGAGACCGAAAACCACCTCTGGCTGATCGACTCCTCGCGATTTCTCACCAATCAACTCTGGTCAAAGCAGTCTGGCGATCCGCAGTTTGACAACCGGCAGAATGGGTTGGCAGATCATCTGATCCGAAAGCTACAGGGACACCTGAACTCCGATTTCATCGAATACAATTCTCGTCCCTATTCGCGATATACTTGGATGGCCATCCAAAATCTCTATGATTTTTCAGAAGATCCGCAGGTAAAGACGGCAGCCCAGGCGGTACTTGACTATCTATCTACCAAAACAGCTGTGTCGATGAATGACGGACGCCGGAATCCCCCGTACCGTCGGCGCGTCAGCAATAATCACGCCGACCTATTCAACCACCAGGCTGACAGGCTGAAAAAGCGCTTTTTGGCCTATACTGGACCTACTCGGACGATGGGTGAACTCCGGCAACCCAATCACGTTGAGCACTATGCGGCTCCTGAAATTCTTCTTGCCACGGCCACCGACTACCAGCCGCCGAATCTCGTTCTGGATTTCATGGTCAATTCCGCCACGCGGTCATACTACCAGCGATTCAACGCCCGGGGGAGTGAATCTTATGCTGCCGAGCCCGATTTCCTCATCTCCGGGGGCGGCGCGCCTGCAGACTATGCCTATGAAGTGGTCGGCACTGGGTTGAACGAAGACCTTGGTGTCGAGCAGCCGACGGCATTGATCCCCACCGGAGATGGCACCACTATCAACCAAATGATCCGCTTTGCGGGAGTATCCAACGATCGGTTCCGTCCCGCCGGCCTTTGCGTCGCTCCTGGGTTCGCTTGTGGAATGCGACCAACCATTCCGCCACGATATACTGCCAAAGCCGAATGTGTCATCGCTCGTGGCGCATGGACCTTTATCGACGCGGCGACTGATGCCTGCAGGACTCCGAATACGACGGAATACGGGTTCTATGCCGCGGTCTGGGGTGCAGGTACCGGGTTTGGAATTCTCGAGGCCGTGCCAAGAAGCAAAATCAGCAACATCTCGTTGCGACGTTTCGCCGACCGGACTATTGCCCGCAACCGCGGTCGCACGTTCAACCAGACCGACGACAATCGCTACGCAGCCTTTGGCGGGAACGAAATCCGTTTCACGGCTGGACTCTCCACCCCGATGGTTCAGTCGACTGGCATCGCGGCGATTGACGGGGCGATTCGAAATACCGATCCAGCCGGCAACAGACTCGCCGCCGGTACAGTGATGAACAGCACTCCCGGCCTGCCCGCCATGACAATTCGCAACGATGCGACCGGGGAAGTTCTGATTTTGGATCTTACTGACACAGCCAATCCCACACGCGTTCTTCTCGAGCCCGATCCCCTCCGCCGGCTGCTCGGCCGTGGCATCGTCTACAGCGTTTCCGAAGCGGAGATCCGTGATTGGCTTGGAAACGTCGACACGCCCTACCCTGCTCTCGCAGCCGCACTCGAGCGAGATTTTCCAGACGGCGGCCTATCGAGGCCCGTCGATATAGATGTCGTGCGCTGGTACTACGAAGAAGGCCAGGGAGCAATTTCGCCGCGCCGGCTCGAGGAAGTCGACCGCCGAGTACTCGAGAATGCATTGATCGCTGCACACAACAGCCGCTATGGGGAGAAGGTAACCCGGATTGAGCAGATTCGCCGTGGTCCGCCGTCGCAGGTATCGGCGCGCTCGCCGGTTGAGCAGGCCATTGATGCCGTGGCACGCCATAACCGAGCGTGGTCGCAACCCAACGCCATGGCTCTGCAAGACCTCGAATTGATGTATTCTCCACGCGTTGAGTTCTACGACAGCAATTGGTCTCGCGACAGAGTGATGGAAGAAAAGCGAGAGTTTGCGAGCCGCTGGCCGATGCGCGACTATCACTTTCGTCCCGACATGAGCACTTCTGTTTGCGATGCATCGAACTCCTGCATCGTTCAAGGTCTAGTTGAATGGTACGCTCGTGATCCGGTACGAAATGCCACCTCAGTGGGGACAGCAGAAGTATCGATCGGCCTCCAACTGATGGGGGACGCTTTCGTCATCAGCAAGGAAGACGGACGCGTGATCTCTAGGCGCTGACGGCATCGTAAACTTAATCGCGATTGGCGACGGATTATCACGATGGCTTGGGTTTGTCGCTCAGACACGAGCGATTCGCGACCACAAGCTCATCGCTGCATCTCGCAGTTCGCGATGATGGCGGGAGGGAATGTCGTGGCGAGGAATATGAAAGAGGTTGGCAACCGGGTCATGGATGGAGACGAAACGTTGTAAATGTCGCTGCGACTTGAAGCGTTTCATGGTCCGCTCCCGTCGCCGAACCGGCTGGGGAGAATTCTCCGCCCGATTGTTGAGGCCCTTATGCGAGCGGTGTTCGACACCAGGCATGACATCTCGCTTCGCGGCGTCGTAGGATCGAAGCTTGTCGGTAATCATCACCCGTGGCGGCTGTCCCTGGTCCTTCAAGAGCTTGCGCATCAGGCGCTTTGCCGCCTTTGCATTTCGGCGGCTTTGCACGAGAACGTCCAGAACGAAGCCGTCCTGATCGACGGCACGCCAGAGCCAGTACCTTCTGCCGCGAATGGTGATGACCACCTCGTCGAGGTGCCACTTGTCACCAAGCTTTCCGACCGAGCGACGGCGGATGTCGTTGGCGAAGGCTCGGCCGAACTTCTCCGCCCATAGTCGGATCGTTTGATGCGAGACAATGATCCCGCGGGCAGCCAGCATGTCCTCAACAATCCGCAGGCTGAGAGGAAAGCGGAAATACAGCCAAACGGCATGAGCGATCACCTCGGCGGGAAAGCGATGGCGACGGCAAAGCGGATCACGGTGTGTCATAGTCCTGTGATCGCACATCGAAATCGAATTTTTGTTAAGTTTACAATGCCGGATGGTCGGAAGAGAGATGCTCTTGAACGGATTCGAACCGCGGACAAGCAGCTCGCGCCCTGGGTTCAATGGAGTGCGTAACTGCTGCCAGTAACCAGAAATGCAGTCCTTCCAACGAGAAATTGGCTCATGCATGGCATCGCGTCTGCCACCCTGCACTTGCAAGTAGAAAGCGGTGGGCAGGCCCGTTTCACGCCATCTTAACCATGAATTGCGAAAATGCGCCCAGCCGGAGGCATGATGCCGACCGTTCTTTTGGGGTGAAGAGTGCATGCGTAAGCCGCAAGATCAGAAGCTGTCCTCCGGCGCCACCATTTCAGAGCCTGGTTATGTCGTCTCCCGTCGCACCGTGCTTTCAGGCCTCGGTGTCATGACGCTACTTGGTGCCTCCGGCTGCTCGCGGGTGCTTGAACTCCCGTCGCTGGAACCGCTCGAGCCGTCCGCTCGTTTGTCGCCTGCGGGCGTTGATCACATGTCGACCGGGGCTATCCCACCGATCAGCGTCGACAGCAACATCACCGACAACGGCACGATGTATGCCTCGATGAGCGACAATGGTTTCGTGATCCCGGCAATCCCATACCAGAAGGTCAAGCCGGAATTCCGGCGGCAAATCGTTATAGATCCAACCGGAGAGGCGCCGGGCACCATCGTGGTACGGCTTAACGAGCGGCATCTCTATTGGGTGCAGGAAGGCGGTGAAGCAATCCGTTACGGCGTCGGAATCGGTAAGGCCGGCTTCGAATGGAGCGGTCGCGCCGAGATCCAGTATACAAAGCAGTGGCCGACTTGGACGCCGCCCAAAGAGATGATCGCGCGCAAGCCAGAGCTCGTGAAATGGACGGACGGTCAGCCGGGCGGACCCGACAACCCGCTCGGCGCCCGAGCGCACTATATATACAAGGACGGCCACGACACTGGCTATCGCGTACACGGCTCACCGGAATGGTGGACCATTGGCACTCAGGCATCTTCCGGATGCGTGCGCATGATCAACCAGGACGTCATCGACCTTTACAACCGAGTGAAGGCGTCACCGACCAAAGTCCCGATTGTGGTGGCATGAAAGCCTTCCACTCGAGGCATCGTTCGAGGATCAGATTTTCGCGCCTGACCCGGTTTCAGGCTCGAATTTCTGCAACTGTGAACTTGGAATCAGCTCGAAAACTCGTAAGTTGAGCAACCTTTTCCAGCTACGAGCGGCCAATGCAGGTTCTAGTACGCGATAATAGTGGCGATCAGGCGCTCCGCGTCCTGAAAAAGAAGCTCCAGCGCGAGGGCATTTTTTGTGAAATGCGGATGCGCGAAGCTTTTGAAAAGCCCTGGGTTAAGAGGGCACGCGAGAAAGCCGAGGCGGTGAGCCGCCAGCGCAAGAATGCTCGCAAACAAATGCAACGCGAAGGCCTGCCCCCGTCGAAGCCGAAAAAGAGTAGATAGCGTCATGAACGCTAGAGCGACCGCTGTGACGATGGGGTAGAGCGCCCTGTGGTTCAGAAGCACAGGTCCATGTAATTGTCCGGGCCGCTGCGCAACTCGAACAGATTGGTCAGCACCCGCAAAGCACACGTTAAAAATTCTCGCTGCTTGGGCTTCAATCACCACGAAGCACTGGATCAGCTCTCCCGCATCAAGGAATGACCTCAATCATCGGCGACCTGATAGGCGTTCCAGTCGATACATTATGCGATCACCATGGCCCAGAACGCGAACATTCCAGCAACAAGCCGCGCAGGGCTCGTGGGAGCACATTCTGTCTGCCCCTAAGGCGCCGCCCACGCGTCAGTCCGTGAACGGCAGCATTGCGCCGCCATAATGGTCAACGAGACACCACTGGCTGTTGCTGCAAAGGGGACATAACGCAGTGACCACGCGGATCGCAGTTGCGCCAGAAGGGGACGTCGACATCGACTAGCGGGGATCGTCGCGCCTCCGCCGATACTGAGGCGGCCTTGGCACGAATCTTCCATGGAGTTCCACGTAGCGGAAACCGATACAGTCAGTTCACCAACTGTGATCGGTCTTATCCGCCTTGGCGCGTGGGTACAGTCTATGCTCGGCCCGCTCTGAAGGGCCCATCATTCAGACTGCTTTTGGCGAGCTTGCCAAGGCACCCATGTCATGGTGTTACTGTCGTGCCATTTACCTACCCTGTCGAACCGGATGGTTTTCGTGATGGCAATTCGCGGTATCCAAGCTGGAACTCCCGGAGAGCCACATGACGCGTCTCATTATTTCCACCGTCTTGTGCATCGAATTCTCGCTGGCCGCCCACGGCGCAATGGCGGCGGATATTACGCCGGTTGCCGTTTCGCCCGAGGTGCAGCAGATAGAGACTGAAAGCGGCTGGACCTTCACCTTCGCACCTTATTTCTGGGCGGCGGGGCTTTCCGGTGACCTGGGGACCCGTGGACGGCGGGTTCATGTGGACGCTTCGTTCAGCGACATCTGGGAACATCTCGACTTCGCGGCGATGGCTATTGGAGAGGCACGTTACGGCCGCTTTAGCGTCGTGGGCGATGTTCTTTACACAAAGCTGTCGGGAAACCAGGCAACGCCGACGGGTTTTTTCGCTAACAGCATTGATGCTGATGCCTCGACATTTGCTGGTTTTGCAGGCGTTGGTTACGCCGTGCTGGAAGACAGCGCGGGACATCTCGACGTCGTTGGTGGACTGCGTGTCTGGTCGGCTGATACCGAGATTTCTGCACGCGGCGGCATTCTCGATGGACGGTCGATAAGTGATGGCGACACCTGGGTCGATGCGCTTGGTGGCGTCAAGGGAAGCTATTTCCTGACGCCCAATTTCTTCGTGACCGGTTCGGGAATGGTTGGCGGCGGGGGTGCCGATATCGACTGGGATGTTGCCGCGACAGTCGGCTACAAGTTCAACGACACGTTCTCGGCCGTGCTCGGGTAGAGAAGTCGGCCGGAGAATCCAGACACGCGAGTCCATCCGGTCTTTCCAGATCTGCATTATGTTGTAACCCTTGCCGAACGCTTCGGCGGAAATGGTTGGACTACGGCTGGACGGATTTTGCTAAAAATTCGAGAAGGAACCTTCGCAGCATTGGGCGCGTAATCTGCTCCGGCAGATCCGCCGTCGACACCCATCGTGACTGCCTCAGGTGCTTCTCTGGATAGACTTCGGCTGTCCTGACGACGTGGATCAGGTGGACCGTTACCCGGAAGACAGTCTGGCCGTCACCTTTGCTGTAGGTATATTTGCCCACCGGCTTCGCTGTGGCGCTGCCAATTGCGCCGGCTTCTTCAAACGCTTCTCGAACTGCCGCCGCAACTGATGTCTCGTCGTGCTCAAGATGGCCCTTCGGAATGCCCCACTGGCCCGTTCGAAGGCTAGCAACGAGCAATACTTCGGTCAGACTGGTTTCTGGATTTATTCGCCAACACAAAGCACCGGACTGATCGATCGAATGCGTGCTACGGCCAGTACCAACAACCGAAATCGATGCCTGATGGGAGAGCAACATAGCTACCGCCCCTCGTCTTCAATTTCTCTTCATGGCCCGCGATGATGGTATGACTGATCCGGGTGCGTGTCGAGTAGAGCACACGGGCAACCTGACCGGCTTCGGCCTCAACCCGGCCGTTCTGGCAACAGAGGCAAGGAGGACTGCGGTCAATCACCGCACAACTCATCCATCCTACGGTCGGCCTCGCTCCGTTGGCGCCATTCGGCTCAATCGCACCCGCCCGAACCGACGTGCCCTCAATACTTCTGCGGGATCCAGCGGCGGTTTTTAATCGGAGCCGTGTCGTCGTACTCGTGCTCTGTCGATCGCTTGGGCAAAATCACCTCGGCACGCGGGATATGTTCATAGGGGATGCGCGAAAGAAGATGCGCGATGCAGTTCAGTCGCGCACGCTTCTTGTCATCGGAACGAACGATAAACCAGGGAGACTCGTCGGTATCAGTCGCCTCGAGCATCTGGTCCCGGGCGCGCGAATATTCGTACCAGCGTTCGCGCGACGGAAGGTCCATGGGCGACAGCTTCCATTGCCGCAGACGGTCGGCAATGCGCGCCTCGAAGCGCCGTTTCTGCTCGGCGTTGCCGACTTCCAACCAGTATTTTATCAAGATGATACCGTTCTGGATGATGTGTCGCTCCACCAGCGGACACAGACGCAGGAACTCCTGGTGCTCCTCCTCGGTGCAAAAGCCCATCACATTTTCGACGCCTGCGCGATTGTACCAGCTTCTGTCGAAAATGAGGACTTCGCCCGCGGCAGGAAACTGTTCGATGTAACGTTGCATGTAGAGCTGACTTTTCTGCCTGTCGGAAGGAGCTGGAAGAGCCACAACCCGAAACACGCGTGGGCTGACGCGTTCGGTGAGTGCTCGGATCAGACCGCCCTTGCCCGCGGCATCGCGCCCTTCGAAAATGATGATAATGCGCTTGCCCGTGTGCTTGACCCAGTCCTGAAGCGTGCACACTTCCTCCTGCAGCTTCCTCAGCTTCTTGAGATATGCCTTTTCCTTGAGCTTCTCACCTGCACCATCCTCGGTCCGCCGCGCGACAGTTTCAACATCGTCATTCATGACCGGCTCCTCCCAGTTGACAACCGCCCCTTTCCGGAACATTGCCGAGATTCCCGTCGGAGCGAATTCCCCCAAAGCCTAAGCTTACTCCAGGAAATGCTTTTGAGCAGCCTCGCTGTGATCAGTTCAGCCGCCCCGCAAGGCTCTGTATCGCGACATCGTCTGCCACCTAAGCACAGCGGCGCCGATACGCTTGGTCGGTGGCTTTGTGGCAAGTGTCAGAGTTGCGAGTTGATCGGTAAGAGCCTCCAAAGGTTGGCGACTAGGCGTCGGCGGAAGCCGGCTTGGGGCTCGTCCCAGTAGCGCACATTTTGACCGTCCTTCACCGTTTCCCAGGCGATCTTGCCATTCGGGTCGACGACAACGTGATAGCTGTTGGCAGGCGCTACACCCGTCGCCATGTAGGTCGTCAGCCTTTCTGCAAGTTCCGGGCTCTCGATCACGCCAAAATAGATGTCACCGATATTGCGGCCACTGACGATCGCTGCCGCATTGTCAGCGACCGTCAACTTGTTGTGCATGCGGCGGTTGACCCTGCCGAAGTCGAGAATGGGCCATCTTCGATTGGTGAGCGGGGTGAAGAGACGGATCTCGACATTCGGGTGAGCATCGAGCGCGGCTTTAACGGCATCGCTCGCCCTGTAGAAGGGATCGTCGACGAGGAGCCGCGCCCGGACCCCACGATCGGCCGCCTTGATTGCGCTGTCGAGGATGATCCGGCCAGTCGTATCCCCGTCCCAGGAACAATACTGCATGTCGAGACTTCGCTCGGCCAAATCGGCCAGCGCGAGACGGACGATGAAGGCTTCGCGCCCGTGGCTCAAGAGGCTGAAGCCGGAAAGACCCGGATGCTGGTTGGCCGCAGGGCCGAAGAATTTGCCCAGCCTGGTCGATTCATAGTCCTCGAAGGCCGTCGAGACTGTGTGCGGATAGTCGGCTGTTCCACGGCGCATGGAACTCCCCCAATTCCGCGAGCTGGCGGCCCGACGCTCACCGGCAGACTGGCAACGATCGCATATGCCATTGCCCTTGGCAGGACGACAGTCGCAGCGGACAGTTCTGCGAGAACATCGAAGGGAACACAACCTTGGGGGAAACGATGCGATGATCGTTGCTGCCCACAGGCTGGGTCCCGGAAACTCTCCGATCGGGCTCCAAGCGGACAAGTATCGGCATCTTATCATCGGACGAGACCGCTGACGATGCCCCGCATCGTGGGAGTAGTGAACCACAACACGAATACTGGTTTGGATGTTGCAAGGAGAGTATGATCTCTGTGCGCTCCTTGAAGCGGCCGAGAACCCCAATGAGAACGGTCGAAATCGCGTACCGGTACGAGGAGAAGAATCTCGGCGTTCGCCCCAGACCGTCCGATGCGAATACTGCCCTTTCTCGGCTGATCGGCGGCAATCGCGCATTCGCCGAGCTGTTGGACAGCGTGAAAGACAAAGGCGCTTCGGTGCGCCGCGTCGTACAGGTCGATCCGCGTGACCTGGGCCTGGCATCCGACATGGCCGCAGCGCCCTCACAGCGCCCGTTCGCGGCTGTCCTGGGCTGTTCCGATGCACGTGTGCCCCTCGAACTGATTTTCAACGAGGGACCGAACGACCTGTTCGTCATCCGGGTGGCGGGCAACGGCCTCGGTTCCGACGTCCTGGGTAGTTTGAAGTACGCTGTCGAGCACCTGGGCGGGAGCCTCAAGCTTGTTGTCGTCCTTGGACATAGCGGATGTGGCGCCGTGTCCTCTGCCGTGGATGTGTTCCTCAATCCTGGAATATACCTCTCGCTGGTCAACCGATACTCGTTGCGAGAGATCCTCGACCGCCTGCTAGTCGTCGTGCACGTCTCGGCGCGAAAACTTCAGGCGGCGTTCGGTTCGGACATCTCGGGACGTACAGGTTACCGTCAGGCGCTGATTGAGACCTCGGTCGTCATCAATGCTGCGTTGGCCGCTTACTCTGCCCAGCAGGAGATCGGGAAAGACAGCGAACTGCGCGCTGTATACGGCGTGTATCTTTTAGAGACGCGCAGGGTATGGACACCCAGGATTGGCGACCCTGATGGCGCCGGCCTGGCACCACCACCCGCGACGCCGCTGAATTCCAGCAGCTTGGAGATGCCATCGTCGGGTCGTCACGAGTTACCGCCCTTTTCGGCGCTTAGCCCGACTGGCTGATCGCAGATGGTTGCCTAAGCGTCCAGGCGTCCCCTCTGCGAGGGGTTCGCACGGGCCTGCAGGCACATCACGGGAGGGCGGAGAATGTCATGGAATCGGTGGTACAGTATCAAGAGCTACGTAAGGTCGACACTGTGGCTCGTCCCGTTCATCGCGTTGCTGTCCTACGTAGTGCTTATTCAGGTCCTCGACTGGATAAACGTGCGATACATTGCGATGCCCTTGTGGCCTTGGGGGACGCCCGGAGCGCAGCGTATTCTTGAAACGATCGTCACCCTCACGCTGACATTCATCGTCTTCACCTTCGGGTCATTGCTTGTTGCCATTCAGGTCGCCAGCGGCCAGCTGACCCCGAGAATCATCGCGACAGCCTTGCTGCGCGACAATGTCATACGGATGACCGTGGGGATCTTTATATTCACACTTCTGTTTTCACTGGGCGTATTGGGACGGCTTGAAGCCGAAGCGCCTTTCTTCCTCGTTGGCGTTGCTGGGATTCTGGGATTCGTTTCCCTGATAGCCTTCCTCTACCTGATCGATCACGCCGCCCGGTTGCTGCGCCCCATCACCATTGTTCAACGTTTGGGTGACCTGGGAAGTGACGTCATCGAAACCGTCTATCCCGACGTGTTCGATGGTCGTGATGTGCCCGCAAGCCTGCCACAAAGACTCAACCTTCCATCCCGCACGATACTTTATCACGGCAAGTCGGGAGTCATATTGGCGATCAACCTGAAAGCTCTTGTGAACGGTGCTGAGAGGTCCGAGGTGATCATTGAGTTTACCCAGTATGTCGGGAGCTTCGTGGAGTCAGGCGAGCCACTTTTTCGTTTGTATGGCGACACTGCAAAAATCGAGAAGAGGTGGCTTCTCGAGAATGTGGCAATCGGACCCGAGCGCACGATCGAGCAAGATTCCACCTTTGCCTTCCGCATCATCGTCGACATAGCGATAAAGGCACTGTCCAAGGCCATCAACGACCCTACCACCGCCGTACTCGCGATCGACCAACTCAATCGTCTGCTTCGAAAGGTTGGCGCACGGCGGTTGCGCGTTGGCCAGAGATTCGACAAGTCCGGGCAATTGCGACTGATCCTCCAAAAGCCAAACTGGGAGGATTTCGTGCAACTGGCCGTCAGAGAAATTCGCTACTATGGGGCTGAGAACTTCCAGGTCGCGCGGCGGCTCCGTGCGATGCTGGAAAACCTCCTGCAAGCCCTGCCCGAGGAGCGGCACCCAGCCCTGCGCGCAGAGCTCACCCTCCTCGACGACGCCGTCAAGACCATCCACGTCCTCCCCGCTGACCTCGCGCTCGCCTCTGTTGCCGATCCTCAGGGCCTCGGAGCCGGTTTGAGTCGATAGCGCAAGACGCAGTCTGGATCCCAGATTGCTCGGCAATCCAAAGGTACGGTCCACTAGCGTGGTGTTGCGCGTCACATAAACGGCAGCAATGCGCCAAATTGATGCAATACCCTTTCTGCGAGGTCGATTAGGGTGTATTTTAGAGATCGCTGAACGTGAGGTTCACGCAACGCATCATCTATGATTGAGGGTTTCGCCGCCGGCCAAGGCTCGGCGAGCGAAGTGCGTACACTGACAACCGAATTGATGAGACGGGCGGCGCGACCAATTATCTTGGGCGCCAAGGCGCCCCCACGCTATGGCCCGCGACAAACGTGAGGAGGAAGCGATGGGATACCTCAAGGCGATGCCTAGTCTGTTGCTCATGGGGACGGTTTGTTTCGCTGGCGTTTCACTGTCTATGCTGGCGTCACCGGTTTCAGCGCAAACAGCAGAGGAACTTGCAAGCCACTACAGTCGCGAAGACATGCAGCAGGCACTCAAGACTCGAGAGCAATACGAACTTTACGGACTTCGCTTCGACAGCGACAAGGCGACATTGCAGCCCGGCGCTGAATCGCTTCTCGACGACCTTGCAACCACGCTCAAGAACTTCCCGGAATGGGGCTTGAGAATTGTCGGCCATACGGACGCCACGGGCGAACCGGAAGCCAACCAAGCTCTTTCAGTCGAACGTGCCAACTCCATAAAGACGGCACTGGTTGAACGAGGAATCGATTCAGCCAGATTGCAGGCGGGAGGCGCCGGGGAGAGGCGACCAGTCGCCAACAACCAGACCGCCGAAGGAAGAGCTCTCAATCGGCGAGTTGAGCTCGTCAGGTTCACGGACTCGGTAGAAGCCAAGAAGCTGCTAAAGGCGATGTCCGATTATCTGGCAGCCCAGAAGGCGATATCGTTCGGTTACGATGCAAACCTCCAGGTTGTTTCCAATGCCGGTCAGAAACTTGGGCTCGCAAGCTCAGGAACTGTGACCCTCGGCCGGCCGGACAAGGTTCAGACAACCCGTTCCGGCGGCTTTATCAATGTCGAGACCGTCTTCGACGGGAAAACACTTACCCTGTTGGGCAAGGACATCAACAAGTACACTCAGGTTGAAATTCCCGGCACAGTGGATCATCTGGTGGACGAGCTGAAGGACAAGTACAACCTGCCCTTGCCTGCAGCAGACCTGTTGATGACCAATTCGTATGACGAGCTGATGATGGGCGTCTACGACTCCAAGGACTTGGGAAGCGGCGTCATCAATGGTGCCGAATGCGATTCTCTCGCTTTCCGTAAGGACGATGTGGATTTCCAGATCTGGGTCGCTCAAGGACAGCAGCCCTTCCCTTGCCGATTGGTCATCACTTCCACGCAGGTTAGCGGTGGACCGGAATACAGCGTCCAGGTGAGGGATTGGAAGAGCGGAGACGCCGTGATGTTGGGCGACTTCAACTTCAAGAACACGACCAATGCCGTGATGGTCGATGTGAAGGACATCAAAAGCAAGCTCGGTGATATGCCGGAGAACTTTGTGATGGGAGAAGGAAAATGACCCTTTGGAAACGCGCGGGAATCATCTGTCTTGCCTGGGCGTCGGTACTTTGTGCCGATGATCTGGCGAAGGATTGGTCGATCGCTCCAATCCTGAGCTTGTTTTCTTCAGCCCAGGCTGAAGTGGGTCGACCGCTGACACCAGTCAGCGTGGCCGGCGTCGCTCGACGCACCACTCGGCGTTGCGCCGCCGGGGTCTATAACTGCTAGTCGACGGCCGCAGACTCGCCTATCTGCCCTCCGCCGCGCATCGAATGCGGTGCGCGGCGGAGGGCAGTGGGGGATCTTCGCAACGTGGCCGCCAGCCTCCATTCGCGAGAGTGCTCGCGTGTGCCGCGCTGCCAATAGATCGTCTCGACGCGTCGCATTAAAATGGGCTGCCTTTTGTCCCAGTCTGACTGAGGTGTGCAAGTCCGACCACCGGTTCTGCGTTGAAATACCCCACATAAAGGTTGAGGCTTGGCACTGGGCACAAGCTGGCTGCGATCCAGGAGGGAGGACATGGTATCTGACCCGACTTCCGAGCCGATTGAGGCGGCCGAAGTTCCCGCGTCGAAAAGCAAGCCCGGCAATCCATTGCGAAGGACCGCCCTGATTGTGCTGTCGCTGGCCGCTTTTCTTTTTGCGCTCGGGTGTTCATGGAGCGCCGCACTCCGATTTCGTCGCAGGCCACCTTGCAGGCCTTTGTCATCAGCGTCGCGCCGGAAGTCGCCGGACGGGTCATCGAAGTGGGTGTGCTCGACAACACGCGTGTTGCACCCAAGCAAATGCTGTTTCGGATCGACCCTTATCAATATCAGATTGCGGTGTCGGAGGCCGAGGCGCAGCTTGACAGCGTTGGTCAACAGATCGGCGCGTCGACGGCGAACGTCAACAACGCCCAGGCGAAGGTGGTCGAAGCACGCGCCGCTCGCGAACTCGCTCTTGAACAGGTCAATCGAGCGTCACAAATGTTCGAGCGCGGCGTGTATGCCCAGACGCGATTCGACGAGGCAAAGGCTAGCTTCGATCAGGCTGACGCTGCCGTAGATGCCGCAGAAGCTGATCTCAAGCGAGCCCAGGAGGAACTGGGGCCTTTGGGCGCGGACAATCCGCAGTTGCGAGAGGCACTTGCGACACTGGAAAGGACCCGCCTCGATCTCACCCGGACCACAATCGAAGCGCCGAGCAATGGGGTTGTGACCAATCTTCAACTCACTGTGGGAGGGATGTTGGCGATCGGCCAAGGTGCCCTGACATTCATCGATGTTGATACGGTTTGGATCACTGCAGCGTTCAAGGAGAACAGCCTCGAGAACGTGGCGGCAGGCAACCGGGCTGAAGTTCTGTTCGATGTCTTGCCTGGGAAACTGTACCCTGCCAAGGTCGAGAGCGTCGGACTGGGCGTTGCGCAGGGGTCGATCGATCCCAGCACGGGCCTGCCGAAAGTTTCGACCGAAAGTGGCTGGATCCGGACACCGCAGAGCTTTCCGGTGAGGCTGGTCCTGGACGACGGTCGGCCGCAGGGCGTCCGCTATGGCTCTCAAGCGCACGTGGTAATCTATACCGGTGATCACCCGATTACGAACTGGGTCGGGTATTGGTGGGTAAGGGTACTCTCGGTGCTGACTTATCTCAGTTGACGATGACACTGAGGATTTCGTCTTGGACGCCCTGTCAAACCAAAAGCGCAAGGGATTGCGCGTTGCCTTCGCCGTTGCGACGGCGTTCACCTGGGCGGTCGCCACAGACGACCCCCTCCCATTTCTCAGTGCGCTGTTTGCGGCGCAGATGCTTATCTCGAGTTCTCGGGCGATTTCGCTGCCAAAAGCTGGGTTGTTGACCCTGGCCATCCTGATCGTCGCGGCGATCGTCCAGTTCCTGACCACGTTTCTCGCTGAACAGCCACCGGTGCTGCTCCTGCTGCTTGGTCTGCTCTATTTCGCCTGCTTTCTGGCGCAGGCGAGCGGCAAGACCAATCCGTTGATTTTTCTCATTCTGGTGGTCAGCGTGATGATACCCTTGTTGACCATTCTGAACATCGATCTGGGCAGTTCTATTTTGACGGTCTTCGTCAAGAGCATCGCTGCCGGTGCGGTCATTACGTGGCTTGCCTATGCATTGCTGCCGGATATTGGGGTGGTCGAGGCACCGCAAGTATCTGTGTCCGCGGCCCCGCGGCCGCTGTGGCGTGCGGCAGCCGACGCAATGATTCTGCTTCTTGCGTTGACGCTGTGTCTTACCCAGGATCGGCTCGCGACTGCGGTTGTCATTCCCATCACTGTCGCTTCGCTGCTGTCGCAGCTTGACGTGGAGGCCAGCGGCAGGCCCGC
This sequence comes from Sinorhizobium sp. BG8, assembly GCF_016864555.1. Classification (NCBI taxonomy): domain Bacteria; kingdom Pseudomonadati; phylum Pseudomonadota; class Alphaproteobacteria; order Hyphomicrobiales; family Rhizobiaceae; genus Sinorhizobium; species Sinorhizobium sp. BG8. The sequence continues at coordinate 859,232 of NZ_CP044011.1, read as the reverse complement.
TCTTGCCACTGTCGTTGTTAATCTCATGGGCGGCGTAGCGGCCACGCTGGTATTTACAGTTCTGGAGGTAAAGCATTCGCTGTTGATGCTGTTTCTGCTGGTGTTGTTTGCCGGCCTCGTATTCGGCGGCCGTGCGACGGAGCCCACCGTGGCGGCCAAGATTAACGCAGGAGCTTTGACCGTCTTCCTTCTCGTACTCGGCTCTGGCGTCTCCCCGCTTTCGAGCGGCGCGGGCGAGACCTTTGCGACACGCGTCGGCTACATCACGCTCGCCATTGGTTACACGTTGTTTTTCGCAACGTTACTATGGCCCAGCCGAAGAGTGGCGACAAAATGAGAACCGGATAGCACCCGAGCGCCTCCCCGCAATTTCCAAGCAAGTCAACGGTTGGCGCCATGCCAAATTCGATGTTGCTCGAGCTATCGTTTCTGTTCCCCATCGTTTCGGCCCGCCTCGCTCAACGCTTGTACGCTGACCGCCGCAACTATCCCAGTAAGCACAATACCGGTGAAACCAATTAGCAAGGCAAGGATGCGCGCGACGGCATGTTTGGGAGTGAGGTCGCCGTAGCCGATGGTCAGACCTGTAACGAATGTGAAATAGAGCGCTTCGCCGATGCGCCAATTCTCAATTCGGCTGATGACAATCCCGGATCCGACCATGACGACAAGGATTCCGGAAAAAATTGGCCACAAGACGTAAAGCTGCCTCAGAAGGGCTGCGAAAAAAATCCGTCTGCTTTTTCGTGCCTCTGCCATGGAGATGTCCGCTCTCCCCTCAACAAAACGAACACAATGCCGCACAGTTTGAAACAGGTCCTAGTCTCTGACGGGCGCTTGCTCCCCTAGCCAGTTCCCGACAATCGAATAGCCGATTGCCATGACAAGCGGTCCGACGAAGATGCCGATGATCCCCATCGTCAGTACGCCGCCGATCACGCCGATAAAGATGATCCAGATCGGAGAACCGGCGCCACGGCCGATCAGCAGAGGCTTGATGACATTGTCGAGGATATTGATGACAATGCCAGCTACCGTAGTGAATATCGCCCAACCAGTTTCACCCTGATAGGACAGCCACAGCGCCACCGGAATCCATATGAGCCAAGTGCCGATTTGAAGCATCGCAGTGCCGAAGCAGAGTACTCCGAGCGGTACAGCGAACGGGACCCCCGCTATGGCGAAGCCGATGCCCGATAGCGCGCTCTGAATGAGGGCGGTTCCCATTACTCCCTGCACGACGCTGCGAATGGTTCGCACTGCAACGTCGACCAGGCTTTCTCCGGTGGGGCCGCCGAGTCGGCGTCCGATCGTGTGAAATGTTTCTTTCGTGCTTCCTTGGGTGGCGAGAAATACGCCGGCGAGAATGATGGCTAGAAGCATCTGAACGACAGCGATTCCAAGCGACGCTCCGAGTGCCGCAAGCCATTGAACCGTCGGGCCGAAGTAAGGCTTCAAACTTGCCATCATATTGCGCGAGGCTTCAGCCGCCCTGCTCCACTTCTCCCCGATCGTCGATCCGATCAGCGGAAAATCGGATATCCACGGCGGAGGCGGAGGGAGCTTCAGTTCCGTCCAGTCGTTCGTTAAAGCGGAAGCTGCCTCCGTCGCGCGATTGAAGGAGCCCGGCAGATAGGAGAGTGGTACTATCACGAGGACCAGCAGGATGAGTGCGATGAGCAGGGACGCTGTTTTCGTGCGCTCCCCGATCATGCTCGCGAGGCGGCGGCTCAATGGAAACAGCGCAACGGCAATCAGTGCTCCCCACGCCAGCACACCCATCAATGGCCATGCGATCCAAAAGCAGGCCAGAATGATCAGGCCAATGAGAAGGAGGCCAACGACGCGCTCGGCCCAGACACCCAGTGGTTTTTCTACGCCCGTTGTCATGCGCATGTCTCCCGTATCGGATCAGCGCGTTCGGCAGTCTAGCATTTTGGTTTGAGAACAGTCCCCTTTAAGTCCCATTAGTGACCCAAGCACCGCATATGTAGCACATATGAGAACTGCTAATACTATGCCACTGCTTCTGTTCAAAATCCAGTAGAAGCCCACATCTGGAACTGACGCTGGGCCTGCTTTCTCCATCACGTTTCGCCGATTCTCTTCAGCACATCTCTTCACCGTCTGTCAGAATCTGCAGCGCCATCCTCTTTGCCATTGCTTGACATCAAAAAGCGCCCTGGCGAGTACTCTCTCTCAGGCCGACCTTTGGCGGCATTTGATCGATCAAAGTTCGATCAACCGGGTACTTGTCCCTTCCATTCGTCATAGCGGTGCGCCCGGGCAAGTGGCTGCCTTCGGCGAACTGTTGATTTGCACTGAGAGCTGACACTGGATTTGCGCCGAGAAGTGACCCGCCTTAGGTATCGTCCGTCGTGGTTGGGGTGGTCAAGTTCCTACGTTTCTCCTTCGCCGCTTTGGGCTCATGGGCCGAACTGTTTTTGAAGCGGAAGCTGTCGTTTCCGGTTTCGAGGATGTGGCAATGATGCGTGAGGCGGTCGAGCAACGCGGTGGTCATCTTGGCATCGCAAAAGACGCTGGCCCATTCGCTGAAGCTCAGGCTGGTGGTGATGATGACGCTCGTGTGCTCGTAGAGCTTGCTCAGCAGATGGAACAGCAGCGCACCGCCTGAAGCACTGAACGGCAGGTAGCCCAGCTCGTCCAGGATGACGAGATCGGAGTGTGCCAGGCGGTTGGCGATCTGGCCTGGACGACCTTGGGACTTCTCCTGCTCGAGCGCATTGACCAGCTCCACGGTTGAGAAGAACCGGACCCGCTTGTGATGATGTTCGATGGCCTGGACACCGATGGCCGTGGCGATATGTGTCTTGCCCGTGCCGGGACCGCCGACCAAGACGACGTTGTTGGCGTCGTCGAGGAAGTCGCAGCGATGAAGCTGACGGGCCAGCGCCTCGTTGATCTCACTGCTGGTGAAGTCGAAGCCGTTCAGATCACGATAGGCTGGAATGCGGGCCGTCTTGAGCTGGTAGGCAGTCGATCGCACTTCACGTTCCGCGGTTTCGGCCTTGAGGAGCTGTGACAGGATGGGGATTGCCGCCTCGAACGCCGGCGATCCTTGTTCGGTGAGCTCGCCAACGGCCTGGGCCATGCCGTGCATCTTCAACTGCCGCAACATGATGACGACAGCGCCGCTTGCCGGATTATGACGCATGGCGAACCTCCGTCTTTCTCAACGCATCGTAGCGTTCGACATTGGCCTTGGGCTCGTTGGTGAGCGTCAGGGCCTGAGGCGCGTCGATGGTGGGCGGTGTGAAGGATTTGCCGTCGACGAGGCGATGCAGCAGGTTCAGCACGTGGGTCTTGGTCGGAACGCCGGACTTCAGCGCCATGTCCACGGCCGACAGCACGGCCTGTTCGTCATGCTGGAGAACAAGGGCGAGGATATCGACCATCTCGCGATCGCCACCCGGCTTCGTCAGGAGATATTGCTGCAAGGTCCGGAATGCGTCCGGTAGCTCGATGAATGGAGCACCATTGCGAAGAGCGCCTCGCTTGCGTTGCACGACCGCCAGATAGTGCCGCCAGTCGTAGATCGTCTGTCCCGGTCGGTCATGGGAGCGATCGATGACGCGACGATGCTCGCAGACGATCTGGCCTTCCGCAGCTACCACGACACGATCCGGATAGACCCGCAGGCTCACCGGTCGAGTGGCCGCATATCCGCTTCCGGCCAGACGAAGCTATTGCTTTCTGTCAGAGCGGTCCAGGAGCGCTCGTCATCCAGCCCGAGACGTGGCTTCGTTGCCAAGGGCGATCCAGATTGCGGCGCTTGTTTGCGCAGGATTGGCCGAAACCGCCGCGCCCGTCGTCCGCCTGAGATGTCCGATAATGTTGCCTTACCAGACATTCCATTCTTTACATAAGGAGCGACCCCAATTCCGGCTCTTTCCGGTTTCAATCATCCACTTTCGGCCCCAAGGCGGCCATTCATCCGACTTGACGCGTGGCATTTGCTCAAAGCTGAGCTAGCGAAATAGATACGCTATGGTCCTTGCTCTTGAGAGGGATCGAACCGAGCGTCCACTGACCCCGATTAGGTCTCACTGAAGCTCCTCCACGAAGTAGAAGAAAGGAAGGCATGAAGGCAAAGTCGGTCACTCCCGTCAAACCGCTCGCACAAGGTCATCATTCCTCATGATGCCGAAGCGTATCTGGCTCGGATGAATGTCGATCCCCCTAGACCGTTGTGCGCTGCCGCTTCGCACTCTCTCCGTCCTCTCCGTCGCCGGCGAGTTTGCGTAAACATCGTCGGCAAGTATGTCATCCACAGATGACATACATTTTCCGCCAGAGTAGCGATTCAAAAAGCGGAAGCACATACAAGAATACTAGTAAATTTCAGCGACGTATCGACTCGATTACGAATACCGACCATTATTGATGCCCGCCTCAACGTTTTTTCTGCGAACGACGTTTTGCTAAGCGAGTTGATCCATGAAGAAAACGCCAAAAATATTCACAATGCCATTGCGGTTGAGCGAAGATGAGCGACGGTCGTTGGAGTGGGCAGCAGCGCAGTACGGAAACATCACCTATGCAGCCGTAATACGAAAGGCGTTGGCAACGGAGTGCTACCTGATAGAACAGAAAAACAGAGGGGCTTCGCTTCTGATTGAGGAACGCGACGGTCGCCTCAAGGAAATTATTCTGCGTTGAGAACGCCTCCAGCGACGCCGCAAGACGGCAATAAGAACTGTGATAGTGATGCTTGCGGCTCGCGGACAGACCGCAAGCACCAATTCCGCAATAGCTAGTTCGATCCGTTCTCTCCGATCTTTAGGATAGCCATCACCACGCCTTGCACATCAGAGCTCGCATTACGAAACCGCTCTGCTATTTCCTGGTCGATTGGGCTCTTCTGCCGTTCTCGGATCCTCGAAATGATCTCGCATTTGGCGTCGTCTTCGAGGGTGCCGTAGTATTTGAACGTCGTGCCGATATGCATGTGACTGAGGTTCTGACTCAACGCCTTCAGTTCCTTCGGTGACGCAGCCCATTCATCAAACAGTCGCGCGACAGTCGAGCGGATGGCGTGCGGCTTGAAGTAGGGAATGCCGGCAGCGGCTGACGCTTTCTTCAGCACCTTTCTCACCGGTGCCGCGGTTACCAGAAACTCGAATTCGATCCTGGCCAATCCGAACCAGGGCTTGAACGGCGCAGCGGGGAAAAGCGGATCGTCGTCACCGGCGCCGATTTCTCGCAGCTCATTCACCCAATCGATCAAAATTGCTTCCATGTCATCACCGACAGGAAACCAGTCGACCATGTTCGTCTTGCTGAACTTGGTCTTCACTTCTCGCGCGTCCTGGAAGATCCGCTTGCCGGCAATATCCACATGCTTCAAGCGCAGTGAGATCAGTGCGCCGTCACGGACCCCGAACAAGAGCAGGGCTGGGATGATGGCACGATCACGCCGCTGTGCAGTGGTTTTGGCGGGCATGGCAGCGAGGACCTGACGGAGTTGCTCCATCGTTGGGACAAACTTCTGTCCGGCCGCACTGGCGATTTCCCGCAGGTCACGTGGTGCCGTGAAGTAGGCATAGAGATCGGATCTGATCGACCGATAGCCCGGTTGGGCCGAGAGCCACTTAAAGAAGGCTTCGAGGGCCCCGAGCGCATGAACGATCGTGGAAGCTGATAGCGACTTCCCGTCCGGCCTGCGGGAACTCTCGATGAGATGGTCCTTGTAGTGGGCAATTGCCTGCCGAGTGATCTTGCGAAAGTCAATTGATCCTAGATGTCGATCGAGTTGCCAGATATGGCGAAGGGCGGCATCGACCGTCTTCTTGTTGAAGCCGCGAGCCTGCTTGAGCTCGTTTTGATAGAGATAGACCATCATGGCGTTGGCTGAGATGATTTTGTTCATGCTAGATATCCTTGAACAAGTTGCTTGGGCGCGGAGCGCGCGGCCGCTCCCTCGAAGTTACCGACTATCTGGGGGAGGATTGCTTTCGCTGGATTTTGGAACCGGCAGCGGATGTGTGTCGATAGGTTGGCCCCGGACTCGGATTGTATGATTCTGCACAATCCGAGAACGAGAAAGAGAAGCATATTAGTCTGGAGTCTTGGGTCCGGGATTGGATTCGCGAAGGTGACGAATGGTCCTCAATTCCGCCTCAGAGACCCATCGGTTGGCCGTTCTTGATCCCTCGGGGCATGTGAGAGCGATCCGAAAATCACCTGTCCGTGTCACTCGAACATCAATCTTCTCATGCAAAAGGGAGTGCTTGCTCCGGCAGCCCACACAATAGACCTCGTAGGGGCCGCATGGACTGGAAACAGCAATGCGGCGCTGCCGATGAAAGGCATTGAGGTCCGCACCGAGAAACAGCCGCTGCTCACCCTCGATGAAGGTCAATCCAGCGTTTATCCAATTGGTTAGGGTATTGCGTGAGATGCCGTAGAGCTTGATGACATCCTGGCTGTCGTAAAGTTCGTTGACCTTTGCCAGGCGACTGCTCTGGAGATTGCGGCGCTTACTCTCGCGCAGGATAGAGGCGCTCATCGGGCTTCCTCCTGCCGGCGCGCCTCATATGCGACGAGATCTCGGAGTTTCCATCGCGTCGAACCACTTAGGACTTTGGTCGGTTTCGGAAAATCCGGATTGAGCTTTGTGTGGCGCCAGACGGTTTGAATGCTGACGCTGTATCGATCGGCAACTTCTCTCACCGACAGATAGCGTTCATCATCAGCCGGCGAAGCTTTTCTAGACTTTGCCGACGGATTCGGGACAGACCCCAGCAAAGGAACGGATGGGTTTTCGGTCGATGGCGCCTCGCGCTCCAATTCAGGAGTCGGAAGGTTCGTCTCGGTCGATCGGGGCGCTAGAATATTGTCCGGCTCCGCCAATACGACACGCGTTGATTGAGTTTCGGCCGATGACGTCCCCTTCTCCGTTGCAGGAGGTGACAGATCATTCTCGATCGGCAGTCCCGCTGTCGCGTCGGCGGCTACTGCCGATTTCACGGCTTCGATTTCGGTGTCGGGAAAAATGAAAACTGAGTGCATGAAGACATGGGGTTTCCTAGTTTTGGAGAACCGCACGTCTTGCGCAGGCAGGCATCGTTTCCGATATGTTCTATTTAGTCACAAGGCATCGTATGTTGCAAGAGCGGCGAAGATCTTTTTTGAATGAGCGCTTGAATCACAAAGCCAGCATGGCCTGGCGGGCTACATGGCGGGCCAGCCGAGACAATATTCAAAATATTGTTCTAAATCAGTTACTTATCTGTAGTAATGGCGGACAGAGAGGGATTCGAACCCTCGATACGCTTTCACGTATACACGCGTTCCAGGCGTGCGCCTTCAACCACTCGGCCACCTGTCCTTCCGACATCGCCGGTGGTCAGTCCGGCGCGGACCGCTTTCATGTTTCCATTTCGGCGGGACGGCGCGATATATACCGATGATCGCGGCGGGATCAACCGCTTTCTGACAGAAATTTGACTGCCGGGAGCTAAAGTGCGTATCGGTCGGGATTGCAACTCATTGCCTGCAATCCTATCTTCCGCCAAGAAGTAGGCGGGGCCAGCGAAACTGCCTGTCCTCCGGGAGCGCGTGGAATGATTCGATTCGTGTTTCGTCTTGCGAGCCTTGTTTTCCTGACGATTGCCGTGCTCGCCGGCGCAGTGGACGCAATCCAGTCCGTTTCGGCATCGGAGCCGGTGCTTACGCCGCTTGCCGTCACCTGGAGCGCAGTCAGCCCCAACACGATCGCCTATGTCGCGACCACGCTGATGCAGCATCTGCATCCCTCACTCTGGGATCCGGGCGCGATGTGGGTTCTTGCGCAGCCCACCTTCGCGGTCATGCTGGCGCTCGCCCTGCTCTTCTGGATGGCCGGCTACAAGCGCAGGCCTTTTGCCGGCCGGTTCACGGCCTGATCCGCCCGTTTCTGCCGACACAGTCGGCACCGCAAGGAGACCACAATGTTTCTGATCGACATGTTCAATAAAAAGACCGTCATGCCGACGCCCGATGATGCCCTGCCCGGCCGCGAAAGCGAGATTCCTACCTCGCAGGCGCACTTCGTCAACGGGAGGCCGCTCAAGGGACCCTACCCGGAAGGGATGAAGACGATCCTCCTCGGCATGGGGTGCTTCTGGGGCGCCGAGCGCCTGTTGTGGCAGATCCCGGGCGTGTGGGTCACCGCGGTCGGCTACTCCGGCGGCATCACGCCCAACCCGACCTATCAGGAAACGACCACCGGGCTCACCGGCCACGCGGAGGTAGTGCTGGTCGCTTACGACCCGAAGGCCGTTTCGCTGGAGACCATCCTGAAGACCTTCTTCGAGGAGCACGACCCGACCCAGGGCATGCGCCAGGGCAACGACATCGGCACGACCTACCGCTCGGCCATCTACACCGGGGACGACGAGCAGCTCGCGACGGCCCGGCGCGTGCGCGACCAATTCCAGGCGGCGCTTGCGGAAGCAGGGCACAAGGGACGCGTTACGACCGAGATCGCGGAGGCTGGCCCTTTCTACTTCGCCGACGCCAGCCACCAGCAGTATCTGGCCAAGAATCCGGGCGGATACTGCGGTCTGCGCGGTACCGGCGTCTCCTGCGCAATAGGCTGATTTAAAAGCATTTTCCTGCCGCGGATTTGGGCAATCGCCCATCCCGCGAGCAGGATTTGCTTTTTTTACCAACTGAAAAATTTCTCGTGAAATTTTCCCTTAGGCGTGCAAGGATGCCGGCGGCTCGACCCACGGGAACGGGTCGGCGGCTCCGCAGACTTGCCTGCAAAAGGCGTGCGGGAGGACCCGAAAAAAGATCAATAGCGACAACAGGGCTGCACTATGAAAAAAACCCTTCTGACATTCCTTGCCATGGCTGCGATGTCTGCGACGGCGCTGGCGGCAGATCTCAAGCCTGCAATCATCTACGATCTGGGAGGCAAGTTCGACAAATCCTTCAACGAGGCAGCGTTCAACGGCGCCGAGAAGTTCAAGGCCGAGACGGGCATCGAATACCGCGATTTCGAAATCGCCAACGACGCCCAGCGCGAGCAGGCGCTTCGCCGCTTCGCCGGTGACGGCAACAACCCGATCGTGATGGCCGGCTTCTCCTGGGCTGCGACCCTCGAGAAGGTGGCAGCCGAGTATCCGGACACGAAGTTTGCGATCATCGACATGGTCGTCGACAAGCCGAACGTCCGCTCCGTTGTCTTCAAGGAAGAAGAAGGTTCCTGGCTCGCTGGCATCCTCGCCGGGCTGGCATCGAAATCCAAGACCGTCAGCTTTGTCGGCGGCATGGACATTCCGCTGATCCACAAGTTCGCCTGCGGCTACATCGGCGGCGCGAAGTCGACCGGATCCGATGTCAAGGTGCTCGAGGCCTATACGGGCACGACTCCGGATGCCTGGAACGACCCGGTCAAGGGCGGCGAGATCGCGAAGTCGCAGTTCGACCAGGGCTCCGACGTCGTCTATCACGCGGCCGGCGGCACCGGCGTGGGCGTGCTTCAGGCAGCCGCGGATGCGGGCAAGCTCGGCATCGGCGTCGATTCGAACCAGAACGCCCTCCAGCCGGGCAAGGTCCTCACCTCGATGCTCAAGCGCGTCGACGTGGCCGTCTATGATGCCTTCAAGTCCGCCAACGACGGCAAGTTCACGCCCGGCATCAACGTGCTCGGCCTGAAGGAAGACGGCGTCGGCGTTGCCATGGACGACAACAACGCGGCGCTGATCACCCCGGACATGAAAGCTGCAATCGAAAAGGCCAAGGCCGACATCATTGCCGGCACGGTCACGGTCCACGACTACATGTCGGACGAAACCTGCCCCTACTAACAGGCTGACAAGCAGAAGCCCGTCCGTTCGCGCTGAACGGACGGGCTTTTTCGTCTTGGCCGACCGTCAGTAGTGCGGCGGGCGCGTAATCGGCGGAGCTTCGAGCGAACTCTCCTCAAGAAGAAGGAAACGGGTCGTCAGCTGGTCGAGCTTCGCGCGCATCTGCTCGACAATCTTCCACTGTTCGACCAGCTGATCGGAAAGCTCCTCGATCGTGCGGGCCTGATGGGCGACGTGTTCCTCCAGCGCGGCAATTCGGCCGGTCGTGTCTGAGGGGGATTTGGTGTTGCTGGTCATGAACTGGCTTGGCCCCGCTGGCAAGTTTGGCTGGGAAACGGCTTTATCCAATGGCGGGCCATGCCGCAATGATGCTGGACAAGCGCTGCGGAAGCAACAAGACTGAGCAAGGACAAGCCGCGAGATAAGCGGACAGACGGCTCCATTCAGGAACTCAACGGATCGTCATGGGCGAATTGGCAATAGAATTGAAAGGCATAGACAAGAGCTTCGGGCCGGTCCATGCCAACAGGGACATCAACCTGAAGGTCCGAAAAGGGACCATTCACGGCATCATCGGCGAGAATGGGGCGGGCAAGTCGACATTGATGTCTATCCTCTACGGCTTCTACCAGGCCGACCGTGGGGAAATCGAGGTGGACGGTCGCGTGGTACACATCCGCGATCCCAATGCGGCGATCGCGGCGGGCATCGGCATGGTGCACCAACACTTCATGCTGGTCGAAAATTTCACCGTGCTGGAAAACGTCATGCTCGGCGCGGAAGAAAGCTGGATTCTGAATGCGGGCATCGCCAAGGCGAGAGGCGAGCTGAAGAGGCTCGAGAAAGAGTATGCGCTCGAAGTCGATCCGGACGCGGTCATAGAGGAACTGCCGGTAGGCCTCCAGCAGCGCGTCGAGATCCTGAAGGCGCTCTATCGCAAGGCGGACATCCTGATCCTCGACGAACCTACGGGTGTGCTGACGCCTGCCGAGGCGGACCATCTCTTCCGCATTCTCGAACAATTGAAGGCCCAGGGAAAAACCATCATCCTCATCACCCACAAGCTGCGCGAGATCATGGCGATCACCGACGAGGTTTCCGTCATGCGCCGCGGCGAGATGGTGGCAACGCGCGAGACGGCCAAGACATCGGTGGAGGAGCTCGCCGAGCTGATGGTCGGCCGGCGCGTTCTACTGCGGGTGGAAAAGGGTGAGGCGCACCCTGGTGACGTCAAGCTTTCGGTCCGCGACCTCACCGTTCGCGACGGCCGCGGCGTCACCATGGTCGACAACGTTTCCCTCGACATTCGGGCCGGCGAGATCGTCGGTATTGCGGGCGTTGCGGGCAACGGCCAGTCGGAACTGCTGGAAGCGATCTCCGGGATCAGGCGCGCGGTCGAGGGCAGCGTCACGCTGAACGGCGAGGCAATCGACGTCATCGGCCACGCCGATCCGGCGCAACTTCGCCAGCGCGGCCTCGCTCATGTACCGGAGGACCGGCATCATGTCGGCCTCGTCCTGAAGTTCGAGGAAAGCGAGAACGCCATCCTCGGTTATCACGATGATCCGAAGTACCGACGCGGATTTCTGCTCGATATCGATGCGATCCGCGCCGACGCAGAGGAAAAGATCCAGAAATACGACATTCGCCCACCCAACTCGCGGCTCAAGACCGCAAACTTCTCGGGCGGCAACCAGCAGAAGATCGTGCTCGCGCGCGAGATGGAGCGCGGTCCCGACGTCCTCATCATCGGGCAGCCCACACGCGGCGTCGATGTCGGCGCAATCGAATTCATCCACAAGCGCATCATCGAGATGCGCGATCAGGGCAAGGCGGTGCTGCTGGTCTCCGTCGAACTCGACGAGATCCGGGCGCTTTCAGACCGTATCCTCGTCATGTTTGCGGGCCGCGTCGTCGGCGAGCGCACGCCGGACGCCACCGAAAGCGAGCTCGGTCTGCTGATGGCGGGCGTCGAAGACCGGAAGGAGGCCGCAGAATGAGCGTGCCCTATGCAAAGCTGCCGGCTTGGGCAGAGTATGTTCTGATCCCGCTCGTCAACCTCGTCGTCGCCTTCGTGGTTGCGGGTCTCGTCGTGTTGCTGGTCGGCGAAAACCCGCTGGAAGCGGCCTACCACATGATCAACGGCGCGTTCGGTCGTGGCGAGTATATCGGCTTCACGCTCTACTACGCGACGACCTTCATCTTCACCGGCCTTGCGGTCGCCGTCGCCTTCCATGCCGGGCTGTTCAATATCGGTGGCGAGGGCCAGGCCTATGTCGCCGGCATCGGCGTGGCGCTCGCCTGCCTCTGGCTCGACCGGATCATGCCCTGGTACGTCGTCTTTCCGGTGGCGATCCTGGGAGCGGCGCTCTTCGGGGCGCTCTGGGCCTTTCTGCCCGGCTGGTTCCAGGCCAAACGCGGCAGCCATATCGTCATCACCACGATCATGTTCAACTTCATCGCCGCGAGCCTGATGAACTACATGCTCAACCGCGTGATGAAGCCTCTCGGATCGATGTCGCTCGAGACGCGCACATTCGATACCGGCGGGCAATTGCCGAAACTCGACTGGCTGATGTCTATCTTCGGACTGAGCGTCGGTACCTCGCCCTTCAACGTGACGTTCCTGCTGGCTCTGGCGGCGTCATTCGGTGTCTGGGTGCTGATCTGGCGCACGAAGTTCGGCTACGAGATGCGTACCATGGGTCACAGCCCGGCGGCCGCGCGCTATGCAGGCATCAAGGAGGCGCGCATCATCATCATCACCATGATGATTTCCGGCGGGCTCGCAGGCCTGATGGCGCTCAACCCCATCATGGGCGAGACCTATCGGATGCAGCTCGACTTCGTTCAGGGCGCGGGCTTCGTCGGCATTGCCGTGGCGCTGATGGGTCGTTCGCATCCGGCCGGTATCATCCCAGCCGCGATCCTCTTCGGCATGCTCTACCAGGGGGCGCCGAAATCGCATTCGAGATGCCGTCGATCTCGCGAGACATGATCGTCATCATTCAGGGTCTCGTGATCCTTTTCGCCGGCGCGCTGGAGCACATGTTCCGCCCCGCCATCACGCGTGTCGTCCTCGGCCTTTCCGGTCGCGGACGCACCGAAGCGGCCGTAAAGGGGGCATGAGGCCATGGACTTCCTTCAGCTTTTCCTGGAACTGGCCCAGTCTACCGTCCGGCTTTCGACGCCGCTCATTCTCGCGGCCCTTGCCGGACTCTTCACGGAGCGTGCCGGCATCTTCGACATCGGTCTCGAGGGCAAGATGCTCGCCGGCGCCTTCGCCGCGGGCTGCGTCGCCTTCGTGGCACAATCAGCGATGGCCGGACTGCTTGCAGCCGTCGTTGTCTCCGTCCTGCTATCGCTCGTGCACGGCTATGCATCGATTACGCAGCGCGGCAGCCAGATCGTCTCGGGCGTTGCCATCAACTTCATCGTCGCTGGCTCCACCGTCATCCTCGGCGAGGCGTGGTTCCGCCAGGGCGGCCGCACGCCGGCGCTGACGGACGATGCCCGCTTCCAGGCGATCCATTTGCCCTTCGCCGAACAGCTGCAGGGCGTTCCGGTGCTCGGGCCGATCTATGCCGAGCTCCTTTCCGGTCATCAGGGGCTTACTTACTTCGCCTTCCTGATGGTGCCGGTCACCTGGTGGATTCTTTACCGCACGCGCTTCGGACTTAGACTGCGCGCCGTCGGCGAAAATCCGGGCGCAGTCGATACCGCGGGCATTTCCGTCATCTGGATGCGCTACCGGGCGGTGATATGCTGCGGCATCCTGTGCGGCATCGCCGGCGCCTATCTTTCGCTTGCGGCCAATGCGGGATGGACGAAAGGCATGACGGCAGGCAAGGGCTACATTGCGCTCGCGGCCCTGATCTTTGCCAAGTGGCGACCGGTCAACGTCATGTTCGCCTGCCTGCTGTTCGGCTTCCTCGATGCCTTCGCCATCCGCTACCAGGGCACGCCCCTGCCGCTCATCGGCAAGGTGCCGGTACAATTGATGCAGGCGCTGCCCTATATCCTCACCGTCGTCCTGCTTGCCGGCTTCATCGGCAAGGCCATACCGCCCAAGGCGGGTGGCGTACCCTATGTAAAGGAGCGTTGAGAATGTCCCACGATCTGTTCGAAGCGGCGCGCGACGCGATGGCGTTCGCCCATGCGCCCTATTCGAAGTTCCCGGTCGGTGCGGCTATACGTGCCGAGGACGGCAAGATCTATACGGGTGCCAACATCGAGAACATTTCCTTCCCGCAGGGATGGTGCGCAGAACCGACCGCGATCAGCCGCATGATCATGGGCGGTGCGAAGAGGATCGTGGAGATGGCGGTGATCGCCGAGAAGCTGCCGCTCTGCCCGCCCTGTGGCGGCTGCCGGCAGAAGATCGCGGAGTTCGCCTCGCCATCCACCCGGGTCTATCTGTGCGACGATGCGGGCGTGAAAAAGACCATGACGATGGACGAACTGCTGCCCCACAGCTTCGCCACGGAGACGATCGGATGAGCGCCTCGACCATAGACCACCTCGTCCCGCGGCTCGGGGGAATCGCGCCGCTGTACGGCATCGTGCTCGGCTCGGGCCTCGGTTCACTGGTCGATTCCGTCGAGAATGCCGTGCGCATTCCCTATTCCGAACTTCCGAGCTTTCCCATCGGCTCGGTTTCCGGCCATGCGGGAGAGCTCGTTGCCGGCACTCTGGGGCAGGCGCCCGTGGTGATGCTTTCGGGACGTGTCCACTACTACGAGAAGGGCGACGCAAACGCCATGCGCGCGCCGATCGAGGCATTGAAGGGCCTTGGAATCGACTCCTTGATCCTCACCAACTCCGCCGGTTCGCTTCGCGAGGACATGCCGCCCGGATCGGTCATGCAGATCACCGACCACATCAATTTCTCCGGCACGAACCCGCTGATCGGCCTTGATGGCGACGAGCGTTTCGTCGGAATGACCAACGCCTATGACGCTGAACTCGCCTCTCGAATGCGACGCGCGGCAGCCATCACGGGCGAGGAGCTCGTCAGCGGCGTTTACATGTGGTTCTCGGGTCCGAGCTTCGAGACCCCGGCCGAGATCCGCATGGCACGGATACTCGGTGCGGACGCCGTCGGCATGTCGACCGTGCCGGAAGTTCTGATCGCCCGGTCTCTCGGGCTCAGGGTCGCAGCTGCCTCCGTGATCACCAACTACGGGGCCGGCATGACCGGCGCGGAGCTCAGCCACCATGAAACGAAGGACATGGCCCCGATCGGCGGCAGGCGGCTTGCCGCCATTCTGACCGCGATGATCGGCGGCGGAGACAACGACAATGACTGAAATGACCCCACGCCAGGTTGCCGCAAAAGCGCTCTCCCTGCTCGACCTTACCAATCTGGCGGATGATTGTGATGCAGCGGCCATCGAGACCCTGTGCGCCCAGGCCGTCACCCCCTTCGGACACGCGGCGGCGATCTGCATCTGGCCGCGCTTCGTCGCACAGGCACGCGGCACCCTCGGTCCCAACAGTGCCGTGAAGATTGCAACGGTGGTGAACTTCCCCTCCGGAGACCTTCCGGTAGAAACCGTGGTCGCGGAAGCGCGCCAGGCGATCGCCGACGGCGCTGACGAGATCGATCTCGTCATTCCCTACAAGGCGCTCCTTGCCGGCGACGAAGCCGCCGTCAGGACGATGGTGACGGCCGTTCGCGACGTCTGCGCCCCGCCGGTCCTTCTGAAGACCATCCTCGAAACCGGCGAGCTGAAGGATCCGGGCCTGATACGCAACGCGTCGCATATCGCGATTTCCGCGGGAAGCGACTTCATCAAGACCTCGACCGGCAAGGTGCCGGTGAACGCCACGCTCGAGGCGGCCGACATCATGCTGAATGCCATCCGCGAGAGCGGACGCAATGTCGGGTTCAAGCCCGCTGGCGGCGTCAGGACTGTCGGTGATGCCACGCTCTATCTCAACCTCGCGGCGACGATCCACGGTCCGGACTGGGCCATTCCGTCCACCTTCCGCTTCGGTGCCTCAGGGCTTCTGAACGACATTCTCGCTATGCTTGACGGCCGCGGGCACTCCACGTCCGCCAGCGCCTATTGAGCCTGTTGCCATGCTCGCCCAGGAGACCATCCGCCGGAAACGCGACGGCGCGACGCTCTCGCCAGACGAGATAGCCGCCTTCATTCGCGGACTGACGAACGGGACGGTAGCGGACAGCCAGATCGCGGCCTTCGCCATGGCGGTCTGGTTCAAGGGCATGTCGTCGGCGGAGACGGTGGCCCTGACGCTCGCCATGCGCGATTCGGGTGACGTGCTGGACTGGAGCGAACTCGACCGGCCGGTCGCGGACAAGCACTCCACCGGCGGCGTCGGGGACAATGTCTCGCTGATGCTGGCGCCGATCGCCGCTGCCTGCGGCCTCGCCGTTCCCATGATCTCCGGCAGGGGACTGGGCCATACGGGTGGAACACTGGACAAGCTTGAATCGATCGCAGGCTATACAATTCACCCGTCCACCGCCCTCTTCCGGAAGACCGTGCGCGAGGCGGGCTGCGCCATCATCGGCCAGACATCCGATCTCGCCCCAGCGGACCGCCGCCTCTATGCGATCCGGGACGTAACCGCCACGGTCGATTCCGTGCCGCTGATTACGGCTTCCATTCTTTCGAAGAAGCTCGCAGCCGGTCTCCACTCGCTGGTCCTCGACGTGAAGCTCGGCAACGGCGCCTTCATGACCGATCGAGGCGAGGCAGACTTGCTCGCCCGGTCGCTCGTCGATGTCGCAAACGGGGCCGGCGTGAAGACGTCCGCCCTAATCACCGACATGGACCAGCCGCTCGCGGATGCGGCGGGCAATGCGGTGGAACTCGCAAACTGCCTGGCCTTCCTGCGGGGAGAGAAGACCGGCACGCGACTGGAATCGATCGTCCTCTCCTTCGCCGCGGAGATGTTAACGGTGTCGGGCCTCGAGAGCGATCCGGCGACGGCGCGCGCCAAGGCCGAAAGGGCGCTTTCGAGCGGTGCAGCGGCCGAGACCTTCGCCCGCATGGTGCACATGCTCGGCGGACCGGCGAATTTCCTGGACAGGCCCGCGGCGCACCTGCCTATCGCCCCCGTCATCGTCCCGGTCACAGCACCGACGTCCGGCCACCTGGCGCAATGCGATACCCGCGGCATCGGCGTCGCCGTCATTCAGCTGGGTGGCGGCCGGACCCTGCCCGACCAGCGGATCGACCACAGGGTGGGTTTTGACAGCCTGCTGCCGCTTGGAACATGGGTGGAGAAGGGGCAGGAGATAGGCCGGGTCCACGCGGCAAGCGCTTCAGAGGCGGAAGATGCCGCAAACCGCCTGCTGGAGCTCTACACTATCCGGCCGGATGCCTCCGTGCAGCGACCGGAGATCGTCGCGCGCATCAGCGCATGAGGCGCATCTCTTTTCCTTCGACATGATAGGACGAGATACCCTTGAGGAAGTTCATGCCGATCAGCGTTCCCGAAAGCGACTTGTCGTCGAGAACCATCGCCCCGACATTGTCGACGCTGATCGAACCGATCCCGATACGATCAAGCCTTACGTAGGCTGCCCGGGCCTTGCCGTTCGCGGTGTCGACCGCATAGCGGAACTCTATTTTCTTGCGCGGAACTCCAAGGCGAAGGGCCGTCGACAGGTTGATTGCGACCATGCTCGCGCCGGTGTCGATCATGCCCTGCTCCTTGCGGCCATTGATCGTGAAGAGACCGCTGAAGTGCCCGTTTTCGTCCGCGACGATGGTCGCACCCCTGTTGCCAGTGTAGCGGGCCTGCGAAACCGGCGCGGCCGGCTGGACTTCGTTCGCGGCAGAACGTTCCTGGTCCCGCCCGGCCGTTTCGAGATACGACTTTGCGAGCCCGGGGCATAGTAAGCGGCGGCGGCAAGACCAGCGGTCAGGACGAGGCTTCGAACGAGCATGGGGCAATCTCCGTCAGGGAATTGTCCCGAATTAGCACAAGGCCGCTAATTTCCCGGAAACCCTGACGGCTGCCGCCCGCCTTTTCCCCGCGGATCTGCCCGCATGGTTAGAAAAGCGTTAAGCGCTCTTACTTCGTCCCGTACATGCGGTCGCCTGCGTCGCCGAGGCCCGGCATGATGTAGCCCTTGTCGTTCAGGTGGCTGTCGATCGAAGCTGTGAACACCGGCACGTCCGGATGAGCTGCGCGGAAGCTCCTGATCCCTTCCGGCGCAGCCAGCAGGCAGAGAAACCGGATGTTGCGGGCACCGCGCTCCTTGAGCTTGTCGATTGCGGCAATCGCCGAATTGCCCGTCGCGAGCATCGGATCGACGACGATGACGAGACGCTCGTCCAGGCTGTCCGGAGCCTTGAAGAAGTACTCGACGGCTTCGAGGGTCTCGTGATCGCGATAAACGCCGATGTGGGAGACACGCGCCGAGGGGACCAGCTCCAGCATGCCTTCCAGAAGGCCGTTTCCGGCCCGCAGGATCGAGGCGAAGACCAGCTTCTTGCCTTCCAGGATGGGAGCGTCGATCGCCTGGAGCGGAGTTTCGATGCGCTGTGTCGTCAATTCGAGATCACGCGTGACCTCGTAACACAGCAGGGTCGAGATTTCCCGCAGCAGACGCCGGAAGCTTCCCGTCGACGTCTCCTTCTTGCGCATGATGGTCAGCTTGTGCTGCACGAGCGGATGATCGATGACTGTTACGCCGTCCATTGGCAAACCTTCCGGGTAATCTGTTGAACCCATCCTTTTTCCACGGAATCCCCCAACGCCGCAAGAGACGGGGCGATCCACATTCCGTCGTCCCCAACCCTGTGCTCCCTTGGAAGCGGGATCTGGGAGCGGCTACAGCCGGGAGAGCAGGAGGGTCCGCGTCGCCTCATCGACGAAGGCGGCCTCGATTGCAGTACGCGTCATGGCGTCGATCTCCCGGTCGCTGAAGCCCATCATGGTCGAGGCGATCTCGTATTCGCGGGCGAGCGAGGTGTGGAAGAACGGAGGATCGTCGGAATTGAGCGTCACCCGCACGCCAGCGTCGTGAAGCGCCCGCAGGGGATGCCCTTCGAAGCTCGGGAACACCTTGAGCGCGATGTTGGATCCCGGGCAGACCTCGAGCACCGTACCTTCCTCGGCAAGCCGTTCGACCAGGGCGGGGTCCTCGATCGCGCGGACTCCGTGGCTGATGCGCGAGGGCCTGACGAGATCCATTGCATCGCGCACGCTTTCGGCGCCCACGAGTTCACCGGCATGGATGGTGATGCCGAGCCCCGCGTCGCGAGCGATTTCGAAGGCGCGGACAAAGTCGGCGACCCTGCCCATGCGTTCCTCACCGGCCATATTGAAACCCGTGACGAGCGGGTGTGGATTGCGAAGTGCGTAGGTTGCGGCCCACTCCACGCGCTCCGGTCCCTTGTGTCTCAAGCCCGAAACGATCATCCGGCCCTCGATGCCGGTCTTCGCCCGTGCCGCCTCCACGCCCGCCGCAAGCCCCGCGACATAGTCGTTCGCCCCTAGTCCAATACTCTCCGCATGATCAGGAGAAATGATCAGCTCACTGTAGATCGTTCCAACCTCAGCGAGCTCGGTCAGATATGTCTCTGCGAGAAGCGCATAATCCTCTTCGTTGCGGAACAATCCGGCGGTCCGGTCGTAGGCATGGAGGAAGCTCGTGAAGTCCTTCCAGACGTAGGAGCCGTCCTCGATGAAATGCCAAGTATCGACACCGTACTTTTTCGCCTGCGCAAGCGCCAGAGCCGGGGAAACCGCGCCTTCGACGTGGCAGTGAAGCTCAGCCTTTTTCAATTCCGCGGTCACAGGAAGCTCCGTCCATGCGGCCCCGGCGGAATGCCGAGGTGCCTTGCCACCGTCTCGCCGATATCGGCGAACGTCCGGCGGGTCTCGATCAGCCGGGAGCGGATGCCCGGCCCGAAACAAAGTAGGGGCACGCGCTCGCGCGTGTGATCCGTCCCGCGCCAGGTCGGGTCGCAGCCGTGGTCCGCGGTCAGGATGACGATATCACCCTGTTTCAGCTTGCGGTCCACTTCGGGAAGACGGCGATCGAAGGCTTCGAGCGCGGCCGCATAGCCGGCGACATCGCGGCGGTGGCCGTACATCATGTCGAAATCTACGAAGTTGGTGAACACGAGATCGCCGGGTTGAGCTTCGTCCATCACGGCCAGTGTCGCATCGAACAGAGCCATGTTTCCATTGGCCTTGGTCAGCTTGCCAATGCCACGGTGCGCAAATATGTCGCCGATCTTGCCGACGGCATGGACGGTACGTCCGCCCTCGGTCATCCGGTCGAGAAGCGTCGGTTCCGGCGGAGGCACGGCATAGTCCCGCCTGTTGCCGGTGCGCTCGAAGCTTTCGGGCGAATAGCCGACGAAAGGCCGGGCGATGACCCTACCGATACGCCCGCCCGGCCGCTCGTCGAGCAGGGCGCGAACCGTCTTGCTGAGTTCGAGCAGCCGATCGAGCCCGAAGTGCACTTCATGCGCTGCGATCTGGAAGACGGAATCAGACGAGGTGTAGCAGATCGGCTTGCCCGTCCGGATATGCTCGAGGCCCAGGCGGGCAATGATCTCCGTTCCGGAGGCGTGGCAATTGCCGAGGATCCCGGGCACGCCAGCCGCCGCGCAGATCGATTCCACGAGCTCCTGATCGAAGGCGTCGCCCTCCGAGGGAAAGTATCCCCAGTCGAAGTTCACCGGCGTGCCGGCAATCTCCCAATGTCCCGAGGGCGTGTCCTTACCCCGGGAAATCTCCGAGGCGGCACCATGAACTCCGAAGACGCGGCTTGGCACGGTCATTCCGCGCGGAAAGGCCCCCGTCGCTGCGCGTGCCGCATGCAGGAGTCCGAGCGCGGACATATTGGGGAGCGACAGCGGTCCTTGGCGCAATCCCGCGCGATCGGCCGCACCGGCTGCACAGAACTCGGAAATATGGCCCAGCGTATCGGCACCGAGATCGCCGAACTCGGCAGCATCGGGTCCTCCCCCGATGCCGAAGGAGTCCAGTACGAAGAGGAAGGCTCGCGCCATGTTTCACCCGCGGTTAGAGCAATGGGCGTTCGAAAGGAACCACGCTGGTTCGGCACACCCGCCGACCATGCAAACCCTACGGTCTGCAGCATCACCTGTGCGGCGGCAGTTCGCTCGCGAACGCTACGCAAGACGCCAGAGATGACACGGGCGGGGTGATGGATTCAAGCGAAAACGGGCTCCCGTCGATCAGCTGCAGTCGCAGGTCACGGCGGTACCCACGCGCTGATGGAAGTAGCTCGTCTTGGAAAGAGGGATCTCCGTCAATGTCGATCCCTTAAGTCCCGGCATCATCAGCAGGACCTCGTGCGGCACTGAAAACTCGGTGCGCACCAGGAACGTGTCCTTTGCTTCGAGGTCCGACGGAAGCGTCACGCTGGAGTTCTTGGTGTAGGGCACCGTCCCGGTGGGCGTGGTTCCTACCGTTGTGACAGTCCATCCACGCGACCACGACACTGTGGCGACGCCGGTCGAGGATACCGCGATCCCCGTAATCTTGAGGGTGTAGAGCCCCGCCGAAAAAGGCGCAACAACGCTTTCGGCGAGGGTCGGCATGGTATCGAGCGTGGTGGTCGTCACCGACTGCTGCTGGGTGATGAGGTCGGATATCGTACTGGAGGCACGGCTGACCTTGCGATAGACGGTCATGGCGACGGAGATTTCGAAAGCACCGACGTAGAGCATGATGAAGAGCGGAGCAACGATTGCGAATTCAACCGCGCCGACACCCCGACGATCGGCGACCAGCGCACGCATGCGCATGAGTACCCCGGAGGCGCGCCCTTCCTTCGGCCGGAACCAATGCATCGATTTCACCCGACCGCCGCCCTTCATGGATAGTTCTCGTTCTGAACCACAGTCGCGTCGACCATCAGATATCTCCGGGTCGAACCGTCGGTCGGCTTGAGGTTGGTGATGTAGGGACGGATCAGGTCCGTCATGATATCCCACTTGTAATAGGCCCGCACGACATTGATCGTCTGCTTGCCGCCCGGCGCAAAGCTGAACGCGCTCGTGTCTAGGTCCCCGTTGGTGAGCGGGACAACCGTGGACTTCTTCACGTCTGCAAAGCTCGAGAAAGTTCTGACATCAAGGAAGAGCTTCGAGGGTGTCTTCAGTTCCGCTTCGGAGCACGGCATGAGAATGGAGATTTCCTCGCAGAACGCCTTCCTGTAGTCGGCCGCCTTGAGGTCCGTGGACTTGCCCAGACCGAAAGTGATTTCCCCGGTACGGATCTTGCGCGCCATCGTCTGGTTGGCATTCGCAAGCAACTGCTCCCCCATGTAGGCAACGAAGGTTTCGGCCGAGGCGAACACGATCATTACGAAGGGAATGGAAAGAAACGCGAACTCGATCGCAGCCGCACCATCCCTGCGACGGAGAAACCGCCGAAAGAGATGCCCGCCCCAATTCCGCCTGCCTGCAACCTGCCGATCAACCGTCATAGCGATCCGTCTTCCCTGTGCGCGAGGAAAACCTTATGCGCAGACCGTTTATTTTTCGTGTCCGCACTCGATTGCAATTGAACGGCTTCCCGCTTTTGCACGCGGCACGGTTGTCATGAGCAGGATCAGTTGGAGGCCGTTTTCTGGCCGGAGGAGTGCTGCTCGCAGTTGGGCGTGCAGGACAGAACGGAACGAATCGTCTGACGGTACATGCGCACCGTGTTGCCCTCGTCGATCGATACGAGGATGCGCTCGTCCGCGATGGTGTTTCCGTCCACGTCGAGAAGGACGAGGTTCGTCGTCCCGAAGCTGCGCCCGGTCAGCACGATCGTCTTGGCGTCTGCAACCGTCGCGTCGGCCACATCGGCGTTGCCGATGATGACCTTGCTGACCGGCCTGTCGAGCTTCAGCACCCGGGCATGATCCATGTATACGCGCAACAGGGCGTCGTCAGCATGTGCGGCGGTGGACAGCAGGAACGACTGGGCGACGAGCACTCCCAAAAGTTGACGCATGGTGCGGACGCTCGCTGATGTCCTGAGGCGCATATCAAGGTTCCCGATATCGTGACTGCGCGGAAGCATCCCTCTTTTTGGTGAATGAAGGCTTAATGGTTTCACAACCAGTGGATTTTCCGCGGAAGTAGCAGAAAGGCCATGCGCGCGCGGACGGATGGGCGTTCCCGATCAGCTGCACAGTGACTGTACTCCACTACACGCATTGCATGCAAAATTCGTCGCGTCCGTTCACCAATTCTTGACTCTAAAACCCGGTCCTGCCCGTTAACCCTTGAATAACCTACTTCTTTAAGCCGGTGGCAATTCGCTGTCTGTAGGTTGCAGTCATCCGAACAACGGAAACAGTTGGCGGAACTGCTGAACCAACACCTGAAGCTAGGAGACTTCACATGACCAAGATTTTCGCACGCTTTATCAAGGACGAGTCTGGTGCAACCGCTATCGAGTATGGCCTGATCGCCGCTCTGATTTCCGTCGCCCTGATCACCGGTGCAACCGCTCTCGGCGGCTCGCTGAACGAAACGTTCTCGGATCTGTCCGACGAGCTCGAAAAGCACTAATTCCGACGAGGACGCGCTTCGCGTCCTGTCCGAAAGGCCGCTCCAACCGGGGCGGCCTTTTGCTTTTGTGGCAGGTCCACGGACCCTGTCGTGAGGTGATGGTTTCGCCCCGCACGCCATCTCATCGGATTGAAGCCCGGCTTTTCCTTAGACCGGCCCAACATCCGAAAGATATGCCCCACCGCTTTTGGGGCCACCCCAACCTCTCGCTTTGCCATTTCTTAAGGTCGCGATCGTAGGTTGGTGTCGCCCGAAACAAAGAGAGCATCGACATGACCGAGGCAGTAATATTCGTCGTATTTCCGCTCTGCCTCGCCATCGCGGCCCTTTCCGACATGTTCACGATGACGATCCCGAACCGCGTTTCGGCGATCCTTCTCGCCAGTTTCGTCCTCGTCGCACCGATGGCGGGCCTGGGGCTTACTGAAATCGGGCTACATCTTGCCGCCGGCTTCCTGGTCTTCGCGGTATGTTTCGCGCTCTTCGCCATGAATGTCATGGGCGGGGGTGATGCCAAGCTCCTGACGGCGAGCGCCGTCTGGTTCGGCATGAACTTCTCCCTCGTCTCATTCCTTATTCAGGTTGCCTATCTCGGCGGTATCCTCACCCTCGTCCTGGTCATGATGCGGTCGAAGTCGAATTCGATCCTTGCCTCGGGGCTCCCCGTCCCGGACCACCTGCTGGTTGCGAAGAAGGTGCCGTACGGGATCGCGATCGGCATCGCGGGCTTCCTGGCCTATCCGTCTTCCCCCCTGATGATCGCAGCGCTCGGCGGCCTGCGCTAAAAGGCTCTGGTCATCTCCCCTGCCAACGTTCCGCGCGCGTTTGGTTGTCGCCCGACTCATTCGCGCGGGCCATTTACGTTTCCAAAAAAACTGTCGCACGGACCAGTACGAGGGGGCGTGACCGAAACCAACCGTTAACCATGACGGTAAGCGAGTCATTAACCATAATTACACCTTTGCCGTTCAATGTGGCCAAACAGAATACTGGGGCCTCAGGGAACGAACATGAAACCCGTGCGAATCATCATACTGGCAGTGGCCGTCGTATCCGCCGGCGTCGCCGGGCTGCTCGCCCTGCAGCTGGCGCGCGGCAACAAGATCAGGGTGACGCAAACCGAGACGGTCGTAGAGCGCGATCCCAGCATCAAGGTGCTCACGGCGAAGGAGAGCCTTCCCATCGGCTCCCGTCTCAATGACGATACCCTGCAATGGAGCCCCTGGCCCAAGAGCGCCGTCGTTGAAGGTGTCATCACCGCCGACGACAGGCCGGACGCCATCGAAAAGCTCAACGGTGCCATCGTGCGCATGCCGATCTTCAATGGCGAGCCGATTCGCCAGGAGAAGATCGCGGACGCCAACAGCAAGATCATGTCGTCGCTGCTTCCATCAGGCAAGCGCGCGGTTGCAACCGAAATATCGGTCGCCACGGGTGCGGGCGGCTTCATCCTGCCGAATGACCGGGTCGACGTGATCATGGTCCGCCGTGACACGAACGGCACGTTTCTCACCGAGAACGTGTTGAACAACGTCCGCGTGCTCGCCATCGACCAGCAGATCAAGGAAGCCGAGGACGGCTCGAAGACGGTGCTCGGCACCACTGCGACCCTTGAGCTCACGCCCGACCAGGCAAAAGTCATAACCGTGGCGCAGCAGGTGGCCGACCGCCTCACGCTGGCGCTCAGAAGCGTCGCCGACGCCCAGGAAACCGATACCGAAACAGCCGATTACCTGCTGAGCGGCAGCTCCGGCCAACCGGCTATCCAGGTGATCAAGACCGGCGCGATCGTCAATGCCACCCCCGCGGCCGCCGAGAAATAAGCAGGAGCTGAACGTGCTTGGATTCGGAAAAAGATTTCGTGCTTCTGTAGCCGGTGGAACCATCCTCTGCCTGGCTGTCTCGGGCTTTCCCGCGGCGATCGTCCCTGGCGGCTATGGCATCGCCACGGCGGAGGCAGCTGCCTCGGTCGTCAGGATCTCAGAGAGTGGTCCCGGCGCAAGGAAGACAATCAAGCTCGGCCTGAACAAGGCGATTGTCGTAGACCTTCCGGAAGACGCCCATGACATCCTGGTCGCGGACCCCGCCAAAGCCGACGCCGTGACCCGCACATCGCGGCGCATCTACGTTTTCGGCAAGTCGATCGGCCAGACCAACATCTTCGTCTTCGGCGCAGGTGGCCAGGAGATCGTCAGCATCGATCTCGACATCGAACGCGACGTGGCCGGCCTCGAGGCGCAGCTGCGCCGCTTCATTCCGGATTCGAGCATCGATGTGGAGATCATCTCGGACAACATCGTGCTCAGCGGCAATGTCCGCACGCCTCAGGACGCCATGCGCGCGGAAGAACTTGCCAGGGTCTTCGTCAAGGGCGGTGAAGCGACGACGCGCACGGTCACGGCGCAGGGCGACAACGGCGACGCCGCGATTTTCGGCGAAGATCGTCAGGAATCGCAGATCGTCAACATGCTGACCATCGAAGGCGAGGATCAGGTCACGCTGAAGGTGACCGTCGCCGAGGTGAGCCGGCAGGTCCTCAAGCAGCTCGGCTTCAACGGTTCGGTCACCGGCAACAACGGCGGCATCCTGTTCCGCAACCCGACAAACCTTGGCAATGCCATCGGCGTCGGCATGACCGGCAGCGCCACCGGAACGATCGGCGAGTTCGGCATCTCCAGCTACCTCAACGCGATGGAGCAGGCCGGTGTCATGAAAACACTGGCAGAACCGAGCCTCACGGCGATTTCCGGCCAGCAAGCCAAGTTCTACGTTGGCGGCGAATACAGGCTCGCTGCCGAACAGGAAGTGGCGCAGGATAGCGGCAACATCGAGGTCACCCGCTCGACCGAGACCGTCGAATACGGAATCGGGCTCAACTTCAAGCCAGTCGTGCTTTCGCCGGGTCGCATCAGCCTCCAGATCGAGACCGACGTTTCGGAACCGACGTTCGAGGGCTCTGTCGTGACCGGCAACAGCAACCGCCAGGTCCCCGGCTCGACTTACCTTTCCATCCGCAGAAGAGAGGCGTCGACCAGCGTCGAACTGCCGTCCGGCGGATCGATCGTGATCGCCGGCCTGGTACAGGACAACATCCGCCAAGCCGTGTCCGGACTTCCCGGCATTTCGAAGATCCCGATCTTCGGCACGCTGTTCCGTTCGAAAGACTTTATCCGCAACGAAACCGAGCTGGTCATCATCGCCACGCCGTATCTCGTTCGTCCTGTCGCCCGCAACGAACTCAGCCGCCCCGATGACAATTTCAACGCCGCCAACGACGCCGCCGGCTACTTCCTCGGCAGGGTGAACCGGATTTACGGCCGCAAGGAAGCGCAGCTTCCCGCCGGCAATTATCACGGTTCAGTCGGCTTCATCTACAAGTGATCGGGTAACGGACATGCACCAGACCATTCTCACGGCCCGCACAGCCACAAGGGTTCAGACCATGCCGCACAATGGCGCGAACAGACTTCGCCTGGCGCTCGCAACCGCAGTTCTGCTTTCGGTGGCGGCCCTCAGCGGATGCGGTACCAATCCGGACGGAACCGCGACGGGGTCGATCCCCGACGACTACCGCACTCGCCATCCGATCGTTCTCAGCGAGGACCAGCACACGCTCGACGTTCCGGTCGCTTCCGGCGATCGTCAGCTGACGATGGCGATGCGCGACAACATCCGCGGTTTCGCACAGGACTACCGGTCAAAATCGCGCGGCGTGATCCAGGTCATGGCGCCGAGCGGCTCATACAATGCCGGTGCCGCCGCGCAGATCCGCAAACAGATCCGGTCGACCCTGATCGCTGCGGGCGTTCCGAAGACACAGATCATCGAGACGAGCTACGCGGCTTCGGCTCAGGGTGACGCGGCACCGATCCGCCTCTCCTTCGTCGCCATCACGGCCCAGACCAACACTTGCGGCCAGTGGCCGGAAGACCTGGTCGACAACACGTTCCAGAATCGCAACTACTACAATTTCGGCTGCGCATCGCAGTCCAACATGGCAGCACAGATCGCCAATCCAATGGATCTGGTAGCACCGCGCGGCATGACCCCGATCGACGCGGCAAACCGCGTACAGGTCATCAACGACTATCGCGGCACCAGCTCCGATTCGACCACGATCAGCATAACGACGAACTGACCCTCAAACGCGGGATCAAGCGGGAACGACCATGAACACGATCGACTACGGCATCGAAAGCAGGATCGGCGCGGAGGACCTTCCGGACGACGGCGCGCGTTCGATCGATCTCGAGAGCGTGCGCCCTCTCCCGCGGATATCGGTGCATGCCTTCTGCGAAAGCGAAGCCATGCTTCGGGTCATGGAGCGATCCGGCAGCGATCGCCGCATGGCGAAGGTCAATCTGCGTATCAACAACGGCGGCATCGCGGCCGCCGCGAACATGTTCGCTTCCGCCCCCACCCCCAATCTCATCATTCTCGAGACCTCTACGGAGCCGGGCGCGCTGATGGCGGAGCTGATTCCGCTGGCGGAAGTCTGCGATCCCACGACCAAGGTCGTGATCGTCGGGCACCACAACGACATCTCGCTCTATCGCGAGCTGATCCGCAACGGGATCTCGGAATACATGGTCGGTCCCGTCGGGATGGCCGAAGTCTTGGGCGCGATCGCGACCATATTCATCGATCCGGACTCGGAGCCGCTCGGCAAGACGATCGCCTTCATCGGCGCCAAGGGCGGAACGGGATCCTCCACTATCGCGCACAACTGCGCTTGGGGGATATCCAACCTCTTCTCCACCGAAGTAATCCTCGCCGACCTCGACCTTGCGTATGGAACGGCAAACATCAACTTCGACCAGGATCCGCCGCAGGGCATCGCCGAGGCAGTCTATGCGCCGGAGCGCCTGGACGAAGTATTCCTGGACCGCCTGCTCACCAAGTGCTCGGAGCATCTTTCGTTGCTGGCCGCCCCCTCGATGCTCGACAGGAGCTACGACTTCGATCGTTCTTCCTTCCAACCCATTCTCGAGATCCTGCAACGTAGCGCGCCGGTCAGCGTTCTCGACGTGCCGCATGCATGGTCGGAATGGACGCGCGTCCTTCTTTCGGAAGTGGACGAGATCGTCATCACCGCGGTGCCCGATCTCGCCAACCTGCGCAACGCCAAGAACATGGTGGACGCACTGAAGAAGCTGCGCCCGAACGACAAGGCACCGCATCTGATCCTCAATCAGGTCGGTGTCGCCAAGCGGCCGGAGATCAGCCCTGATGACTTCGCAGGTCCGCTGGAGCTCCAGCCGATCGCAATCATTCCCTTCGACGCTCCGCTTTTCGGGACGGCCGCCAACAGCGGACGCATGATCGCGGAAATGGACCGCAAGGCCCCTGCTGCCGAAACCTTCTCGCAGATCGCGCACGTGGTGACCGGCCGCGCGGCGGTCAAGAAACCGAAGAAGGCCGGGTTGGGCAAAGTCCTTGGAATGCTCGGCCGCAAGTGACGCCCCGCGAGGGCGATGACGAAAAAGACTGGATGACAGAAGATGTTTGGCAAACGCGGAAATGAAGGCTTCCCAAAAAGCGGCGGAATTGTTCCTCCGGCGCAACAAGCCATGCCGCCCGTTCCCGCACCCGCGGTTGCCGAGCGCGCGATGGCGGCGACCTTGACCGCGCCGCCGCGGGAGGCCGCGGCAGCGCCCGCCCCTCAGGCACATCAGCCGCCAGCACCCTCGCCCGCTCCCAGGAAGCGCCCGGCGCGGACCGAGGACTACTACGATACCAAGAGCCAGGTCTTCTCGGCGCTCATCGACACGATCGATCTCTCGCAGCTCGCCAAGCTCGACACGGAAAGCGCGCGCGAGGAAATCCGGGATATCGTCAACGATATCATCACGATCAAGAATTTCGCGATGTCGATCTCCGAGCAGGAAGAGTTGCTCGACGACATCTGCAACGACGTGCTCGGCTACGGGCCGCTGGAGCCGCTGCTCGCCCGGGACGACATCGCCGACATCATGGTCAACGGCGCGGGCAAGACCTACATCGAAGTGGCCGGCAAGGTGCAGGAGTCCGAAATCCGCTTTCGCGACAACGCCCAGCTGCTTTCGATCTGCCAGCGCATCGTCAGCCAGGTGGGAAGGCGCGTGGACGAATCGAGCCCGATCTGCGACGCGCGCCTGCCCGACGGCTCGCGCGTCAACGTGATCGCTCCGCCACTGGCGATCGACGGCACCGCGCTGACGATCCGCAAGTTCAAGAAGGACAAGCTGACGCTCGACCAGCTTGTGAAATTCGGCTCCATCACGCCGGAAGGTGCGACGCTCCTCCAGATCATCGGCAGGGTGCGGTGCAATCTCGTCATCTCCGGCGGTACCGGCTCCGGCAAGACGACGCTGCTGAATTGCCTGACCCGTTACATCGACGAGGACGAGCGCGTCATCACCTGCGAAGACTCAGCCGAACTGCAGCTGCAGCAGCCGCATGTCGTACGTCTTGAAACGCGCCCGCCGAACATCGAAGGCGAAGGCGAGATCACCATGCGTGACCTCATCAAGAACTGCCTGCGTATGCGTCCCGAACGCATCATCGTCGGCGAAGTGCGCGGACCGGAGGTGTTCGACCTCCTCCAGGCCATGAACACCGGCCACGACGGATCGATGGGCACCATTCACGCCAATACGCCGCGTGAGTGCCTGAGCCGCATGGAATCGATGATCGCGATGGGCGGCTATACGCTCCCGGCCAAGACGGTACGCGAGATCATCGCCGGTTCCATCGACGTCATCATCCAGGCGTCCCGCCTTCGCGACGGTTCGCGACGGATCACCCACATCACCGAGGTGGTGGGCATGGAAGGCGATGTCATCGTGACGCAGGATCTGATGCGCTTCGAGATGGACGGGGAAGACGCGAACGGTCGCATCATCGGCAGGCACAGAGGCACGGGCATCGGCAAGCCCCACTTCTGGGATCGAGCCCGCTACTTCAACGAAGACAAGCGCCTGGCTGCCACGCTCGACACAATGGAAAAGCCGCAATAGGGAACGCACGGGGCCAATCGGCATGTTCGGAATCGACATCTCCATCATAGCGATCGTCGTATTGGCGGCCGTGGCAGCGGCCGGCCTCTGCTATGCCCTTCTGTTCTCCCGGATCGAGACGGACAAGAAGACCGAAAGCCGCGTCCGGCGCGTGAAATCCGCTGAAACCGACCAGGCGAAGGTCAAGGCGGCGCGGGATCGCGTCCAGGAGATGTCGAAGCGACGCAAGTCGGTTCAAGACTCCTTGAAGGACCTGGAAAAGAAGCAGAAGGAACAGAGCCGAAAGTCGGCTCCGACTCTCAAGGCCAAGCTGTCACAGGCAGGCCTGCGCATCAGCATCACGCAGTTTTACATCATCAGCGGCCTCTTCGGCCTGTTTCTTTCGGTCGCCAGCCTGATCGCCGGCGCTCCCCTTCTCGTCTGTGGCGGGCTCTTCATCATCGCCGCCGCCGGCTTGCCGCGCTGGGCGGTCAACTTCCTCGTCAAGCGGCGGCTGGACAAGTTCCTCGAGGAATTCCCGAATGCGCTCGACATCATGGTTCGCTCGATCAAGTCGGGACTTCCACTGACCGACGCCTTGCGGCTGATCTCCGCCGAGGGTCAGGAACCGGTTCGCTCCGAGTTCCGCCGTGTGGTCGAATCGCAGCAGATGGGCCTCTCCGTTCCGGAAGCCTGCACCCGCATGTTCAACTTCATCCCGCTCCAGGAAGTAAACTTCTTCTCGATCGTGATCGCGATCCAGAGCCAGGCGGGCGGCAATCTTTCCGAAGCGCTCGGCAACCTGTCGCGCGTGCTGCGCGAACGGCGCAAGATGCGTGCAAAGGTAAGCGCCCTTTCGATGGAAGCGAAGGCGTCGGCAGCGATCATCGGTGCGCTCCCCTTCATCGTCGCCTTCCTCGTTTATCTGACCTCGCCCAACTACATCATGGTTCTCTTCACCGACCCGCGTGGGCACCTGATTCTCGGTTGCTCCGGCATCTGGATGAGCATTGGCATCCTGATGATGCGCAACATGATCAACTTCGACATCTGAAAAGGAAGCCCGCGCGATGTCCGGCCTGGTCACCACGCTCACAGATCCCAACGTCCTGTTGCCGGCCTTCGTGGCCCTCGCGGTGCTCGCCACCTTCTACACGCTCGCGGTTCCCTACTTCGAGCGTGGCGACATGGAAAAGCGCATGAAGGCCGTGGCGCTGGAGCGCGATCAGATCAGGGCCCGCGAACGGGCGCGGCTGAACGCCGAAACTTCGCAGAGCAAGGCAAGCCTGCGCGGGCAGAGCAACACATCCGTCAAGCAAATCGTCGAGCGCCTGAACCTGCGCGAGGCGCTGGCGGACACCGGTACGGTGAACAGGCTGCGCTCAGCGGGCTATCGTTCCCAGAACGCGCTCAACGTGTTCCTCTTCGCGCGGTTCGTTCTGCCCTTCGTCTTCTTCGCCGTCGGCGCGTTCTACATATTCTATCTCGGTTATCTCGGCGACAAGCCGATGCCCATGCGGATCCTCGCCTCCGTGGGCATCGCCTATCTGGGTTTCTACGCTCCGAACATCTTCATCTCCAACAAGGTTTCGAAGCGCCAGCTGTCCATCAAGCGCGCCTGGCCGGACGCACTGGATCTCCTGCTCATATGCGTGGAGGCGGGCATCTCGATGGAGGTCGCTTTCAAGCGCGTCGCCGACGAGATTGCGATCGCCTCGACGGAGCTGGCAGAGGAACTCATCCTGACAACTGCCGAACTGTCATTCCTCCAGGACCGGCGCATCGCCTACGAAAACCTCGGCATCCGCACAGGCCTCGACGCCGTCAAGTCGGTGACACAGGCGCTGATTCAGGCGGAGCGCTACGGTACGCCGATCGCGCAGGCGCTTCGGGTTCTCGCACAGGAAAGCCGCGACACGCGCATGAACGAAGCGGAGAAAAAGGCTGCAGCCCTGCCGCCGAAGCTGACCGTGCCGATGATTCTCTTCTTCCTGCCCGTGCTGATCGCCGTCATTCTCGGCCCCGCAGGCATCCAGGTTTCGGACAAGTTCTGAGGAAAGCGACGAGCCGTTGCTCCGGCATGCGGAGGCGAACGCCTGGCGTCGGCGTTCCGGATATCAAAGGCGAGGGGAGACCGGCAGCCTGCCGGGAACATTGCAAGGAACAGACGGGGCCTTCAGGCCCCGTTTCAGTTCGTGTTGCCGCTGTCGTTGCTGGCAAGCTTCTGCCAGGAGTTCTGCTGGGAGAGCATACCGCGCAAGTAGGCGACGTTCGCCTCGGCCTGTTCGGCCGTCAATTCCTGCCGGGCGATGGTCTCGGCTTCCTGGAAACGACCCTGAAGGCCGATCGCCAGCGCAAGGTTCTGTCTTACGCTGCTGTCCGCGCCGGGCTGGGATGCAGCGGACCGAAGGTAGGTCTCAGCGGTGCGCAGATCGCGCGTCAGCAGGTAGGACATGCCGAGGTTGGAAAGCACCGACGGCTCGTTCGGCTTGAGGTCGAGCGCCTCGCGATAGCGCTGGCGCGCTTCTGTGGAACGGCCGAGTTGGTCGAGAATTGCTCCTTCGGCGGACTTCAGCTTCCAGTCCGGAAGATCCGGCGTCTGGGCGCGTCCGATAGTGGAGAGAGCCTGCTCGAGCTGGCCTGCCGCAGCCTGCGACTTGCCGTAGGCCGCGAGCACTTCCCGGTCGGCGGGATGGAAGATCGCCACCTGTTGCATTACCGCCAGTGCCTGATCGTTGCGGCCGGTCATGCGCAGGAGGTTGGCATAGTCCAGACCCGCCTGCCTGTCCTTTGGGTTCGCCGCGTAGGTCTTTCCGACACTCTCGGCGGCGCTGCGCAGCTCCGTGGCGTTCATTTCGGCGACGGGTCTCGATGAAGAGGACGTTCGGGCGATCGAGCCGGTCGTCTCGTTGCTGCGTGTCGTTGCGCAGCCGGCGAGCGACAGGACGAGTACGCCCAGGCAGGTTCCGCGCACAAGACGCTTCCTGAACGACGATATGCCAGCCATGTGTTTTCCCCGAACCGTTATTTCCGTGCGAACGGTGCCCCGACGCAATCGCGCCACAATCCTCGCTCCAGCAATAGTCTGTTAACCCTAATAGAATGTTAATGCCCTGATCTCGGACATCCGCAAAGGCTTGAAAATGGCTCCCTACCAGTTCATCGAACGTCCCTCCCCGTTCAATTCGCGCGGCGGCAAGACACTGCCGATCTTCGCGATCACACCGGCGCATATCGAAACGGGAACGATCGACCCGATTGCACTCGACTGGGCAAAAAAGGCGGGATTCAAGGCCGAATCCGGCGCGCTTCTGCTGATCCCCACCGAAGACGGGCATCTCGGCGGCGCCCTGTTCGGCCTGGGCCGCACGCCCTCGGAAGCACCCTTTCTGACGGGCAAGCTCGCCCGCACGCTGCCGGCGGGCGACTGGCACATCGAGACCGCCCCATTGACGGCGAACCGCCTCGCGCTTGGCTACGGCCTCGGAAGCTACCGCTTCGATCGCTACAAGCCGTCGAAATCGGAAGCGCCGACGTTGCTGCTGCCGGCGGACGCGGATGCGGCGGATATCAAGCGCCAGCTCGCTGCGGTATTTCTGGCACGCGACCTCATCAACGTGCCGACCAACGACATGGGCCCGGATGCGCTCGAGGAAGCGTTTCGCGCGCTTGCGGATCACTACAAGGCGAAGGTCAGCGTCGTCGCGGGCGACGATCTCCTCAAGGAGAACTTCCCGCTGATCCACACCGTCGGTCGCGCGTCCGCCGAGGCCCCGCGCCTGCTCGAACTGCGATGGGGCAAGAAGGGCCACCGGAAGGTAACGCTCGTCGGCAAGGGCGTGTGCTTCGACACCGGCGGCCTCGACATCAAGCCGGCCTCCTCGATGCTGCTGATGAAGAAGGACATGGGCGGGGCTGCGAACGTCATGGGCCTCGCGCTCATGATCATGGACGCCAAGCTTAAGGTTGACCTTCGCGTTCTCGTTCCCGTGGTCGAGAACTCCATTTCGTCGAACGCGTTCCGGCCGGGCGACATCTATCGCAGCCGGAAGGGGCTCACTGTCCAGATCGACAACACCGACGCGGAAGGCCGTCTCATCCTTGCCGATGCGCTGGCCTATGCTGACGAGGAAGAGCCTGACCTGATGATCGACATGGCGACGCTCACCGGCGCCGCCCGCGTCGCTCTCGGGCCGGATCTACCCCCCTTCTACACGGACGATGGCGACCTTGCCTATGAGCTCGGCGAGGCAAGTCTTGCCGTCGATGACCCGATGTGGCGGATGCCCCTCTACATGGGATACGACAAGGACGTTTCCGCGCGCATCGCGGATCTTACCAACGCACCATCCGGCGGTATGGCGGGCTCGATCACAGCCGCGCTGTTCCTCAAGCGCTTCGTCACACAGACGAAGAGCTGGGTGCACTTCGACATTTTCGGCTGGGCGCAGTCCGAACGACCACACTCGCAGGTCGGAGGCGAAGCGCAGGCTATACGTGCCCTTTACCATTACCTGCGCAAGGTGACCGGCTAGGAGAGCGGCGCCGGCATTGCGCCGGCTACGGCTCCGTATCGGCAACGCGAAGGCGTTGCCCCTGCATTCGCCGGGAGGTTTTCGTGTCGCTAGAGCTTACCGCAACCCAGGCGCTTGGCCTCTGGCATGGCGTGTCGCTTGGACAGGTGCAGCTCGACGGGCGTGATCTGACGCTGCGGCAGCTCGCCATCCTGCTCGAGATCTATCTGGTTCCTCCCCCGCACACCGTGCGGGGGCTCGCGTCCAAGCTCGGCGTCACGAAGCCGGTGGTCACCCGCGCGCTCGATTCGATGGGAACGCTGGGCCTCGTCACACGCAATCGCGACGAACAGGACCGGAGAAACGTCGTCGTCAAGCGGACGGTGGAAGGCGCCCTCTATCTTGAAAGGCTCGGCGATCTTATTATCGGCCGGGGAAAATTGCTGACGCCCTGAAGAGGTCTGTAATGAATGCGCTGCCAGATCGACGTCTAAATGCCTATCGGCCGGATCTGGCCGAGGAGGCTCTTCGCGGCGTGGTCACCGCCGAGCGTTTCACGGCAGGAGCGCCTGCCCATGTGAGCCTGCCTGTCGCGCCGCTTCGTCCGCGTCCTGACATTACGACCGGCATCGACACCGAACTGCTCTACGGAGAGGCCGTCCGCGTGCTCGATCGCGCTGGCGGCTGGTGCTGGGTGAAATCGGAATTCGACGGCTACGTGGGATACGTACCCGACGAGGCGGTCACGGATTCTCCCGTCACGATCACGCATGTCTTGGCGGTGCCGCGTTCCTTCGCCTATACGGGGCCGGACCTCAAGACGCCCTCGGCGTTCCCGCTCTCGCTTGGAAGCGGTCTCACGATCGTCGGCGAGAGCGAGACGCGCGGAACCCGATACTTCCAGCTCCAGAGCGGCCACTCGATCGTGGCCGCGCATTGCGTGCCCGCCGGCGCGCGGATTGCCGACGATTACGTTTCCGTTGCGGGACGTCTTCTCGAGACACCCTATCTGTGGGGCGGGAGGAGCGCTTTCGGCATCGACTGCTCCGGCCTCGTCCAGCTCGCCATGATGATGACCGGGCGCACCGTCCCGCGCGATTCGGACATGCAGGCTTCGGGATTGGGCTCGTCGATCGAACGCTCCGAACTGAAGCGCGGTGATCTCGTCTTCTGGAAGGGGCATGTCGCCATCATGGAAGACGAAAAGACCATCATCCATGCGAACGGGCATACGATGAGCGTTGCGCGGGAGGGGCTCGAGGAGGCGATCGAGAGGATCGGCTGGCTGTACCAGCAACCGACCGGCTACCGCAGGCCCTGAACGGTCAGTAGCCGGCTTTTCGATCCACGACATGCGTAAGCGGCTGGCCGCTTTCAAAGCGCTCGATCTGTTGCTCGACCTGGACAAACAGCGCCTTGACGTCCGAGGCGGCAGCGGCGTGCGGTGTCAGGAACACCTTGTCCATCGTCCAGAGCGGGCTCTCGAGCGGCAGCGGCTCCTTCTCGAAAACGTCGAGAGAAGCCCCGTGGAGTACGCCGCTCTGCAGCGCGGATACGATATCCGCCTCCACCTGGCTTGCACCGCGTCCGGCATTGATGAAGACCGGAGCGCCGAAGGGTCCCTTGCGGCTCAGCTTAGAAAACAGCTGCGCATCGAAGATCCCGGTCGTCTCGGGGGTGTGCGGCAGCAGGCCCACAAGGATGTCCGTCCTTCCCAGGAAAGCGTCGAGCGAGGCCGCATCGAAGGTCTCCATTCCCTCGATCTCCTTCTTCGAGCGCGACCAGCCGATGACGTTGAAGCCGAGCATCTGCAGCTTGCGGGCCGCGTCGAGCCCGAGAACACCGATCCCCATGATCCCGACCGTCATGTCGCTGGCCCGCGGCTGCACGAGCTCGCGCCAGATGCGCTGGCGGTTCTGGCTTTCATAAGCCCTGAACTGGCGCAGATGCAGCAGGCATTGCATGACAACCCATTCGCTCATCCAGTTGGTGAGCGTGGGGTCGACGAAGCGCACCAGAGGCACATCCGGCAGATCGGGGATGTTCAATACGTGATCCACACCGGCCCCACCGGAGAACACCACTTTCAGATCCGGTGCCCGTGAAAAGAGATCGGAGCCGGGTTTCCAGACGACGGCGTAGTCAATGCCAGCAAGATCGCGGGCCCTGCTGCCGGGGTGGGCGCGATTGATGATCTCCCGACCGGCAAATGCTCCCTTCAGCGCATTGGCGACCTGTTCCTGATCGAACCGGAGATCGATGATGACGGGGCTCTTCTTCTGCATGCGTCTGAACCTGTTACTGTCGGATTGCGTCTGTCTTGACGGCCCTGAGATCGAACGCGGCCGCCATGAGCGCCCTGGTATATGGCTCGCTCGGGGTTTCGATCACCCTTGCCGCCGGTCCCTGCTCCACGACCTTGCCGCCGCGCATGACGATGATGTCGTTGGCGAGCGCACGGACGACCTTGAGGTCGTGACTGATGAAGAGATAGGCGAGATTGTGCCTGGCCTGCAAATCGCGCAGCAAGTCGACGACCTGGGCCTGGACGCTCATGTCGAGCGCCGAGGTCGGCTCGTCGAGCATGACGAACTGCGGCTTCAGCACCATGGCGCGTGCAATGGCGATGCGTTGCCGCTGTCCTCCTGAAAACTCGTGCGGATAGCGCCAGCGGGTCGAGGGATCGAGCCCCGTTTCCTCGAGGGCCGACGCCACGCGACGGTCCCGCTCGACCTCCGACAGCGCCGGTTCGTGAACCTTGAGACCCTCGGCGACGATGTCGGCAACCGACATGCGCGGCGACAGAGAGCCGTAGGGATCCTGGAAGACCACCTGCATCCGGTTTCTCAGCGGCCGCATCTCGGTGAACGAATATTCGGTGATCTCCTTGCCGACGAAGGCGATCCGCCCCTCGGACGAGATGAGGCGGGTCAATGCCAGACCGAGGGTCGTCTTGCCGGAGCCGGATTCCCCCACGACGCCGAGCGTATGGCCCGCACGTAGCCTGACGTCGATGCCATCCACCGCCTTGACGTAGTCGATGGTCCGGCGCAGGAAACCTGCCTTGATCGGAAACCACACCTTCACCTGGTCGGCCTCCACGACGATCGGCTTCCCGCTGTCGGCAGGCAGCGGATTGCCGCGCGGCTCGGAGGCAAGCAGATGGCGAGTATAGGGATGCCGCGGGTTCGAGAAGATCGCCTCGACCGGACCACTCTCGACAATGCTGCCCTTGGTCATCACGCAGACCCGATCGGCGAACTTCCGCACGATGCCGAGATCATGCGTGATGAAGAGCATGGACATGCCATGCTCCTCCTTGAGCTTCTTCAGGAGTTCAAGGATCTGCGCCTGGACCGTGACGTCGAGCGCCGTGGTCGGTTCGTCGGCGATCAGGAGCTCCGGTCGGTTTGCGAGCGCCATGGCGATCATGACGCGCTGGCGCTGGCCGCCGGAAAGCTGGTGCGGGTAGGCCGAAAGCCGCTTCTCGGGGTCGCGAATCCCGACCTGGTTGAGAAGTTCGAGTATGCGGGTGCGGGCAGCTGCCCCTTTCAGGCCCTGGTGAAGGCCGAGTATTTCGCCGATCTGCTTCTCGATCGAGTGCAGCGGATTGAGCGACGTCATCGGCTCCTGGAAGATCATGGTGATGTCGTTGCCACGCACCTGTCGCAGCTCCGCATCGCTGGCCTTCATCAGGTCGCGGCCGTTGAAGACGATCTCGCCGCTCGGGTGGCTGGCCGCCGGATAGGGCAGCAGCTTGAGAACGGAATTGGCGGTCACCGACTTTCCGGAGCCGGATTCGCCGACCAGCGCCACCACTTCGCCGCGCCGGATGTCGAAGGAGACCCGATCCACGGCGAGCGAGGTCGCGCCGCCCTGGTGGAAAGCCACGGACAGGTCTCGCACAGAAAGGATCGGATCGATTCGCGATGCATCCGTCATCTAAATGTCTTTCTG
The DNA here is from genome assembly GCF_016864555.1 of Sinorhizobium sp. BG8. NCBI lineage: Bacteria > Pseudomonadati > Pseudomonadota > Alphaproteobacteria > Hyphomicrobiales > Rhizobiaceae > Sinorhizobium > Sinorhizobium sp. BG8. Next base: position 820,434 of record NZ_CP044011.1, on the reverse strand, counting down.
GGATCGAACGCATCGCGCGTCGCCTCGCCGACGAAGATCAGCAGCGACAGCATCAGCGACATTATGACGAAGGCGGAGAGGCCGAGCCACGGAGCCTGGAGGTTCTCCTTGCCCTGCGCGATGAGCTCGCCGAGCGACGGAGAGCCGGGGGGCATCCCGAAACCCAAAAAGTCCAGCGAGGTCAGGGTCGTGATCGATCCAGACAGGATGAAGGGCAGGAACGTCAGCGTGGCGACCATGGCATTGGGCAGGAGGTGCCGATACATGATGGTCAGATTGCCGACACCGAGCGCGCGCGCCGCGTTGACATACTCGAAATTGCGCGCTCTCAGGAATTCCGCGCGCACCACCCCGACGAAACCAACCCAGGAAAACAGCAGCATGATCCCGAGCAGGATCCAGAAACCCGGCGGCAGGATCGCGGCTATGATCAACAGGATGTAGAGAACCGGCATCGACGACCATATCTCGATGAAGCGCTGCATCAGGAGATCGGTCCAGCCCCCGAAATAGCCCTGTACGGCACCGGCGGTAACCCCGACGAGTGCGGAAGCGATCGTGAGCGCAAGCCCGAAGAGAACGGAGATCCGAAATCCGTATATGACGCGCGCCAGCACGTCTCGCGCCTGATCGTCCGTGCCGAGCCAATTGAGATTGCCGAGCCGGCAATTGGGGTCGTCCACTCCGCCCGGATAGCCTGAGCAGCGTTCCTCCTTCGACATCAGCCAGAACGGAGCGGTAGGCGCGGAATGCGGTACGTTCGAATTGGCGGTGTGGTAGGAATAGCGGACCGGCGGCCAGATCATCCAGCCGTTGGCACTGATCTCGTCGTGAATGAAGTCCGACTTGTAGTCCGTTTCCGCGAGGAAGCCGCCGAACTTCTCCTCGGGGTAATTGACGAATACCGGGAACAGCAGTTCGCCCTTGTAGGACGCGATGATCGGACGATCGTTGGCGATGAATTCTGCGCCGAGGCTGAGGCCGAACAGCACCAGGAAGATCCACAGCGACCAGTAGCCCCTGCGATTGGCCTTGAAATTCTCCCAGCGCCGGCGATTGGTGGGAGAGAGGAAGCCACTGCGCACCACGTCCGTGCTGCTCGCCTTGGCATCGGACAGAACCGTCATCAGACGTCCCTCCGCTCGAAGTCGATCCTCGGATCGACCCATGTGTAGATCAGGTCGGAGACGAGGCTGACAACCAATCCCATTAGCGAGAAGATGTAGAGGGTCGCAAAGACGATCGGATAATCGCGGCGCACGACCGCGTCATACCCCAGTCGTCCGAGGCCATCGAGAGAGAAGATGTACTCAATCAGCAGGGAACCGGTGAAGAACGCGGAAATGAAGGCCCCGGGGAACCCGGCGATGATGATGAGCATCGCATTGCGGAAGACGTGACCGTACAGAACCTGGCGATCCGTTAGTCCCTTTGCACGCGCCGTCGTCACATACTGCTTCTTGATCTCGTCGATGAACGAGTTCTTGGTCAGCAGCGTCGTCGTGGCGAAGGCCGAGAGCAGCAGCGTGATCAGCGGCAGGGTCATGTGCCAGAGATAGTCGAGCGGCTTCTGCCATAGCGGCAGAGACGAGAAATTGTCGGAGACAATGCCTCGCAAGGGGAACCAGTCGAAGAACGAACCGCCGGCGAAGACCACGATCAGCAGGATACCGAAGAGGAAGCTCGGCACGGCATAGCCGACGACGATGATCCCCGACGTCCAGACGTCGAAAGTCGATCCGTCGGAGATCGCCTTCCTGATGCCGAGCGGTATCGAGATCGCGTAGGACAGGAGCAGGATCCATACGCCGAGAGAGATGGACACCGGCATCTTTTCGACGATCAGGTCGACCACGCTCGTGTTGCGAAAGAAGCTCTCTCCGAAATCGAAGCGGATGTAGTTCCACATCATGCCCACGAAGCGTTCGAGCGGCGGCTTGTCGAAGCCGAACTGCTTCTCGAGCTTGGCGATGAATTCAGGATCGAGGCCGCGGGCACCGCGATAGGTGCTGTTCTCCTGCGAAAGATTGTCCTGCAGCATGTCGCCGCCGCCGGATAGGCGGTCGCCTGCACCCTGGTTCGTCAGGTCGGAGATGACCTGCTCGACGGGGCCGCCGGGCGCGAACTGCACGACCACGAAGGAGATTGCCATGATGCCGAGGATCGTCGGGATCATCAGGAGGAGACGGCGCAGAATATAGGCACCCATCAGCCCGGTCTCCGCTCTGTCGCCCGTCCTGAACGTCCGCTTGCTACCTTCTCAGCCTCTGTCAATCCGACTGGTTCCTTTGCGCCTGTCCCGGTGATTCGCATTTCGGCAATGTGGAGCGCATGCGCCCCCGCAAGCAAGGGCTCATTCGGTCTTGGCTTCCTTGGACCACCAAGAATCGGGGAAGCCGATGCCGTATTTGGGCAGTTCGGCGGGTCGGTCGATCCGGTTCCAGTAGGCAATCGGCGCATTCATCCGGTAGTAAAGCGGTATGACGTAATTGTGGGCTAGCAGCACGCGGTCCAGCGCCCGTGCCGATGCAACAAGGTCTTCACGGGTCTTGGCGAAGATGATCTTGTCGATCAGCGTGTCGATTGCCGGGTCCGATATTCCGGCGTAGTTCTTCGATCCCTCGCGGGAAACCGACTTGGAGCCCCAATAATCCCACTGCTCATTGCCAGGGTTGAGGGTCTGGGCCCAGACCACCCATGTCATGTCGTAGTCGAACTTGCGTGTGCGGTTGGTATACTGGGACGCGTCCACGGTGCGCACGCTGGCGTCTATTCCGATACGCTTCAACGCATTGGCATAGGGAACGGCCACGACTTCGAGCGCGGGGCTGCTGAGCAGGATCTCGAAGGAGAAGGGCTTGCCGGTCTCGGCATTGACCATACTGTTGCCCTTCAGCACAAAACCCGCCTCCTTGAAGAGCTCGACCGCCTTGCGCAGGTTGTCCCGCGACTTTTTCTGCTCGCCGCCCGTCGGATTGGCAAAGGGCTCCGTGAAGACGGAGGGAGGCACCTTGTCCTTGAGCTCGGTGAGGATTTCCAGCTCCCGGCCCTCGGGCAGTTTTTCGGAGGCGAGTTCCGTTCCGAAGAAGAAGCTGTCGACCCGCTTGTACTGGCCGAAGAACACCGTGCGGTTCAGCTCCTCGAAGTCGAGGGCATAGTTGAGAGCCCTGCGAACGCGCTCGTCCTGGAAGATCTCCTTGCGCATGTTCGGAACCAGGGCCTGCATGATCCCCGTTGCCCGGTAGGGATTGGGGATTTCCTCGCGCTTCACGCGCCCGTCCTTCACGGCCGGGAAGTCATAGCCGGTCGCCCAGCGCTTGGCCTGGTTCTCGAACCAGTAGTCGGTGTTGCCGGCGCGGAAGGCCTCGAACTCGACGTTGCGGTCGCCATAGAACGTGTAGGTGATCGAGCCGAAGTTGTTTTGGCCGACGTTCACGTTGACGTCCTTGCCCCAGTAGTCGTCGCGCAGCTCGTAGCGGATCCGGTTGCCGGGGGAGAAGGAGGCGATCCGGTATGGACCGGATCCCATGACGGGCTCGAGGGTCGTGCGGGTGATGTCTCGCGGCTTTCCATCCGGCCCCGTGCCCTCCCACCAGTGCTTCGGGACGATGGAGAACTGTCCGAGGATCTGTGGCAGTTCGCGATTGTTCTTTTCGGTGAAATGGAAGGTGACGTCCCGCTCGCCGGTCTTTTCGACCGACGCGACATGCTGGTAGTAGCTCATATAGAGCGGGTTGAGCTCCTTCGCCTTCTCGAAGCTGAATATCACGTCCTCGGGCGTCACCGGCTTGCCGTCCGCCCACTTGGCCTCCGCGCGCAGGCGGTACGTCGCCTGGGATATGTCATCCGGATAGGCCACGCCCTCGGCGAGCAGGCCGTAGGAAGCGGTGATTTCGTCGTCGGCCGATTTCATCAGCGTGTCGAAGACGAGCGCGAGGCCGGTCGCCGCCTCGCCCTTCTCAAGGACAGGATTGAAGGTATCGAAGGTCCCCGTCTGCGAGAGGTTCAGGTCGCCACCCTTCGGCGCCTGCGGGTTCACATAGTCGAAATGCGGAAAGCCTTGCTGATATTTCGCTTCGCCAACCGTCGCGATCCCCACGCGCCACTTGAGATCGGGTTGCTCGGCGCAAGCAAGGGACGTTGTGAGAAGGGAGATGAGTGTCGCACCTATCGCCAGTCCTATCCCGCCAATCCCGCGTCCTGTCCGCATGCCTTTTCCCTCTGCTTCGCCAGCCCGTTGCCGGCACTGCCGCAAAGAATAGGGAAAATGCGGCCAATTGACAGAAGCGGTTCGCAGGGGTGCCGATTTTTTGCACGACCACCTGCGTTTTGACAAAATCCGTGCCCACGAAAGCGCGGTGATCTAGTTTCGTATTGTGAATTGATTCGAAACGCCGGAACCTCGTGAAACCATGCAGAACAAGATCCTTTCCCGCCTGATCGTTGCCGCGATGGCACTTCTGGCTGTTGCCGAGCCGCTGGCGGCAGCCGGCGACACGCCCGCCAAGGAATTGTTCGGCGGCATGAGGCTGCCGGCGAAGATGGCACCGGCTCCCCTCGGCTTCTACGCCAAGGGATGCCTGGCGGGCGGTGTCGCGATCCCCACCGACGGGCCAACCTGGCAGGCCATGCGGCTTTCCCGCAACCGCCGCTGGGGACATCCGCAGATGGTCGCGCTTATCGAGCAGTTTTCCCGCGATGCCCGCGAGAAGATCGGCTGGAACGGGCTGCTGCTCGGCGATATTTCTCAGCCTCGCGGCGGCCCCATGCTGAACGGCCACGCCTCGCACCAGATCGGACTTGATGCGGATATCTGGCTGACACAGATGCCGAAGCGCACCTTCAGCTACCAGGAGCGCGAGGACATTCAGGCAACGTCGATGCTGCAGAAGAACAAGTTCCTGACGGTCGATCCGAGCATCTGGACGCCGGAACATGCCAGGCTGATCATGCTCGCCGCGAGCTATCCGCAGGTCGAGCGCGTCTTCGTCAATCCGGCCATCAAGAAGAAGCTCTGCGATACCTGGGGCGGCAACAGGGCGCTCCTGGGCAAGGTGCGGCCGATCTATGGCCATGACTACCATTTCCATATCCGGATAAAGTGCCCCGAGGGATCGACCAACTGCAAGTCTCAGGCGGCGGTACCTGCCGGCGACGGATGCGACAAGTCGCTCGCCTGGTGGTTTACCAAGGAGCCGTGGGCGAAACCCAAGCCGAACGCCAAGCCCGTGAAGCCGCGATACCTGACGCTCGCGGATCTCCCCAAGGCCTGCTCGGTCGTGCTGCGCGGTCAGTCGGCGGATTCGGAAGCGGACGCAACGTTCGGCGCAGCGCCGACGGCCGCGGCTTTCTCGAGCGAAAGCTCGGATAATCCCGGCAGCGTGGAAGCCGCGATCGAGGCCGCCGGCCAGGGCATCTCCGGCAAGGCCATTCCCGTTCCCGTGGCGCGCCCCGCCTCCCAGTGAAGGGCGACCTGAGGCCGGCCACGGCCAGTCTGTTCAATCCGCAGAGCCTCCTGTATAGAGCGGTCAAATCGATTTAGATTCACGCTCCAGCCACGGAAGTCGCGTATGACCCGCACCAGATGCATCGCCCTTATCGCCCATGACGAGAAGAAGGCCGACATGGCGGAGTTTGCCCGTCGCAAGGAGGCGGTTCTTTCGGGGTATCGCATCGTGGCGACCGGAACCACTGGCGGCAAGGTGCTGGAAGCCTGCCCCGGGCTGGATGTTACCCGTCTGAAGAGCGGTCCGCTTGGCGGCGACCAGCAGATCGGCGCGCTCATCGCGACCGGCGAAGTCGACATACTCATATTCTTTGTCGATCCGCTCACGGCAATGCCCCATGATGTCGACGTGAAGGCTCTGATGAGGCTCGCGATCGTGTATGATATTCCGATGGCGCTCAATCGGGCGACGGCGGAACATCTTCTCGATTCCACGGGGAATTGACGGGCGCGCGCAGCCCGGTTACGCGGAAGAACAGCAGAGCACAATGGAAGCACCCATGGCACGGTCCAGCGATCTCGACACGCACCTCCCCTTTCCGATCCTGATCGGCGACATCGGCGGCACCAATGCCCGCTTCGCCTTGCTGGTCGATGCCTTTGCGGAGCCCCGGCAGTTTCCGATCGTGCAGACCGCAAACTTTTCCAACATCGACGATGCGATCCAGAAATGCATCCTGGACACCACGTCGACCCAGCCGCGTTCCGCCATCCTCGCGCTTGCGGGACCGATCCAGGGCGACGAGGTTCCGCTGACCAACTGCCCGTGGGTCGTGCGTCCAAAGGAAATGATTGCCAATCTCGGCTTCGAGGATGTGCTGCTCGTCAACGATTTCGAAGCACAGGCGCTTGCCGTGGCTTCCCTTTCCGATAGCGACCGCGAGCAGATCGGGCCTGGTGTAGAGGCCGCGGGGGCCTCGCGGGCCGTGCTCGGTCCGGGCACCGGCCTTGGTGTCGCCGGGCTCGTCCATGCCCAGCACACATGGTTTCCCGTCCCCGGAGAAGGCGGCCACGTCGACATGGGACCGCGCAGCGAGCGTGACTTCCAGATCTGGCCCTTCCTCGAACCGATCGAAGGCCGGATTTCCGCCGAGCAGCTCCTGTGCGGGCGGGGCATCATGAACATCTACCAGGCCGTGTCGGCCGCAGACGGCAAGGAGGCCCTGCTCGACACGCCCTCCGCCGTGACCTCGCATGCTCTAGACGGAACGGATCCGTCCGCCGTCGAGACCGTTTCCCTCTTCTGCACCTATCTCGGGCGGGTTGCCGGAGACATGGCGATGATCTTCATGGCCAAGGGTGGCGTCTATCTCGCAGGCGGCATCCCGCTGAAGATCCTGCCTGCCCTGCGAAAGTCCGCGTTTCGCGCCGCCTTCGAAGACAAGGCGCCGCACAGCGCGCTGATGCGCCAGATCCCGACATTCGTGGTCACGCACCCGATGGCCGCACTTGCAGGCCTTGCTGCCTATGCCCGCATGCCGGACCGTTTCGGTGTTGCAACAGAGGGACGCCGCTGGAAAAGCTGACGCCCGCCGACCCACAGGGAGCGGCCGGACTCGCCAAACGTCCCGCGAGGCACTATAGAGCGCCCGCGATATCCGTTTTCCCGCGCCACGCAAGCGCAGAAAGCCGCAGGAAAGACGTTTGAAAGACCAGAAACGCGCCGATCGCCACGTCAGCTCCGATACTATTACCGGTGTCCTGAAACGCATCATCGCTGAAAACGGACGGGACCACGTGCGTGGCTACCTGTTCGCGATCTTCTGCCTTGCCGTCGTGGCGCTCTCGACGGCGTTCACGGCGTGGATCATGGAATCCGTGGTCAACGAGGCCTTCGCGAACAAGCGTGCCGATCTGGTCGCCCTCATCTGCGGCGCCATTCTGGTCGCGTTCATCCTGCGGGGGCTTGCGACCTACGGCCAGGCTGTGACGCTTTCCAAGATCGGCAACAACATCGTTGCGCGCTATCAGCGGCGGCTCTTCTCTCACCTCATGGCGCTCAGCGTCGGCTTCTTCGCACAGTCGCGTTCCGCGCACCTCGCAGCCCAGGTGAGCCAGAACGTCAGCGGTATCCGCGACGTCCTCAACCTCACGGTCACTTCGGTCGCACGCGATTTCCTGACGCTCATCGCGCTGATCGGCGTCATGATCTCCAAGGATCCGCTGCTGACCTTGATCGTGTTCGTGGTCGCTCCGCCGCTTCTCATCGGTCTTCGCTATGTTTCCAGGCGCCTGCGCAGCGCCACCCGCGAGGCCGTCCTGCTGAACAGCCACGTCCTCGGCGCGATGCAGGAAACGGTCCAGGGCATCACCATCGTGAAGGCGTTCACGATGGAGAGCCAGCTCAGGGCGAAGGTCGAGGCAATCATCGACCAGGCCGAAAAGCGCTCCAACCGCATTGCGCGGCTCTCGGAACGCACCGCGCCCATGACCGAAACCTTCGCAGGTGTCGCCATCGCCGGCGTGCTTGCCTATGCGGCCTACCGCTCGATCTACGGTGGCGTGCTGCCGGGTGCCTTCTTCTCCTTCGTCGCGGCGCTACTCATGGCCTACGACCCGGCCCGGCGCCTGGCGCGCATGCAGGTGTCGCTGGAGCGCGCGGTGGTCAATGCTCGCATGATCTACGAGATCCTCGACATGGAGCCCCGCCAGCGCGATCTGCCCGATGCGCGCGCCCTGGACGTTCGCAATGCGACCATCGAGTTCCGCAACGTACGATTCGGCTACAGCGAGGGCGAGGAGATCCTGAAGGGCGTCAGCTTTGTAGCCGACGGCGGAAAGACGACAGCGCTCGTCGGGCCTTCCGGTGCCGGCAAATCGACCGTGATCAGTCTCATACCCCGTTTCTATGATCCCGTCGCCGGTGAGATCCTCATCGACGGACAGGACATAGCGCATGTCACCAAGCAATCGCTTCGAAACGAGATCGCCTACGTATCCCAGCAGCCCTATCTCTTCGAGGGCACGATCCGCGACAACATCCGCTATGGCCGCGAGGACGCCACCGACGAAGAGATCGAGACGGCGGCAAAGCTCGCCTATGCGCATGACTTCATCCTGGCGCAACCGGGCGGCTATGACACGCCAGTGGGGGAAAACGGCGTGACCCTTTCGGGTGGCCAGCGCCAGAGGCTTTCCATCGCCCGCGCGCTCGTGCGCAACGCGCCGATTCTGCTCCTCGACGAGGCCACGTCCGCTCTCGACACGGAGTCCGAGCAGGCCGTGCAGAAGGCTCTCGATCGGGCGATGAGCGGACGGACCGTCGTCGTCATCGCTCATCGGCTCTCGACGATCGTCGGCGCCGACAAGATCATCGTGATGCAGGAGGGGAAGGTTGCGGAAGAGGGCTCGCACGATGCGCTTGCGAGCCGCATCGACGGTCTCTACGCTCGCCTCCACAACCTCCAGGTACCCGGCAGCAGTGCCGCGAATGAATGAAAGGCCGTGAACCCATGAGCGATTCGGACATGAGACTTGTGATCGTGGGTGCCGGCGGACGCATGGGCCAGGCCCTGATCCGCGCGGTTCACGCCATGGCCGGGGTGCAGGTTTTTGCCGCCGTCGCTCGCACTGGCTCGCCTTTCGTCGGCAAGGATGCCGGCGAGGTCGCCGGTTTGGGTCCGATCGGCGTTTCCATCACCAGCGAGCCGCTGGAGGCCTTCGCCCACGCGGAAGGGGTTCTGGATTTTACCACGCCAGCGACAACGGTCGAATTCGCCGGGCTGGCAGCGCAGGCGCGCATCGTCCATGTCGTCGGAACGACGGGATGCTCGCAGGAGGACGACGAGAAGATCAAGGCGGCAGCGCGCCATGCGCGGGTCGTGAAGTCCGGCAACATGAGCCTCGGGGTCAACCTGCTCAGCGTGCTGACAGAGCAGGCGGCAAGGGCGCTTGGCCCGCAGGACTGGGACATCGAGGTGCTGGAGATGCACCACAAGCGCAAGGTCGACGCCCCATCCGGAACTGCGCTCCTTCTCGGCGAGGCGGCCGCCCGCGGGCGCGGCATCGAGCTTGCGACGAACTCGGTACGCGTGCGCGACGGGCACACGGGCCCGCGTCCCTCCGGCACGATCGGCTTTGCAACGCTTCGCGGCGGATCGGTCATCGGTGAGCATTCAGTGCTGATCGCCGGCGAAGGCGAGACCGTGACGCTCTCCCACAGCGCCACCGATCGCTCGATCTTCGCGCGTGGAGCCGTCCACGCAGCACTCTGGGCCCGCGACAGGAAGCCCGGTTTCTACTCAATGCTCGACGTGCTCGGGCTCAACTGATCAACACTCCGAGGAGCTAAAACGACATGACCGGAACACTTGTCCTCGTTCGCCACGGCCAGAGCGAATGGAACCTGAAGAACCTTTTCACCGGCTGGCGTGACCCCGACCTGACCGAACTCGGCATCGAGGAAGCCAAGGCGGGCGGCGAGGCCCTGGCCGATTATGGCGTCAAGTTCGACATCGCATTCACCTCGGTCCTGTCGCGCGCCCAGAACACCTGCAAGATCATTCTCGACAAGGTCGGACAGCCCAACCTCGAGACCATCCGCGACCAGGCGCTGAACGAACGCGACTACGGCGATCTCTCCGGCCTGAACAAGGATGACGCACGGGCGAAATGGGGCGAAGAGCAGGTTCATATCTGGCGCCGCTCCTACGACGTACCGCCGCCGGGTGGCGAAAGCCTGCGCGATACCGGGGCGCGCGTTTGGCCCTACTACCTGACCGAAATCCTGCCGCGGGTGCTGCGGGGCGAAAAGGTCCTCGTTGCGGCACACGGCAATTCGCTGCGCTCGCTCGTCATGGTGCTCGATCGCCTGACGAAGGAGCAGATTCTCGCACTCAACCTCGCGACCGGCGTGCCCATCGTCTACAAGCTGAACGCTGACTCGACCGTCGCATCGAAGGAAGTGCTTGGAGACATGTCCGGCGCGCACTGACCGCCGACAATCTCTCGTAAGACAAGGCCGGCGATTCGCCGGCCTTTTTCGTTAAACCTTGCCCGCTTCCCAGCCGAGCATTGCCCGCTTGCGGGTGAGACCCCAGTGATATCCGGTCAGGGCGCCGCTCTTGCCGAGCGCACGGTGACAGGGCACCACGAAGGAGATCGGGTTGCGGCCGACCGCCGCGCCGACGGCCCGGGAGGCCTTGGGCTGACCGAGGGAACCAGCGATATCGGAATAGGTAACCGCCCGGCCGATCGGAATGCGCAATAGGGCTTCCCATACGCGCACCTGGAAGTCCGAGCCGATAAGCACGATCCTCAGCGGCTCCCGAGGGTTCCAGCGCTGCGGGTCGAATATGCGCTTGGCATAGGCGGCCGTAGCGTCGACATCCTCGACATAGGCGGCGTTCGGCCAGCGGCAGGCCATGTCGTCGAAGCAGGCCTTGCCATCCGCGTCGTCGCTAAAGGCGAGACCCGCCAGACCACGATCCGTGATCATCACCAGTGCGCTTCCAAAAGGCGACGGATGAAAGCCGTAACGGATCGTCAGCCCTTCGCCGCGCGATTTCCATTCGCCCGGCGACATCGCCTCATGGGTCACGAACAGGTCGTGCAGTCTCGAGGGACCTGACAGCCCCACTTCCAGGCTTGTCTCCAGCAACGGCATCGATTCCTCGCGCAGCAGCCGCTTGGCGTGGTCGAGCGTGACCGCCTGAAGAAAGGCCTTGGGAGAGAGCCCGGCCCAGCGGGTGAACGTCTTCTGCAGCTGCGTCGGCGACTGCTTCAGCCGCGCGGCGATGTCGTCGAGCGAGGGCTGGTCGCGATAATCGTCCGTAATGAGCTCGATGATCCGACTGACGGTATCGTAGTCCTGGCCCTCGGGCGTGATATCGGATTTTAGCGTGGCGGCGATGTTCATGGTCGTATCTCCTATGAGACGACAAAATCACACGGTGGCGCGCCGGACCACCCGTTTCTTGCCGGACGTCAGTATCCGCGCTTCACGCGGGCAAGCGCCCCCGCAAAAGCTCTGGCAAAGCGCTCGCGATCGTCGAGATGAAGGAAGGTGCCGACATCGGTCTGGCGGCCGCCACCCCTCACCGTCATCGCCGTGATACCGACCTCTTCCTTGCGAGAAACGAGGAAGCGCGACCAGAAGGGATTGAAATTGTAAGCGGTTTCCCGCCCGGAAGCGGCAATCTTGCGGATGGAGATGCTCGTGCGCGACAGGTCGATCATCTCGCAGGCGCGCGCCTCCCTGTTGTTCAGCCAGAAGGCGCCGAAGAGGATCAGAAAATCGACGCCGAAGAACATCATGACCGGCCATGCGCCCGAAATCAGGAAAACCGCCATGTGTGCGACACAGAGGGCGCCGGCAATGAGGAAGAAAATCCGGTGGCCCGCAGGGCCAAGCGAACGATAGGGTCTGAGCTCGGCGGAAAAGACCGGCCGCTCGTTGAGGTTGATCTCGTCGTTGCCTTCATCCATGACCCCTGACTATAGAGGCATCATGAAAAACGTGAAGATGAAATCGATGGCTGCGATACCCCGGCCCGCAACCGCGGCAAAACGACGGGCAGTGAAAGTGAAGACCGCCTACACGGCGGCCGAGCTCGACGAGATGTTCCGTCGCTTTTCCGTGCAGCGACCGGAGCCGAAGGGCGAGCTGGAGCACGTGAACCCGTTTACCCTCGTCGTGGCCGTGGCGCTTTCGGCTCAAGCGACCGATGCCGGTGTGAACAAGGCGACTCGAGCGCTCTTTGCAATCGCCGACACGCCGGAAAAAATGCTGGAGCTCGGCGAGGAGAAGGTCCGGGACTATATCAAGACGATCGGCCTCTACCGCAACAAGGCGAAGAACGTCATTGCGCTTTCACAGAAGCTCATCGACGATTTCGGCGGCGAGGTGCCGCGCACCCGCGAGGAACTCGTGACCCTGCCCGGCGTTGGGAGAAAGACCGCGAATGTCGTTCTCTCCATGGCCTTCGGCCAATCGACGATGGCCGTCGACACGCACATCTTCCGCATCGCCAACCGCATCCTGCTTGCGCCCGGAAAAACCCCGGACGAAGTCGAGGACCACCTGATGCGGATCGTGCCCGCGAAGTATCTGTACCACGCCCATCACTGGCTGATCCTGCACGGTCGCTACTGTTGCAAGGCACGCCGGCCGGAGTGCGAGCGCTGCGTCATTGCCGACATCTGCAAGTCTCCGGAGAAGTCCTGCGACATTCCTGCGCCGCTCGTCGAACTGCCGCCGCAGCTCTTCGCATCGACGCCATGACGGCCATTTGTTCGCAGCCTGACGCCTCGCATCTACGCGCGCCTCCAGGCCGGCGGGGACGACCCGGATACGCTCGCTAACCGTCCGTCGTCGGCGGCTGCAGACGGGCTCCATCGATCAGCATGACGATCGCGGCTTCGTAGATTTTTCGATCACCGCCGGCCTCGATTGCGATTGCCGCACGATCGAATGCCGCCGACAGCAAGTTCGAAATCGCCTGGATCTGGTGCCGGTCCGCGCTGGAAGACAACTGCGCCCGCACGCCCTCGTGGAGGGATTTGTCTGCGTTTTCCCTGTCGATAGCGCCCAGGCATTCCGCCCCCAGAACTGCGGGTGCGTCGAGCAGTATGAGCCGCGTCCTCCCCGGGACCTCCATCGCGTCGAAATAGGCGGATGCGCCTGAGAGCAGCGCCTCGCGAGGAGATTTCGCCAACGCGGAGCGGGCTTCGATGGTCTCGGCGACCTGTGCCGCCTCATGTTCCACCACGGCCCTGAAGAGGGCCTTCTTGTCCTCGAAATGATGATAGAGAGCACCGCGCGTCACGCCGGCGGCCGAAACGATGTCCGGGGTGGCGGTGTCGGCATAGCCCTTGTCGGTGAAGAGGGTGCGCGCGGCAGCGATGAGCGCCGCGCGTGTCGCCTCGGTTCGTTCCTTGTTGGTGCGGCTCATGAGAAGGTATTTACATACAGACTGAATGCATGTTAATAGGTAAAAACATTCACTGCGTATGTTTTTTTGGAGGCAGGCAGATGAAGTCGACTAGCTACTATCCGGTCATCATGACATCCGACGTTCCGGGAACCGCTTCCTTCTATTGCGAGCACTTCTGCTTCGAACCGCTGTTCACGAGCGACTGGTATGTGCATCTGCAATCCCGGGAGGATCCCAAGGTTACCCTCGCGATCCTCGACGGCCAGCACGAAACGATCCCCGAACCGGGCCGCGGCCAAGTCTCGGGGCTGCTTCTCAATTTCGAGGTCGAGGATCCCGACGCCATCTATGCGGCCTGCTGTGGCGCCGGATTGCCGATCCTCAAGCCGATATGCGACGAAGCCTTCGGCCAGCGCCATTTCATTACCCAGGATCCGAACGGCGTGCTGATCGACATCATCAAGCCGATAGCGCCGAGCGCCGAGTACGCTGCGCTCTACACCCCTTCCGCCCTTCCGACCTAAGGTCAGCCGCGGAACTGGGGATCCTTCTGCGTTATCAACTTGTGCAGGTGGACCATCATGCCCGCAGCAAACAGTGGCGTCAGCAAGTTCACGATGGGCACGGCAAGGAATGCTGCGATCAGCAGTCCCGCCAGGAAGACCGTCTGTCGATGCTTGGACCGGAAAAGCCTGGCCTCTGCCGGCGGGCGAAAACGCATCGCCGCAAATTCGAAGAATTCCCGCCCCAGCAGGTAGCCGTTGACGAGGAAGAACGCGACGAGATTGACGCCCGGGACGAACAGGAGCAGGAGCGCGAGCAGATTGCCCGCAAGGACGACGCCGAGAAACTTGATCGATCCGAGCAAGGCGGCGCCGAGCGGCAATGGCGATCCAGGCGCATCGGCCGGGTAGTCGCGCCTCTCGACGACTTCGGCCACGTCGTCGAGAAAGAAACCCGCAACGACCGCAGTCACCGGCGCCAGCAAAAGGGCAAGCGCCAGCGCGAGGCCGAGACTTGCGATGATCCCGAAGACGAGGGCCATCCAGCCTGCCCAGCCCGGCGTCCCAGGCATGAAGCTCTCGACCCACGGCAGGGCGAAGACGATGAAGCTTTCGCGAAGTGCGAACCACAGCACGATCAGCACGAGGATCGTCAGTCCAAGCACCTTCCAGAAGACATTGCGCGTCTCGGGCGCAAGGAGATTGGCAAGCGCCATACGCGCGGCGTCAAGGATCATTCGTCGGCCTCCATGTTGCGACCATCGATTTAGGTGGGGATAAAGTCATCTGCAAGCATGCCGCGAACCATTTGCATTAAGTCATCATTAAATACGCGGTCCTAGAGTTACGCGCTGGTGTTCCGCGTCGCAGCGACATGGCGGAATTTAAGGGATCAATCATGCGCAGCTTCAGGATCAGCAGACTTCTGCCCGCCCTATTCATCGTCATGGTCGTGGTGGGCCTCGTGCAAGGCACGGTTGCATTCCGTTCGCTCTCGGCAATGACCGGCCACATCGAACGCATCGGCGAGGACCGCATGCAGCAGATGAGCGCCATCCTGCAGCTGAGCCATGACTTCACCGATCTGAACTCGACCTATTCCGAGCATCTTCTATCCATGGATCCCGACGAGATCACGGCGATCGAAGCGAAGATCAAGCAGCGCGCGGACGATCTGGCAGCCCGGCTGGACGCCTATGCGGCAGCCAACGCTTCGGATCCCGCAACCGCGAGCGCACTCGCCAGCATCAAGGATGGCCTTGCAGCCTACCGGCAGGAATCCGACAAGCTCATCCAGTTCTCGGCTATCGGCGCAAAGGGACAGGCTCTCGAAGTCTACCATGGCCCGATGAAGTCGGGCGCCGATGCAATTGATGACATCCTGAAGAACCTCGTGGCCGGCAACGAGCGGACCACCCAGGCCACCATGGAGGCTGCAAGGGGCGAGCACGATTCGGCCTTCGCGATGACGCTCGCTTCGCTTGCCCTGTCGGTCGGCCTTGCGACAGCCGCCATTTTTCTGGTCAATCGACGCGTCGTCCGACCCTTGAACGGCATCTCGCACGCCATGAAACTGCTTGCGAGCGGCGATACCGCCGCTGAAATCCCCCATGCCGATCGCCGGGACGAAATCGGCGAGATGGCCGCGGCCGTCGCCGTATTCCGCGACAATGCTGCCGAGCGCGTGCGTCTCGAACGGCAGTCCGAGGCGGATCGCACAGCGGGAGATCGCGAACGCCAGGCGCGTGAAGCCGAACGTACCCGCGACAGCGGCAAGGTCCAGGAAGCGGTGTTTGCGCTCGGCGAAGCGCTTGGACGCCTGGCGGGCGGCGACGTCACCTGCCGCATCGACAACCCCTTCGACGGAGATCTCGAGCGGCTGCGCACCGACTTCAACGACTCGGTCGGCCGGCTGAACGACGCGCTTCGCGAAGTCGGCGACAATGCGCGCGCCATCGGCGCCGGCGCCAGCCAGATCCGTGCCGCGGCGGACGATCTTTCGCGGCGGACGGAACAGCAGGCGGCATCGGTCGAGGAAACAGCGGCGGCACTCGAGCAAATCACCACCGCGGTGAAAGACTCGACCAAGCGTGCGGAGGAAGCAGGTTCGCTCGTTGCCCGCACCCGTGGAGAGGCCGAAAAGTCCGGCGAGGTCGTCCGTCGGGCGATCGGAGCGATGCAGGAGATCGCGAAATCCTCCGGCGAAATCACCAACATCATCGGCGTCATCGACGATATCGCGTTCCAGACCAACCTGCTGGCGTTGAATGCCGGCGTCGAGGCAGCCCGCGCCGGCGAGGCCGGCAAGGGTTTTGCCGTCGTCGCACAGGAGGTGCGGGAACTCGCGCAACGCTCCGCCAAGGCCGCCAAGGAGATCAAGGACCTCATCACCACCTCGGGTACGCAAGTGCGCGCCGGCGTCTCGCTCGTGGGCGAGACCGGTCGTGCGCTGCAGGCGATCGTATCGGAAGTGCAGGAGATCAACGGCCACGTGCAGGCGATCGTGGAAGCGGCGCGGGAGCAGTCGACGGGACTTCAGGAAATCAACACCGCGGTCAACACTATGGACCAAGGCACTCAGAGGAATGCCGCCATGGTGGAGGAGACGACGGCGGCAAGCCATGGCCTCGCCACCGAGGTTCAGGCCCTGAACTCGCTCATCAGCCGGTTCAACGTCGGCCACGGTACGGCGACTGGACACGTCGCGCGCCCCAGCCAGCTGCACGTGGTCACCGCCCCTTCCACGCCGCAGTCCGCGCCACCGGCTGCCGTGTCCTCCCTGCGCAAATCGTCCGGCCAGTGGAACGTGAAGCCTGCCGGCGAGACGTCGCGCCCGGTATCCTCTCCCGCGCTTGCCCTTGGCCAGAAGCTCGCAAATGCTTTCGGCACGAAACCCGGCAAGGCATCCGACGCAGACTGGGACGAATTCTGACGACCGCAACAGAGCGCCCTATCGGCCCTGCCCGCCCTCGGGTCGGGCGGGTAACGATGTTCACCGCCCCTGAAGTCGCGAACGCGGAAGCAGCCGTCATCCGCCTCCTCGACGCCGCCGCTTGCGACGACCGCCTTGCCGTGACCGCCGGGTATGTCGAGGATGTAGGTCGGCTGGCAGAGACCGGACACCCTTCCGCGCAGCTGATCGACGATTGCCCGTCCCTCCACCAGGCTCAGACGGAAGTGCCCGGTTCCCGGCGCCAGATCCGGATGGTGAAGATAGTAGGGCTTGATGCGGTTCTCCACGAAACTGCGCATGAGATCGGCAAGGACCGCCGCATCGTCGTTCACGCCTTTGAGAAGCACGGTCTGGCTGATCATCACGATCCCGGCATCGACGATGCGCGCGCAAGCCGCCCGGGCATCCGGGGTCATTTCCCGCGGATGATTGGCATGGAGCGCCAGGTAGGTCGTCTTGCCCGAGGCCTTGATGGCTCTGACCAGCGCGTCATCGATCCGGTCAGGCTCGACCACTGGCACGCGGGTGTGAAACCGAACCACCTTCACGTGATCGATCTCGGAGATCCGTTGCATGATCTCGGCGAGGCGCCGCGGCGAGAGAACCAGGGGATCACCGCCGGTGAGGATCACCTCCCAGATTTCGCAATGGGTAGCAATGTAGTCGATCGCCGCATCGAGCTCCCGCGGAGAAAGAGTGCCGAGCCCCGCCGGACCGACCATCTCGCGGCGAAAACAGAAGCGGCAATAGACGGGACACACATGCACCGCCTTCAGAAGGACCCGGTCCGGGTAGCGATGGACGATGCCTTCGACCGGACTGTGCGCCAGGTCGCCGATCGGGTCGGCGCGCTCGTCCGGCGTGCTGACGAGCTCGGCAGCATCCGGAAGGAACTGTCTGGCGATGGGGTCGGCCGGGTCGGATCGATCAATGAGTGCGGCAACCGACGGGGTGACAGCGACCGCGTAGCGCTTCTCGACACGGGCAAGGGCCTCCGCTGGCTGTCCTGAAGGGAGGAAGCCGGCCTGTTCGAGATCGCTGATGCTTCGGAGCGCTCTTTCGTTCCTCATGGCGCGGTCTCGGCGACGGGCGCCCAGATCACCTGGTCGATTCGCGATGCACCTGTCGCAAGCATGACAAGCCTGTCGAAGCCGAGCGCAATGCCGCTTGCCTCCGGCATCGCGTGAAGGGCGGACAGAAAATCCTCGTCGATGGGATAGGCTTCGCCGTAGACCCGTTGCTTCTCCGCCATCTCGAGCTCGAAGCGCCTGCGCTGCTCGGCGGCATCGGTCAGTTCGCCGAAGGCATTCGCAAGCTCGACGCCGCAGGCATAGAGTTCGAAACGCTCGGCGACGCGGCGATCGTGCGGCGCCGGTCGCGCCAGGGCCGCTTCCGAAACGGGGTATTCGCAAAGGATGGTCGCGCGTCCGAAGCCCAGGCAGGGCTCCACACGCTCGACGAGAACGCGGCTGAAGAGATCTGCCCAGGTGTCGTCCGCGGCGACGCGAAAACCGTTCCGGCGCATATCTTCTGCCAGCCGGTCGCGATCTGTCTCGCCACCATCACCAATCGACGCGAGAAGGTCTATCTCCGCATGTCGCTTGAATGCCTCGGCGACGGTCAACCGTTCCGGTTCCACGAAGGGGTCGCAGCCTTGCCCGCGATAGGCGAGCTTCGTCGTCCCGACCGTCAGCGCGGCCAGCGCCAGAATATCGGCGCAGTCGCGCATCAGCACCTCATATGTCTCTCCCGCCCGGTACCATTCCACCATCGTGAATTCGGGATGATGGAGCGGCCCGCGCTCGCGATTGCGGTAGACGTGCGCAAAGCAGGCGATCCGCCGTTCTCCCGCAGTGAGCAGCTTCTTGCAGGCGAACTCCGGCGAGGTATGCAGATAGAGCGGCGTCGTTGCCCCGGAGTGGCCGATCGCTTCTGTCCGAAAGGCGTGAAGATGAGCCTCGTTGCCCGGCGAGACCTGGAGCGTCGCGGTATCCACTTCGATGAATTCGTTCGTCGCGAAGAAACCGCGCAGGGCCGCCTGGATGCGATTGCGCGCCATCAGGAACGGCCGGCGGTCGGCATGGACATCCGGCGTCCACCAGGGCGAGGGTGCGGGGTTGATTTCGGTCATCGCAAGGTTTCTTCAGCCATTCCAGCCGACGCACTGGTCATTTGCCGGAATTTAGGGTAGTTGCGGCCCGAAAACGCTTCTGCGCGTCCGAGGGCTCCTGATCGTCCTCTACGACGCGTTCGTCCCAGTTACAAGGAAGACTTATGGTCAAGGTCATCGCCTCTTCGGTCCGCAAGGGCAACGTGCTCGATGTCGACGGCAAGCTCTATGTCGTGCTCACCGCGCAGAACTTCCACCCGGGCAAGGGAACGCCTGTCACCCAGGTGGACATGCGCCGCATCTCCGACGGCGTGAAGGTCTCGGAACGCTACCGCACGACGGAGCAGGTCGAGCGCGCCTACGTGGAAGACCGCGAGCACACGTTCCTCTACGAGGACGGCGACGGGTTCCATTTCATGAACCCTGAGAGCTACGACCAGCTGACCATGACCGCCGACGACGTGGGCGACCTCAAGGCCTATCTGCAGGAAGGTATGGCCGTCATCCTGTCGGTGCATGAAGGCGTCGCCATCGCACTCGACCTCCCCCGCCACGTCGTTCTCGAGATCACCGAGACCGAACCGGTGGTCAAGGGCCAGACGGCCTCGTCCTCCTACAAGCCGGCAATGCTGTCCAACGGCGTGCGCACGCTCGTGCCGCCGCATATCCAGACAGGAACGCGCGTCGTGATCGCGACCGAGGACGGCTCCTACGTCGAGCGCGCCAAGGATTGAGCGTCTCAAGCCGTCCGGCCCTTGCGCCCGGGCGGCTTTTCTCTTCCAAGTTGCTGAAATTCCGTTATGACCGGTTACCGGCTGATTTCTCGAGACGGATCTGACACGTATGACAAAATTCGACGTGCTGACGGTCGGCAATGCCATCGTCGACATTATCGCGCGCTGTGACGATGCATTCATTGCGGAGAACGGCATCATCAAGGGCGCGATGAACCTGATCGACGCGGAACGCGCCGAGCTTCTCTATTCCCACATGGGACCGGCGCTCGAGGCATCCGGCGGAAGTGCCGGCAATACGGCCGCCGGGGTGGCGAACTTCGGCGGAAGGGCCGCCTATTTCGGCAAGGTCGCAAACGACCAGCTCGGACAGATTTTCGCGCACGACATCCGCGCGCAAGGCGTTCACTTCCCGACAACGCCCCTTCAGACGTTCCCGCCCACCGCCCGCTCGATGATCTTCGTCACGGAGGACGGCGAGCGCTCGATGAACACCTATCTCGGCGCCTGCGTGGAACTTGGTCCCGAAGACGTGGCCGCGGATGTCGTCGCCGATTCCAAGGTCACCTATTTCGAGGGCTACCTCTGGGATCCGCCGAGAGCCAAGGACGCCATACGCGAGTGCGCCCGCATCGCGCATGAAAACGGCCGCGAAGTCGCGATGACGCTTTCGGACAGCTTCTGCGTCCATCGCTACCGCGACGAGTTCCTGGACCTTATGCGCTCCGGAACCGTCGACATCGTGTTTTCGAACAAGGCCGAAGCGCTGGCGCTCTACGAGACGGAAGACTTCGAGGACGCGATCAGCCAGATCGCCAAGGACTGCAAGCTCGCGGCCGTCACCATGAGCGGAGAGGGATCGATCATCTTGAAGGGCGGCGAGCGCACGCCGGTCGACGCGATCGAGATCGAGGAACTGGTGGATACAACGGGTGCCGGCGATCTCTATGCGGCCGGGTTCCTGTTCGGATACACACAGGGACGCTCGCTTGCCGATTGTGGCAAGCTCGGCAGCCTCGCTGCCGGGATCGTCATCCAGCAGATCGGACCACGCCCCATGCTGTCGCTGAAGTCAGCGGCCAAGGAAGCCGGCCTTATCTGACCCGGAGGAGGCCTTACTTGAAGGCCTCGCCGGGATAGGCGCCCCAGATTTCCGCCTGCGCGACCCAACCTTCCGTTCCATCGACCTCGGCACGGCACCAGTCGCCATTGCACTCGCCGATATGAATGACGACGCCAGGCTGGAGCTTGGCGACGACGGCGCTCGACGGCTGCGGCTCACGCCTCATATTGACGTAGACCGAATCGCCCTTGCCGCGCATCCATGGCGCCGTGACGGCTGTGCGGTCTCCAGACAGCAGGGCCTGATTGACCCAGCCCTCGGTGCCGTCCGCGTCGCGGATGCGCCGCCAGTTATCGTATTCCTGGATGATTTCGACGGGAACACCGGGCTTCATGTAGCGCCAGGCGACCGCGTAATCGAGGCTTGGCCCGATCCTGAGGTTGACGCTCTTCGATTTAAGGCTGACATAACGCGGGAGCGGGAGGCCGCTCGGCCCCTTGGCAGCCTGCGCTTGCGCCGGCAGCAAGCCGCCGGCCGGCAACATCAGGAAGCCGAGGAGGGTAGCGGTGCAGACGCGGACGAGTAACCTGCGCATGACGAATTCCGTTCGATACGATGCCGGGGCATTCGGCAACCGGGCCGACCGCGCATTCAAATTGCTGAACCGCTGCAAGGGCGGATTGTGTTCGCGACGGGGTCTGGTAGAAAATGCCGTTGATGAACCAATTCTTGCCCAGCTTGGTTAAGGACCCGTCAACAGGACGTCGAAATAACTCATGACGAACAAGAAAAGACCGAAGGTCTACATCACCCGCCGCCTGCCGGACGTGGTCGAAACGCGCATGCGCGAGCTGTTCGACGCCGAACTGAACATCGATGATCATCCGCGCACGCAGCCCGAACTGGTCGCCGCGGTCAAGATCGCGGACGTCATCGTTCCGACCGTCACCGACCGAATCGACGCGGCGCTGATCGAGCAGGCGGGCCCGCAACTCAAGCTGATCGCAAGCTTTTCCAATGGCGTCGATCACATCGACATCGAAGCCGCGGCGCGGCGCGGCATCACCGTGACGAACACGCCGAATGTCCTGACCGAGGATACGGCGGACATGACCATGGCGCTGATCCTTGCCGTGCCGCGCAGGCTTACCGAAGGTGCGCACCTCCTTACGGACCGCAGAGGAGAATGGGCGGGCTGGTCGCCGACCTGGATGCTGGGGAGACGCATCTGGGGCAAGCGCATCGGCATTATCGGCATGGGGCGAATCGGAACCGCGGTGGCACGCCGCGCCAGGGCCTTCGGCCTTTCCATCCACTACCACAACCGGACACGCGTGCACCCGAACACCGAGGAGCAACTGGAGGCGACCTATTGGGACAGCCTCGACCAGATGCTGGCTCGCGTCGACATCGTCTCGGTGAATTGTCCCTCGACGCCTGCCACCTACCATCTGCTTTCCGCCCGCAGGCTGGAGCTGATGCAGCCGTCGAGCTACCTGGTCAACACGGCGCGCGGAAGCATTGTTGACGAGACGGCACTGATCAAGTGCCTGCGCGAGGGCAGGATCGCCGGCGCCGGGCTAGACGTGTTCGAGCATGAGCCGGCGGTCAATCCGAAGCTGGTGAAGCTCGCAACCGAGGGCAAGGTCGTCCTGCTGCCGCACATGGGGTCGGCGACGATCGAAGGCCGTATCGACATGGGCGAGAAGGTGGTGATCAACATCCGCACCTTCTTCGACGGCCACAGGCCGCCGGATCGCGTTCTGCCAGGCCGCTGAGCCTCAGACGATAGCCTTTCGCATCTCGACGGACGTCGCCCGGCTGAAACCCGGATGGGCGTTTTCGGCGGTGCGCACGAAACCAAGGGCCGCAAACGCCGCATGGTTCTCAACGAGTTCGATTCGGGTCTCCAGTCTCAAGGCAGGCAGGCGCGTCGCACGCGCTACCTCTTCGGCGACCGCAACAAGCTGGCGGCCGATGCCCCTGCCCTGAACATCGGGGGCTACGGCGAGCTTGCCGATGTAGAGGCAATCGGCTTCGGGACGCAGAAAGACGCAGGCCAAGATCTGATGGCCCTCCAGGGCGACGTAGGCGATTTCGCGAGCCGCCTTCTCCGCGAGGTTGGCGGGCGTCAACCGCAATGCGGATGAAGGTGGATCGATGCGGCCTTCCATGTAAGCGAATGAGGCCAAGATCATTTCGAGCAGGTCGTCCCACCGGGAGAACGAACCATCGATCCTTGAAATATCCATGCCGTGCTACTCTGCCGCCCTGCGTCTGCGCCTGTAGCGGATCGTGCTGAACTCCGCCGCCAGCCCGTCATAGAGCAGCAATCGTCCGACCAGCGGTTCGCCGGCCTCGGTCACGAGTTTGATCGCCTCCATCGCCATCAGGGTGCCTATGACGCCGGTGAGCGCGCCGACGATGCCGGTCTCTGCACAGGCGGGCACGACGCCCGCCGGCGGCGGGGCGGGGAAAAGATCCCAGTAGCCGGGATTGAGGCTGCCGTCCGTGCCGGCCTCGTAGGGCTTCAGCACCGTCAGCGAACCGTCGAACCGGCCTACAGCTCCCGTAACCAAGGGAATGCGCGCCTGTTCGGCCGCATCGGCGGCAGCATAGCGCGTATCGAAGTTGTCCGACCCGTCGACGAGGAGATCGAAACCCGCAAGCTGCCGCACCGCCGTCGCGGCATCGAAACGCTCGTCGAAGCGGATCAGACGGACATGGGGGTTCAGGCGCGCGATGGACGCCGCCGCACTCGCCGTCTTCAGCTCTCCGAGCGTGCCGCTGTCATGAATGACCTGCCGCTGCAGATTGGACAGCGACACGCGATCGTCGTCCGCGATCCCGAGGGTACCCACGCCGGCCGCTGCCAGGTACTGCAACACGGGCGCACCAAGCCCTCCGGCACCGATAACCAGCACACGGGCATTCTTCAGCTTCTGCTGGCCGGCTCCCCCGATCTCCGGCAGAAGGATGTGGCGCTGATAGCGGGCGATTTCTTCGGGGCTCAAGGGTTCCATGGGGACGATCTTAGAGCGGCGGATGCCCGAATGGAATCAAGATGTGACCGCGCCCGAAACGGTCCCGTTCGAAACCGTCAGAAACTCCGCGCGGTCGCCGAGGGCTTCGAACATGGCACGGTCGGTGCCGGTCATGAAGGCCTGGCCACCGAGCGCATGGACCCTGTCGAAGAGGGCGGCGCGGCGCGCCTCATCGAGATGCGCGGCGATCTCGTCGAGCAGGAGCACCGGCGCGTGCCCCGTCATGTTGGCGACGAGCCCGGCATGAGCCATGATCAGGCCCACCAGCAGGGCCTTCTGCTCGCCGGTGGAGCAGCGCGCGGCCTCCATATCCTTCTCGCGATGGCGGATGAGCAGGTCACTGCGATGCGGCCCTTCGAGCGTGCGGCCCGCAGCGGCATCCCTGTAGCGACCATCGCGCAGCATCGCGATGTAGTGCTCCTCGATGTCATAGGCCGGGCGGTGCCACTCGCCATCCAGAAACCCGGAAAGCGACATTGCCGCGGAAGGAAACGCCTGGTCGTCGCGCGTGGCCTCGACGAGGCCAGCCATGAGGCCGACCAGTTCCGCACGCGCCAGCGACGTGGCTATGGCGAGCTCTGCCATCTGCCGCTCGAGGGCGGTGAGCCAGTTCTGATCGGGACGAGGCTCGGAGAGAAGCCTGTTCCTGCCGCGCATCGCCTTCTCGAAGTCGGCGGCACGGCGGCCATGTTCCGGATCGAGCGAGAGGACCAGGCGGTCCAGGAAGCGCCGACGCTCCGCGGAAGGGCCGGTGAAGAGACCGTCCATGGAGGGCGTGAGCCAGACAACGCGCAAATGATCCGTGAGCTCGTCCACCGACCTAGCCGGTGTTCCGTTCAGCCTCAGTCGACGAACCTGCCCTTCGTCTCCTCCGTCCGTACCCGTGCCGATTTCGACCGAGCCTTCCATGCCTTCGATCTCTGCGAAGACGGTGAAACCGCCCGGCGCTCCCTCCCGCGTGACATCGGCATAGGAGGCGCGCCGGAGCCCGCGGCCCGGAGAGAGAAAGGAGACGGCCTCCATCAGGTTCGTCTTGCCCGCGCCGTTCGCTCCGGTCAGCACCACATGCCGACCGTCGAGGTCGAGCGACAGCGTCTGATAGTTGCGGAAGTCGGCGAGCTTCAGGCGCCGAAGTGAAACCTTGTTGGGCATGGAGTTTCCGGTTCGTGGGCAAAGAGAGCTATGCCGACACGACCGCGATGGCAAGGGCGAGGATAAGGATTCGGGTCTCGACCTGTGCTCTGCCGGCCCAGATCAGCAAGTCCCTCCAGGATGACCACGAGAAGGCCGGCTCAGCAAGACCGCGCCGCACGGACGCCACGCATCCGGTTTTCCGGTGTACGGGACGGCCACGCCGCGCTCGAGCCGGTGTGCAGCACGGCGGAGCGCCGCGCATCCGCTCAACCTTGGCGGACTGCGCGAACGGGTCGCTCCCAACTGCCGATCGTTAGCTGGCGAAGAACGCGCGCAACCGAGCGAAAATCCCGTGCCGCGGCGCGGCAAACTCGGTGCGTATGTAGCGTGCCGCCGTTGCTGCGCTGACCGTGGCGCCGAAGTGGCAATAGCAGATGACCTTGTGCAACTGCTTGTCGCTCAGTTCGAAGAACTGCTTGGCAGAGCCGTAGCTGTCATCTTCCAGGCCCGCCGCACGCAGGACCGGATCCTCGAAGGCAACGGAGATCGGCGTGTCGTCATCGCGCATGGCGGCGCGAAGGGCGGCCGGCTGGTATTCTGTCTGGTGCAGCGTCGACAGGAGCCGATGCGGATTGCGCTCAAGGAGTTCCGCCCAGCGCTCGAGGCGCTCGAGGCGCGACATCGGCCGGGCCGGGTATTCATGTTCGACCTTGGCGACAATCTGAAGATGCTCAACTGCATGGTGCTTCATTTTGGCCTCCTGTGCCGTCACTGACGGCTTCAAGGTTTCGGGTCCGTAACAAGCGTGACTCCAACCGGACTTGATGTCCAATCACGATCAGGCCCGGCCGGATTTTTGGGCTCCGCTGCGATCGGCCGCACCCTCCACAAGTTGTCATGCGTCAAAAACCGTTGCGTCCTCCGCCCGTGCAAGTTACTTCGTGAGGAACCGTGGTCATTGCGCTTCTGCCTTTGCCGTTTCCATTCCCCCGAGATCTCAAGGTTCCCCTCTTGCTGTCTACCTCGCGAATTTTCGAAAAGAGCTTCTCCGCCTTCCTGTTCGACATGGACGGCACGATCATCAATTCCATTGCCGCCGCCGAGCGCGTCTGGAGCAACTGGGCGCGACGCCACGGGCTGGACGTTGAAGCCTTCCTGCCGACGATGCATGGCAAGCGCGGAATTGACACCATTCGCCAGCTCAACCTACCTGGCGTCGATGCCGAAGCGGAGGCGAAGGAGATCGAACAGCTGGAGATCGAGGACGTGGCGGGAGTCATGCCGCTTCCAGGCGCAATTGCGTTCCTGAGCGCGCTGCCGCCGGAACGCTGGGCGATCGTCACCTCCTCGCCGATTGCGCTTGCGAAACGCCGGCTGGCTGCGGCCGGGATGCCCGTTCCGAAGGTGATTGTGACGGCGGAAGACGTGACGATCGGCAAGCCTGCGCCGGACGGCTACATTCTGGGCGCACAGCGGCTCGGCGTCGATCCCGCTGATTGCCTCGTCTTCGAGGATGTCGCCGCCGGCGTGATCGCGGGCGAACGGGCGGGTGCGCACGTGATGGTCATCACCGCCACCCATACCCACCCGCTGGAGACCCGCCATCCCTCCATCGACGGCTATGACGATGTCCGCCCGCATCTGGAGTCGGACGGGCGCATCTCGATGATTAAGGTCGGCTTCTGACCGCAAGGCACATTTCAGGCACCGCAAACGCAAGAAGCCGAAGGTGTTTCCACCTTCGGCTTCCAAAATGAGGTGACCGACAGGTGGTCTCCTTGCCTTACCCCTCGAAGAATTCCTTCATGCGGGCAAAGAACCCGGTCGATTCCGGATTGTTCTCCTTCGACGAGAGTTCCTCGAACTCCTTCAACAGTTCGCGCTGGCGCTTGGAAAGCTTCTGCGGCGTCTCGATCTGGATCTGGATGTAGAGGTCGCCGGTCTGGTTGGAGCGAAGCACCGGCATACCCTTGC
Organism: Sinorhizobium sp. BG8; assembly: GCF_016864555.1. NCBI lineage: Bacteria > Pseudomonadati > Pseudomonadota > Alphaproteobacteria > Hyphomicrobiales > Rhizobiaceae > Sinorhizobium > Sinorhizobium sp. BG8. The sequence goes on along the minus strand of NZ_CP044011.1, from coordinate 793,539 downwards.
CCTTCAGGCGGAACTGCTTGCCGGCCTGAGTACCTTCCGGCACCGAGACGCGCGACTTGGATCCGTCCAGGGTCACCACGTCGAAGGTTCCGCCAAGTGCTGCGGTCGTCATCTGGATCGGCACGCTGCAATAGAGATCGGCACCGTCGCGCTGGAAGAACTCGTGCGGCTTGACCGACAGGAAGATGTAGAGATCTCCGGCAGGCCCACCGCGCAGGCCGGCTTCTCCTTCGCCCGAAAGGCGGATACGTGTGCCGTCCTCGATGCCCGAGGGAATGTTGACCGAGAGCGAACGCTCCTCCGTCACGCGGCCCTGGCCGTGGCACTTGCCGCATGGATCGGGAATGATGGTGCCGCGACCCTGGCAGGTAGGACAGGTGCGCTCGATCGAGAAGAAGCCCTGTGCCGCACGGACGCGGCCGGAGCCCTGGCAGGTACCGCAGGTCTGGGGCTTGGTGCCGGGCTTGGCGCCTGATCCCGAGCAGACCTCGCAGGTGATCGAGGTCGGGACACGGATCTGGGCCGTCTTGCCGGAGTAAGCCTCCTCGAGGGTAATCTCCATGTTGTAGCGCAGGTCCGCCCCGCGCTCCCGGCCGCCGGAGGAACGCCGCTGGCGTCCGCCCCCATCATCTCGCCGAAGATGTCCTCGAAGATGTCGGAGAATCCACCGCCCTGGAAGCCGCCTCCGAAGCCGCCGCCACCCATGCCACCATGCTCGAATGCCGCATGTCCGTAGCGATCGTATGCAGCCCGCTTCTGAGGATCCTTCAACGTCTCGTAGGCTTCGTTGACTTCCTTGAACTTGTGCTCAGCGGCTGAATCGCCCGGATTCTTGTCGGGATGATATCTCATCGCCATCTTGCGGAAGGCGCTTTTCAGTTCCTTCTCATCGGCGCTCTTGGACACTCCCAGCGTTTCGTAAAAGTCTGCTTTTGCCATTCGAGTTCAGGTCCGTTTCATGGACTGGATATCGTCACCACAAGGATTGGAAATCACGGTAAGGTTTGTCCTGCGCGCAGCCGCATGACCACTACGCAAAAAGGCGGAAGTCCGGACGGGATTGAAAGCCATGATATCCGCACCGTTTCGAACGGTCCCGATCATGTGCCTTTCCTTCCCCGTCGTGAGGCCCTTCCGCCACTTCTCCACAAGAAAATCCGGCCGCTGACGCGGCCGGCATTCCGGATCAAGCAGACCGCTTGCGGTCGTCGTCGTCCTTGACTTCCTCGTAGTCGGCGTCAACGACGTTGTCGCCCTGCTCTTCGGCGGAGCCGCCTTCAGCCGCCTGCTGCGCCTCGTAGATCGCCTGACCGAGCTTCATGGATACCTCCATGAGCGTGTTGGTCTTCGCCTTGATGTCCTCTGCGTCGGGCTCGGAAGCCTCGACAGCAGTCTTCAACGCAGCGATTGCTTCCTCGATGGACTTGCGGTCCGCTTCGGAAACCTTGTCGCCGTATTCCTTGAGCGACTTCTCGGACGAGTGGATCAGGCTTTCGGCCTGGTTCTTCGCCTCGACGGCCTCACGGCGCTTCTTGTCGTTCTCGGCATTGGCCTCGGCGTCCTTGACCATCTTCTCGATGTCCGCGTCGGAGAGACCACCGGAAGCCTGGATGCGGATCTGGTGCTCCTTGCCCGTGCCCTTGTCCTTCGCCGACACCTGCACGATGCCGTTGGCATCGATGTCGAAGGTGACTTCGATCTGCGGCATGCCGCGCGGCGCCGGCGGAATGCCGACGAGGTCGAACTGGCCGAGCAGCTTGTTGTCCGCAGCCATTTCGCGCTCGCCCTGCGAGACGCGGATCGTCACGGCCGACTGGTTGTCTTCGGCAGTCGAGAAGGTCTGCGACTTCTTCGTCGGGATCGTCGTGTTGCGCTCGATCAGACGGGTGAAGACGCCACCCAGCGTTTCGATGCCGAGCGACAGCGGGGTCACGTCGAGGAGCAGAACGTCCTTGACGTCGCCCTGGAGAACGCCGGCCTGGATGGCAGCGCCCATGGCGACCACTTCATCCGGGTTCACGCCCTTGTGCGGCTCCTTGCCGAACAGCTGCTTGACGACTTCCTGCACCTTCGGCATGCGGCTCATGCCGCCGACAAGAACGACTTCGTCGATCTCGCCCGCCGTAACGCCGGCATCCTTGAGGGCTGCCTTGCACGGAGCAACGGTACGCTGGATGAGGTCGTCGACGAGGCTTTCGAACTTGGCACGCGACAGCTTCATCGTCAGGTGCTTCGGACCGGAGGCATCCGCCGTGATAAACGGCAGGTTGATTTCGGTCTGCTGCGAGGACGAGAGTTCGATCTTCGCCTTTTCCGCGGCTTCCTTCAGGCGCTGCAGAGCCAGCTTGTCGTTCTTGAGATCGATGCCCTGGTCCTTCTTGAACTCAGCGGCAAGGTACTCGACGAGGCGCATGTCGAAGTCTTCACCGCCGAGGAACGTATCACCGTTCGTCGACTTCACTTCGAAGACGCCGTCACCGATTTCAAGCACCGAAATATCGAAGGTACCGCCACCGAGGTCGTAGACCGCGATCGTCTTGCCGTCCTTCTTGTCGAGGCCGTAGGCCAATGCTGCGGCCGTCGGCTCGTTGATGATGCGAAGCACGTCCAGACCGGCGATCCTGCCGGCATCCTTGGTGGCTTGGCGCTGGGCATCGTTAAAATAGGCTGGAACGGTGATGACGGCCTGCGTGACCTTTTCACCGAGATAGGATTCGGCCGTTTCCTTCATCTTCTGAAGGATCATCGCGGAGATCTGCGACGGGGAGTAGGACTTGCCGTGGGCCTCAACCCATGCATCGCCATTGTCGCCCTTCACGATCTTGTAGGGAACCAGGGCCTTGTCCTTTTCGACCATCTTGTCGTCGTAACGGCGGCCGATCAGGCGCTTCACGGCGAAAAGGGTGTTTTCAGGATTGGTGACGGCCTGGCGCTTTGCCGGTTGTCCGGTCAGGCGCTCGCCATCTTCGGTGAACGCGACCATCGACGGGGTCGTGCGCGCACCTTCGGCATTTTCAATAACTTTCGCGTCCTTGCCATCCATGACGGCGACGCAGGAGTTTGTCGTTCCGAGGTCGATACCGATTACTTTTGCCATGTCATATCTCTCCTTCAAGCGAGCTGCCGGAACCCCATCAGGCATTCTTTTGGCAGCCCCCAGTGGTATAAAACGCAGCCTCTGCTGCGGTTCTGCGGCGTATATAAGGACCAGTCCAAACGACTGCAAGGAGTTCGGCGGCTGCAATGCTTGCAAATTCAGCGTTGCGAGCGCCCCCTCTGCAGGCGCCAGGCCGGCTCCCGCACCTATGTGATAGCAGTTCGATGATCCGTCAAGGCGATGGTTGGCGAAGGCAAGTCGGATGAGGGATTTTCCGGACGGGTGCGGACTTCGGCCGGCCGGAACCTTCTCAACCGCCGGTCAGAATGTCGAGGAGGGTGGTGCGCCGGGTCTCGGACGGACGCGAGCCGATCTCGGCCGGAGGGATCGGATCATCGAGGCCCACGTCGTTTCGCTGCCCCGTCGATCCGGTCCGGTCGACCGGAACATCTCCGCGGGGGCCTGCCGCCCGCTCGAGGCCGAGGGCGCGGGAGACCATCTCGCCGATCGTCTGCGGTTCCTGATTGTGTTCCACTCCATCCAGCCGGGCCATTGGCGCCGATATCTCCGACGTACCGAACAGCGGCGAAGGCGACAGCCCCTCGTGTGCCGCGATCATGTACTGGCTCCACGCCTTGGCGGGTAGACCGCCGCCCGTGACCTTCTTCATCGACTTGCCATCATCGTTTCCGAACCACACGCCCGTCGTCAGATTGCTCGAAAAGCCGACGAACAGCGCATCGCGGAAGGACTGCGTCGTTCCAGACTTGCCCGCGACCTCCCAACCCGGAAGCTTGGCGCTCTTGCCGGTTCCCTCTGTGATGACGCGCTTCATCATGCCATTCATCATGGACACGATTTCAGGCTCCAGCACGCGCGGGGATTGTCGTAGGTATTTTCGTAGAGAACCTTTCCGTCGGCCGTCGAAATACGCCGGATCACGTGAGGCGTCGCCTTGTAGCCTCCGTTCATGAACGGCGCGTATGCGGAGGTGAGTTCGACGAGTGTCACTTCCGAAGTGCCGAGCGCGATGGAGGCATTTGACTGAAGTTCGGATTCGATGCCGAGACGGTGGGCGAGTTTCACGACGTTGTCAGGCCCGACTTCCATGACGAGCTGCGCCGCGATCGTGTTGAGCGAGTTTGCGAGGGCAGAAGCCAGGGTCACTTCGCCCCGATACTTCTGGTCGTAGTTCTCCGGCGTCCACTTGCCTATCCGCACAGGCGCATCGTTGCGCACCGAAAGCGGCGAGCGACCACTTTCCAGGGCGGCGGCATAGACGAACGGCTTGAAGGCCGAGCCCGGCTGACGCTTCGCCTTCGAGGCGCGGTCGAACTGGCTTGCGGCATAGTCGCGGCCGCCGACGAGCGCGCGGATGGCACCGGTTCCGTCGATCGAGACCAGGGCCGCCTGCGAGGCATTGAGCTTTGTTCCGTTCTCGTCAAGGATCGCGGAGATCGTCTCGTCGGCCTTCTGCTCGAGGCCGAGATCGATCGTCGTGTCGATGACCAGATCTTCCTTGATGTCACCGATCAGGGCGGGGAGTTGGTCCATCACGAGATCCGCGACATAGTGCTGGGCGCCGGACCAGCTGCCCTTTGCGCGCGCAGGCGTCTGCGACATCGCGGTCTTGATCTCGGAATCGGTGACGTAGCCCTCTTCCCGCATGGCGGACAGAACCACCTGGGCTCGCGCTTCCGCGGCTTGCGGATCGCGGGCCGGCGAAAGGCGCGAAGGCGCCTTGAGGAGGCCCGCGAGAAGGGCTGCCTCCCCGAGATTGACGTCACGGGCCGACTTGTTGAAGTAGCGCCGGGAAGCGGCCTCCACGCCATAGGAATTCGAGCCAAAGAAGACCCGGTTGAGATACATCGCAAGGATCTGGTCCTTGGTGTACTTGTGCTCCAGCCAGATGGCGAGCAACACCTCCTGCACCTTTCGCTCAAGCGTGCGCTCCGGAGAAAGGAAGAGGTTCTTGGCGAGCTGTTGGGTGAGCGTGGAACCGCCCTGCACCATGCGTCCCGTCACGACGTTGGTGACCATGGCTCTCGCAAGGCCCAGGGGATCGATGCCGAAGTGCGAGTAAAAACGACGGTCCTCGATCGCGATCACGGCCTGGGGAATGTAGGGAGACATGTTCTCCAGCGACAGGGCCTCGCCGCCGGTCATGCCGCGATTGGCGATGGCCTCCCCGCTGACCGCAAGGATTTTGACGTTGGGGGGGCGCTCCGGTATCGCCCAGCTGGTCGCACTCGGCATGCGGGCGCCGTAATAGAGAACGAGCGCACCGACGCCCATGGCGCCCCAAATACCCAGAACGATGCACCAGTAGAACATGGAACGCAGCAGGCCGAAGAAGCCGCGACCGCTGCGCTGCCGGCGGGATTTCTCCCGAGAGGCCTTCGGCGTCTTGCGCTTCGACGACGATCCCTTCCGCGAGCTCCCGGCCACGCGATCGTCCGCATCGAGACGCAGGTCGCCATCGCCACCGCGCCCACGTCCTCCTTCGAAGGACGGCTCAATTCGCTCGGATTTGCGGTTGCCTGCCATGCCTGGTTGGGTGGCCCTCTTGATGCTTCGCCGTCGGTTGAACTTTAAATGCGGCGATTTAAGGGGTGGTTAAGAACTCGGAAACGAATTCTTTAGAATTCTCAACTGGTTTCCCGACAGCTCGCCCGCACTTGCCGTTCCGTTTCGGGCACCCCATCCGGGCTTTTGCGAACCGTTCGCCGGCTTCCTGTCCAGCAGGACCATGCTCGGTAGCCCAATTGACCAAATCGACGAAACATGCGATCTTTCTAATGTAGTCGCAAGGGAGTGATTGCGGAGCCTCTATGGCCAGCCGACCTCACCTGCAGACTGAACCGTCGGCGTCGACGAGATGGCGCCAGGCACCGAATCCGCGGTAGCCGTTTCTTTAAATCACGTGCAGATCTGCGCAGGCGTCGCTCGCCTGGACGTTCAGGCATGTCTCCGAAGGGATTGACATGCGCATAAGCTATGTGCGCGGGAAGGGCTTCAAACTTGAGGTCTCTTCCGCGTTCTTCCTCGCCGTGTTCCATGTGATCATGGCCCTGCTGTAAGGCCCGTGGCGGCCGGGAAACAGGCCGCCACGCTTACGCAATCTCCGAATGCGCGGGGTAAAGCCGCATGCCCCGAAAGATCCAGCCCTTCCGGTTCTGGGGAACCGCCTCGATCTCGAATGAAAAGGGCGGCCCGAGAGCCGCCCGTCTTAAACCGATCTTCCGATCGAGATCAGTAGTAGGGGGACAGGCACTGCCTGCGTCCACCGTAACCGCCGGGGTTGAAGGTATTGTCATAGGCGCGGTAAGAACGATAGCGTGCGGCGCACCATTCGTAGTGACGGGGATTTACGCCACCTTCCTCTACATAGCGCGGCTGGCTGGCGATCGCTCCACCGATGATCGCACCGGCGCCGAAGGCAGCCAGCGGGTACCAATAGCCGTCCGAATAGCGGCGATATCCGTCACGGTGATACCGATATCCCTGGTGCCCATTGTAATATCCGGGACGCGGGCGGTGATGGTGACGGTACTGCACGGTCTCGATATCCGAGCTGACCGTCATGTCGGTCCGCGGCATTGCCGTCGCCTGCACCGGAACGAAGGTCGTCGCGAATACGGCGGCGGAAAGCACCGCTGCCGCGCATCTCTTGACGATCTGGATCATGTGAAAACTCCTAAAATCTATCTGCAATGACGTTCTCAACAGAGACGGCGTCATGTTTACTATTGTCAGCTGAACTGAGGATGAACCGTCTTCCGATCAATTTAACTTGATGGACTGCCATTTCGTTCCCGCGTGAGAAAGCGGGATCGCTCGAAAACCAGAACGACGACGAGGGCGATGAAGAACGGTATGATCAGGTAGAGCAGGCGGAAGACCAGAAGCGCAGCGAGTACGGCGGCGGGGTCCATTTCGGGCAGGCCGGCGATGAAGATCAGTTCCAGTACGCCGATTCCACCGGGAGCGTGGGATATGAGAGCAACCGAGAACGACGCGAGAAAGATCCCAAGCACCACCAGGAAACCTGGATTTCCTTCGGCCGGCAGGACGGAGTAGATGATCGCCGTCGCCGCGACAATCTCGATCGGCGCGATGAACAGCTGGCGCACCACCAGTGTGGGCTTAGGGTACTCCAGCTTCAGCCAGCGCGTGTGGATGGGGCGGAAACCCACGAGACTGCCGATCACATAGATCGAGATAAGTCCGAGAATCAGAAGGCCCGTGGAAATGGCGGCCTCAATCGGCAGGAAGTCGGCGACCCGCGCGACGATATCCGGCTCGATCAGCAGCACGAAGCCGAAAAGCATCGCCGTGCCGAGAGCGAACGTGAAGGAGCAGAACGCGACGAGCACGCCGACCTCGGACGCCGTCAGCCCCTTCGACGTATAGGCCCGGTATCTGACGACAGCTCCGGAGAATACAGACGCACCGATCGTGTGCGAGAGGGCGTAGGCGGTGAACGAGGCGACCGTGATGAACCAGAGCGACAACCGGTGTCCGAGATGCTCGATCGCAAGATGGTCGTAGGCCGCAAGAGCTCCGTAGGCAACCAGTGTCGCACAGCAGGCAAGCAGCCAGCCGGACAGGGGGATCGCGTACAGGCTGTCAGTCAGCTCGCGAAGGGAGAGCCCCTTCACATCGTGATAGAGAACCCACAGCGAGAAGACGATGGCAGCGCCGCCCACGAGAGGCCAGAAGAGCTTTTTTAGTTTCATAACAGGCGAACCATTGCATGTTGCGGGACGCCGCACCACCGCCGTACGACGTAGGTGCCCGCAAACGCGACGAAAGACTTACGGAGGCTGGCCCCGATGGCCGCGACGATGCGGGCCAACGGGTTTCGGAAGGCGGTCGGGCCCGTACCAGACAGCGTCGGCATCACCATCGCGACTATTTGGAAGCGATGGCCGCGAGGATGCGGATCCAGGAGCGGATGCCCTTCTCAAAGGAACGCAGCTCGTATTTCTCGTTTGGGGAGTGAATGCGATCGTCGGAGAGACCGAAGCCGACCAAAAGCGACTCCATCCCGAGCATCTTCTGGAAGTCCCCCACGATCGGGATCGAACCGCCCATGCCGATCACCACCGCGGGCTTCGACCACTCATCCGAAAGCGCATCCTTTGCCTTGGTCAGGAGGGGCGAATCATAGGGCAGCTGGATGGCAGGCGATCCCCCGTGGGCATGGAAAGACACGGAGCAATCGGACGGGATCTTCGACTGGACATAGGCGCGGAACGCATCACGAATGCTTCCGGGATCCTGTTTGCCCACAAGGCGGAACGAGACCTTGGCGGAGGCTTCGGCAGCGATCACCGTCTTGAAGCCATCCCCCGTATAACCGCCGACGATACCGTTGACCTCCGCGGTCGGCCGGGCCCAGGTGAGCTCGAGGACCGATCGTCCCTTTTCCCCGGACGGCACGGACAGGCCGATTTCGCCGAGGAAACTCTCCGCAGTCGTGCCGAGCGTATCCCACGCCGCCTTGATCTGGCTCGGCGTTTCCTCGACGCCGTCGTAGAACCCCTCAAGCGTCACACGGCCGCTCTCGTCGTGCAGGCCCGCGAGAATTTCGGCAAGGACATGAATGGGGTTGGCCGCAGCTCCACCATAGTATCCGGAGTGCAGATCGCGATTGGCGGCCCGCACGACGATTTCCTCTCCGACGAGGCCGCGCAATCCCGCAGAGATGGCGGGTGTTTCGAAGTCCCACATGCTTGTGTCGCATACGAGCGCGCAGTCGGCAGTGAGTTCCGCAGCATTGGCCTCGAGGAATGGCTTCAAAGAAGGTGAGCCGGATTCCTCCTCACCTTCGAAGAGAATGGAGACCCGGCACGGCAGGGCTCCTTGCGTTTCCTTGTAGGCGCGGCATGCCTCGACAAAGGTCATGAGCTGACCCTTGTCGTCCGAGGTTCCGCGGCCCGTGATGATCCGCCTTCCACCTTCGATGTCACGAACAGCAGGTTCGAAGGGATCGTTGTCCCAGAGGTTCAGCGGATCGACGGGTTGGACATCGTAGTGGCCGTAGAAGAGCACGTGCGGCGCGTCCTCTCGGGGACCGTCATGATGTGCAACGACCATGGGGTGTCCGGGCGTCTCGCGAACCGCTGCGTCGAAACCGAGCGAACGCAGTTCAGCGACAAGCCACTCCGCTGCCTTCCTGCACTCTGCACCGTAGGCCGGGTCGGTCGATATCGACTTGATGCGGACGAGCTCGAACAGGCGTTCGAGGCTCGCCGGAAGGTCGGCGGCGGCGTGATCGAGGACGGGCAGAATGTTTGTCATGACGGAATCCCTTGCAATTTGCCGGGACATTAGTTCGCCTGATGACAAGTGGCAATTCAAACCGGCGGACGAGGCCTCAGGGCCTGGGACACCGTCCGATGTTGGCGAGCATCATACGGATGTATTCGAGAACCAGTTCCTTCTCAAAGCGCCTGAACCCCCTAAAGAGTTCCTCCTCTATTGCGATGGCGGCCGCCAACGCCTCGTCGCGCAGTTCGCGCCCGCGGTCGCAGAGGAAAATCTGCTGCGCGCGGCGGTCCGCCGGATGGGTGCGACGCACGATCAGGCCGTCCCGCTCCATGCGAGAGAGGGTGTTTGCCATGGTGGCCTGCTCGATATCGAGGCGATCCAGAAGCTCCTTCTGGGTCAGTCCGTCGCCGTTCCAGAGTTCGAGAAGCACGGGAAGCTGTCCGGGGCAAAGCCATATTCGCTCGCCCGCCCATGAAGGGCGCGGGCGGCACCCTTCGCCAACAGGTTGGCAAGGTAGGCGGCCGACTCCATCCGGTCAAAGCTCATGGCCAGAGGCTAAGCGGAAAATCGAGTCGATACAATGGGTGCGGGAAGGGCATGAAGCCTGGGCGGACCCCAAAGAAAAACCGCCACGGGCTGGAGGCGCGCCCGTGGCGGTCCTTGCGAATTATGGACAAAGGCCCGGAGAGGGGGAAAGGCCTTTGTCCTACGTCTGGCGCGGCGGGGGACAGGCCGGGTGCCAGACAACGGCTTGATTAGATGCCGATGAGTGTCATTTGTGTCGGGGAATGTGGCTTTTCAAGGGACTCGCCGCCTCGCCAGAATTACAAATTGGTAACGTTTGTGTGAGACCCGCGAGCCCTTTCAGGAGATGCACTCTGGAGGCGAATGAACGATGGACGAGCCGTGTGCGCCGCGCTATCCATGCTCCCCATGAAACATGGTGATCATCTCTTTCTTGTCGACGGCTCGGGCTTCATTTTCCGGGCGTTTCACGCGATTCCGCCGCTCAACCGGAAGTCGGACGGACTGCCGGTCAACGCCGTATCCGGTTTCTGCAACATGTTGTGGAAGCTGCTCAAGGACGCGCGGAACACCGATGTCGGCGTGACGCCCTCCCATTTCGCCGTGATCTTCGACTATTCCTCGAAGACCTTCCGGAACGACCTCTACAATCTCTACAAGGCCAACCGGACTGCCCCGCCCGAAGACCTGATCCCACAGTTCGGCCTGATCCGCCATGCCACCCGCGCCTTCAACCTTCCCTGCATCGAAAAGGAAGGCTACGAAGCCGACGACCTGATCGCCACCTATGCGCGTCTTGCGGAAGCCGCGGGCGCAGATGTGACGATCATCTCCTCCGACAAGGACCTCATGCAGCTCGTGACGCCAAAGGTGTCGATGTATGACAGCATGAAGGACAAGCAGATCGCCATCGCCGAGGTCATCGAGAAGTGGGGCGTCCCGCCGGAGAAAATGATCGACCTCCAGGCCATGACCGGTGATTCGACCGACAATGTTCCGGGCATCCCCGGCATCGGCCCGAAGACCGCAGCGCAGCTTCTCGAAGAGTACGGGGACCTGGACACGCTGCTCGCACGGGCGGACGAGATAAAGCAGGTCAAACGGCGCGAGAACATCATCGCCAATCGCGATCTGGCGTTGCTTTCGCGGCAACTGGTGCGGCTGAAGACCGACACGCCGCTCGACGTCCCGCTCGAGGATCTGGACCTGCAGCCGCAGGACGGCCCAAGGCTGATTGCCTTCCTGAAGGCGATGGAGTTCACGACGCTGACACGGCGCGTGGCGGAAGCGTGCGACTGCGACGCGAGCGCCATCGAGCCTGCCGCCGTGCCCGTGGAGTGGGGTGCAAGCGCCCATGGACCGGACCTCGACAAGGGTGAAAGCCCGGGGCCTGCGCCTTCGGAAGCGACGGGGACCGAGAGCGCCGCCGAGGCTGCCGCAACGCTCCTTCCCGGAAAGCCCGCATCTGGCGATGCCACGCCCGGCGCCCTCGCCGCTGCCCGCCGCGAGATCTTCGGATCCCTTCCCGTCGATCATGCCGGATACGTCACGATCAGGGACATCGAGACTCTCGACCGCTGGATCGCCGATGCGCGTGAAACCGGCCTCGTGGGCTTCGACACGGAGACGACGTCGCTCGACGCGATGCAGGCCGAACTGGTCGGCTTCTCGCTGGCGCTCGCAGACAATGCCAAGGATCCCTCCGGGGCAAAGATCCGCGCGGCCTATGTGCCGCTGGCGCACAAGACCGGCGTCGGCGACCTCCTCGGCGGGGGGCTGGCAGAAGGGCAGATCCCCATCGGCAAGGCGCTGGAGCGGCTGAAGGACCTCCTGGAAGACACGTCTGTCCTGAAAGTCGCACAGAACCTGAAATACGATTACCTGGTGATGAAGCGACATGGCGTCGTCATCCGGAGCTTCGATGACACCATGCTGATGTCCTACGCGCTGGACGCCGGCGCCGGCACGCATGGCATGGATGCCCTTTCCGAGCGCTGGCTGGGCCACAAGCCGATTGCCTACAAGGATGTTGCCGGCAGCGGCAAGGGCGCGCAGGGCTTCGACATGGTCGACATCGCCAGGGCAACCGCCTATGCCGCCGAGGATGCGGACGTGACGTTGCGGCTATGGCACGTGCTGAAGCCCCGATTGGTCGCCGCCCGCCTCACCTCGGTCTATGAGCGGCTGGAGAGACCGCTTGTTCCCGTGCTTGCACGCATGGAGGAACGTGGCATCACGGTCGACCGGCAGATCCTTTCGCGGTTGTCGGGAGAGCTTGCGCAGGGCGCAGCAGCACTCGAGGACGAAATCTACGAGCTTGCGGGCGAACGCTTCACCATCGGTTCGCCCAAGCAACTGGGCGACATCCTGTTCGGAAAGATGGGGCTGCCGGGAGGCTCGAAGACCAAGACCGGCCAATGGTCCACCTCCGCGCAGGTTCTTGAGGACCTCGCGGCCGAGGGCCTGCCGCTGCCGCGCAAGATCGTGGACTGGCGCCAGCTCACGAAGCTCAAATCCACCTATACCGACGCCCTTCCCGGTTTCGTCCATCCCGACACCAAGCGGGTGCACACATCCTATGCGCTGGCGGCCACCACGACGGGTCGCCTCTCTTCTTCCGAGCCGAACCTGCAGAACATTCCGGTGCGCAACGCGGAGGGCCGCAAGATCCGCACGGCCTTCGTGGCGACACCCGGCCACAAGCTGGTCTCGGCCGACTACAGCCAGATCGAGCTGCGTGTGCTTGCACACGTCGCCGACATCCCGCAGCTGAAGCAGGCCTTCGCCGACGGCGTCGACATCCACGCCATGACCGCGTCGGAGATGTTCGGTGTTCCAATGGAGGGCATGCCCTCAGACGTGCGCCGCCGCGCCAAGGCGATCAACTTCGGCATTATCTACGGCATATCGGCCTTCGGCCTGGCCAACCAGCTCTCGATCGAACGCTCGGAGGCCGGCGAGTACATCAAGAAGTACTTCGAGCGCTTCCCCGGCATTCGCGACTACATGGACAGCACCAAGGCGTTCGCACGCGAGAACGGCTATGTCGAAACCATCTTCGGCCGACGCGCCCACTATCCGGAGATCCGGTCGTCCAACCCGTCCGTGCGCGCCTTCAACGAGCGCGCTTCGATCAACGCGCCGATCCAGGGCTCGGCCGCCGACATCATCCGCCGAGCCATGATCAAGATGGAGCCGGCGCTCGACTCGTCAGGTCTCTCCGCCCGCATGCTGCTCCAGGTCCATGACGAACTGATTTTCGAAGTGGAGGACCAGGAGGTGGAGGCGGCGATCCCGGTGATCGTCCATGTCATGGAGAACGCCTCCATGCCGGCACTGTCCATGCGCGTCCCGCTGAAAGTCGACGCCCGCGCAGCGCACAACTGGGACGAGGCTCACTGAGACAAATCTCCCTGATCGAGAGGCCACGGACCTGCGAGCGTCGGTAGTGATGCCGCGCATGCAGGTCCGGTCAGGAGCTCGCTCAGGTCTCCGCCGCAACCTGGCCGGTCTGGATGTCCCAGAGCGTGCGATAAAGCCCTCCGCGGGCAACCAGCTCGTCATGCGAGCCTGACTGGATGATCCGGCCGCCGTCCATGACGTGGATCGCATCGGCGTGCACGACGGTGCTCAGGCGATGGGCAACGAGGATGACGGTGCGCTTGCCCTTCATCCTGGCGAGCGAACGCTGAATAGCTGCTTCCGTTTCGTTATCGACGGCGCTCGTCGCTTCATCGAGGATCAGGATCGCCGGGTCGATCAGGAGGGCGCGCGCAAGAGCAATGCGCTGACGCTGCCCGCCGGAAAGCTTCTGCCCGAACTCGCCGATCGGACTGTCGTAGCCATGCGGCAACGCCCGGATAAAGCCATCCGCTTCGGCAAGGCGGGCCGCCGCCTCGATTTCGGTGCGCGTCGCCTCCGGCCGTCCATAGGCGATGTTCTCCGCGATCGTACCGTGGAAGAGCGTCACCTCCTGCGGCACCCACGCCATGCTCCGCCGCAGCCGCGCGCGCGACCAGTCCCCGAGCGGAACCCCATCGAGCAGGACACGACCGCCCCGGACCTTGAGGAAATAGCCCATGATCTTGATCAAGGTGGACTTGCCGCTTCCGGTCGGCCCGACCAGGGCGACAGTCTCCCCGGCGGCGATGTCGAGATCGACATCGCTCACTCCGCCCGGACCGGTCGAGTAGCGGAACGACACATTCTCCAGTCGGATGTTGCCCGAGACCATCGTGTCATGGGCCCCATGTTCCTCCACCTGTGGTTCGTCGAGCAAGCGAAGGATCCGTCGGGTCGAAGCCATGGCACGCTCGTAGAGATCGGCGATCTCGGCAAGGCCGGTCATCGGCCAGAGCAGACGCTGGGTCAGGAAGACGAGGAGTCCGTAGACACCCACCTGCATCTGGCCCGACAGGGCGAGCCAGCCACCGATCATGAAGGTCGCGAGGAAACCCGATAGGATCGCCATGCGGATGATCGGAATGAAGGCAGAGGATATGCGGATCGCCGCCCGGTTCGCGTCGACATAGGCCCGGCTTTCCGCTTCAAGGGCCAGGGTCTCGCGCTTTTCCGCTCCGAATGCCCTGATCGTCTGCAGTCCCTGCAGGTTTGTCGTAAGCCGCGCCCCGAGATTGCCGGCCCGGGCGCGGACGGCATCATAACGAGCCTGGGCGCGGCGCTGGAACCAGAAGGCACCCGCAATGATCACCGGCACCGGCGTGAACGCGATGACGGCGATCAGCGGGCTCAGGATGAAAAATACGGCACCGACCAGGAAAACCGCCGAAAAGGTCTGGATGAGCTCGTTGGCACCGCGATCGAGAAAGCGCTCGAGCTGGTTGATGTCGTCATTGAGAATGGTCACGAGATCCCCGGAGCGGTTCTCCTCGTAAAAACCTGGCGGCAGGTGCTGGGCATGGTCATAGCAGCGCACGCGCAGCCTGTGCTGCATGTCCTGGGCAAGGCCCCGCCACAGGATCTGATAGAGATATTCGAACAGCGATTCGCCGAACCAGATCAGAAAGGTGGCGATCCCGAGCAATGTCAGCTGGTGCACGGGGTCGGTCACGCCGAGCTGAGCGACGAAGGAATCCTTGCCCCGCACCACGACGTCCAGCGCCGTACCGATCAGGATCTCGGGCATGACGTCAAAGATCTTGTTCGTGATCGAACAGAGCGTCGCGCGAACGACACGCCCTCGCTCCTCCCGCACCAGCGAGAACAGGACCAGCAGGGGATGGCGTCGTTCGATGGAACCGGAAGCGGACGGCGTTCTTTCTTGCGCGGACATGGTTGTCAAACCTGCGTTGGGAGGCGGAATCGCCTCCAGATACTTACGCTGCGAAAACCGCTCGGCTCTACAGCCCTAGGTCGAGGCTTGCAATCTCTTAATCCTGTTTCGACATTCCCGCTGCCGCCAACGCTGAGCGCAATGCGGTTAAGGCCAATTTAAACTCTTCCTCTCCTTGATAGGCACGGGACGCACGGAATATTGCGGCCGCGGAATCCGCGCGGCCTCACGCGCGATCCCTCGCGCAACTCCAACGGGACGGTCAACATGCTAACTCGACCCGAAGCCTTGAGGCGGCCGACAATGGACGCACCGCTTGCCGTACAGGTTGTACGGCAATATGCGCCCAGCCGCGGCGGGCTCGAGGACGTCGTGAAGAACTTGTCGCACCAGCTCCTGATACGCGGCTATCGGGTCCGGGTCGTGACCCTCGAACGCGTCTTCACCGAGCTTGAAAGCAAGCTGCCCCACGCAGAGACGATTGACGGCATCGAGGTCGTTCGCGTCCCGTTTTCCGGCAGCACACGCTATCCGATTGCGCCCGGCGTATTCCGGCACGTTCGCGATGCCGACATTGTTCACGTGCACGCCATCGACTTCTTCTTCGATGCGCTGGCCTGGGGACGGTTTCTGCATGGGAAGCCCATGGTCGCGACCACGCATGGCGGGTTCTTTCACACTAGCCGATATGCGGCGTTCAAGGCGGTGTGGTTCAATACGCTCACCCGGATCTCTTCCCGTGCCTACGATCGCCTGATCGGATGCAGCCCGCAGGATGCGCGGCTCTTCCGGCCGATCGCCGGCGAAAGGGTCATCGAGATAGGCAACGGCGCGGATACTTCGAAGTTTCACGACGCCGCATCCCACGCACCCGTGAAGCGCATGGCGACGATCGGCCGGTTTTCGATCAACAAGCGGCTGGACAACCTTCTCGACACGATGAAAGCCCTCGTGGCGTCCGATCCGGACTGGCATCTCGACATTATCGGGGTCCCGGGCAACCACAGTGCGGCCGACATTGCCACCATGATCGCCGCTCGCAGGCTGGAAGGAAACGTCGAGGTGCATCTCGGCCTTCCCAATCAGGAAATCCGGGAAGTGCTCGGCCGCAGCTCGTTCTTTGCCTCGGCCTCCGAGTATGAGGGATTCGGACTGGTCGCCGTGGAAGCGATGAGTGCCGGGCTGGTACCGCTGCTCCAGCCCAATACCGCCTACCGCGACCTCGCCGCGCGACATTCTGACATACGGCTTTGTGATTTTGGCGATGCCGACAGCGCGGCGAACATGATACCCAAGGAATTCGACCTGCTCCAGAGAAGCGGCCCTTCGATGCGGGAGAGCGCGATGCAGGCTGCCTCGTTCTACTCCTGGGACAAGGTCGCCGAGCGCTATGCCGAGATCTATCGCGATGTTCTGGAGCGCAACAGTAGCAGGCGAAACACCGCAACCCACCTGGAAAAGCACCGGGCCTGAAAGCTCCCAACCGAAAGCACGGCTATGATATTCAAGGGAATGCGAACGTCGACCGTGATGCGCGCGGCAAGGAAAGGTAGCCTGATTGCCGGCATGCTTCTCCTTGCATCGCCGTCGATCGCCGCCCAGGGTTGCCTACGCGGTATAAACCTCTCCGGCGCCGAATACGGCAAGCCCCCCGGTGTCTATGGCAAGGACTACATCTACCCGAGCGACGCGACGATCACCTACTTCGCCGGAAAGGGCTTCAACGCAGTCCGGCTGCAATTCCTGTGGGAGCGGCTTCAACCGACCCTGATGAAATCGTTCGACCGGGCGGAGCTTGCACGCCTCGACGATGCCACGAACAGGATCAAGGAAGCCGGCATGACCGTGATTCTCGATCCTCACAACTATGCCTACTACCGCGGGAGCCAGATCGGCTCCACGGATGTGCCTGATGCCGCGTTCGCCGATTTCTGGAAGCGTCTAGCACGGCACTTCAAGAACGATCCTGCGGTGCAGTTCGGCTTGATGAACGAACCCTTTGACGTGACTGCCGAGCAGTGGCTGGGTTCGGCGAACGCAGCGATTGCGGCCATCCGTGGGACCGGCGCGACAAACTTCGTGATGGTGCCGGGGACGATCTGGAGCGGCGCGCACAGCTGGGAGACGGACCGTCTCGGCGGCGCCAACGGAACCGTCATGCTTGGGGTCCAGGACCCGGCGAACAACTTCGCATTCGAGGTGCATCAGTATCTCGATAGCGATTTTTCGGGCATGCACGACACGTGCGAGCGGGCAGACGACGCCGTGGCGGCACTCGAGAACTTCACGGCCTGGCTGCGCAAGAACGGCAAACGCGGATTTCTTGGCGAGTTCGGCGGAGCCGCAAACACTGATTGCCTGACAGGGCTCGCCCGCATGACCGCGGTGGTCAACGAGAACTCCGACGTATGGACCGGCTGGACCTACTGGGCTGCGGGCGACTGGTGGCCGGCCAGCGAGCCGCTGAACATCCAACCCACCAAGGATGGCGACAGGCTGCAACTGAAGGCGCTGGAGCATGGCAATGCACTGCCGGCACCGACCGCGGCTTGCCCCGCACTCAAGTGATTGCAGTCACTCTTCAGCCGTGCAGCGGCCGGGCGCTTCTTGCAGCGATGGGCAGATTGCCGATGGCCTGGTGGCCAGACGGAGTGACAGAAGAGCGCCGTTCTTTTCTGTAGGCGTTCGATGTTCCGAGCAGGAACCATAGCAGCGCCGCCGTCTTGATCGAATAGAACGAGTCGCTGATCAGCATCAGCAGCAATATGTAGACGATCACCATGGAGTGGAACCGCCAGGCGCGTGGATCGGCAAGCGGCGCGTGCACGAAGGTCAGCCACAGCCCGACAAACCCAATGGCCCCGAATGCCGTGAGCGAATAGGCGAGCCCCGAATCAGCGGTGAACTGATCGGTAATCTCGGTACCCATCACGACGCCTGTCGACAGTTGCGTCAGGATATGGGCGGTCGCCGTGAACCGGCCAGCGATGTCGTTGGGACCTTCGCCCGTGACCGATGTAATGCCATAGACCGCGAGAACGGCGAGCAGCAGGAACGGCAGGACGCTCCACACGGTGCGCGGCAGCAGATTGTAGAAGGGATAGAGCAGCGTGATGAGCACGCAGGTGTAAAGACCGAAGCGCGCATCGGCAAAGGCGATGAGCGCGAACGCCATCGCCCCGGCCCACCAGCGCGCAGCAAATTCGCGGCCCCGGTACAGCGCCCAGGAATAGACGATCACCGCGAAGTTGCCCATCGAGACCGGTTCCAGGAACACCGAGGAGACACGATGCTGGCCAAGGAACGGCAGGATCGTGCGGGCCTCCGGGCGCGTCCCGAGATGAACAGGCCCTGGGTCTGGCCGTAGAGCTGGTCTACCGTCACGGATCCCCGGGCCACATAATAGCCGATGACGTTGAAGTACGAGATGAAGAGATCGCTGAGAAAATACTCGAACAAGCCGATCACCAGCACGATTGCCGAAGACACAACGACAAGGCGATCACCCAACCTGGGGTCCTTGATCCGCATGCCGGCAAAATAGAACGCGATCGGGATGAGAATGTCTCGGATCGCCTTGAGATTGTATTGCCCGCCGCGAAGGGCGAAGAGCAACACCATGTAGCTGACGAAGACGGTGATGAGCAGGTAGAAGCCAAGCCGGCGGTTCACGGCGACCAGGAAGCACAATCCGACGATCAGCATCTCCGAAAGCATGACATGGCTTTCGGCAATGCCCATGAGCCTGGTGTTCACAAGGCACAGCACGAGGTTGAACAGCAATCCGCCGAGCACGCAGGCAAATGCAAGCGTGCGGAGGAGTGGCGAGACATGGGCAGACTCTTGCCCAGATGATCCCGAAAATTCCAGCGGGGTCGAAAACGATCCGGGGAAGCGTTCGCGCGGGGACGGAAAGACCTTCATCGCCAGACGGCCTGCTGGGAAACGACGACATTTCCAAGAAGCTTCTCGCGCCAGGGCCCAATTTCTTCAACCAGGGCCGAAAGGGCGGCGGTGGAAGTCGCTCCTATTTCCGAGACAATGAGAATTCCATCGACGTGATCTAGCAGGATCGGAAGCATCTCGCCCGCAGGCGTCTGGCAGGCATCGACTACATTGAAGGAGGACTTCCGGGCGAGCGGGCGTGTCCCGACGCGGACGGAGGAAAGCGCCACGACGCGGCGTCCCCGGTCTCCCATCCATTCGAATTCCAGCAGATCCTGCAATGCGTGGGCCGGGCTATCCATATCCGTGGCCGGGCGTCCGAGGCCGGTGCTGACCTTGACGGAGCGAACTGCGCCCAGCGAACGCACCTTTTCCGCGCGAAGTTCGCCATTGAAGAACAGGACCTCTTCTCCAAGCAGGCTGAGCTCACGGGCAATGCCGGCTGCGACAGCGTGTGAACCACCCTTCGTTCCGGCGGAAAGGACGATGATCGTCGCGGGGACCGTCTTGGCCAGCTCAATCCGCAGCATGTGGGCGGCGCGCGCGAGGCCGAATGCCGGCGCCCTTCCCGGTATCGCTGCGCCGGAGGCCGACAGAACCTTGAGGCGACTCAACGCCTCGCTGACCCTTGCGGACCATCCTGAAGGGACGGAATGCTCCGCTTCGAGAATGGCAAGGACGGGCACTCCGGTTGCCGCGAGCAGGTTGCGCTCGGACCTGAGCGTCCCGGCGAGAACTTCACGCAGGACTGCGAGCGCGCTGCCGGCGGCCGTGCCGAAAAGTAGGGCCGCAATTAGAACCAGCAGCTTGGGTGCCTGGACCGGACTTGCTGCCGGCACCGCCTGGGAAATGATGCGCGAGTTGCCCTTGCCGATATCCTGTTGCCGGCTCAATTCCTCTGCGCGCGTCAGGAAGGACTTGTAGACCGCGTCGATTGCCGTGGCCTCGCTCTGCAGCTGGGTAAGGCGGATGCGCGCCTTGCCGCTGTCACTGTTCGTCTCGGTCAGGCCGTCGAACCGCTTCTGAAGGGCTGCGAGGTTGCTCTTGGCTCGCTCGTAGTTGTTTTCCGTCGATTGCCGGATGCGGCCGAGTTCCTTCTCAACGACGATCTTCATGCTTGCCGTCTGCGAGCGCGCCGCCCGCATCTGGGGATGGCCGTCGCCGAGATTGGCTGAAAGCTCCGCCTGCCGGTCGAGCATCTGCGCGTAGCGGCTGCGCAAGGTGCTCAGCGATGCCGACTGCAGCGCCTCGGGAATTGCACCGGATTCGACATCCAGGACGTTCAGCTGCTTGGCCTGCTCCGCGATCGTCCTCTGCTGCTCAACCAGCTGGCTTGCCGCCAGTAGCTGCTGGTTCAGACCCGACAATTGCTGATCCGAAACAAGGCCTTGCGCACCGGTGGAAATCAGGCCGTTCTCGGCCCTGAATTTTTCCACTGCCGCCTGCGCGTCAAGAAGGCGCTTGCGAAGCTCCTCCGCCTGAACCTGGAGCGCCATGCTGGTACGCAGGTTGGCATCGGAACGCGAAGCGTCCGTTTGGCGAAGATAGGCATTGGCCACGGCATTGGCGATCCTGGCCGCCATTTCGCTGTCTCGATGCTTCGCCGACACCGTGAAGACGAGGGTCTCCCCCTGACGTTCGACAATGAGATCCTGCTGCAAGGCACTGACCACGCCGTCCGCCCGACCCTCTTCACTTGCCTTCGTCACGCCGCCGAACAGTTTCTGACGCCATCCGCCCGTACCGGCAAAATAGGGATCGCTCGTCAGGGACAATTCCTTGACGACTTCATGAAGCAGCTGGCGCGATTGAAGGATGTATAGCTGGCTTCCAAGCGTCTGCTGTCCGCCGGATGCGCCCTCCGCGCCCATTCCGGTTTCCGAGCCGACGACCGGGCCGGTGCCGACGTCAACGAGAAGCTCTGCGGTGGATCGATAATAGGGTTTCTGGAGAAGCAGAAATGCCAACCCCAGCAAGACACAGGCAAGCGCCGTCAGAACCACATAACGGATTCTCCGTCTCAAGATTCCGGGCAGCTGAAAAATGTCTATGTCCATCGAATGCCCGAAGTGCGTGCGGCCGAAGCGCTTCACCCCATTTAAAAAAATCTGCCACGCCTGTGCCTCCGGGATCCGTCCCGGACCGCGAGGCTTGCGCTTTTTGTCGGCCTCGACGGTCGCAGAAGATGGTTAACAAAGCCTGAAGCCGCAGCTCGCCAACCAGACTCCGAGAGCGCGCCAGCCCTGGAATGCCGGCTATTCCAGCGAGAATCCGCCCTCAGCCGCCGGTGAGTCGATTCGATGCAACCTTTGCGTACTTTAACGACCGGGTTCACCGATTCTTATCCAAGTCCTTTTAGTCGATCTTATCGCCCGGCCTGTATCACAGGACGAGAGCGAAGCGACCACATGACGTGCGGACGCTTTGAAACAGATCGAGGAGCAACGGGAAAATGGAATCCAAAATCCGAGAACTGCTGGCGAAGCATGGTGGCCTGCCGGTCGCCGCGGACCTGATCGCCGACGACGCCGACCTCTATGCGGCGGGCATGTCTTCCTTCGCGTCCGTCCAGATCATGCTGGCAATCGAAGAGACGTTCGACATCGAGTTTCCCGACAATCTCCTGAACCGCAAGTCGTTCCAGAGCATCGCCGCCATCGTCAGGACGGTTGAGGTCATTCTCGGCGTCTCGGAGGCGGCCGAATGAACATCTCCACCGGCGCGAGCCTTTCGGAGCGCGCGCAGCGCGTCGGTGCGGTTGCTGCCGCCCACGCCGATCAGGTGGACGTCGAGGGTCGCTTCCCGCGGGAGGCTGTCGATGCGATGATCACCGAGCGGCTGCTGTCGATCCAGATCCCCGCCGGGCTTGGCGGCGAGAATGCGAGCCTTTCCGAGATCGCTGAAGTCTGCTCGCTGATCGGCCAGTCCTGTGCAGCGGCGGCCATGATCTTCGCCATGCACCACATCAAGCTCTCCAGCCTTGTCTCGCACGGTATGGACAGCACCTGGCATCGTGCCTTCATGCGCCGAATCTGCGAGCGGCAGCTTCTTCTCGCATCCGCCACGACCGAAGGCGGCATTGGCGGGAATTTGCGCAACAGCATCTGCGCGATCGAGATTTCCGGCGACCGGTGCAGCCTCGAGAAGGACGCGACGGTCATTTCCTACGGGGCCTTCGCGGACGCTATTCTCATCACGTCACGCGCACACGCCGATGCCGCTTCGACCGACCAGGTGATGACCGTCTTCACCAAGGATCAGTATTCGCTGGAACGCACCCATGTCTGGGATACGCTCGGCATGCGCGGGACCTGCTCGGACGGCTATCTCTTCAAGGGCAATGCACCGGCGGAGCAGGTTCTGCCGAAGCCGTTTGCCGAAATCGCGGCGCAGTCGATGCTTGCAACGTCGCATCTCCTGTGGAGCAGTGTCTGGTACGGCATCGCCGTCAATGCGGTCAGCCGCGCTCAGAACTTCGTCCGGGCGGCCGCCCGAAAGTCACCCGGTGCTCCGCCTCCGGGTGCGTTGCGCCTCGCCGAGGCCTCCAACCTCCTGCAGATGCTGAAATCCAACGTCGTCGCAGGACTGAAGGAATTCGAGGCCGCGAAGGCCGAACCGGACCGTCTGTCTTCGATGGGTTTTGCCGTTTCGATGAACAACCTGAAGGTGGGCTCTTCCGAGATGATCCTGACGATCATCAACCATGCGATGCTGATCTGCGGGATCCTCGGATACAAGAACGGCACGCCCTTCAGCCTCGGGCGACACCTGCGCGACGCCCATTCGGCCCAGCTTATGATTTCCAACGACCGTATTCTCGGCAACACATCGAACCTCCTGCTCATCCACAAGCAGGACACCAGCTTGATGGAGTGAATCATGGACATGCAATCCTCACTGCTCGACAGACTCTTCGAGTCCGGGCTCCTGATCGATACCGGCGTCGAAGGGCTCTACGGTCGCAGCGGCCTGTTCGAAGAGGTAATCGCCCGTTTCGAGACGCTCATCGACAGCTACGGCGGCAAGGACGGCGCTGAGGCAATGCGCTTCCCGCCCGGCATGAACCGCGCCTATTTCGAGAAGAGCGGGTACATGAAGAGCTTTCCGCAGCTGGCCGGCACGGTGCACAGCTTCTGCGGCAATGATCTCGACCATATGAGCCTGCTCCAGTGCATGGAGGTGGACGGCGACTGGACGAAGGACCAGAAGGCGACCGAGATCGTTCTGACGCCGGCAGCCTGCTATCCGCTCTATCCGACCGTTGCAAAGCGCGGCCGCCTGCCGGCGAAGGGCAGCCTCTACGACTTGCAATCCTACTGCTTCCGGCACGAACCCTCGACCGATCCCGCGCGCCAGCAGCTCTTCCGCATGCGCGAATATGTCTGCATGGGGACCGAGGCGCACGTCACCGAATTCCGTCAGACCTGGATGGATCGCGGCGTCAAGATGATGGAATCGCTTGGCCTCAACGTAACGATCGATGTCGCCAACGATCCCTTCTTCGGCCGCGCCGGACGCATGATGGTCAACAACCAGCGGGACCAGAACCTGAAGTTCGAGCTCCTCATACCGGTGACCTCGGCCGCCAAGCCGACGGCCTGCATGAGCTTCAACTATCACCAGGATGCCTTCGGGACGAAATGGGATCTCCAGCTTGAAGACGGCAGCGTGGCGCACACGGCTTGCGTGGGCTTCGGACTGGAGCGGATCGCCCTTGCGCTGTTCGCCCGGCACGGGATGGATGTCGCCACCTGGCCGGAAACCGTCCGCAAGACGCTCGGATTCTGAGCTTGGCAGTCATGTCAGTCTTCCCGGGTCTCGAACCCGACAGTTACCGGCCACATCCGCTTCATAGCCTTGATCGGATGTGGCCGGAGACCAATTGCTATGTCGATCTCTGGATCGAGGTGCTCTCCACGCTCGCGATGTCCCCCGAGGCAATGCTCGGCTTTACGCTGACCCAGGATTTCGAGGGCGACCAGTTCACCTTCTTCAAGGTGCCGTTGGAGGACCTTGAGCGGCTTTACGGCGTGCGCTGCACCGAGCTTGCCATATACGACCGGATCGAGGCCCATGTCGCCGAACAGGTGTCGCGTGCGCGGCTGTGCCTCATCGAGATGGACAGCTTCTACATGCCCGATACGCGCGGGGTCGCCTATCGGATGGAACACGGCAAGACGACCGTCGCCGTGAACCGGCTCGACGTCGCC
Organism: Sinorhizobium sp. BG8; assembly: GCF_016864555.1. Lineage (NCBI taxonomy): Bacteria > Pseudomonadati > Pseudomonadota > Alphaproteobacteria > Hyphomicrobiales > Rhizobiaceae > Sinorhizobium > Sinorhizobium sp. BG8. The sequence continues at coordinate 769,193 of NZ_CP044011.1, read as the reverse complement.
GCGCGGAGCATGGACTACTTCCACAATGCGGGATTCTTCCGTGTCGAGGGCGACGATTTCGACGGACTGTTCCGGCTGCAAGACGGACCCGACGAACTGCCGTTCCTGCCCTACACGGAATTCGCCAAGCTTCCTGCGGAGAAACCTCAGCCCGCGCATCTCATCGCGGAAGGGGAGCGCTTGCTGCACTTCCATTTTTCCCGCCGCCCCAAAGACAACCCGATTGCCGCTTTTTCAAAGGTGTTTCCGGCGCAGGTGGAAGCGGTCGCGGAACGGCCTTCGGGCTTCTTCCACAAGTACGCTTTCAACACGTTGCGCCAGCTCGGAGCCAACTTCGAACTTGCCGCCAGCCATCTCGAATGGATTGCCCCCGATGGCCCGTTCGTCGAAGCGGCCGAGGCGGCGAGGCGAATCTCGGAAGTGGCCAAATCGGTCCAGTTCCAGGTCGCGCGCGCGGTGGCGAGAAAAAAGTTCGAACCGCTCGCCGCCGCCCTCGATCCCGCAGCGGAAGCATGGGAACAGTTGATGGCCGTCCTCCGCCGCCGGCTGGGTTGAGAGTGATAATGGATACGCGCCCGCGCATTGAAGCCTCCGTCAGCCGGAACCTCACGGACGGCTGGACGATGGCGCTCACGCCGTCGGGCGCCTGGACCAACCCCTCAGGCCGAACCGCCGACGTCGAACTGATCGATGCCGTCGTGCCCGGAACCGTCGCCGGCGCTCTGGAACGGGCTCGAAAATTCGATCGGGCCGCTCCCCGTCCGCTGAACCATCTGGATGCCTGGTACTTCCTCGACGTGAACGACGAGCCGAACGGGCCAGCACTGCTGCGCCTTGAAGGGCTCGCCACGGTGGCGGAAGTCTATTGGAATGACGAGCAGGTACTGACGGCCGAGTCGATGTTCCTCGCGCATGATGTCACCGTTACCTGCAACGGCGCAGATCGCCTCGCGATCTGTTTCCGTGCCCTCGCCCCGCACCTCGAGAAGCGCGGACCAAGAGCGCGATGGCGGCCACAGATGATAACCCCGCAGGGACTGCGTCTCGTTCGCACCAGTCTGCTGGGCTACATGCCAGGCTGGTGTCCGGAAATCCACCCCGTCGGACCGTTCCGCCCGATACGGCTTGTGCGTAATGCGGAGCACGACCCTAGCGACCTGCGCCTTTCGGCGACACTCGATGAGGACGGCACCGGCCACCTGGACGTGTCATTCAGCCTCTTCGGCGCAACGGGGCCGATTGCGCTCACCTGCGCGGGGCAAACTGGGCCGCTCGAACTCGTCGACGGCGCCTACCGTGGAAGCATCACGTTGCCCGGCGTGGAGCCATGGTGGCCGCATACGCACGGCCGCCCCGTTCTGCACGACATCGAAATCGTGATCGGCGGCGAACGTCGGCTCCTCGGCAGGACCGGCTTTCGCAGGGTCTCTATCGACCGCGGCGCCGACGGCCGGGACTTTGCGGTTCACATTAACGGCGAACCAATCTTCTGCCGCGGTGCGGTGTGGACCAATGCCGACATCGTAGATCTGCCGGGCGAGAGAGCCGCCTACGAGCCGCTGCTTCGGCTTGCGGCCGAGGCAGGCATGAACATGCTGCGCATCGGCGGAACGATGACCTACGAGACGGAAGCGTTCTTTCGCCTCTGCGACGAACTCGGCATCCTGGTCTGGCAGGATTTCATGTTCGCGAATTTCGACTATCCTGTGAGTGATCCCGGTTTCGTCTCGCTGGTGCAGCAGGAAATCACGCAGTTGCTGCGCGCCCGCCGGGCCTCGCCTTCGCTGGCCATCCTTTGCGGCGGCAGCGAAATGTTCCAGCAGGCAGCGATGCTAGGGCTTCCGGAAACCGCGTGGAACGGTCGCCTGACGCAGGAAATCCTGCCATCCATCGCCGCGGCGGAACGCCCGGACCTCCCCTTCGTCGAAAACAGCCCAAGCGGCGGGGCGATGCCATTTTCGCCCAATGCCGGCGTCACCCACTACTACGGGGTCGGGGCTTACTGCCGGCCACTGGAGGACGCGCGGAGGGCCAATGTGCGCTTTGCCGCCGAGAGCCTCGCCTTTGCGAACGTGCCGGAACAGGAGACCCTCGACACGCATCTGCCGGTCCCGGCCGTTCTCGATCCGCGATGGAAGGCGCGTGTGCCGCGGGACAGGGGAGCGTCCTGGGACTTCGAGGATATCCGCGATCACTATCTCTCCGATCTCTATGCCGTCGATCCATCAAGGCTCCGGCGCGAGGATCCCGCACGCTACCTCGATCTTTCGCGGGCGGTTTCGGGGGAAGTCGCTGAAGCGGTCTTTGCCGAGTGGCGGCGGCCTGGGTCGACCTGCAACGGCGCCCTGGTCTGGACATTCATGGATCTCCTGCCCGGTGCGGGCTGGGGACTGATCGACGCCACAGGCAAGCCAAAACCGATCTGGCATGCGTTGCGGCGCGCCTTCCGGCCAGTCCACATCGCGCTTTCGGATGAGGGAACAAACGGGCTCGACATCCACGTCATCAACGAAACTCCGTTCGATCGACATGTGTCGTTAGAAGTCAGTTGCCTGAGGGACGGCAGAGTGCCTGTCGTCGCGGGAAACCGCGAGCTGGCGCTTTCGGCGCGAGAGTCGCGGACGATCGCCGCAACGGATCTCTTCGGTGCCTTTTTCGACACCACATATGCCTTCCGGTTCGGTCCGCCGGCGCACGAAGTGACGGTGGCGCGGCTGCGCGACTGCGACACTCGCGAGGTGATCCACGAGGCGTTTCACTTCCCGCAGGGGCGGTCGGCCGTATTCGCAGCTGCGACAATAACCGCCGGGCTCGAACAAAGCGAAGGATGGTCGCTTCTCGTTTCGACCGATCGCTTCGTGCAATCCGTGAATGTCGTCGCCGAGGGCTACGTGGTTTCCGATAACTGGTTTCACCTTGCGCCCGGCGAGATCCGTAAGCTTTCGCTTAGCGGCGCAGAGAACGCACCCGCGCCGTCCGGGGAGATCCGCGCGCCTGCCCTCGCGTCTCCAGTTAACTTCTGACAGGAATGCCGGCCCGGTCGCGCCGGGCTATTCGGCGGCGACCTGCGAAGGCTGGGCTGGAACGAGAAGCGAGACGAGGCGGCGTGATGCCCGCCCCAGACCTGACGGCATGCGCGAGACGAGGCGATCCATTACCACCGCATCTTCCACCGGGATAGCGCGCAAGAACCGCAGCATCAGGAAGTAAACGACCGCACCGGCGCAAATTGAGATCGCGACACCGACCAGTCCGGGGACCAATTCGGTGACAGTCCACGCGGCACCGCCGCACAGGATCGCGGCAATCGTGACCTTGGCAAGCACGGTTCCCTGTCCCGATGCCTGCGCTTTCAGCTGGACGCGCCGGATGAGCAACAGGCCCATTGCCGCGAAGACAATACCCCTCACAACGGCGGCGCCGGGGCCACCCCAGATCGGCACCACGACTACGCAGCCCACCACCATGATGGCCGCGCCCAATCCGCTGATGGCAAGACGGGCCGTTACCTTGCCCATGGAATAGAGATACTGCGCGGCAAGCTGGACGAAGACATAGGCCGGCGACCCCGCCGCCAGGATGGCGACGATGAGACCGCTCTGTGCAAACTCATTGCCATAGACCGCAACGACGAGCGGGATCGAAATGGATGCGAGCCCCAAGCAGAGGGGAAGCGTTATGTAGGCGAAGCTGCGCATCACGCCGTGAAAGACATCCGCCGAAAGCATGCCGCCGTCCAGTTCCCGGCGCTCCGCATAGAAGGGTATGAGGCTGCCGGTGAGCTGGACAGGCAATTGCAGGGCGAGATTGGCGAGCGAAAGCGCGACCGCATAAAGACCAACCTCGCCGACAGAACGGAAATGCTGGAGGAAGAACAACTCCGGCCGGCTGAAGAATATCGCCCCGATCACATACTCCACAAACAGGATCGCCGAGGTGGTGGCGAGGAACTTGGTTTCATATCCCGCGGCATTGCGTGGCGTCGCGAAGATGCGAACCGTGTAGAAGAATTGAACCGCCTGGCCGGCGATATAGCCGGCGAGCGCGCCAACCGTGCCGCCAGCAATCGCACCCGCGAGCACGAAGGAGATCTGCAGCGCCGAGGAGAGCGCTGTGATCCTCAAGAGCGTGAGCACCCGCTGTTCGCCGATGAGATAGTTCTTCGTGATGGAACCAATGGACTGGATGAAAAGAAGAATGCCTGTGAGAACGACGACGCTCTCGCTCGCCTCCAGCCAATGCGCGGCCTCGGCCCTCCAGGAAACAAGGCAATAGGCAAGCGTGATAACCGTGGTGGACAGAAACACGGGCAGAGCGAGATAGGCCGCAAAGCCACGCCGTTCGCGCTCGCTTGCGCCCCTCGCCCTCAATTCGGGAATGAAGCGCATGAGCAGCATGCCCGTTCCGAGTTCCGCGATCAGCGCACCCGTGACGGCGACCCAGAGAGCAAAGGCGACGACGCCGTTGGCATCAGGCCCGAGGAGACGCGCGACCAGTACGGAACAGCCGAATCCCGTCAGAAGCTGCAGCATTCCAGCCGCCGCATTCAGGAGCGAATTCGACATGATGCTCGTACTCATCGGCAGTCCTTCTGCGGCACGCGATTGTCGTGCAGACGCGCGTCATGCGCCTGCGGGCACCGTAGCCGGCGAGTCTTAAAATATTGCCCTTACGCCGGTTCTAACCTCGTGCACGGATCGCGGCGCGTCAGTCCAGCCGGACCATCGTCCGCGAAAGATCTCCAGCGATCGTTGCGCCATGCCGGTCCTGCCGGTAAGTCCGTAGACGGCCACGCCAGCGAGGGGCCGCAGCAGCCGGGGAAGGTAGCTGGCCACCCCGAAACCATGTTTGCGCATGACATAGCCGAGCCCCGAGCTGTAGGTTCGCATCTTGGCGATGCTCTCGGGAGAGGTGCGGTCGGAAATGTCGTCGGGGTGGAAGCCGGTGAGAGCGGGATCGTAGAAGCCCTTCGCGCCCGTCGAGAGCAAGGAGAGAGCCAGGTCCTGAACCTCATAGGCGCCCCATGGGGTGCCCGAACCCGGACCGATCTGCTCGTCAAAACCGCCTGCTGCGAGAAAGGCGGAGCTGCGAACCAGCAGCATCCATTCTATCAGGGTCGTCCAGACATTGGCGCGAACGATCGCGGCCGGGATCCTCGAGAAGTTTCCCATAATCGTCTCGCCGGAGAGATTGACCGCGCGACCGCAATAAAAGTCGGCGGAATGCTCCTTGCGCAACGAGTCCAGCCGGGCCATGAAATCATCCGGATACCAGCAGTCGTCGTCCGGGAACAGCAGCCACTCTCCCCTTGCCTTCGTGGCTCCGAGGTTGCGGGCGCGACAGACACCCGGCAGCGGCGTGCGGATGTGTACGATCTCGAAATCGTCGCGCCAGCCCGCAAGCACGGAAACAAGCCGGTCATCCCGGTTCTGATCGACGACGATCAACTCGAAATCGCGACGTCTCTGCGCGGCGAGCGACGCGAGAAGCGGCTCCAGTTCGCCGGAGCGACCCAATGTGGCCACCACCATGGAAATGCGGGTATCCGAACGGTTCGACATGGAAGCTCCCTGAAGGCGGCAACCTGATGCCGTCTTACCCATCTTCCCGCTAAACCCGTTAAGGCGTCATGAAGTCGAGCTCCCCAATTCGAGCTTTCTCCTTGATTTTTAGCCTCTATTGGTCGCCACGGTTCCAGCCGCGACCACGATCTCCATACATTTCGAAACCTGTGTGGGTGATCGCCAGCGTATCCTCCAGCTTGATGAAACCACGCTTCGGATGAAGCATCGTCGTTTCGACGGACACCACCATTCCCGCCTCCAGGGGGCGGCCGGCATCCACGCCCTCATATGTCACGGGATGGTTCGTCATCAGGAAAGGCGCCTCATGACTGACCAGCCCCATACCGTGGGTGAAGAAATCGGTGAAACCGGCGCTCGGGATCGATTTCAGCGACGTTTCCGCATGCGCGATCACGTCGCCGGCAACCACACCGGCGCAGATTTTTGAGAAGGCCGCCTGCTGAACGGATTCCACTTCGGCAAGCAGGTCGATCAGTTCGCCATCCGGCTCCCCGAGAACGCCCATACGGCACAGATCCCCGATGTAGCCGTGATAGTTTCCGCCGGAATCAATCGACAGGATGTCGCTCTTCGCCCAGGCCTGCGACGAGGAGGCCCGGTTATGGCTCGGGCCGAGGGTCAGCAGGCAGTACTCGAAATTGAGGCCCCTTTCGGTCTCCTCGCGGCGCAGGCGCTCGATGATTTCGGCCTTCGTCGTACCCTCGCGTGCCCAGCCGATGGTGGCCATCATAGAGTCGGTAATGAGCTCGGACGCACGCTTCAGCTTCTCCAGCTCGCTCGGGCTCTTGATCGCCCGCAAGCGCTCCAGAACCCCCGTCGCATCGACGAAGGTGGAGCCCTCGAGTGCCGCCGACAGCAGCGCAAGCGCGTCCGACGGAAGGAAGGATGGCTCGATGCCGATCCGCGCGCCCGTCCTGCCAATCATCTTCAGATGTGCGACGGCCTGCTCGACGGCATCGAACGTACCCCAGCAGGCGGTCCGCACCGATGGTGTCCAGAACGGATGGTTCTGATGTTCTCCCCCCTCCATGCGGTTTCCAACGTAGCCGGCGTGCTCCGGCACGCCTTTCTCGTAGATCACGATGGGCAGGTAGCGGCTGTGTCCGATCGCATCCATGGCGGAGAAGAAGATGAACCTATAGCCGCCGAGCAGATATTGGGTGTTGTGCTTCGACGTCGCGAGCAGGACATCGATCCCCGCCTCCTCCATCAGCCGATCGAGGCGATGATGATCGAACGGCGTCGGCAGGGCCGACGCTTCTCTTGCTGTCTCGTTCACGGTTTCCTCCCAAGATGGTGGCGAGCATTGTCTGGATGCGCCCGGACGCCACGGCTATCGTCCTCGTCAGCCTCGCGCGGGCGGAATGAGACGAAAGTCCGGCAGGTCGCGCAGCGCGACTTCGGGCCCCGCAGGTGAGTACACCACGAAGAGCTGCATCGGTTCGGAGCCGGTATTCTGCGTCGAATGGAACCTGCTCTCCGGAATGAAGACCGTGCATCCCGGCCCGACCTCGCGAACGATCGGATGGCCCTCCTCGTCCTCGACCATCTGCTCACCACGGCCGGCGATCACGAAGATTATCTCCTCCGCTCCCGGGTGATTGTGGCGTGCGTGTCCCTTTCCGCTCGGAAGGTCGACGACCCCGCCGGAAAAACGCTCAGCCCCGTTCACTTCCGGAGATATCGTCACTGCAAGCTGCCCCCAATCGAAGCCGAATACGGTGACATCCTTGGGGTACACAAACAGATTCCTTGCCTTCGACATCATGAGATCTCCCTGAATTCCGTCGATCAGACGACGATACCGACTCTCAGATTCTTGAAACTCTGGGTCTGCTCGCGGATCGCCGCTTCCGCGGGAAGGCGTTCCATCGAGCTTGCGCCATAGAAACCATTGCAGCCCGGGCAGCGCTGAAGCACGTAGGACGCATCGTCAGGCATTGAGATAGGCCCACCATGGCAGAGTACGATGACCTCCTTGCGAACGGAACGGGCGGACGATGCAATCGCCGAGATCTCTTCGACGCAGCTGTCCAGCGACTTGGCCGACGTCGCACCGATCGAGCCCCCGTCGTTACGCCCATATGCGCCACGATGATGTCGGCGCCGGCCCTCGCCATGGCGGCCGCTTCCTCGGAATTGAAAACATACGGCGTGGTGAGGAGGTCGAGTTCATGCGCCTGTGCGATCATGTCGACCTCAAGGCCGAAGCCCATTCCCGTCTCCTCGAAGCTCTGCCGCATGGCCCCGTCGAAGAGGCCGATCGTCGGAAAATTCTGGACGCCTGAAAAACCCATCGCCTTCAGCTCCAGGAGAAACGGCCGCATCAACACGAAGGGATCGGTGCCGTTCACGCCCGCGAGGACTGGCGTATGCCTGACCACGGGCAGCACTTCGACCGCCATTTCCTTCACGATCTCGTTCGCGTTGCCATAGGCGAGGAGCCCGGCTGCCGAGCCGCGCCCCGCCATGCGGTATCGGCCCGAATTGTAGATGATGATGAGATCGATGCCACCGGCTTCCTCGGCCTTTGCGGAAAGTCCGGTGCCGGCACCGCCGCCGATGATAGGCTGGCCGCGCGCGATCATGTGCTCGAACTTCTCAAGGATGGCTTTGCGGGGAACAAAGGGCATGGGGGCGTCTCTCACTCGGCTGAGATCTCGCGAAAGGCGGCAACCGCCGCCTCGGCAAATCGCGGATCGTTGATATGGAAGGGCAGGTGCACGATCTGCCGGTCGGCGGTCTGGCGCATCTTTTCCTCAACTGCCTCGAACAGCGCATGGTCGGCATCCGGGTCGTAAAAAGCACCACCTTCGATATCGAGCGCAGACACGCCCTTCTCCGCAATGAGGAAGCGGACCGGACCGTCGCAAGCGTTCAACCTGGCGGCAATCCAGCCCCCGATGGCGCGGCATTCCCCGGCGGTCGTGCGCATGAGCGTCACGTTCGGATTGTGCCGGTAGAAGTGCCTGTGGCGATATCTCTCCGGCACCGTTTCAGGTGCCCAGAAGTTCACCATGTCCAGAGCGCCGACCGACCCCACATAGGGAAGCCGTGTTCGGGCCACCGCACCAAACCGATCCTCCGTCGCCGCCAGCACGCCGCCGCAGAGCAGGTCGCAGACTTCGGTCGTGGTGATGTCGATGATTCCCTTCAGCATGCCGCTGTCGGCGAGTTTCTCCATCGTCCTGCCGCCGGTGCCCGTCGCATGGAAGACCATGCAGTCGTGATCACTCCGAAGCCTTTCCGCGATCGCGGTCACGCAGGGTGTCGTGACGCCGAACATGGTGAGGCCCACGGAGGGAAGATGTGCAACCTCCTGTGCGGGTGCAGCCGCCATGCCCGCAATGGCAGAGGCGGCATTCTGCAGGATCACGCTGCTAAGGGCATTCAAGCCTGCCATGTCCGTGACGGACGGCACCATTACAATATCGGAGATACCGACATAGGGCGCGACATCGCCCGAGGCGAGCGTAGATACCATGAGCTTGGGAAGTCCCAGCGACAACTCCCGCATGCCCGAAGTTATGATCGAGGTGCCTCCGCCTCCCCCGATGCCGACGATTGCGCCGATATCGTTGCGGGTGCGGATGAAACGGGTGAAGGCAACGCCCATCGCCGCAACCGCCACGCCGCGATCGGTCGTTGAAAGAACGGCGTTCGCGCCATCAGGGTGATGCGCCGCAACCTCGGCACCGGTTGTATCCACCGCGACCGCTGGGCCGCGGGTGCCGACGTCCACCTTCAGCACACTGCCGCCGGCCGCCTCGATCCTCTCCGAGAGAAACGCCAGTTCCTCCCCTTTCGTATCTGCAGTGCTGACCACGTATATCCGGCTCATGCACCCTCCCCGGTTCACCTCCTCCGTGAACGTCCTAAATGCTGATGTGCAGCATTCTGGTTTGACCAGATTAGTAGCCTTTCGGCTTGTAAGGAGTCCAGTGGCAAACCGATAAATCAGACTGGTTGATTGAAAATCCGATTAAAAAGCACGGGACTTTGATGTATAGATTACTAGTCTGGCGCTTTTGTCAGTTTTTTCAATGTCCCAGAATGCCTTGACCCAATTTATATTTGGTACTACCAGATTGAACGAAGCGACGGATCAGGCTTGATAGTCCGAAAAGGTGGAAAAGGGTCGAGGAGGGCCCGTGCCGAATAGGCAGAAACCCGGAGGGCCAACAAAGCCGGCTTGCTACGCCCGCTCACGACGCGGGCTAGGTGCGTAAATGGGAGGAAATCATTATGCGCAACAAAATAGCCGGCCTTCTGGCCGGTCTCGGCATGATGTTCGCCTGCGGTACCTCCGCAAAGGCGCAAGAGCTTACGATCTTTTGGGCGGAGTGGGATCCGGCCAACTATCTTCAGGAACTCGTCAACGAATATGAAGCCGAGACCGGCGTAAAGGTCACGGTCGAAACGACGCCGTGGGCGGATTTCCAGACGAAGGCATTTACCGAATTCAATGCCAAGGGCAGCGCCTATGACCTCATCGTCGGCGACAGCCAATGGCTGGGTGCGGCCTCGGAAGCGGGCCACTACGTCGACCTCACCGATTTCGTCAAGGAGCACAAGGTCCTGGAATCGATGGCCCCGGCGACCGTGAAGTTCTATTCCGAGTATCCCGGCAACAGCGGCAAATACTGGTCGATCCCGACCGAGGGAGACGCCGTCGGCTGGTCCTATCGCAAGGACTGGTTCGAGGACCCCAAGGAGAAGGAAGCCTTCAAGGCCAAGTACGGCTATGACCTCGACGTGCCGAAGGACTGGAAGCAGCTTCGCGATATTGCTGAGTTCTTCCACCGCCCGGATCAGAAGCGCTACGGCATCGCGATCTACACCGACAACTCCTATGACGGGATGGCCATGGGGTTCGAGAACGCGCTGTTTTCCTTCGGCGGCGAACTCGGTGACCCCGTGAGTTACCAGGTGGAAGGCATCATCAATTCCGACAAGGCCGTAGCAGCGCTCGACGCCTACAAGGAGCTCTACAAGTTCACGCCTCCGGGCTGGGCCAAGACCTTCTTCGTCGAAAACAACCAGGCCATCACCGAGGGTCTGGCTGCAATCAGCATGAACTACTTCGCCTTCTTCCCGGCCCTGCTCAACGAATCGACGAATCCCCACGCCAAGAACACCGGCTTCTTCGCGAACCCGGCAGGCCCGGGTGGCGACCAGTTCGCAGCTCTTGGCGGGCAGGGAATCTCGATCGTCTCCTATTCGCAGAACAAGGAGGAGGCAGTGAAGTTCCTCGAGTGGTTCATCAAGGACGACACCCAGAAGAAATGGGCCGAACTCGGTGGCTACACCTGCAACAAGGCGGTGCTCGAGTCGGCGGAGTTCCAGAATGCCACGCCGTACAACAAGGCCTTCTACGAGACGATGTTCAAGGTGAAGGACTTCTGGGCGGTGCCGGAATATGCGGAGCTGCTCCAGCAGTTGAACCAGCGCATCTATCCGGCGATCGTCGGCGGCGAGGGAACGTCCAAGGAAACCCTCGACGCACTGGCGGCGGACTGGACGGCAACGTTCAAGAAATACGGCCGCATCAACTGATCGGCTGAAGCCAAGGCGGAGGGGGCCGATGCGTCCCCTCCTTCATCGACCGGAAGGCGGCCCTCAGCCTCGTTTGGTCCGACCGGCATATGGCAACTGCGCATGGTGATGCCCGTCCCGGCTCCGTCCGGAATCATGCGCCGAACTCTCGGAGGAGGAGAGTATTGGCAACCGCTATCATGACGACGCTGGATTCGCATTCGCGCGCCGCCTCGCGAGGCATGAGCGACATCAAGATCCGCAATCTGTTCATCATCCCGACGATCCTTTTCCTGATCATCTTCAACATTTTTCCGCTCGTTTACTCGCTCGGCTATTCCTTCACGGACTTTCGCGCCTCGACCAACGCGCCGGCCAACTTCATCGGGCTCCAGAACTACCGCGAGCTTCTGAACGACCCCTTCATCTGGACCAATTTTGCGATCACGGCGAAGTACGTGATCGTATCGGTGACTGGCCAGGTTCTCGTCGGTTTCGGGGTGGCGATGCTGCTGAACCGGGACATCCCGTTCAAGGGACTGCTGACCACGCTGCTTCTCCTGCCTATGATGCTCTCGATGGCGGTCGTGGGGCTCTTCTGGAAGCTGCTCTACGACCCCTCCTTCGGCATCATCAACTACGCGCTCGGCCTCGGCTCGTTCGAATGGCTCGCGAACCCGAGCATGGCGCTCTATGCGGTCGCCATCACCGACATCTGGATGTGGTCGCCCTTCGTCATGCTGCTTTCGCTGGCCGGGCTCTCGGCGGTCCCCAAGCATCTCTACGAGGCTGCGGCGATCGACCGGGCCGGGCCATTCTACACCTTCTTCCGCATCACGCTGCCGCTGGTCGCCCCCATCCTTATGATCGCGATCATCTTCCGTACCATGGAGGCCTTCAAGACCTTCGATCTCGCCTACATCTTAACCAGCCAGCCGACGACGGAAGTGATCTCCATCCGGCTCTACAAGATGGCGTTCCAGGAATGGCAGACGGGACGCTCCTGCGCATTGGCCTACATCGTGCTGATCATGGTGCTGGCAATCACCAACATCTACGTGAAGTACCTCAACAAGGTGAAGGAGCGCTGAGATGGCTGCCGTTCGCACATCTTCCGAACGCGCGATGAACCGCCTTGCGATTGCCGCGGTCCTTGTCATCACGCTGATCTTTCTGGCTCCGATCTACTGGATCACCTCAACGGCCTTCAAACCGCGAAACCTCGCGACGACGATACCCCCGACCGTCGTCTTCCAACCCGAAATTTCACCCTTCGTGAAGCTCTTCACCAAGCGCTCGCAGCTCAGAAACCCGCCGACGCCCGAAGAGTATGCGGCAGCCCCGTGGTGGGAGCGGCTGGTCTTCGACGGCGGCGAGAAGGTCGTCCGTTCGGGCAAGGGCGAAGTGCAGTTATCGGGCTATCCCAGCCGGTTCATGAATTCACTGATCGTCGCGATCAGCTCGACGGTTCTTGCCGTCAGCATGGGAACGTTCACGGCCTACGGCTTCTCGCGCTTCAGGGTGAAGGGAGAGGCAGACCTTCTGTTCTTCATCCTCTCGACTCGCATGCTGCCGCCCGTGGTGGTCGCCATCCCGATGTTCCTGATGTACCGCGCTGTCGGTCTCAACGATACCCACTGGGGCCTGATCATCCTCTACACGGCGTTCAACCTGTCCTTTTCTGTCTGGCTCATGAAGGGTTTCATCGACGAAATCCCCAAGGAGTACGAGGAAGCGGCGCTCGTCGACGGCTACACGCGGATGGAGGCCTTCTTCAAGATCGTGTTGCCGGAGGCCGCGACGGGCATCGCCGCGACCGCCGTCTTCTGCTTCATCACGGCCTGGAACGAATACGCCTTCGCGCTGATCATGACGAACCGTCGCGCGCAGACGGCCCCGCCATTCATTCCGAGCCAGGTCGGTTCCGGGCTGCCTGACTGGACGGTGATTGCCGCGGGCACGGTCCTGTTCCTCTTGCCGGTCGCCATTTTCACTTTCCTGCTGCGGAACCACTTGCTGCGCGGCATGTCATTCGGAGCGATCCGCAAATGAGCTTCAGAGCAATCAACCGGAAATATCTCGAACCCGCGGCGCAGATCCTGATGATCGCCGGGATCGTTGCGCTCTGCCAACCCTGGAACCTCTTCCTGCACCGCTACGGACTGACGATGACGCTGATCGGACTCATTGCCTTCATGATCACCTCCAAGATCGGTCCGGAACCGGAGAAGGACGAGAGGTCCAGGACATGACACAGATCGAGCTTCGCGGGATCGGCAAGTATTTCGGCGCTCTGAAGGTGATCAAGGACCTCAACATCGCCATCAACGACAACGAGTTCATTGTCCTCCTCGGCCAGTCCGGCTGCGGCAAGACGACGACGTTGCGCGCCATCGCGGGACTGGAGACGATCGACGAGGGCGATATCCTGATCGACGGAAAGCCTGTGCAGGACATGAAGGCCTCGGACCGGGATATCGCCTTCGTGTTCCAGTCCTTCTCCCTCTACCCACACATGAACGTCTACGAGAATGTCGCGTTTCCCCTGCGCGCTACACGAAAGAGCAGGAGCGAGGTCGATAGCGAGGTGCAGGCCGTCGCGAAGACATTGCAGATCACGCACCTGCTTTCGAAGAAGCCGTCGGCGCTCTCGGGCGGGGACATGCAACGCGTGGCGATAGGGCGGGCACTCGTCCGTCGCCCGAAGGCGATGCTGATGGACGAGCCGATCGGCGCACTCGACGCGAAGCTGCGCGAGGAGATGCGCACGGAAATCAAGCGGCTTCACCTCAAGCAGGGGTCGACGACGATCTACGTCACCCACGACCAGGTCGAGGCCATGTCGCTCGCAGACCGCATCGTCGTGATGCATGAGGGCGTGCTCCAGCAGGTCGGCAGCCCTTCGGATGTCTACTCCCGCCCGGCTAACATCTTCGTGGCCCAGTTCGTTGGCAGCCCGGTGATGAACATCGCCGATGCAATGGTCAGCCAGCAAGACGGCATGGCCACCGTCGTGGTCGATGGCGCCGCAGAAGGTCTTGCTTTCCCTCCGGAACTGATCGGCAAGCTCGACGCCAAGGGCACCAGGAGCGGGAGCATCGTGCTCGGCGTGCGACCGGAAGGGCTCCAGATCGCCCGTGAACAGCGTGACGGATATCAAGCCGTCGAGGTGCAACTCATCGAGCCGCTCGGTTCTCACGACATCGTCGATCTCAAGGTTGGCTCGCAGACGTTGCGGGCGCGAACCAAGAGCGGTTTCGTGCCCAATCCCGGTGAGCGGGTCTGGGCCAGAATCGATCCTTCGCAGGCCCATTTCTTCGACAGGGCAACCGGCATTTCTCTCGGAATCGAACTCTGATGGCCCATATAGAACTCAAGGGAATATCCAAAACCTTCGGCAGTCATCCCGCCCTGGGGAACCTCGATCTTGAAATTGCCGACGGCGAATTTTTCGTGCTTCTCGGCCAGACGGGCGCCGGCAAGACGACGACGCTGCGGCTGATCGCCGGACTGGAAAAGCCGACCGAGGGCAGGATCCTGATCGATGGCCGCGACGTCGCTGACTGGGGCGCGGCAGAGCGCGATGTCGCTCTGGTGTTGCAGCAGTATTCCCTCTATCCGCGCTACACCGTGCGCGAGAACCTGGAATTTCCGCTAAAGGCGAAGATCCGGCGGATCGACGCGAACGAGATCAAGGAACGGGTGGAGCGGGTCGCACGCACGCTCCGGATCGAACATCTGCTCGACCGCAAGACCGACCGGCTCTCGGGCGGGGAGATGCAGCGTGTTTCGATCGGCCGGGCGATCGTCCGCAAGCCGCGTGTTTTCCTGATGGACGAACCGCTTTCGGCGCTGGACGCGAAGCTGCGCGAAGCGCTTCGCACGGAGCTCAAGAACCTCCAGATGAATCTCGGAGCGACATTCCTCTTCGTTACCCACGACCAGATCGAGGCGATGTCGATGGGCGACAAGATCGGCGTGCTGGACAATGGTCACCTTGTCCAGACCGGAACGCCTCAGGAAATCTACAACAATCCCAGGAACACCTTCGTCGCCCGGTCGGTCGGCTCGCCGCCCATGAACCTTCTCGACGGCAAGCTTCTCAATGGGCGCGCGGTCATGACGCCGAACAGTTTCGAACTTCCCTATGAGGGGCAGGTCGTCGCAGATGACCGGCCGCTCACCTTCGGCATTCGACCGGAGGACCTGTTCCTTGATCGGGGCGCCCCCGCCGAAGCGCGCGTGCACGACATCGAGAACCATGGCGTGGAGAAGATCCTGACGCTTCGGGTCGGCAGCAGCATGCTGCGCGCAACGGTTCCGGCCAGAACCGGGGTGGAAATCGAAGAGGCAGTGCGCTTCGCCTGGGACCCCGCCAAGGTCGTCCTTTTCGATGGCGAGACCGGAATGAACCTGGGGCACACGGGATAGGGTATCCCACTCCGATTGGACCGACGGACGTTGCCTGTTCCTCCTCCCAGCCTCACAACAGGTGAGACACAGGAGGATCGAATCTGATTGCATTATGCAATCAGTCCTGTAAACTTCGCAGGCTTGCCCGGAAACCAGCTTCGGAGGCGACGATGAAACCGGCACTCTATGCGCACCCGTTCTCGTCCTACTGCCAGAAAGCCCTGATCGCGCTCTACGAGAACAACGTCGATTTCGAGTTTCGAATGCTGAGTGCGGAAAATCCATCCATTCTGAGTGAGTTCGAGGCACTGTGGCCGCTGAAGCGGTTTCCCATCCTCGTCGACGGTGACCGTACGGTTCTGGAGGCCTCGATCATCATCGAATATCTCGGGCTTCACTATCCGGGTCCCGTTCGCCTCATACCGACCGACCCCGACCTGGCGCTCCAGACCCGGATGCTTGATCGCTTCTTCGACAACTACATCCAGGGATCGCAGCAGAAGATCGTCTTCGACAGCCTTCGCAACGAGAAAGACCGTGACGCGTACGGCGTGGAAGAGGCGCGGTCCATGCTCGACAGGTGCTATGCCTGGCTCGACAGCCACATGGAAGGAAGGTCCTGGGTTGCGGGCGAAACATTCAGCCTGGCGGACTGTTCGGCGGCTCCCGCCCTTTTCTACGCCGACTGGACGAAACCGATCGACCCGCGCTTCGCCAACGTCCACGCCTATCGCCGCCGGTTGCTCGAGCGTCCGTCCTTCGCCAGGGCTGTCGACGAAGCCAGACCCTATCGGGCGTACTTCCCGCTCGGCGCACCCGACAGGGACTAGAGCGCGCCAGACATCCCACACCAGATGTGATGACGGGGTTCAGGCGATGACCGTCTTTACGCCGCTCTGTTCGAGATTCGTCCTGAGGGCGCCCTGGGGCGCTGCGTCGGTAACCACATGGCCGATCTGGAGCCAGGGCGCGTAGCGGGCCGGGAAAATGCGATCGAGTTTTGAATGATCGGCGGCGACCACGGTCTTGGCCGCGCGCATGATCATCGCTGAATAAACCGCCGCACACTCGATCAGGGCATCGGAAGGACCATCCGGGGCGAGGCCGCTCGCGCCGAGGATCGTGTAGTCGGCGTAAAAGCCATTGAGAAAGGACACCGTGTGCACGCCGACGGTCGCCCCCTCGGTGGAATGGTAATCCCCTGGCAGCATCAGGACCTTGATGGTCGGGTTGATGGCAAGAACGGTTGCCACGCCGAAGGAATGCGTAATGACCGTTATGTTCTTCATCTCGACCGCGATGCGGCGCGCGACGTGCACTGTGGTCGAGCCCGAACCGATCATCAGGGTGTGACCGTCTCGAATGAGCTGGACGGTGGCCTTGGCGATGCGCTCACGCTCGGCAATGAACAGCGTGTGACGCTCAGATACCGACGGCTCGGTGCTGAGCGACCTGATTGCCCCACCGTAGGTGCGATTGAGCAGCCCCTGCTCCGTCATCTCGTCGAGATCCCGCCGGATCGTCTCCGTCGAAACCGTAAGCCGGCGTGCGAGTTCCGCCACGCGCAGGCTCGGCATTCCATTGAGTTCGGTCAGGATCTGGGACTGTCTTGCAGCTTTCGAGCGCTTCATGGCTTGCGTCCGATCCCTCTGTCAGGGCAACGACGGGCGCCATGAGTCCGCCATGAAAAGCTGGATTCGGTTCTCCTCACGCCATGCCCCTCCGTTCGTCGATCCACTGCCTGCCTCCCCTGGTCACTGCCTCATAGACCGCGCGACCGATCGCTGCGCCGACATCGGTATGAAGACCGGCATAGCATTCGCCATTGTCCCCTTCCGGACTGGCAACGACAATGCAGTCCGTTCCAGTGCCGGTGACAAGCTTTCCGTCTTCCCGCCAGCCGAGATCGATGACTGCAGCCGTCCGCGCCTCAGCGGCAATCGACAACACCTCTATCATTGCAGCTTCGGCAAGGGCACGATCGACATGGGCAAGCAGGTTTATGGTGCCCGCGCGCGCACCGGCGCGAGGCGGTTCGCCGACCCTGCCGCAGTTGGCCAATCCAACCGTCGTAAGACACGCCGCCGTGACACCCCCGCTTCTTGCTTGCGTAAGACAATACTTACGAACATCACGGGATGTCATCAATTGCACGGCGTCACCATGACCGGCATCCGAAAGCCGTCTGGCAAGAAGTTCCGACGGATCGACGCCCACGGGAAGGTCCGCATTGCTGACCTGCAGCCAGGCGACCGCGCGCGCCGTGACGAATCCCGGTCGGGTAATCGACCAGCTCAACATTCTCTGCGGCGCCCCGAATTCAGCGGCGAGAAGCGGGCTGACGCAAGTCACGGCAAAGGCTTTCATGCTTCGGCTTTTCGCAGGATCAATCCGCACAGGCAAGGGGGCGAATTGCCCTCAGTTCCCAGTTGAGTGCCGGCCGCTCTCATTCAGGCAGGTATCCGATCAGTTCATCTGTACTCATGACGCTCGAATAGATCATGTTCATGATCTCGATCTCCCTGTCATGGAGTTCGCTTGAACCCGCCGCGCAGGCATCCTCGACCACGATCACGTCGAAACTCTCGTCGGCGAGGCTACGGACGGTCGACGAAACGCATTGATCGGTGAAGATGCCGACGCATACGACATGCGTGATGCCGAGATTGGCGAGGACCAGCCGCAAATTGGTGCCCGTCAAAGCGCTGTCGGTTGTCTTGGTGACGACGATCTCGTCACCAATGGGCGCAATCTGCTCCACGATCTGCGATTCCCAATCGTTCCTGGGCAGCAGAAGGTCATTCCATCCCGGCTTCTTCTGGCTGAGCGACCTGTCGCGCCCATCGTCTTTCAGGCAGGCTATTCGCGCAAAGAGGGCGTCGAGCCCCGCTCCACGAAACCGGTCGAGCAGGCGGCGGACGTTCGGTATGACCGTGCCATGCATACGTTCGTGAAACGGCGTCCAGCCATGGTAACGGGCGAGATCCTCGCCGCTCAAGGTCGCAGGATCCGGCCGCTCGAGATAGACGTTCTGGACGTCGATGACGAGGAGGGCCACCTTGCCTTTGACGAGCACGGGATCCAGCGGTTCCGGCGCACCCTGGTAGTAGAAGGAACGATAGGCCGTCTTCCAGTTCATATGGCGTCCTCCGCGGCACGGGCCTGGCGGCGGCGCAGCTGTGTCACGACGATTCCACCGAGGATGAGCAGCGCTGCCGCCGAAAGGGTGCTCATCGTGCCGAGAGCCGGAACCATTGGCGTGTAGCCGGCGACCATCTTGGAGTAAAGCCACTTCGGGATCGTGGAGTCCGCGCCGGCCGTATAGAGCGACAGCGGGAAGTTGCCCCACGACAGCAGGAAGGCGAAGAGCGCGCCAGACCAGATCCCTGGCCACAGGATCGGCAAGGTAATCTCCCGAAGGATGAACAGGCGGCTTGCGCCAAGGTCGCTCGCGGCCTCTTCCAGGACCGGGTCGAAGCCGTAGACCTGAATGGCGATGACAAGCGTGACGACGGGCACGATCCACACTAGATGCGCAACCACCGCCGTCTGCCAGCTCGGGCTGATCCCCAGGGCATTGAACCACAAGAGCAGCGCCAGCCCCAGCACCGGCTGCGGAAAGAAGATCGGCAGGAGGAGGATCTTCTGGTAGAGCCGCCGACCTTTCCATTCGTAGCGTGCGAAGGCAAGCGCGCCAAAGAAGGCGAGAAAGACCGAGATTATCGTGACCAGGAAGGCGATCAGGACCGAGTTCTGGACGAGCGCGTGAATCTCCAGCGAATCAATCGTCTTGCCCCACCATTCGCCGGAAAAGGCCCGCACGGGGAAGCCGAAGTAGCGTCCCTTGGCCAGCCCCGCCAGGGCGCCGCAGAGGATCGGCAGATAGATCGCGAGGACCACGAGTGCGGTCCATAGCCTGATGAAGAGACGTGAACGGGCCTGACCGATGGTTTCCATGGATCAACGCTTTCCGAGAATGCGGTCGAGGTCGAGCCTGGACATGACATAGAGCGCCAGTCCGCTGACGATGGCGACGAGAATGAGCGCCAGGGCAGAGCCAAGCGGCCAGTTCTGCGCGTAGGTGAAGGCAACCTCGATTTCCTGCGCAATGACAATCACGGACTGGCCGCCGAGTATCTTGGCTTCCGAAATCGCGCCTGCCCCGAGGACGAAGGTAAGAAGCATGCCGATCAGAATTCCCGGCATAGCCAGGGGCAATTCGATCTCCCGCCAGATCATCATCCTGCCAGCACCGAGGTCGCGTGCCGCATCGATCAGGTCGCGCGGCACCATGGCAAGGCCGAGTGACATCGGAAACAGCATGAAAGGCAGGTACACGTAGATCATGCCGAACAGGATAATGCCGGGCGTGTAGAGAACTTCCGGGCCTCCGGAAAAGCCGAGCCATTTGAGCGTGCCGTCGAGAACGCCGTTCTTGATGAAGAACAGGGTCCAGCCGTAGAGGCGGACGTTCTCCGAGACGAAGAGCGGGAAGACGAAGAGGATGCTGACAAGGCTCGCCGCCCTGCCGAAGACCCGGTTCAGCCCGTAAGCGATCGGATAGGCGATGACTGCGAGCAGAACCACATTGGCAAAGGCGAATGCGAGCGACCAGACAAACGAGGTCCAGACCGTATTGGACGGATCGACGATCGCCGCGAAGTTCGTGAGCGTGAAGGACCGGAAGACATCGAAGCTCTTCGGCGTCGCGAACGCGTAGGCGGCAACGGTGAGCAGGGGAGCGAGAAAGCCGAGAAGCAAGAGCACCAGCACAGGGCTTGCGCTGCGCAGGCCGGCCGACAGGACCGGGCGCCGCTCCTTCTCTTCGGACGCCAGAGGAAATGCGACCACCGCCATCTCAACCTCCGACCAATATCGCGTCGCGAGCGTCCCAGCCGATCATCACATCGCCTGCCGACGTCTTCTTCCAGGCCGCGTTGCGAGGTACTTCCACCAGAAAGGTGCGTCCCTCGGCGTGGATCTGGTACTGGATGCGGGACCCCAGTGAGTACTCGTTGTAGATGCGCCCGGAAATGACGTTGTCGGCACCGGCAAGGTTGTCGACGAAGCGCATGTACTCGGGGCGAACGACGATTGCGGCTGCGGGTCCTGCCGGGGCCGCGCCCGTACCGATCACAACGGGCTTTCCGCCCTCCTCGGTGATCCAGCCTCCGGAGTCGGACCGGCGTATGGCGATCGTATTGACCTCGCCGAAGAACTCCGCCACGAACCGATCCGACGGGCGGGCATAGATTTCCTCCGGCGTGCCGATCTGAATGAGCTTTCCTGCACGCATCACGCCGATGCGGTCGGACATCACCATGGCCTCCTCGAGCGAGTGGGTGATGTAGACGAAGGTCTTGCCACTCTCCCGATGCAGATCCTTCAGTTCCTTTTCGAGAACCTTCTTGAGCTTGTAGTCCAGCGCCGAAAGCGGCTCGTCAAAGAATAGCACGTCAGGATCGTACGCGAAGGCACGCGCGAGTGCGACGCGCTGCCGTTCGCCGCCCGAGCAGCGCATGACGTTCTTGGCGTGGTAGTTTTCGGGGAGCCGCACCATGCGCAGGAGCTCCAGAGCCCGCCTCTTGCGCTCGGCCGGCGGCACCTTGCGGACCTTCAAGGGGAACTCGATGTTCTCTCCGACGGTCTTGTGCGGGAACAGGGCCAGCGACTGGAACACAAGACAGGTGGGGCGCCTGTTGGCGGGAACATCATTGATGAGTTCGCCGCGAAGCGTGATATAGCCGTGCGAGGGTGCCTCCATGCCCGCAAGCATGCGAAGAAGGGTCGTCTTGCCGGACCCGGAGGGCCCGACAATCGTTACGAACTCGCCTTCCTGAATGTCGACGTCAATGCCGTCGACGGCGGCGAAATCGCCGAACACCTTGCGGACACCGACAAGCTGGAGAACAGGACGGCTGGTCTTGGCATCCGGTTCCGGTGGAGACGGTTCGACGGACATGGCAAGGCTCATCTGGCAGACTTTCTCTTGATGGACTAGGCACGGCGTTGGGGCCTGAAGCGTTTCGCGATCCGAAGACACCGCTTCCGCGTTTCGGGCCTTTGTCTTCACGGATGTCTCGTTCCCGAAACGGCAGCCGTTTCGGTCGACAGCATCAGCCGCGAAGACGTTTCGCGGCCGTCATCAGTTCGAGCGCCTTGTCGTAATCGGGCACGATGTCGTATTCGGCGGAGCGCGCCATTTCCTCCTCGAGGCTGTCCCACTGGATCGCATCGAGTTCCTCCTTGGTGAACAGCTCGAAGCACTTCGGGTTGCCCATCTGGCTGACCGGATTGAAGGTTCCTTCCGCAAAAGCAACCGTGTGCGCCACCTCGGGATCCTGGACATATTTGAGGAACTCAGTTGCCATCGGCGAAAGCTGCGGATTGTTCACCGTCGAGGTGATCTCGATCCACGATACGCCGCCCTTGCCATCAATCGGGCCTTTCAGCGGGGTCACTGCGCGAAGATTCGGATAACCGTCAGCACGCGCGGGCGATACGGAATAGGTTCCACCGGTCATGTGCAGGTCGATTTCCCCGGAGACGAGGGCCTGGTTCATCGTCGCGATGTCGCCGACCATCTTCGCGCCCTTGAAGACGCGCACGGCTGTCTCCTCGAACTTCTTCATCTCCTCCTCGCTGTGCTCCTTGAAGG
The DNA here is from genome assembly GCF_016864555.1 of Sinorhizobium sp. BG8. NCBI lineage: Bacteria > Pseudomonadati > Pseudomonadota > Alphaproteobacteria > Hyphomicrobiales > Rhizobiaceae > Sinorhizobium > Sinorhizobium sp. BG8. The sequence goes on along the minus strand of NZ_CP044011.1, from coordinate 747,002 downwards.
GATGAATGCCGGCGACGAGGAAGATGTTGAAGACGTTCCAGTCGTCTGATTCCAGGATACCGTACTTGCCCTCGAGCGAGGCATCATTGAACAGATCCCAGCCCTGCTCCTCCGCCGTTGCCCGGCTCACCTTGTCGGTGTTGACGACAAAGCTGTAGGGGCCGAAACGCTGGGCCATGCCGAGCAGATCCTTGCCGTCGTCGCTCATGGCCCATTTGTAGGGCGCCTTGAACGCGGGGAGCATCGTTTCGAAGAAGGGCTCGAACTCTTCCTTCGGCAAGGGCTTGATAAGTCCCGCCGGCGCCATGACTTTGCGAGCCCAGGGATTGTTGACGTTGATCAGGTCCCAGATGCTGGTCTCGCCGGCGCGCAGGCGGTTGATCATGGTCGGATCATTGGTCAGGCTCTCCGCCTTGACGGTCGCCGTCTCGGTCGTGCGGAACGGATCCAGCACCTGGGCGGAGTTGTAGCCCTCCCAGCACAGGATGTTCAGCTCCTTCTCGCGGGCCGCGAATGCCTTGCCGGCGCTTGCAAGCGGGCCGGCGAATGCCGCCGCGCCCATCATCTGAAGCACGTTACGTCTGGAAATGCTCATCATTGCGTTCCCCTTCCTTTACGGATTATGGCGTCTCAAATGTTGTGGTTGTTGGAAGTGTGTCGCAAAAATGTGTTGTTTACAACATTTTTCTTCTGCGCCATGTTGCGATGCACCGGCGCGGTGGCCCATGACGGGAGATATTGACGAGATTGAAGTTAAGATACCGATTTAACTTGCTTTTATTTTGTGCAAGCGGTCACCAACAAGGCGAATTTTCTCATCCAAATCCGGAACACGGATCACTTCTGTGCTGATAAAATCATCATAATTGCAAAAGGCGAGGTGTCATTAAATGTTGAAGTCACTACAAGGAAAAACAATCATCGTCACCGGTGGCAGCAGGGGGATCGGCAGGGGTATAGCCAAGCGCTTCGGGGAAGCGGGGCTCAACGTGCTGGTCGTGTCGCGATCGCTTGTTGACGCCGAGAAAGTCGCAGAGGAGATCGGCGGCAACGCCTCCGGCTTCGCCGCTGACGTCAGCGACGAGGCCGGCTGCAAGGCCATGGCGGCGGCGGCCGAGGAGCGCTACGGCGGCATCGATGTGCTTTGCGCCAATGCTGGGATCTTTCCGGCCGCCAAGCTGTGGGACATGACCCCGCAGGAGTTCGACACCGTCATCTCCACCAACCTCAGAAGCAGTTTCCTCAGCGTTTCGGCGGTCCTTCCGGCAATGACTAGAGCCGGCAGCGGCCGCATCATTCTCACCTCCTCGATCACGGGGCCGATCACCGGCTATCCGGGCTGGTCCCACTATGGCGCCAGCAAGGCCGGCCAGCTCGGCTTCATGCGCACCGCAGCCATTGAGCTTGCGCCGCGGGGCATTACCGTCAACGCGGTCATGCCCGGAAACATCTTCACGGAAGGGCTGGACGGCATCGGCGGCGACTACATCGCCAAGATGGAAGCCTCCATCCCAATGAAGCGACTGGGAACAGTGGCCGACATCGCCAATGCCGCCCTGTTCTTCGCCTCCGAGGAGGCGAACTATGTGACGGGACAGACGATCGTCGTCGACGGGGGACAGGTGTTGCCGGAATCCCTGGGCGCACTGGAGGCAATGGCCTGACGGCCTTGCAACGGGATGCCCTTACCGGGGGCATCCCGACCGGAAGTCACCTCTCCGAAAGGATCGCCCGAAGCATCGACGTGAAGAACTCGGCGTTCTCCTCGGTGAAGCAGAGCGGCGGCCGGATCTTGAGGGTATTGCCGAAAAGGCCAGCTGCCCCGATCAGAATGCCGCGCTTTTTCATTTCATTGATGACATGGGTCGCGAGCGCCGTGTCTGGCTCGCCCGTCTTCTCCTCGATGAAATCGAGGCCGAGAAAGAGGCCCGCACCGCGCACGTCGCCGATCGCCGGATAGCTCTGCATGAGGCCGCGCAACTGGTCCCGGAAGCTGGCCCCGACGGTGCGCGCGCTATCAACGAGGCCCTCTTCCTCGATCACCTCGAGGACAGCGAGGCCCGCGGCCGCGGCGACGGGATTGCCGCCAAACGTGTTGAAATAGCCGGTTTCGGCGCAGAATGCCGCAAGCAGGTCGGGTCGAGTGACGACACCACCCATGGGGAAGCCGTTCCCCATCGGCTTGCCCATGGTCACGATGTCGGGAACGATGTCGTGACGCGAGAAGCCCCACAGCCCCCGCCGGTGCGGCCGAAGCCGGGCTGAACCTCGTCCGCGATGAAGAGGCCGCCCGCCTCCCGCACGACGTCGGCAGCATCCCGCAGAAAGCCAGCCGGATCGGCATAGATGCCGTCGCTCGAAAAAATCGTGTCGACAATCAGTCCGGCAAAGCCGTGCCCCGCCTCCTGAAGTTCGGCAATGGCGGTCCTGATGGCTGCAGCGAAGGACGATGCCACGTCAGGCCCGGCATCAGAGGCTGGGGCGGGCACGGTGCGAACGAACGGCGCCGGTGTCCGTGTCCGCATGGAAGAGGGCGATATCTCCGTCACCATTGCGGTATTGCCGTGATAGGCCGCCTTGGTGACGACGAAGCCCTTGGCATTTGTCGCGGTCGAGGCGATGCGCATCGCCAGGTCGTTGCTCTCGCTTCCGGTACAGGTGAGGACGACATTTGAAAGTGGCGATGGGAAGCTTGCGAGAAGCTTCTCGGCATAGGCTTCCACGGTCTGATTGAGATAGCGCGTATGAATGTTCAGTACGGCCGCCTGGCGGCTGATCGCCTCAACCACGCGCGGGTGGCAATGGCCGATCGACGGAACGTTGTTGTAGACGTCGAGATAGCGCCGGCCGGACGCATCGAACATGAAGGCACCCTCGGCGCGCACCATTTCGATGGGTTGCTCATAGAAAAGCACCGAAGACGCGCCGAATGTCGCCTGCCGCCGTGCGATCCGGTCGGTAAGCGTTGCGTCGAAGCCTGTTGCCTTGCTGGCATCGAAACGATTGAGGGACAGGATCTGCTTGGTCGCCGTCATTGACTACTCCTTGAAGGTCCGGCTCAGCCGTGCTCGGCCAGATAGCGTTCGGCCAGGGCGACGGTGCCCGAGGTGTAGGCCGGGCCCATGGATTGCGCCGTCGGCGTCTCCGCATGCGACGCTATCCATGCGGTCAGCTGCATGCGCCGCAGCATGATGAACATCGGAAGCGCCTCCTCGTGCTCCCGGTCGAGGGGCGCCACGCGCCGGTAGCCGGCAAGCCAGGCGGCCATGAGATCGCCGACGACAGGCTCATGCTCCATGAAGCTGATCGCAGCGGCGAAGTCATAGGCGAACCAGCTTATTCCGCAGTCGTCGAAATCGATCACGCCGAGGCGGTCGCCTTCGACGAGAAGATTGGCGGCGCGCATGTCGCAGTGGACGAGGCCGAAGCGGTCCGGGCCCATTCCATAGGCGAACGTCTGCGCCTCCAGAAGCGCATGTGTGCGTTCGAGGATCTCGAGTCCAACCTCGTTCAGCCCAAGCGCGTTGCGCCACTCTCCCCAGTAGGCATTGCGCCCGATGATCGTGTCGAAGTTCCAGGTCTTGCGCTCGAAGCCATCGGGGCGGATCCATTGCCGACTATGTTCATGAAGGCGCGCACTGATTTCGCCCAGATGACCATACCACCTCACCAGGTCGGACGCTGCGTCCGGCTCCTTGCCCGGCATGAATTCGAAGGCAACGGCATGGCGGCTGGTCTCGCCATCAGAGAACGAGACGAGAAGCCGGCCGTCGGCGGTGGCTAGAGGCTGCGGCGTCTCAACCACGCCGCTCTCCCTCAACGCCGAGATCCAGGCGAGTTCGGAAAGAATCTGTTGCTCGCTGTGATAGTCGGGGCGGTGAACGCGAATGATCAGTCTGCGACGGGTCTCGTGATCGTTGACCTTGTAGGTCGCGTTCTCCGAAATCGTCAGAAGCGACAGGTCCGCGCTGTCCGGGATGCCCCAGACCGGGGTCACGGCTCGCAGTCCCGCCGTCAGCCGGGAAAGAAATTCTTTGTCATACAACATGCGGGTCCAACACCGTGGTTCTTAACGTTGAAGATGCAACAATATTTATGTGGTGATTGCAACATAATTCAACTGACTTCACACACTGGCGAGATCTCTATCGTGCCACAGGATCCGGCGAAGGGCGAATTTCCGGGGACCGCACGGTGAACGCCGAACAGTCCTGCAACGTCGGCAAGATCGATTCACGACGAACTTGACGCTATGGTGGAACTGACCGATAGGTCAGTAATCGTGCCACCGGTCTGCACGGTCCGCCAACACTTTGTGGGCGGAGCAATCCGGCTGGAAATCCGGGAGCGTCGGGAGGAGCTCACGGCGACTCGCAGCAAGCATTCTTGGGACAGGCAAGGCATGCCTTCCGGCGACCGAAGACATGCGCACCAGCGCTGAACCGGACGCATGACAGACGACAGCAACAGGAACCTTTGCACACATGAGCAGTACGACATACTTTTCGGCACCCGGCGGTCTGCCAGGTCAGGCTGAGTTGCTTTCCAGCAAGGCGATCTTCACCACGGCATACGCCGTCATTCCGCGCACCGTGATGACCGACATCGTGACCAGCGTACTGCCGCATTGGACCGGAACGCGCGCGTGGATACTGTCCCGGCCGCTCACCGGGTTCTCCGAGACCTTCTCCCAGTACCTGATGGAAGTCGCTCCCAACGGTGGAAGCGATCGGCCGGAGCCCGACAAGAGAGCCCAGGCCGTGCTGTTCGTCGTCGATGGAGAGTTGACCGTCGAGCTGGACGGAGCGACGCACGCGCTGAGAGCCGGTTCCTTCGCCTATATTCCGCCCGCGCAGGCATGGCGCCTCCACAATCCGGGAAGCGTGCCGGCAAAGTTTCACTGGTTCCGAAAGGTCTTCCAGGTGGTCGAAGGCCTGGACAAGCCCGAGGCGATCTTCACGCACGAATCCGAGCATTCCATTTCGCCGATGCCCGACACGGACGGACGGTGGGGAACGACGCGGTTCATCGATCCGGCCGACGTGCGCTATGACATGCATGTCAACATCGTGACCTTCGAGCCGGGCGGGACCATACCGTTCATGGAGACCCACGTCATGGAGCACGGCCTCTATGTCCTGGAAGGGAAGGCCGTCTATCGCCTCAACGGTGACTGGGTCGAAGTAGAGGCAGGTGACTACATGTGGCTCCGCGCGTTCTGCCCCCAGGCGTGTTATGCCGGCGGTCCCGGCAGGTTCCGGTATCTGCTCTACAAGGATGTAAACCGGCACACGGCACTCTGGTAGTTTTAGGCCGCCCGTTCCCGCCTTTCATCCTCGAGGTCCGACCATGAAAGCTGTCGTCATTCATGCCGCAAGAGATCTCCGCATCGAGGAGAGGGACATCGAGGCGGCGGGACCGGGGCAGGTCGATGTTGCAATAGAAGCAGGCGGCATCTGCGGCTCCGACCTGCACTACTTCAACCATGGCGGTTTTGGAGCCGTGCGCCTTCGCGAACCGATGATCCTCGGGCATGAGGTGGCCGGAACGATCAGGGCAATCGGAGACGGCGTCACGACGCTTTCGGTGGGTGATAGGGTCGCTGTATCGCCGAGCCGGCCCTGCAATGCCTGCAGCTATTGCCTCAACGGACAGCAGAACCAGTGCCTGCGCATGCGCTTCTACGGAAGTGCGATGCCGATGCCGCACATCCAAGGCGCATTTCGCCAGCGGCTGGTCGCCGAGGCGTGGCAGTGCCATAAAATCGCAGACGGCATCTCCATCAACGAAGCCGCCTTCGCCGAACCCCTCGCCGTGACGTTGCACGCGGTAACCCGCGCCGGGCCGCTGATCGGCAAGCGCGTTCTGGTGACCGGTTGCGGGCCGATCGGTGCACTTGCCATCATCGCCGCACGAGCCCATGGCGCGCGGGAGATCGTCGCCACCGATGTGATGGACGCTGTCCTAGGCACAGCCCGGCTCATTGGTGCCGACCGTACGATCAACGTCGCATCGGATGCCCAAGCGCTCTCCGTTTATGCGTCCAACAAGGGATACTTCGATGTGCATTTCGAGGCGTCCGGCAACGAGCGTGCGTTTCGCTCGGGCCTGGAGGTATTGAAGCCACGCGGTGTCCTCGTGCAACTGGGCCTTGGCGACGACGTTGCGCTCCCGCTGAACATCATCGTGGCAAAGGAGATCGAAGTGAGAGGCACCTTCCGGTTTCACGAAGAATTCGACCTCGCCGTCGACTTCATCAACCAGCGCCGCATCGACATCAGGCCGCTTCTCACCGAGATCTACCCGATGGACGAGGCCATCCGGGCATTCGAGCTTGCGGCGGACCGCAGCAGGGCCATGAAGGTGCAGCTGACATTCTAGAGCGCGCTACGGGCCGCTCCTTCATAGACTCAGACCGGGAAACGCTCGCGATATCGGGGCAATGCCTCCGGGTTCCGCAAGTTGAGCGGCAGTTCGCCGCTCAGAACCCGGATTGCCTCGGCCGCCGCCCCGGTCCCCATCCGCATCATGCTTTCTTCCGTGATGCCGGCCATGTGCGGCGTCACGATCACATTGTCGAAGGTGAAATAGGGGTGATCGGGCGGCAGCGGCTGGGTAGAAAACACATCGAGCGCAGCTCCGCCAAACCTTCCGTTTGCGAGCGCGTCGATCAAGGCGACGTCATCGACAACGGGCCCACGTGAAACGTTGACGAGGATTGCACCCGGTTTCAAGCGGGCGATCCGGTCTCGGTTCAGGAGACCCGTTGTCTCCGGCGTGAGCGGGCAACAGAGAACCACGATGTCGCTTGCCTCCACGAGTTCATCGACGGATGCGAAGCGTGTGCCCTCGGGCAGGCTTGCGACATTTCGGCTGTTTGCAAGCACCTCCAGGCCGAAGCCGTGGTGCGCAATGCGAAAGAGTGCGCGACCGACATTGCCCATGCCAATGATACCGAGCACGCGACCGGCGAGATCGAGCGCGTCGTTGGCATGCTCCCGGCCCGCCAGCCAGCCGTTCGCTCGCAGGTCGCGATCCAATGTCCGAAACTGGCGGAGCAGGGCGAGCGTCACCATGATTATGTGCTCGGCAACGGTCGTCGCATTGGCTCCGGGAACGTTGGCGATCAAGACGCCCTCGCGGGTCGCGGCCTCGTAGGGGATCATGTCGATGCCCGATCCATGCCGGATCGCGGCCCTCAAACCTGCGGCGCCCGCAAAGAGGGAGGGCGGGATCGGCGCGCGTACAATCAGGACATCGGCGTCCCCTCCTTCTCGAAGGATGGTGTCCGGATCCGGAGCGGTCGCAATCTTCAACTCCCCCGCTTCCGCGAGCAGCCGCGTTGCGCGCGGATGGAGCGGGTGCGTGGAGAAGATGACGCTCACCGGTCGGTTCCCGTCAGCACAGCATCGGCGTCGCCCTCGCCGGCAATCGTCGGGCTTCCTCCGATAAGACCCTTCCAGTAGCTCTCAGCACCCTGGAGATGCGCGTTCATGAGCGCCTGGGCCAGGTTGCCGTCGCGGCGCTCCAGAGCCTCGTAGATCCGGATATGTTCCTCGTGCGACCGTCGGCTCCTCTCGAGGTCACCGAAATAGATGGGCAGGCGATGTTCGCCCATGGTGTAGTACACGCTGCAGACCTTGTGGAAGACGCTGTTCTGCGTCGCCCGAACGATCTCCAGGTGAAAGTCGCGATCCTCCCGCGCAAGCCCCTGACCGGCGGCGAGCCGCTCTTCGGATCGCTGGAGGATCTCGCGCAGCCGAGCGAAGTTTTCCTCCGTGGCGCGCGAGCAGGCGAGTTCGGCCGCCTTGATCTCGTGGATCTTTCGAAGCTCGACCGTCTCGTAGATCAGGACCGGATCGAGCGGCACTCCCGCCTTGGCGAAAAGCGCCATGGCCTCCACACTCGCCTCGGTGGTCGTGAGATAGATGCCCGACTTCGCGCGTCTTTCGACGATCCGCATCGCCTCGAGGATTGCCAAGGCCTCGCGAATCTGGCCGCGGCTGACCGAGAAGTGCTCCGCCAGTTCGCGCTCGGAGGGTGTGCGGCCGTTATCAACCTTCGAATAGGTGAACAGATGGGCCGCAAGATCCGGAAGCAGGTTATTTTCTTTCATGTTCACTTACTTTGTGCATGAGCCTCCAGGACGCGCTCATTGATCGTGAATCCCAGACCCGGCTTGTCCGGAACCGCAATCATACCGTCCCTGACCTCCACTGTCTCCTCGACGAGATCGTGGATCATCGGATTGGCACCCAGCGAATATTCGATGACGAAACTTGCGGGCGAGGCGGCGCAGATATGCAGGCCGGAGAAGAAGCAAGGTGCACCGGCCCACAAGTGCGGAGCGAAACGGAGATTGAAGGCACTGGCAATGGCGCCGATACGCATCGCCTCCGTGATGCCGCCGCAGAAGGCCGGATCCGGCTGGAATATATCAACCGACTTCAACACCGCAAGGTCACGGAACGCGAAGCGGGTGGCCTCGGACTCGCCCGCAGCGATTGGCACATTGCCCGCGGACCGGACTTCGGCCATTCCCGACTTGTCATCGCCGCTCACCGGCTCCTCGAACCAAGCGAGATCACAATCGGAGACGAGTTGAACGAAACGGCGGGCATCAGCCACCGTGTATGTTCCGTGGGCATCGACCATGAGTTCGACGCCGGGACCGAGGGCGGCACGCGCAGCACGCACACGCGCCGCCGAGAGGTGCGGCGCGCCATCCATGGCCCCCACGCGCATCTTCACTGCGCGAAAGTCACCGGAGGCAACATAGGATTTCAGTTGTTCGCCGATCTTATCCGCGCTCTCCCATCCGCCCGAGGCGTAGGCGGGCAGCCTCTCCGCCTTGCGCCCGCCCAGAAGCTGCCAGACCGGCACACCGAGCGACTTGCCGAGAATATCCCAAAGGGCGATATCGACCGCACTGATCGCCGCGACAGAAAGGCCGCGGCGCGACAATTCAGGCATCGCATGGCCGGACTGGGAAGCGGTTTCGTGGCGAACGCCGTTGTAGAGCATTTCCCAGAGCGTCGTGATGTCGGCGGGATCCTTTCCCACCAGCTTTGGCCCGACCTCGTGATTGAGCATGTGGACGAGCGTGCCGTAGTGGCCGGCGCTTCCGGCGGCGTTCTTGCCCTCTCCCCAACCGACGATCCCGTCGTCCGTCTCGATGCGCAAGATCGCGGCATCGAAAGTCGTCAGGCGCCCGAAGTCGCTCCGGTGCTGCCGGTTCGCTTCGATCGGAATTCGGACCCACCAGGCCTCGACCTTCTTGATACGCATCTCGGACCCTCGACCCTCTCGATCACGGGACGACCGGGAGGGGGTGCTTTAAGCTAGTCGGCTACTTGATCAATGGCAGAAGCGTTTCGGCAGTGATGCGCATCTGATCCGAATAAAAGGATTCCGTCAGAAGGCTCGAACCGTGATCCTGTATGAACTTCAACTGCTCGGGCGGAATGTCGACAGGGTTGCGCTCGACCATGTCAGGGTATTTGGCGGCCGGCGTCCGATCCACCGGCGCAACGAACTCGTTGGTCAGCGCACCGTCATAGCCGACCTCCTTGAGCGTCGCCACGATCTTCGGCCAATCGAGCTGTCCCAGGCCCGCCGCGAAGCGGTTGTTGTCGGCGACGTGGAAATCGAAAAGGCGCTTTCCGGCGAGCCGGATCGCGTCATACATGTCTTCCTCCTCGATATTGAGGTGGAAGGCATCGAGGCAGACCCCACATTCGGGGCTGACCGCATCGGCCAGTGCGAGCGCCTGCGCGGCGCGGTTGAAAAAATAGGTCTCGAACCGGTTCAAAGGTTCGATGGCGATGCGGACGCCGCTCTTCTTGGCGTGGGCGAAGCACTCCCTGGTGGCATCCACCACCCACTTCCACTCCTCTTCCTCCGTCGCGTCCGGAACGACCTTTCCAACGGTCGCGGGCACCAGCGTGACGATCTCGCCGTCGAGTTCACTCACCATGGTGATGACGCTCTTTACGTAGTCGACCGACTTCGCCCGCTGCCCCTCGTCCTTGGCCGCGAGGTTGCGCTCGCCAAGCGTCAGGGTCACCGCGCCCCAGCAGCGGATCCCGTGCTCCTTCAGCAGCGCCCGGGTTTCCTTGACATCGTATTGCGTCGGCTCGCCGGAGATCTCGATACTTTCGTATCCGTACTTCTTGATCCGCTTCAGCGTCATGGCCAGCGGCTCGGCGCGCATCCAATTGTGCGTCGACAGATGCATGAGCGTTCCTCCAGAACTGAGATTGCTTTAACCGCCGTCACGCCACGGCGAGAACCTGCTGCTTTCGGCCTGCACCACACACCTCACAACTGGTTAGGCCAGTTATCTCTTCGTGGTGGTCTAACGCACTTTCCCGCGTTTCGCAAGTTGGCGCGCCATCACGGACGAAACCGCTCGTTTTCTAATATAAATTGGTATTAAGAGGGAAATATTCAGACTGATGGATACGGTGACGACCGTCATACGGCTTGACCTGTTTTTCTGTTTTGGTACGACCAGATTGAGATGCCGTGCCCGTTCTTGACTTCTCGGAGCGTGCTGGCGACGACTTGATGAGGGCATGTCAGGAGGAGATCGTGAAGATCGGGATGTGCATGTTTCTCTGGACGACGCACGTGACCGGCGAGCACGAGGCGCTTCTCAGGGATATCAAGGCTACGGGGTTCGACGGCGTCGAAATACCGGTCTTCGAAGGCTCAGAGGATACCTACAAGCGGCTCGGAGAGATGCTGGATCGCATCGGCCTCGATCGTACGGCAGTCTCCGCGATGGGAGATCCCGGCATGAACCTGATCTCGCCGGACGCGGAGACGCGAAAGAAGGGCATCGCATACGTGAAATGGGCGCTCGATTGTACGCAGGCACTCGGCTCCCGCGTTTTGTGCGGACCGCTTCATTCGATCCTCGGACAATTCTCCGGTTCCGGCCCCACTGCCACCGAACGAAGGCACTCGGTGTCGTCACAACGCGAAATTGGCGATCACGCCTCACGGCGTGGCGTCACGATCGGTCTCGAGGCGCTGAACCGTTTCGAGTGCTATCTCCTCAACACCATGGACGACCTGTCCGCACATATCAACGAGATCGACCACCCGAACATCCGGGCGATGTACGACACGTTTCACAGCAACATAGAGGAAGCGGATCCCATCGGCGCATTCACCAGGAATTCCCGCAACTTCGTACATGTCCACGTCTCTGAAAACGATCGAGGCGTCCCAGGGCGCGGTCACATTCCTTGGGACGACACGTTTCGAGCGATACGGGCAAGCGGCTATGACGGATGGCTGACGATCGAAGCCTTCGGACGGGCGTTGAAGGATCTGGCAGCGGCCACCAAAGTCTGGCGCGACTTTTCAGAAACCCCCGAGGCGGTCTACCGCGAAGGCTACCGGCACATCGAGGCCGGTTGGGCGGAGGCAGGGCGAAATTCCGTCTGACGACAGTTCTATAGCCAGAAGACGACGATCGACAGGAACGCGGCGACAACCGTGACGACGGTGACCGGCCATCCCGCGCGCGGGAAATCTGCAAACCTGTAGCCGCCAATGCCCATGACGAGCGTATTGTTGTGATGACCGAAGGGCGTGAGGAAATCCAGCGAAGCACCGACGGCAATGGCAATCAACAGCGCTGCCGGCGGACAATTGAAGGACTGGGCGATCTCCAGCGAAATCGGCGTCAGCGCAATCACCACGGATGCATTGTTGATGAATGGCGTGAGGGCGACTGCAAGCAACAGCATCAGCGCAACCGCCAGGGAGGGGTAACCCATCGGCAGCACAGCGGCGAGAGAGGACGCGATCATCTCGGCCGCTCCCGTGGTCTGCATGGCACCGGCAAGCGGAATCATGCACGCAAGCATAACGACGATCGGCCAGTTCAGGCTGGCCAGGGCCTCGCGGAGATTGAGCTGTCCGAGCAGCATGAGCAGAAGAATTGCCACCCCAAAGGCGATCTGCGGGGACACAATGTCGAACGCTGCCAACAGAACACCCAGCGCAAAAACACAGAGAAGGAGGGGAGGCTGCGTTGTCGGCTTGGTCTTCGGTGCGGGCCACAGCTGCAGGCACTCCGTCTCCTCCAGCGCAGCTGAGACCATCACGGGATCGCCCGAAAGATAAAGGATGTCGCCGACCCCCAATCGCTGGTCGGCCAGTCTGCCCTCAGGTCGGGCGCCGCGAGTTGACATGCCGAAGACGCCGACTTCATGGGTGCGAAAGACATCGATCGTGTGGAGGTTCGAACCGACAATGGTGCTGTCAGGCGTGATGACCGCCTCGCTGTGTGCGGATGAGCGGGCATCAAATCCCCCGGTGAACCGGACGGTGCGTGCCTCAACGGTTTCGAAAATGATCCCGACGTCGCCGTCGGCAACGAGAGTATCGCCACCTTGAACGACGATGTCCTCCCGCCGCCCGAAAACGTACTTCCCGCCACGCACCACAGCATGGACCCGCATGCCATACGTGTTCTCGAGTCCGACGAGCCGCTGCCCGGCCAATTGCGAGCCCCGGGTATGTCGAGTTCTGTCATCATGCGACGCCGCCCACCCGCAGACAGAGCCAGGCGAACCTCCTTGGCTTCGAACATCCGCGGCACCCAGGCAATAATCACGGCCAGCCCCGAAAGCGCGACAGGAACACCGGCATAGGCAAAGTCGAAGAAGTAGAAGCCGCTTCCCGTGACGTCGCGGAGCGCATCCGAAACAAGAAGGTTGGCGGGCGTGCCGATCAACGAGCACGTGCCCCCGAGCAGGGTCGCATATGACACAGGAAGCAGCAGTTTCCGCTCCCCCAGGCCGGTGCTTCGGCCGGCTTCGAGGACTACCGGCATCACGAGCGCAAGCGCGCCGATATTGTTCATGAACACCGAGACGAAGGCCGCCAGCAGGCAAAGCGAGGCGATGAGCGCCGCTTCGGAGCGGACGACGGCGAAGAAGCGGCGCGCAAACGGGTGCAAGGCGTCGGCGCGGCCGAGCACGTGCACGATCAGAAGGATCTCGACGACCGTCACGACTGCCGGGTTGGAGAATCCGGAAAACACCGCATTTGCCGGAACGAGCCCCAGTGCGAACCCGGTGGCTAGCCCTACGCAAGCGACGAGTTCGATCCGGAATCTGTCGAGCGAGAAGATGAAGAGGACCGTCACCAGCAGTGCGATGATCGCAATCTGCTCGAATGCCGATCCCGCCGCCTGCATATCCATCCACTTTCCGCGCCCGCCTGCACACTGCGACGCGACCGCAGTGTGCTAGCGCAACCCGAGGATGGCAAGCCCGGCAACGACGAGGTCGCGCGGCAGGTTTGAAGACTGCCACGCGGGACTAATGGGAAGAAGGTAGCGCGAGCGAAGCAACGAGGCCATTTCTGCCCGGCCGTGACTACGCTGCCAGCACCTCGCTGATGCTTTTTGCGACCGCGCCTGCCTGCACGCGAATGTCCGGCACCGCAGTGATCTCCCAGAAACGGCCCAGCGTCATTGCACCCATCGCATAGAGCCGCCCGGAAACGCTACCGTCACCGGACACGACGGCTGAACGATCGTCCACGTCCAGCCCCAGTCCCAGCGGATCGCACCGCACCAGACCCTTTGAGGCCATATCCGTGAGAAGGTCGGACTGCTTCACCGAACAGCGCTCGATGCCCGTACAGTTTACCAGGATATGGGCATCAATCGACCGCCGCTCGCCCGTTGCCGCGACCGAGAAGATGGCTCGCAGGCTTCCCTCGCGTGGTTCCACACCAATCAGCCGGCCGCGATCTATCATCAAATCGCCGCTTTCCCGCATTCGCCCGAGCTCGGCGCTGACGGCGGGTGCCATCCGATGGCGATGCGAATTCCAGAAGGGCGCCGCGTGGCGAAGAAAGCGGCTGCGCTGCTCGGCAGTCAGCCCTTTCCACAAATCCTGCGTCACCGGGCGAAGGCCATCGATAACGCCACGCCAGTCTGCGGCGTTCTCGGCTCTCTGGCGGAGCCAGGCCAGCATGGCACTGAGTTCGAGTTCGCCGGGCGACAGGAACGCTTCGACCGGTGCAGGGCGGGGCACCACATGGGTCTGGGGCAGCAAGCCCCGTCGGGAAATCGCGTGAATCTTGCCGACAAACCCTCTCTTGCGCAGGGAGAGGCATTGATCGACCATGGTGAGGCCGGTACCGAGGATCAGCACCGTTCCATCCAGGGGAACACGCTGTTGCCAGGGCTCGGACCATGGGTCCTCGACGATATGCGGGAGCGCCTCGGCGGCGATCGCTCCTTTGGGAAGCGGAATGCCAGCTGCCGTTGCTCCCGTGCAGAGGGCGGATGCCTTCGCGATCAGCGTCCGGCCATCCGACAGCCTGTAGACCTGTTGCCCATCTTTGCCCGCCTCGCCTCCGACGACCCGGGCATCGATCCGCGAAACCGCGGCGCGGTTGCCGGTGCGGTGGAGCGCCTCTTCGAAGACGTCCTGGAGATAGGCGCCGTAAAGATTGCGCGGCACGAAGTCTTCGGATCCGAATGCCATGCCGCGCTCTTCAAGCCACGACTGGAAATGATCAGGACGGTCCGGGTAAAGGCCCATCCGCGCAGCCGGCACATTGAGAAGATGGCTGTTGGAGGGAGTTGCGTAGGCAGTCCCGCGACAGGGATTTTCCTGATTTCCTACGAGACTGATCTTCAAATTCGGCGGAAGCCGATCAAGGAGATTGACGGTGACGGCGGCGGCCGAGAAGCCGGAGCCGATCACTGCCACATCGCTTCGAACAATCATGCGGGTATCCCTTTCTCACGAACGGTCCCTCATGCTAACATCATTTTCTATTATTTCTATGTATTAAATTATTTTTCTAGATTTAAGAAGAGCAATGCTGATTTTTACCAATGAAATCCGCACTTTGAAAAGCGTGCGGCACATTTGCCGCACCGCTCGCCCGCAGATCAGTAGAAAATATGCAATGGCCAGTGAACCGGGCGCTTCTTTGCGCCGGCAGAATTCAGTGTCAGCCGTACCTTGGAGGCTTCTTCCCGTTCCTCGGAACCGGTCTCCCGCTCCATGACACCTTGCACCTTGCAAGGCGCAGGCTGATTCGGTGTCAGATAGCCGAGCGTCATTCCACCCATATAGAACATGTCGCACCTCTCATCACGGCGTGCCCTCTCGGGGCCACCGCCAATGATGGCGAAAACATGGCGCATGTCAATAGTCTATAGGTTTAGTAGTCTAATCGTCTGCAGCATTCGCCTGAGGCTGGCTTCGCCGCCGGATGCCGGCAAAGCTCGATCAGCTGGCCTGCTTCTCCAGTTCGCCATCCTCCGCGACTGCTTCCATGCCCGGAGTGGAAACGAACTGCTCGAGCGTCATGGTGTCGAGAATGGCGGCGATCGCATCACGCACCTCGGTCATAGACCGACGGACCTGACAGGTCTCCGGATCGGAACAGTCTTCACAGGCTTCGTAGGCGGTCCGGCTGGCACAGCGTATGGGCGCCAATGGTCCGTCGAGGACGCGGATCGCATGCCCTATCCGAATTGCGGAGGCCGGCTGGGAAAGCGAGTAGCCGCCGCCCGGCCCTTTCTTGGAGCGCAGGATGCCCGCATTGCGAAGCTCAAGCAGGATCGTGTCGAGAAACTTCTTCGGAATATTGTTGCGAAGCGCGATCTCGCTGACAAAGGCAGTTTCCCCCGGGGCAAGCCTCGCCAGATCGACCAGTGCCTTCAGGCCGTATTTTCCCTTTTTCGTCAGCATATCCGCACGACTTTCAAATCAAAGACTGGGTGGCAGCACATCTCGTTGCCACAGGGCAAACGGGACAACGGCCCCGTCCATGCGCAAGACATTATCGTCGACCACACATGGGAAGGAGTCCACATTTCTTTTAGCTCAACTACATGAAAATCGCATTAATTTTGTCAATTTTATCCGAATCTGTGCGGTTTTGGATGGAATTGGCGGGTGACGGCAGGCCAATTGCACAATTCCGGTCACTGACCGGCAACCGAGGACAAGTGGGACAGTGACCGCAATCGGCGTCACCGCATCGTGCAGCTATGCCGGCCAAGCATTCATCGGGCAGGGAACTTCAGCGATTCGCCGCAGACCCGAAAACAAGAAACAGGCCGGTGACGGCCAGAGCAAAGATCCAAAGGATATCGAAGTTGATCCAGGCGCGCCGGAGTGCGGCAAGACCCAGCCATTCGAATACGGCCGTTGCGATCGCTGCCGTCACGACGAGCAGCGCGGCGGTATGCACCGCGACGGCCGCAGAAGAAATCGGGATGGATCCGCTCGCCGAAAGCCCGAACGGCATCTCGGCGCCCGCACACAGGGCCATCACGGACGGAACCAGCATCAAGCCCGCCCCGTGGCTGGTCGCCATCAGGAACGACCAAAACGCGAGCCCGGCCATGCCCGTGCGCATGCCGACCCTTGTCCTGTGCCGATAGCCGAAAAGGACATGATAAGCCGCCATTGCCAGGATGAGCACCCCGGCCGCAATTCTTGCGGTCCGCGGCTCCAAAACCTCCCCGAAAGCCACGACAAACGCGAGCACGATGGCAATCGAGGCAGCATGCCCAAGCGCAATCGGGATCAGCGATAGCCACACGATGCGCCGACTTTGCCTGTGAAGTCCCAAAGCTACCGAGAACAGCCATCCCATCGCAGGATTTGCGCCATGGAACGCACCCAAGCCCGCAAGCACCACCCAAGGCCACAAGCCGCTCATTGACACCTGGAAAGGCTGGCCATGGACAGCCTCACGGATAGCAATAGGAATCGGACGAGCAGTCTCCCCCTTCGAGGCGCACCTGATGCGGACGATGTCCCTTCGGCCAGTCGACGAAGAAGTTCTTGTCGAAGCTGATGCCGCCATTGTCCGCCACGTCGAGCTTCACCATCCAGCCGTCGATGCCCTCCGGATAGAACTGAGGGTCGATCGCACCGTAGAGCGAGTTGGTGAAATAGACCCTCTTGCCGTCCCGGCTGATCTCGACCATTTGCGGTCCGCCGTTGAGCGCTCCGTTTGCGGCCTTGGGGTGCGTCGCCCGCGATACGATGCCGCCGATCCGGACCCGCCCGGTTTCCTTGGGCGAGAGCGGATCCGACACGTCATACTGGATCATGTTGCCGGTGCCCCAGCAGGAGACATAGAGAAAGCGGTCGTCCATCGACAGATCGATATCCGTCACGAGCGGCGGTACCGCCTTGAAATCCTTGAGAACCGGCGGAAGGTCCTGCGGATCGGCCGGCTCTGCGGGAATCTCGATGACCTTCTTGACCGACCACCGATCGCCCTCGCGGTACCAGGTCCAGATCGAAGCCGACAGGTCCTTGAGGCTGATCACGCAACCGACGAAACCATAGGCCTTCGTCGGGTCGTGTGCGGGCCGCAATTCGAAGACCAGCTGATGCTCCTCCCCGAAATCGATCTCCTGGAGGTGCTTGCGCTTGTGAAGGTCCCAGAAATGAAGCCTCCGGCCGTACCGCGAGCCGAACAGCACCTCGGGCACGAGACCATTTTCGAAGGTATCCGGCGTGCCCCACTCACTTGTTATCATCGTATCGTGACCAAGGTGCCACCAGAAATCATAGGCGAGCTTCTGCGGTCCGCGGTCCATCTCCCATTGACCGAGCACGTCAAAGCTCTGGTGGTCGAGCAGGAAAATGCCGCCCGGAGCATTGCCGGCGGCGTCAGACAGCGCATTGACATAGATGCCCTCGGGACCGCAATGGACGGTGTGAAGTCGGGAATAATTCGCCTTCTCGGCGATTTCCGCGGGCTCTATCACGCGAACGATTGTCGGGTTTCTCGGATCAGGCTTCGTGTCGATGATGTGGAGCCTCGATGAACGCAATCCCGGCACGACAAGATAGCGTCGCTCGACGTGCGGATGCGGCGCATTCGGGCATAGGCAGGACGAACAGGCGTTCCAGCCGAAATGATGGAGCTCGTCGGCGACATTCGGCATTACGACCTGGCCAACAATCTGTGAGTAGCTCGCGGACGACGGATCGACGTCGACCACGGCGATCGCATCCGGCTTTTTCCGGTCGGGATCGAAACTCGCCACATAGGCAAGTGTCTCGCGCGGGGCTTTTGCCGCCATGCGCGGAGATGGATAGAATGAGGGATCAGGCCGCCACGTCGCCATTGTCTATTCTCCTCGAGAAGACTTCGCATGCGTCGGACACGGTACAATCCGACCTAGATGTGACGAAAAATGGCCGGAAGTATGTTCGATTGCGGATCCGAATGCCGCTTTCCCGCTTGGGTCGGTGCTTTGGTGTGCGCTTTAACGCAGAAAGCCCCGCCGGATTTCTCCGAGCGGGGCTTTGTGATGTTTGGTTGCGGGGGCAGGATTTGAACCTGCGGCCTTCAGGTTATGAGCCTGACGAGCTACCGGGCTGCTCCACCCCGCGTTACCTGGCTTTTGCCTTGGCAAAATACCGACCGGTTTTTGCCATTGGGCAAAATACCGTTGAGTTCGAAGACCTCGAAGCTGTCGAGGATTATAACGCATAAAGGCCGCTTTGCGCGGCCCTTTTTTTGATCGGCTTGGGCCGAGTGTGTGATGAGAAGGGGATCTATGTTTTCAACTTGCCTTTAGCAGACCTGGCAGCGACCTACTCTCCCGCGTCTTAAGACGAAGTACCATCGGCGCTGGGGCGTTTCACGGCCGTGTTCGGAATGGGAACGGGTGCAGCCACCCCGCCAGAACCACCAGGTCGGCTAAGGGCAAGTTGATGAGAAGCTGGTAATGATCTTGCGATCATGTTTTGTCTTTTGTGAACACGTCTTTGGAGCAACAAACCGGACAAATGCCTTGCATTTGCCGGGCCCGTCGCAAAGGCTTTCGCCTTGGCTCTATCAGGACCAACGCTGACGCGTTGGCCTTGAGATGAGCATTTTCAATGAGAACGATCAAGCCAATCGAGCGATTAGTACCGGTAAGCTTCACACATTGCTGCGCTTCCACACCCGGCCTATCAACGTGGTCGTCTTCCACGGCTCTCAAGGGAATACTCGTTTTCAGGTGGGTTTCCCGCTTAGATGCCTTCAGCGGTTATCCCTTCCATATATAGCTACCCTGCTATGCCCTTGGCAGGACAACAGGTCCACCAGAGATATGTCCATCCCGGTCCTCTCGTACTAGGGACAGATCCTGTCAATATTCCTACACCCACGGCAGATAGGGACCGAACTGTCTCACGACGTTCTGAACCCAGCTCACGTACCGCTTTAATTGGCGAACAGCCAAACCCTTGGGACCTGCTCCAGCCCCAGGATGCGATGAGCCGACATCGAGGTGCCAAACAACCCCGTCGATATGGACTCTTGGGGGTCATCAGCCTGTTATCCCCGGCGTACCTTTTATCCGTTGAGCGATGGCCCTTCCACGCGGGACCACCGGATCACTATGACCGACTTTCGTCTCTGCTCGACTTGTCAGTCTCGCAGTCAGGCGGGCTTATGCCATTGCACTCGACGACCGATTTCCGACCGGTCTGAGCCCACCATCGCGCGCCTCCGTTACTCTTTCGGAGGCGACCGCCCCAGTCAAACTACCCACCATACACTGTCCCGGACCCGGATGACGGGCCGCGGTTAGACATCCATGACGATAAGGGTGGTATTTCAAGGATGGCTCCACAGAAACTGGCGTCCCTGCTTCAAAGCCTACCACCTATCCTACACATGCCGACACGAATGCCAGTGTAAAGCTATAGTAAAGGTGCACGGGGTCTTTCCGTCTGACCGCAGGAACCCCGCATCTTCACGGGGAATTCAATTTCACTGAGTCTGCGTTGGAGACAGCGGGGAAGTCGTTACGCCATTCGTGCAGGTCGGAACTTACCCGACAAGGAATTTCGCTACCTTAGGACCGTTATAGTTACGGCCGCCGTTTACTGGGGCTTCGATTCAAAGCTTGCACCTCTCCTCTTAACCTTCCAGCACCGGGCAGGCGTCAGACCCTATACGTCGTCTTGCGACTTCGCAGAGCCCTGTGTTTTTGATAAACAGTCGCTACCCCCTGGTCTGTGCCACCCCAACATACTTGCGTAGATTGGGGTCACGCTTCTTCCGAAGTTACGCGTGCAATTTGCCGAGTTCCTTCAACGCAGTTCTCTCAAGCGCCTTGGTATACTCTACCTGACCACCTGTGTCGGTTTCGGGTACGGTCTATAATGGTGGAGCTATTTCCTGGAACCGCTCCGCCGCCCAACCAATCCAATAAGGTTGAACAACTTGTGCGATCCGTCACTACCACCAGGCCCACGAATATTAACGTGGTTCCCATCGACTACGCGTGTCCGCCTCGTCTTAGGGGCCGGCTAACCCTGCTCAGATTAACTTTAAGCAGGAACCCTTGGTCTTTCGGCGAGAGGGTCTCTCACCCTCTTTATCGTTACTCATGTCAACATTCGCACTTCCGATACCTCCAGGACCCCTCACGGGTATCCCTTCACAGGCTTACGGAACGCTCCGCTACCACGTGGTATTGCTACCACATCCTCAGCTTCGGTGCATGGCTTTAGCCCCGTTACATTTTCGGCGCAAAGACCCTTATTTAGACCAGTGAGCTGTTACGCTTTCTTTAAATGATGGCTGCTTCTAAGCCAACATCCTGGTTGTTTTGGGATCCTCACATCCTTTCCCACTTAGCCATGACTTGGGGACCTTAGCTGGAGGTCAGGGTTGTTGCCCTCTTCACGACGGACGTTAGCACCCGCCGTGTGTCTGCCGACTAGTACTCCTCGGTATTCGGAGTTTGGTTAGGATCAGTAAGACGGTGAGTCCCCATAGCCCATCCAGTGCTCTACCCCCGAGGGTATTCGGTCGACGCACTACCTAAATAGTTTTCGCGGAGAACCAGCTATTTCCGAGTTTGATTGGCCTTTCACCCCTAGCCACAAGTCATCCCAATCTATTGCAACAGATGCGGGTTCGGTCCTCCAGTTGGTGTTACCCAACCTTCAACCTGCTCATGGCTAGATCACTCGGTTTCGGGTCTAATGCGACGAACTGAACGCCCTGTTCAGACTCGCTTTCGCTGCGCCTCCACCTATCGGCTTAAGCTTGCTCGTCACACTAAGTCGTTGACCCATTATACAAAAGGTACGCCGTCAGGCTTGCGCCCTCCGACTGTTTGTAGGCAACCGGTTTCAGGTTCTCTTTCACTCCCCTTGTCGGGGTGCTTTTCACCTTTCCCTCACGGTACTTGTTCGCTATCGGTCATGCACGAGTACTTAGGCTTGGAGAGTGGTCTCCCCATGTTCAGACAGGATTTCACGTGTCCCGCCCTACTCAAGGACATCAGGTATTCTACGTGTACGGGGCTATCACCCGCTAAGGCCGGACTTTCCATTCCGTTCCACTTCATCGCCTGATGCCACTGGCCTGGTCCGCGTTCGCTCGCCACTACTTACGGAGTCTCGGTTGATGTCCTTTCCTGCAGGTACTTAGATGTTTCAGTTCCCTGCGTTCGCTTCTTACCCCTATGTATTCGAAGGTAAGATACCTTATCACAATGCTTGGAAACCCAGGCCGTCCTTGCGAACAGTCTGGATTTTCCAAGCATTTAAGGTGGGTTGCCCCATTCGGAGATCCATGGATCAAAGCTCATTCGCAGCTCCCCACGGCTTATCGCAGCGTATCACGTCCTTCATCGCCTGTGCATGCCAAGGCATCCACCAATTGCCCTTACGACACTTGATCGTTCTCATTGCCAATGCTCATCCTTAGTTGGATTTGGAATTCCTTACCTCCTCGCTTGCGCTCGAAGGGGTTCCAAATCTGGCCATACGGCCAGGCCCAACAGTGCGGTTACCTTTTACAACCACACCAATCAGATGCCATCGACGTGTTCGATATGTCCTTCATTGCGGGCACGCCGGTGCACCGCGAAGTCATATCATTAAGACCAGCTTCTCGAGATCTGTCCGGGGATGCGCGGTCAGGCAACATCCATCAACATGCCGTCAGAGGTTCGTCAAACACCAAAAA